>NZ_JBHVPP010000036.1:0-41317 GCF_042887295.1 Streptomyces sp. NPDC057950
TCGCCACCTTGGTATCCGACCGCAGCATCACCACCTGACGGGCGCCATGAGCAGGACAAGCACGGCCCACGCGCTATCACGCACCAACTCGTAAGTGTCATCGACTTCGGCGGAACAAAGTACTTCGCGACGGTCGCCGACTCGGCGTCCGACCCAGACCCGCGGGTGCGCGCCGACGTGATGAGCACCCTCGGCTCCATCTTCGGCGTGGGGGATCCCCCGCGGGCCCTGGCCATCCTGATTGCTGGCACCCGCGATCCCGCCCCCGAGGTCAGAGGGGCAGCCGTGGCGGCCCTCGGCTCATCGCATGACGAGACGGTGACCGACCTGCTTGTGGCCCGCACCGACGACACAGATCGCAGGGTCCGGTTCTGGGCCGCATGGTCCCTGGCTCGACGGCCGGGCCTGCACGTCCGCGCCGCGCTCGGACGACTCGCAGCGGACGCGGATGCGGATGTCCGCGACGCCGGACGCGCGGTCCTGGAACTGCCGACGAGGTCCCTCTGACCCGTCGTGGGGCGCAGACTGCTTCCGGACTGCCGACGGCCTTTGGCGCCGCCGTGCCACCCGGCCCGCTCGCGGCCAAGATCATCAGCGCGCCAAGATGCTTGGAACCGCGGTGCTGGTAGCTATTCCGTGCCACAAGAGTGGCCGAGCGCCGTACTTGGCCGGTCAGGCCGTCTACAACGCTCAGTCACAGAGGTCGAGCCCGGTTTTGGCGATGAGGCCCTCGATGAGCCGAGGGCGGTATTGCATCTGTTTCAGCCGCGTTTTCACCAACGCGGTGAGTTGGTCGAGACTGTGTTTGGTGAGGTTGGCCAGCGATCTTTTCAGATGCGACCACACGCCCTCGACAGGGTTGAAATCGGGAGCGTATGGCGGGAGTTGGTAGACGGTCAGCCATAATCGGGCGGCGATCAGGTCCTGCATGGTGCGGCTGACGTGCGTGTTCAAATTGTCCCAGACCAGAACGATAGGGCCGCCGAGCTGCTGGTGCGCGGCATTGAGCAGGCGGGCGTAGTCGGTCTCGTTGAAGCCCTTGCGACGGCCCTTGGCAGGGCCGCGGTCGAGGTGGATGCGGTAGATCAGCCGGGGCCGGTGGCCGGCTTTGGTGCAGATCAGCGCCGCCATCGAGACACGTTTGGTGCCTGCGGCGGTGACCCGCACCACCGGGGTGCGGCCCCGGCGGCCCCAGGTGCGGCCCTTGGACGGCCTCAGGCCCTGGCCGGCTTCGTCCTCGAAGCAGAGACAGGCGCCCAAGTCCGCCGCCCTCTTTTTATGACGGGCCACTGCTCGTCCTTCCACGCGGCGATGTTCGCCTCATCCCGCTCGGTGGCTTTGCGGCAGGGCACCTGCACACTCCAGCCGATGCGGTGCAGCAGCAGGTCGAGCCCGGCCAGGGTGTACTCGACGCCGAACCGGCGGCGCACGATCTCGGCGATCCGGGCCAGCGTCCAGCACTGGTCACTCCAGCCGGAGACGGCCGGGCCGTCATCCAACACTGTCTCCAGCACGCGGAGTTGTCCCGCATCGAGCTTGCAGCGGGCGCCGCCGGGGCCCATGGAAGCCAAGGCCTGCCGACCGCCTGAAGCCAACGCCCGCCGCCAGCGGTTCGCCGACATCCGGGTCACTCTGAACCGTCGGGCCACCTCCCGGTCACTGGCCCCGGCTTCGATCAGGTCAGCGGCCGCGAGCCGGACTTGCTCACGCCGAGCTCGTTCCTCGGCCGTCAACCCCCCGCTATCGGGATACCTCATTCTCCCGGCATAGCGCGGCCCACGGCAGCCGTCACGACTCGACGTAACCCGCACCATTAAAGATCTCTAGCCGTCCGATACGAAGCCACCATCCGAATCGTCCTGATGCGGCAAGCCCTATGACCACATCTCAAACAGGCCCTAGCCTATTCCGACGTCGCGGCCGAGGACGGGCTGGAGTGCACGTGAGCGGGGCTGCCTTCGCGTCCCAGTCGATGTGGTGGTCGAACTGCCAGGCCATCTTTTCCGGGTTGAAAAGCTTCATTGTCGCCGGCATCACGAGGTCGCGCAGTACGCGGCCGACCGGGCCCGCGGTCTTGTTGCTGTTCGTGCGGGCGCCGAGCTTGATGATGCGTTCGACGCGGGGGCGGCGCAGTTGTTCGTACGCTGCGAAAGCCTGGTTGTAGGGCAGGTCCCTCAGGCAGCGTGCCAGTTCGACGGCGCTTTCGGCGGCGATGGAGGCGCCCTGCCCGGAGCTGGACGAGGCGGCGTGGGCGGCGTCGCCGATCAGGGTCGTGCGGCCGTGGGTCCAGGTCGGGACTTCCGGCATGTTCTCCATCGGGCCGGTGATGAGGAGCTGGCCGACGTCGGTACGGCTGATCATCTCGAGGGCCGGGGTGCGGTCGTCGGCGAAGGCGCTCAGCAGGGTGTGCATCCACTCGTTCGCGCCGATCGCCTGGGCCTCAGCGACTGTCATCGGGACGCGGTGGGGCAGGTTTACGAACCACACAGCCGAGGAGTCGTCGAAGACCTGGTAGCCGAAGAACGCGCGCTTGCCGAAGCACATGTACATGACGCCGTCGGTGGAGGGCATCTTTGACTGGTGCATCCGCGCTCCGAAGCAGACCAGGCCGGCGTAGTTCGGCTCTGGTGCATCCGGGTCGATCAGGGAGCGGACCGTGGAGCGGATGCCGTCGGCGCCGATGAGGACATCGGCGCTCGCCTGCGTACCGTCCGCGAAGTGTGCCGTGATGCCGGAGGCGGTGTCCGTCGTGCCGGTCAGCTGCTTGCCGTGGTGGATGGGGACGGAGCGGCGCTCCGCCTCGTTGTAGATCGCCCGGTAGAGGTCGGCGCGCCAGACGAACTGCAGGGCCGGGAGGCGGGAGGGCGGGGCGAACTGTGCGAGGTGCTTGCCCGTCCAGCTCCGTAGCCCCATGGCGGTGACCGGTGTGCCGATGGCGCGGACGAGGTCGCCCGCGCCGATCGCGTCGAGGGCGTTCTGGCCGTTCGGGGCGATGGTCATGCCGCCTCCGGCCCCATCGGCCGTGGAGTCGTACGCCTCGTGGACGGTGGCCTCGATACCTGCCTGGCGAAGGGCCATCGCGGCGACCGGGCCCGCGATACCGCCGCCGATGACGAGCGCGGTGCGGACTTTGCCGTTGGGGGTCATGACTGGTGCCCCCTGGCAGGGTCGTCGATCGTCGGTACGGCGCCGCTCTTGTATGCGTGGCGCAGATCCTGGACGTACGCACGGGAGAACATTGCGGACAGGTTCGCGATGCCGGCGCGCTGGATGCGGATCTCGCTGTGTGTCGCAGAGCCAGACAGACGGACGCGGCTGCTGGCCGCCGTGTCGTGGGTGGATGCGGACGGAGAGCCCTTGATCTTGCCGCGGGCGGTCCACCTCAGGTTCCAGTGGTCGATAGAGGTGCCGTCGTCGACGAGCAGTTTGACCATGGCCCGTTCCAGGTCGAGGTCGATCTCGATGTCGTCAGGGAGGTCGGGGGAGCGGAGGTCGAGGACGACGGCGCCGTGGCGGGCCTTGATCTCGAAGTGGCCGGCCTCGGTCCAGTTGCCGAGGTGCTTGACGAGGTCGTGGTCGGAGTGGATGCGCTCGGTGAGGGACATCTCGGTGGTTCCTCTCGGGGCGATGTCGCGTTGACGATTTGATAGTCTCATCGACACTAGTATCTCGTCAACTAGTTCTTCTGGGGCTAGAATCGAGCCCATGACCACATCTGCTCCCCGCAGCTCCCCCCTCGCCCTGACCGTCCTGGCCCTCCTGCACTACAAGCCGCTGCACCCGTACGGCATCCAGCGGCTGGTCAAGGACTGGGGCAAGGAGCAGGTCGTCAACGTCAGGCAGCGCGCGAGCCTCTACCGCACGATCGAGCGACTCAATGGCGAGGGGCTGATCGCGGTCCGCGAGACCGGGCGCGATCAGCAGTACCCCGAGCGGACCGTCTACGAAGTCACCGACGCGGGGCGCGAGACCGCCCGCACCTGGTTGGAGGAGATGCTCTCCGCGCCCAAGCAGGAGTTCCCGGAGTTCCCGGCCGCCCTCTCGAATCTGCTGCTGCTCACACCCGAAGAGATGACGGCCGTACTACAGCGGCGGTCCGACGCCCTCGCGGAGCAGCTCGACGGACTGCAAGCGGCCATGGCCGTAGAGGCGGAGCGGGGGCTGCCGCGCATCACCCGCCTGGAGACCGAGTACCTTCAGGCCGTAACGGCCGCGGAGCTGGAGTGGGTGCGCGCGGTGGTCGAAGACCTGCGAGCCGGCGGCCTCTCGTGGTCGAAGGAGCAGCTGGACGCTGTCGCGGCGGGGTCGGTGGAGGAGTGAGCCCGCCCCCGACGCGTCCAAGAAGCGCGTGAAGAGTTGTGTTCTCGCGGGGTCAACACCCAGCTGTTTGTCCTGTCGCTAAGGGCTTGCAGATCATTAACACGTTGTCTTGATCATGTTGCTGGGGTCGCCGCTCAGGGCTTGAACCCGAGTCTGGAGGGCTGTGAGGGCGGAGGGCGGGGTGTCTGCCGGCGGGATGACGATGTTGTGCGCCTTCAGCAGTGTCCTGATCTTCAGCAGGGTGCGGTGCATGGCGGTCCGGCTGCTGTCGAACAGCACGGCGAGAGGTTCCGCGGCCAGGGCGACCCGCAGGTGAAGGACGGCTGCCAGGACCTGGTCGGGGAAGGTGAGTCGGGGCGGGCGTTTTCTCTTGACGTCGCCGTCGACGGCCAAGGTGTCGGTGAGGTGGCTCAGTTGCTGACGGGACATGCCGGTCAGGACGGGGTCGGACAGGAGAGCATGGTTCCAACTCGCTTGCCTGCCGGGGTGATAGCAGTGCCGTGATGCTCACCTTTGCCGACGTCCAGACCGAGATAGACGTCGATTTCTCTCTCGTGGTGCACAAACCCCTCCCCGACAGAACTTCCCCGGCCTCCCCTGCGGCATCAGCGTGCCGGTATCCACGTTACGAAGGCATGCTTCACCTCGACGAGCAAGGCGAGCAGTCATGCCCCTGATCAGCGGTCTGCCAATGCCTCCCGGCCCGGTGACACCACTTTTTCGACCATGATCGACAAGGGGCCCAAGTCATACCGAACCGGAAGGCCGGGAGCCCCATTGCGGGACCACGAACAAGGTAAAGGGGGCTCCGACACCAGTCCGTCGCCGGTCGACCGGCGGAAGACGGGCAGCAAACACCACTTGATCTGCGACGGACGCGGCATTCCGCTCAAGGTCATCACGACCGCGGCAAACGTCAACGACGTCACCCAGACCCTCGCCCTGGTCGACGGCATCCCGCCCCCGTCGCAGGCCGCCCCGGCCGTCCCCGCAGACGCCCCGAGGCCCTGCTCGGCGACAAGGGCTACGACTCCAACGCCAACCGCGACGAGCTGCGCAAACGCTGGATCCTGCCGGTCATCTCCCGCAAGGGGCCCCGAACATCCAGGGGTTGGGCAAGCTCCGCTACGTCGTCGAGCAGACCTTAGCCCTGCTCCACCACTTCAAAAGACTCGCCGTCCGCTGGGAACGACGCACCGAACTCCACGACGCCTTCGTATCCCTGGCCTGCAGCCTCATCTGCTGGAGACGTCTCAACAGGCCCGAATCATGACGGTTCAGAAGGGCAGCGGTTCGGCGTCCAGTGACTCGGTGTATCCCAGGGCCCACCGTCCGGGAACGGTCTCGCAGATCGCCTCCAGGTCGGCCCGGGTCCGGCCCCGAACGTGCAGCCAGCTGTGGACGCCCAACCCGTCCTGGCGTAGCAACTGTCCCGGGGCGGAGAACCAACGCACCGGAAAGTCCTCCGGATCCGTCCACATCGGATAATCGGGCAACGCGACCCGCTGGAACCGTTCGGGCACCGCCCCAAGCAGGTCCGACGGCAGCTCGCACGCGTTGTACAGCCGACCTCCACCGCCGAACAGTGCCTCGCTCAGTACAAGCTCGACGCATGCCAGAGACACCCGGTCCAAGAACGGCACCCAGCCGTGCCGTGCCTGGACGAGCACCGGCGGATCGTCCTGATCAAGGTCGCGCAGGCGCACGCCCCAGAACGCGCAGCCCTGGGTTTCGCTACGGAAGACGAGGAACCGCCGCACTCGTCATCCACGAACATCTCGGCGGCCGGCAGCAGCGGATCCTGGTTGGCGATCAGGCTGGCCTGCGTACCCAGCAGCGTGTAGAACTCGCGCAACACGGCCGGCAGGGAGCAGCCGAGCGTCGCCTCGGCCCGCGCCAGTTCCGCTGCTGGCGTGCCGTCGTCCTCGGTCAACGGCTCGCCCCAAGCAGCGGCGAAGCCGCGGACGAATGCCCACGCCCGCTCCCGGTCGGTGATTCCGCCGTCTAGAGCCTGGGCCACGTCGAACACGCCAGTCATGTCGCGACCGTACCGGAAGCACAGGCCGCATCACCCGAAGACGATCAGGCCGCCAGTGTGAGCAGCCATACCGAGCCAGTCCGAAGCTCCTCGCCAAGATCGTGTTACGAGCTCTAATAGAGTGTCTTGTCCCGGCGAGGTTGTTTGGTTCGAGGTTCAGGTGTCGCGCCAGTTGTGGGTGGATTCGCGGGTGAGTCTGCGGCTCATCAGATCGATCATCGCGACGTGGATTATGGCTTCGGACCGGTGAGGGTGGGTTTCGTAGTCGCGGGCCAGCCGGCGGTGATGCATGAGCCAGCCGAAGGTCCGCTCAACGACCCAGCGCCGTGGGATCACTTTGAAGCCTTTGACACCCGGCTCGCGTTGGACGACTTCGACGTCGATGCCGAGTCGGGCGCCGTGGTCGATGGCTTTGGTGCGGTAGCCGGAGTCGGCCCATGCTTTGGTCACGCGGGGACGAGTGGCGGCGATGTGGGACATCAGGTGTATGCCGCCGACGTTGTCGGATCGGAAACGCTCGCCGCGGTGACCCAGACCGCCAGCAGCAGGCCGAGGGTATCCACCCCGATGTGGCGCTTGCGGCCTGCGATTTTCTTGCCGGCGTCGATGCCTTGGCCGGTCGCCGGCACGTTCGCGGAGGTCTTGATGCTCTGCGCGTCCAGCACGCAGGCGGTTGGCTCGCCGTCGCGGCCTTCGGCCTCCCGCACCAAGCGCCGCAGGAGGCCATTGAGTTGGTCGAAGACGCCTTCCTTTTGCCAGGCGGCGAAGTAGCCGTAGACCGTTTCCCATGGCGGGAAGTCGTGTGGCAGGTAACGCCAGGCAATGCCGGTGCGGTCGACGTAGAGGATGGCGTCCATCAGGCGGCGCAGGTCGTGCCCGGGCGGCCGGCCGATATCCAGACCCCTGCCCCTGCGCTCGACTCGCCACGTGGTGAGGATGGGCCCGATCAGTTCCCAGCGCGCATCGGAGAGGTCGCTGGGATACGGGCGTTGTCGCGTCATGTTTCGGTAGTACCGGTGGCCGGCCCGTCCCTGCAGGGCGCAAACGGGGTTAAGCGAGGGCGCTCCGGGATCAGACAGGAGCGAGCCCACGGAAACGGACGACCGAAGGGCGACACCTGCCCCACCCACAACATGGAACTGAACCGTTCCGGGTTCGGTAGAGACTTCAGATTGTGTTTGTGACCTGGGGTTTCGCGTTGGCAAGGTAGTGGTTGGTCTCGTATTCGGCGGGTGGGATGTGCCCTATTTCACCGTGGAGTCTGCGGTGGCAGTACCAGTCGACCCACTCGGCCGTCGCGAGTTCGACCTGCGACAGCGTCCTCCAGGGGCGACCCGGCTTGATCAACTCGGCCTTGAACAGGCCGATGGTGGACTCCATCAGGGCATTGTCGTATGCATCGCCGACCGATCCGACGGACGCGGCGATCCCGGCCCGGTCGAGGTGCTCGGCGAGCGCGAACGACGTGTACTGCGACCCGGCATCGCTATGATGTATCAACTCACCTTCTGTATGGGGGTGTTGGTCGCGGTTACGTTGCCACAGGGCCATCTCGAGGGCGTCCAGGACGAGCCGAGTCTCTTTCGAACTGGCCGCGGACCAGCCGACAATGCGGCGGGAGAAGGTGTCCACGACGAAGGCGACGTAGACGACGCCGGCGAACGTGGCGACGTGGGTGAAGTCAGCGACCCAACAACGGTTGGGGGCCGGAGCGACGAAGTCGCGGTCCAGCAGGTCCGGGGCACGTTCCGCGCTTGCATCGGCCACGGTGGTGATCACTTTCCGGCCGCGGACCGCACCGTTGATCCCGAGGTCGCGCATGAGGCGCTCGACGGTGCAGCGGGCCACCGTGACGTCCTGACGGTTCAGATGCCGCCAGATTTTCCGGGCGCCGTAGACGCGGTAGTTGGCTTCGAATGCCTGGGCGATCAGGGTCTTCAGCTCGGCGTCGCGCAGGGTGCGGGCCGCGGGCGTGGCCTGGCGTTTGTGGTGGGCGTAGTAGGTGGAGGGGGCGATCTTGCAGTCGTGTGCGGTCAGCACACGGCAGATCGGCTCGACGCCGCCGAAGCGGTCCCTGTGCTCGTCGATGAACGTTACGAGCGCGTGTGTGGCCGGTCGAGCTCGGCCGCGAAGAAAGACGCAGCAGCCTTCAGGATCTCGTTGGCCCGCCTGAGCTCAGCGTTCTCCTTCTTCAGCGCTTTCATCGCGGCGGACTCCTCCGTGGTCGTCCCCGGACGCTGCCCGGAGTCGATCTCGTCCCGCCTGACCCAGTTCCGCAGCGTCTCGGCGGAACCGATGCCGAGCTTCTGAGCGACCGCCTTCAACGCGGCCGACTCGTTCGGATAGTCACCGCGAACCTCGGCGACCATACGAACCGCTCGTTTGCGCAGCTCAGCGGGGTAGGAAGAGGGACGTGCCATAACTCGATCCTTTCATGGAATCGAGTCTCTACCGAACCCGGAACGGTTCAAACACCCTCGCCCCAGCAGCCGTCTCAACTCCTCCCGGTGAACAGCCACCAAACAACCTCACCGGGACAAAACGCTCTTTGAGAGCCTGTGTCTGAACCAGTCAAGCCAAGACTGGCGTCCTCGTGTTCGATGACACGCGACGCTGTGAAACACAGGGAGGGGCGGCCGTATTCGGATCCCGGCTACCCCTCGCACCTGCTTCAGCGGTCCAGCGTCGCGCTCCGCTCCTGCTGCCTGGTCAGGTCAGTCGGCGGCGGATCCACCAGGCGCAGAAACCGGTCAGGGCCGAGGCGAGGCCAAGGTAGAGCCCGGTCTCGGCCCATTGAAGGGCCCAGAAATTGCTGGCGGGATGGTAGGTCACCTGCTGCTGGTAGCCCCGGGCGCCGAGGTCGGCGAGGCAGCGGTCGAATTGCTGCAGAGTGGGCGGCCCCGACTCTGTGCGCAGGCAGTCGGCGAAGGACGACGGCACGGGGACCGGCTGACCGGCGGCGTTCAACGTCTGTTGGGAGGTGACCCAGGCCCCAGGCACTTCGGGGTGCGTGACAATCTGTTTGGCGCCCTCCTGGATGCTGATGGGGGCGCCGCCGGGCTCGATCGGCACTGTGGTCCGCTCCGTAGCGGCCAGATAGGGCCGAAGCCACAACGGCACGGAGATCTGGACGGCGGCGTAGACGACGAGCGTGGTGGCCATCGCGGGCAGGGTGCGGCGGATGACCAGGCCGAGGGCGACGCCCAGGACGAAGGCGAAGGCGGCATAGGCCATGGGGACGACGCCCCGTGCGGCGAAGGCCACGGGGTCGAGCCGCGGGAAGTACGTGTCCGTCGCGCCACCGCCGTTGACAGCCCGGTCGATGGGGCTGCTCCACCAGCTCACCGCGAGGCTGGTCAGCCCGGCGGCGGTAATGGAGGCCGCCGCACCAAGGCCCAGCTTGGTCGCCAGCCAGCGCGTACGCGTGACGCCCTGGTTCCAGGCGAGGTAGTGGGTGCCGGTCTCCAGTTCACGGGAAATCAGCGGCGCGCCCCAGAACATCCCGATGACCGCCGGCACGGCAAGCACGACCAGCAGTCCGGCGTAGTAGACGCTCTGGTCCGAACTGGAGACCTGGTCCACCAGGCCGCTGCCGGCCGTCCGGTAGAGGTCGGCCAGCTGCGGGCCGGTGACCGCGAGAGCGGCGGCGAGGGCAGCCACCGCGGCGAACACCACGGCGGCCTGGGTGCGGAACTGGCGCCAGGTCAGCCAAATCATCGAAGGACCTCCAGTGCAGGCCGGGTGTCGCGTACCGCATCGGCGGGCCGGGCCATGTAGGCCAGGACGATGTCTTCCAGACCGAGCGGGCTGACGGTCCAAGACGGATCGTGGACCGCGGTGTCAGTGCGCACCAGGAGAGTGGTCTGCCGGTCGGTGTGACTGGCGGTGATGACGTGCTGACCGGCCGGGAGCGTGTCCGGGTCACGGCGCGGTCCGGTGAGCCGGTGGTGGCAGGCGACCAGGTCGTCGATGTCCCCGGCCACCTGCACCCGGGAGCCAACCAGGACGATGACGTAGTCGCAGGCCCGCTCTACGTCGGAGACCAGGTGGGAAGAGAGCACGACGCTCAGCTCGTGCTCGGCAACGGCCTCCATCAGGTCCTGCATGAACTCCCGCCGGGCGAGCGGGTCCAGGGCCGCGACCGGCTCATCCAGGATGAGCAGCTCGGGCCGCTTGGCGATGCCCAGGGTGAGTGCGAGCTGCGCGCGCTGGCCGCCGGATAGCCTCCCGGCCCTTTGTTTGAGGTCCAGACCGAGCCGCCGGATCCGCTCGCGGGCCAGGGCATCGTCCCAGCCGGGGTTGAGGCGGGCGCCCATCCGTAGATGGTCCGCGATGCTCAGGGCGGCATAGGTCGGGGTGTCCTGGGCGACGAAGCCGACCTTGGCCAGCTGCACGGGGCCGGTGGCGGGACGGCCGCCGCACACCTCGATCGTTCCGGTGGTCGGCGTCAGCATGCCGGAGGCGAGGTTCAACAGGGTTGATTTGCCTGCCCCGTTGGGCCCGACCAGGCCGACGACCCGCCCGGCGGGCACGTCCAGGTCGCAGTTCTGCAGCGCCCAGCGCTGCTTGTATCTCTTGCCCAGGGCCTGGGCCCGTAAGACGGCGCTCACGCTACGTCCTCTCCAGCGGCGGTCCGAAAGGTGGTCATGAACAGGGCCTCGATCGACTCGTCGTCGAGGCCGGCCAGGCGGGCCTTGGCCAGCCAGCGCCGCAGGTCTTTTTGGAGCGGGCCATGTGAGGCGAGTGAGGCGTCGGCCAGCGTCCGGGTCACGAACGTCCCCACCCCCGGCCGAGCGGCCACCAACCCCTCGAGCTCCAGCTCGCGGTACGCCTTGAGCACGGTGTTCGGATTGACCGCCACCTGCCGGGCCACCTCCTTGACCGTGGGGAGCCGGTCCCCCTCCTCCAGCAAACCCAGCCGCAACGCGTGGCGTACCTGCTGGACCAGCTGCTGATAGGGGGACAGGCCAGACCGGTCGTTCAGGTGGAACTCGATCACCAGTTCCTCCATTTACCTAGTTGCCTAGCACTTTAGCCTCCTAGTGTGGCTCGCGGTCAACATGCACGGCGAGGCCGGCCGGAACCGATGTGACGGCGGGGTGCATCGGAGCCCGGGACGGGCTGTCAGGCCGCCTGCGCCACGTAGTCCGGGGTGACGTCGCGGCGGGCGGCGGGCTGGGCTTTGCGGCGGGTGAGTCGCCTGGTCATCAGCGTGAGTGCGGCCCAGGTGATCAACGATTCGCTCATCTCGGGGAGCCGTTCGTGGTCCCGGCAGTGCCGTCTGGCCTGCATGATCCACGACCACGAGCGTTCGACCACCCACCTGCGGGGGAGGACGACGAAGCCCTTCGCGTCCGGCGGGCGGCGGACGGTCTTGATGGTGATGTCGAGGTAGGTCTTGGCTCGGCGACACCCTCTTCCACAACGGGCCGCTCGGCCTGTCCGCAAAGACCGCGGCCGGTGCGGACATGGGATTCAACCGGAACCCGGGGGCACCTTGAATTCCATGACGACCGGGGGCAAGACGTACTTCTACCTGACCGACGCGCTCGGTTCGGTCGTCGCCCTGGCCGACGTCGACGGCAACAAGGTCGACTCCTACACCTACAGCCCCCGCGGGGTGCGCATCCTGGCCCAGTCCTCCGAACCGGTCGCGCAGCCCTACCGCTTCGCGGGCAACTACCAGGACCCCACCGGCCTGTACCACCTGCAGGCCCGCTACTACGACGCCAACATCGGCCGCTTCACCCAGCCCGACCCCTCCGGCCAGGAACAGAACCCCTACCTCTACGCCGAAAGCGACCCCGTCAACCGCATCGACCCCAACGGCCTTTCGGCATTGGGCACGCTCGACGGGATTGTCGGAAATATAGGAGATGCCAAAGATCTCTACGACATCGGCCGGGATTTGTTCTCTGGTGATGTGGTCAGCGCTGCCAGGGGGTCAGCCAGTCTCGCGGGTGGATTCGTCGTCGGTGCGGTGTGTGAAGCGGCTACGGGGCCAGAGTCCGGTTTCCTGTCCACGGCTGGCTGCTTCGCTGCGGGAGCTAATACCTCCGCCGGTATCGAATCATGGCTTTCGTGAAACCCGGACATTTATAACGTGCTGCAGAGAGGAACGGAAATGATCAATCAGGAGTCGGGTCGAGACGTTCCCAATCGCACCCGGAGTATGGCAACACTCGCGTGCGTAGCCGTGGCAATTTACCTTGTGTACGGCGTGATAGGTAGTGTTCGCGGGTCCGGAATTAAAGAGGCCTGGCTCTATCCCCTGCCTGTGATTGTCGCCGTCAGCCTGGGTATGGCCGTGGTCAGGTATCGGCGGGGATGAACGCGAGGAGATTCGGTAGGGCAGCGTATGGTTACTCGAACGCCATGTGGAGAAATGCGGTTCTGACCTACGTGCTATCCGCCGTAGTGCTCCTCGTCGGTATTGCAATGATCCTGAGCGGAAACGCGGAAGGATGGATTTGCGTAGGACTGGCCGTGGTGTACACGTGTTTTGTCCTGATGGCTACACGAATCAGATCGGGCAGTCAACACCGACAGGGTCGGTAAGGGCTCCAGAAGACCAGGGGGCGCCCTCGAAGCGCCCCCTGGTGTACGCCAGATCGCAGCGTCGAGCCTCCGAGAAGGAACGATGCATCTCCTGTGGGGCGTACCAGCTGCCTGAATCCAGCCGCCTGCCTGAGCGAATACATAATTCCATCACGGGCACTAGAAATATCTAGCTTCTGGCGTCCGGATCTCTTTCGAGGAGTCTTAAATTGTCCGCCACCCTCGTAGAAACCGTCGATATTAAAGCTCCTGTTTTCGTGTCATGGGCGCTCTGGAGCGATGTTAGCAACTGGCCGAAGTTCCTGAGCCACGTGCGCCGAGTTGACAGGTTGGATGCACAGCGTTTTGCCTGGCAATTGCAACTTCCTGGAGCGGACAAGGCCTTCATCGCTGAGCTTACCGAGGTGGTCCCGGAAGATCGGATCGCATGGCACACTGCGGAGGGTGTGGATCACGCCGGAGTGGTCACCTTCCATCGGCTGAGTGATACGACCAGCCGGGTCACACTTCAGATCGAGTACGACCCGAAGGGGTTTGTAGAGCGTCTTGGCGCTCTGACCAATCTGGACTCGATACTCGCCAACCACGACCTCGGTGAATTCCAGAAGTTGGCTGAGACGACCGCAGCGTCCTGACTCTTCCGGAGCCGAAGCAGTCCGGGAGCCTAGCAGCAAGATGAGGGAATCCCTGCACGGTGAGCAGGGTCCATGATCGAGGTTTGATGTCACCGAGTGAGGACGGCGCCGAGGCCCGCGTCGTCGCGACCTGGGCGCGACTGGTCGGCGGACCGGCTCCCTGATTCGAGGCACGACGAATTTTAGTCAACGGCCCTGTGATTGATCTGCGCTTGGTCGGGGCTGCTCGCCTGTCGGCTACGCGGGTGCCGTGGCGTGAGGGACGTCGGTGGGGGTGAGGTCGGTGCGGGGGCGGTGCCAGCGTGCGGGGTGCCGCCATCGGCCGGCTGCGTCGCGGGCGACGTCGGCGCCGACCTCTACCACCAGGTCGGGTTCGACCAGGGTGAGGTCCGGGGTCTCCCGGCTGCCCCACCCCGCGGAGAACGACCACTCCGTCCAGGGATGCCCGGCGCGCGCCGGGGTGAGGAGTCCGGCGAGTGCGGCGCCAGCGGTGTGGGGGAGGGTGGTGGTGGGCGGGATGGTCGGCAGGCTGCCGGAGGGCGCGCTGTACTTCCTCGCGCTGGAGGTGGAGGTAGGTGCGGATGGTCTCTGCGTCGGCGAGCTGCCTGTCGAGGTGGGCGAGGATCGCGCGCAGGCGGGCGGGATCCGGCGGCAGATCGGACATGCGTTCGATTATATGGGGCTTGGTTAGATCACCGATGCATGCTCTTTGGCCTCGCGTTCTTCGGCTGACGGCTGCGGACGTGCGGCGCCTTCGGCGCGCACTCGGCAGGGAGGCGGGCGACGCGGGTCGGCTGAAGCCGTAAGTCCGGGGTATTCGCCTGAACATGCTTGCTCTGATTGCCTACCGTTCGGACCACGGCGCAACGACCGTGTGGGCCTTCATCGTTGCCATCCTCATCGTGCTGGTGACCGGTTGGTGCGTTCGACGCCGAAAGTAGGTGCGACACCCGTAGACCTGCTTCCCCGGGTCCGGCCCCGCAGACCGCTGTGGACGGCTGACCGGGATCCCGTAGGCGATCTCGCAGTGAGCGGCGGGCGCCACGGTGTACGCAGCTCCACGGGCCGTTTCTCGTCGCTGTGGTACCTCCGTCGAGCATGTGTGACACGGCCGGTGGCACAGGGCAGGAGCTGGCGCAGGCTGATGACCGGGCGCGCGTCGTCTGCGCTCGTGACATATCTGGACAGGATGGTGTGGATCCGGCAATCGGGGAGTGTTCTATTCTTTGTTCGAGGTGGTAAGTGTTCGCCGCCCGGATGAGGACACAGCGATGACGACCGCAGCGCCCCCGGTATCGGATCCGGACCCGAGCACGGTGCACTGCGCCGGCTCCCAGATCGGTCTGTGCGCGGGGTGCCAGCGGCAGACCTGGCGCTACGGTCCCGGAGGCCTCCCGCTGTGCACCTGGTGCATGACCGACCAGCAGGCGCGGTGGGGTTCTACGGTCCGGTTCAAGAGCACCCGTGCGTAGCCGCATCCGGCCCTCTTCAGCGTCACCGAACTTCATGAGGGGCCGGGAACATCCGGAACCGAACGTTGGTTACACCAGGCGTGGTTGTGAAGGGGACAGTGTCCCCGGGCCTCACCTATAGCCCATGAGGACGATCGTTCGGCTGAAGCCTCATGGAGCCTTTCGCCGCGTAGGCGACCGCCCTTCACGACCATGCACATCGACAGCCCCGGCCGGGACCCACACCGGCTGGGACTGTTTGCGTAGCGGCCCGTGCGGACGGCGGCGGGGTGGGGGAGCACCGGCACGCGGCCCAGTTGGTCGCGCAGACATTGCACAACCCGTGCGTACAGGCTGCGCAAGGCCCTGACCTGTTGTGGTCGGGTCTGTGGTCGGGCACAGCGGCACCGGTGATCTTGGCTCGGTGTGCCGCATCACCTTCCGGTTCCGGGTGGCGCGCAGACAAGTGGCGCGACAACCGGTTCCTCAGGTGGCAAAACAGCCGAGGGCGGGGACACCATCTGACGCGTCCCCGTTTGCGTGGTCACGATGTTTGCGCAGGTCACCGCACTCATCGGAAGACGGTGGGGAGTCTGGCATCCCCCTCTGCACTCTCATACCCCACCCGTCCAGGACGGAAAAAAGGGGTGGAGGGGCGGGGTACGAGAGCGCCGCCGGGGACCGGTCCTGGGTGTTTTGTCTACGCGTCGGTGCCTGTCTCCGCGCCCGTGGCGGTTTGGACGTCTGCGCAATGGCGCGCAGCTGCTGCGCAGTGCTGTGAACTGGCGTGGCCGGGTTGGTGGTCGGGGGTGGGGCGGGTGCGTGGCTGGTCGCGTCCGTGGTCGGGTCTGCGCCGCCAGCTGTGGCGGCAGGCTGGTGTGGTCGGGCGGTCAGGGCCCGGTCGGGTACGTCCAGGACACCCGTTGGCTGGGGTTGGTGAGGGGTCGCCAGATGGGTGCGGTGGGGCCGTCGCGGAGGAGGTCGGCCAGTGGTGTCGCGAGCACGGGGACTTCGTGGAGGAAGTCCCCGCGGTCCAGGGTGCTGGCGGCTTGGAGGGCGTCGATGCGGGTTTCGATGCCGGCGGGGCCGGTGTTGGCGAGGATGAACAGCAGCCGGGGGAAGACGGGGTAGCGCTTGCGCCACTCCGCCTGCGGAGGTTCCTGGCCGATCGTGCGGCGCCGGCCGGGCTGTGTGGGGGTGTGGGTGTGGAGGCGGGTGTAGGCGGGGATTTTCGCGGCGAGGCGTTCGGGGCCCATGGTGGCCCGGTCGATCTCGAGGAAGGCCCGCATCATCGATCCGTGCCCGCCGTCGTCGCCTTGGCTCCGGTAGTACATGAGGGCGTCGGGGATGACGGCCTCACTGTTGCCGAGGGGGTGGTGGACTTCGGGTATCCAGTCCAGCGGCCGGAAGAGGTCACCGCGGTGGCGGGCGTCCTGGAGGAAGGCCAGCGCGGTCTCGGTCACGGTCAGGCCGTGCCCCGTGCGCAGGCGGACCGCGGTGCGGTCGCCCGCGTTCTTCGGTGGCCGCCTGCCTCGTAACTCCGGCCAGTCGAACGCGATCCGCGCCCCGTGCACGGTCGGGAACCACACCCGGGTCCGCCCCGCCTGCGGCAGCGTGATCCGGTCGATGAGGCCTTCCGCCCGGAGTTTGGCCAGCCGCCGCCGGGTCTGTTCGATCCGCACCCCCGGACTGATGACCAGATGCACCTGCTCGGTCGTCGCCATCCGGTACTGCGCCAGC
The DNA here is from genome assembly GCF_042887295.1 of Streptomyces sp. NPDC057950. Classification (NCBI taxonomy): domain Bacteria; kingdom Bacillati; phylum Actinomycetota; class Actinomycetes; order Kitasatosporales; family Streptomycetaceae; genus Streptomyces; species Streptomyces sp. NPDC057950. The sequence continues at coordinate 16,743 of NZ_JBHVPP010000036.1, forward strand.
ACCGCGAGCGCCAGCCGGTCCCCTGCACCCGCATCGGGGTTCACCCGCGTCATCGCCTGCCTGCTTCCCCACGGTGCGCCGCCGCCCTTTCGCGGCGCCGCGCGTACGGGACAGCGCAGCAGTCGCCCCCGACCGGTTTGCCGACCATCAGGGCCCGACCACGGTCACGTTCCGACAACTCCGCGCCGCACCGGTCCCACAACCGGACCGACAACCCCGCCCGTAACTGCCCGCGCCTTCTCGCATCTTGGGCCGGATCGGCGCAGGTCACCGCCATGGTCGGCGCTAGTCCGGGGGCCCGACATCCCTCTCTGGACTCCCGTATCCACTCCGACAGGAAGAAAAAGGGGGGAAGGGGGAGGCGCAGGAGTGCAGAGAGGGATCGGGCCCGGCTGTCTGCGGTGGCGCGTCGGCCGGCGGCCTCCGCGCTCGCTGCCCGCGACGGGCCTGCCAGAGGCAGGAGTAAGGGGAGCCGGGACAGGCCTTCAGTACGGCCGTGACAGCTGAGAGGACAGCGGCAAGACGGGCCGCTGGACTCCCCGTCCATCGAGGGCTCACGCCGCGTGCCACCATTCGGCCCGGAGCGCCGTGCCCAAGTCAGGACGCTCCGGGTCGTGCGCAGCCCGTCGTGGGCCGCTCTGGAGGGCTGCGCACGGCACCCGGGCCGAGACCGTCCGTCATCCGGTCGCCCCGCCCAGTGCCGCATGCTCTGCGGGCCGGTGTCACGATGCCGATGGGTGTCCCGGTACGCACCGCACCGGGACACCCGACGCCCTGCGCGGCCACCACCCCCGAGCGCAGGCCGCGCACCCCGCCCGCCGGACGCAGGCCTGATCCGGCGAAAGCACCTCAGCGACCCGGCGCAGCCGCGCGGACACTCCGGCCCGGCCGGGTGAGTACCCGTTGCTCTCCTTGCTGCTGCGCTTGTTGCTGCTCCTGCCACGGTTGCCGATTTGGCATCAAGTGACGGTTGATTCCTCCCGCGGCGATTCTCCGTAGCTACGCTCACACTCATGGTCGCAAGGTCGACTCGACATCGCTGCGGAGGGACAAGGCTTGCCGAAGAAGAGGGCGCGACGAGCCCGGTCTCGCCCGTCACGTGGGTGGGCCATCATGGTTCGTCTGGCCAACGGTTCACACGCCTACTACTACGTTGACGAGCAGTACCACGATGCCGCGGGGAATCCACTTGAACGCTGTGGGCGGGAGTCCCAGGCACTCAGGTTCGCATCCGAGGAAGAAGCCCGACGCACTGCGGCACAGATGCTGACGAACTCGGCAGCGAAGAAGTATGAGGTCCGTCAGTTGCCCTGACGCAGCGATAGGTGCGCCCAGGCGGATACTGCCCACCGCCCGGAATGGCGGTCAGTATCGGAAATCGGCGGATGCTGACAGTGACGGAGCCTGAAACAGCTGGCCAGACAGCACAGCCCTGAGTGAGATGGAGCCATGTGCCTTGGTCGTCGTGGTCACGAACATCTTGACGAAGTCCGCCATCGGCAGCGCGACCACGGACCGTGTAAAGATCATCCGGGCGTCAGGGATGGAACGCGTAGCCGTGCCGTGGGCGGTGCTGGAGAGGTCGCCTGCGGTGGGTCTGACCGGGCCGCCTGCCTGTGCTGTGCGCGGGGGCGCGTGTTGTGTGCTCTGTTCGGGGGATGCCGGGTTGCCCTACCCTCCGGTACGCGAGGGGCTGAGGGCGGTGGTCAGTGGCGTCGGAGGAGAGGTGGCGGTGTGCGGAGCATTCTGCGGGCCGGCAAGGTGATTTCGTTCGACCCCGCGCAGGGGGCTGGTGTTCATCGCTCCATGCGGCGGTGAAGAACACGTTCCGTTCCAGAAGGAGACGGTGAGGTTCGTGGACAAGGTCGTGGAGGGGCAGCTGGTCATCTACGCGACCGAGCGTGCGGATGCGGCGGTGCGGGCCGTGGAGGTACGCCCCGCCTAGGAGCTTTCCGGCCGCTTAGGCTGGTCGTTAGGGTTCTGGCGTGTCGAAGACCAGCGTGAGCAACGAGACCGAGGGCATGCTCTGCTTGTGGGTGGAGCCTTGGGGAACCGACTACTGGATGCGCCCCGGTGAACAGTTCACCGTCGTGACGGAGTTGGAGCTCGAGGAGTCGCCGTTCAATGTCACTGTCCACGCCCAGGGCATCACGGTGTGGGTGAACTCGGCCAACTCCTCCGAGGTCGTCGACAAGGACGGCGTTGTCGTTCTGTGCGGGCACCAGCGTCCAGGTGATCCGGGGTCGTAACCAATCTGGTCTTCAGGAATTTCGCCAGATGACGAGCGCAGCCGCAGTGACGGTGCCAAAGAAGACGCAGCCGCGCTTGTCGTGGCGAGTGGCCACCGCTCGGTGGTTCTTGAGCTTGTTGATGGCCCGCTCGACGGTGTTCCGCTTTTGTACCGCTCCTCGTCGAAGTCCGGCGGCCGTCCGCCGCGTGATCCCTTACGCAGGCGGGCGGCGCGGCTGTCGGTCTTCTCCGGCATCGTGTGCCGAATACCCCGGCGCCGCAGGTACTCACGACAGGGCCGGTTGCTGTAGGCATTGTCCGCGGCGACGCTGTCCGGCTTGCTGCGGGGCCTGCCCGACTCGACCCGGGGAACACGGATCTTCTCCAGTACCGGCTTGAACCGTGGGCTGTTGCCGCGTTGGCCTGAGGTGATCAACAGGGACAGCGGGCGGCAGTGTCCGTCTGTGCTCAGGTGGATCTTGCTGGCAGCATCGGACAAGTCACCACGCTTATCCCGCCCCATGCCCAGACCAACGAGCCGCAGACGAGCTAGTCACATGATCGGCAGGACAAGCCTCAGCAGGGTCCGGGAACCCGGGCCGGGGGCCTGCCGGTCCTGAGCTTCGTGCCCGGGCGCCTTGGTCCCCGGGGTTCGACGGGACCGGACTTGGGGACCAGGGCGGCAGCACCATATCCGCGGCAACGGCACCGCGCGAAAACAGGGTTGTACCAGGTGTGCGGGAGGAGGAGGCAGGCTCTTTGCGGCCTGGGCGATGTCGACGCCGACTTCCGCCATCAGGTGGGCCCCGCGGAGGCTGCGGCCTGACTCGGTCGTTGTCGCCGGCTGTGGGGTTACACGGTTGTGGGCTGCTCTGGGGTGGGCTCGTTGGTGTGTTCGCCGGTGAGGAGGTAGATGACGCGTCGGGCGACGGATACGGCGTGGCCGGCGAATCGTTCGTAGTGGCGTCCGACGAGGGTGACGTCGACGGCGGTTTCGACTCCGTGGTGCCACTGTTTGTCTATCAGGTGCTGGAAGACGATGCGGTGGAGCTCGTCCATGCGGTCGTCTTCCTTCTCCAGCTGGAGGGCTGCTTCGACGTCCTGGGTGATGATGACTTCGGCGGCCTGTGCCATCAGGCGCTGGGCGAGTTGGCCCATCTCCAGGATGGTGCGGCGCAGGTCCCGGGGCACGGCCTTGGCGGGGAAGCGCATCCGGGCCAGTTTTGCCACGTGCTCGGCGAGGTCGCCGCTGCGTTCCAGGTCCGCACTCATGCGCAGTGACGTGACCACGGTCCGCAGGTCTGTGGCGACGGGCTGCTGCCTGGCGAGGATCGCGATCGCGCGGTTCTCCAGATCGCGCTGGAGGTCGTCGATCTTGTTGTCGGCGGAGATCTCGTTCTCGGCGAGCTTCAGGTCGGCGTCCAGAGGTGCGGTGGTCGCCAGACCGATGGCCGATCCGACCAGGTTCGCCATCTCCACCAGGGTGTCGCCGATCGAGCCCAGTTCCTCTTGATAAGCCTCGCGCATTACCTCTCCACCTCCTTGTCGTGTCCATGGCAGCCTCGACCGGCAGCCAGGTTCGCACACACGCTCCGCACCCGGTCCGTCGGCCGTCGCGCGTAGCCGTGCAGACGTCCGGCAGCTGGTGTCGGTGAAGTCGCGGCGGTGAGAATCCTGACGGATCAACAGGACCGACACCGGTCCGCACCACAGATGAGCCCGGCCAACGAGTGGCCGGCCGGGGTTGATGTGTGCCCTCTGCAAGCCGGCCGGCCGGGCACGCAGCCCTCGATGTGAAACGCACCGCTAAGCGTCCTCAAAACGCAGTACGAATCGGCGTTGCCAGGGGGTCTCCACAGCACGGGGGTGGTAGTGCTGACGGACGAACGCGACGGCTTGGTCTGGCGGAACTCCATCAAGGACAGCCATGCATGCCAAGGCTGTTCCTGTCCGCCCTCGCCCGCCCCAGCATGCGACCTCAACGCGTTCGTTCCCCGCCCGGGTCAACGCTTCCCGCAGCACATCCCGAGCTTGCTGGCGGTCTTCGGGAAGGCGAAAGTCAGGCCACCGCAACCATCGAGTCTCCCACTCGGTCGAGGGGGGCTGCTTACCGAGCAGGTAGACCGCGAAGGACGGCGTCGGCCCGAAGGGCAAGGGGTAACGCAAACCCCGGCCACGTACGAGCGCGCCTGAAGGAAACCGCAGGATCCCGTCTGTCGAGTTCCAGCCTTCACCCATGCGAGCACCCTACAGAGGGTCCTTGCCCGGCAAGTCCGTGCTCGCAGCGTTTGCCACACGCAACGCGGCTGCTGCAAAAACGCCGGACCACCAGCCTCACGGGGACAAAGCGCGTGTTCTCACCGATCCAGCAGGACATCCCTTCTGCAGGCACTGCGCGCTGATTGCCAGAAAGGGAGATCACGGAAGTCGCGACAGAGTCAGTCCGAAATGACCGTCGACACCCGCCACTGCACACCGGTCGGCACTCGGCACACAGGTGTTTGTTCGCATAGTGCGATCAGCGGGACTCGGAGTGGAAGCCAACAGGGCCGGGGCCATGACCAGTCAGACGGGCTCGGAATCACTCAGCAACCGGTCCGCCAAGGCTTCGAGTTCCCCTGACCACGTCGTCGACCTTGACCTAGACTGCGGTCACGAGGGTGCCCAAGTCGGCGCGCACGTGGCCTCCCGATGAGCGTTGCTCAGCAACGCCCATCCTGGACACCGCCACCGCTTTCTCGCAGGCGAACGCAGATAGCGAGGGTGAGGATGAACGGCCACTCTGGGTACTGGGACCCGCTCCCGGCCGCACGAGCTGCTGCCGGCACTCCGGTGCCCGAAGCGGTGCCGAATCTGGCTCTGGCGTTGCCGCACCCTGAGACGTACCTGACGGGTTGTTGGGAGGAACGGAACTGGCGCAACGTGCCCGGACCGTTCTACGGCGCTGAAACCGACAACTGTTGGTCCGGGCGGATGGCCGCTCCCGATCACGTCCTTTACGACGATATGACAGGCCAAGAGTTCGTCTATCGCCAGCCCAGGAACGCTGTCGAGGTCGACCGACTGCTTTTCGCCGCCTGGACGGATCCCCTCAGCGGCTACGGCTGGGACGGAGACCAGCACTGGACCGCGGACCTTGTCCGGTCGTGGTGGCACGAGCGGAGCCGACTGCGCGAATGGGCCACGAGCCTTAACACCGCCTGGTCGGCCAACTCCGATGAGATCTACCGGGAGTTGTCCGCAGGACTGAACGACCTCCTCGCCTACCTCGACGGCGAACTCGAAACCGACCTGCGCGTCTACCTCTACTGGCTCCACGAACGTCGCTCCCCGGACCTCAACGAGGTTCTACCCAGGCTGTAGTTCACCAGCCTCTCGGAACTACTCGTCCTGGCTGGCACCCGTTTCGTCCTGCGCAGGGAGCAGCGTGTCGGCCTTCGTCCACCGGACCTGTCCGCCGCCTTCAACATTGTCCAGTGCAGTCACTCCGTCCTCACCCAGCCGTTGCGCAGTGCCCCGCCAGCATGGACATCAGCAGCAGCCCTGGCCGGGACCGACACCGGCCGGGGCTGCATGCGTACTGGTGCGCAACCCGGTGACCTGCCGTGGTCGGGTCTGTGGTCGGGGGCGATGGCGGCCGGGTGCGGTGATGCCAGCGGTTGCACACCCCCCGTCGCGATGCGTTGCCGTCGCGGTGTTGCCCGGGCGTGGGCGTGAAGCCTTTACTGGTACCTGGTGGCGGCCCGGCGAGTATGGGCGCGCCGGTGATCATCAGCTCTGTGGGTGCGCACTGCGCAGCGATCGTGCGGACCGTCGGCCCGGCCGTGGCAGGGGTGGTGGGGCTTGGTAGGGAGTCGACCGTTTCCCCTGCCGTGTCCCCTACCGGCACGTGCAGTGGCCTCCCTGGTGTTCGTGCAGGTCAGACCCCTTGACCAGGACCGACCGCGGGCCCCGGCAACCCTCTTTCCTCTCCTTCTGCCCTCCTGCTTTAAAGAGCGTTTTGTCCCGGCGAGGTTGTTTGGTTCGAGGTTCAGGTGTCGCGCCAGTTGGGGGTGGATTCGCGGGTGAGTCTGCGGCTTATGAGGTCGATCACCGCGACGTGGATTATGGCTTCGGAGCGGTGAGGGTGGGTTTCGTAGTCGCGGGCCAGGCGGCGGTGATGCATGAGCCAGCCGAAGGTCCGCTCGACGACCCAGCGCCACGGAATCACCTTGAAGCCTTTGACGCCCGGCTCGCGGTGGACGACTTCGACGTCGATGCTCAGACGGGCGCCGTGGTCGATGGCTTTGGTGCGGTAGCCGGTGTCGGCCCATGCCTTGGTCACGCGAGGGTGAGCGGCGGCGATGTGGGACATCAGGTGTATACCACCGACGTTGTCGGAGACACTCGCCGCGGTGACCCAGACGGCCAGGAGCAGGCCGAGGGTGTCAACCCCGATGTGGCGCTTGCGGCCTGCGATTTTCTTGCCGGCATCGATGCCCTGGCCGGCCGCGGGCACGTTCGCGGAGGTCTTCACACTCTGCGCGTCCAGCACGCAGGCGGTCGGCTCGCCGTCGCGACCTTCGGCTTCCCGGAGCAGGCGGCGCAGGAGAGTGTTGAGCTGGTCGAAGATGCCCTCTTTTTGCCAGGCGGCGAAGTAGCCGTAGACCGTTTCCCATGGCGGGAAGTCGTGCGGCAGGTAACGCCAGGGGATGCCGGTGCGGTCGACGTAGAGGATGGCGTCCATGATGCGGCGCAGGTCGTGCTCGGGCGGTCGGCCGATGTCCAGGCCCTTGCCTCTGCGGTCGGCCCGCCAGGTGGTGAGGGTGGGCCCGATCAGTTCCCAGCGCGCATCGGAGAGGTCGCTGGGGTACGGGCGTTGTCGCGTCATGTTTCGGTAGTACCGGCGGGCAGCCCGTCCCTGCAGGGCGCAAACAGAGCCAAGCGGGGGCGCTCTGGGATCAGACAGGAGCGAACCGACGGAAACGGGCGGACGAAGAGCGGCAGCTGCCCCATCCACCACAGGGAACGCCTTCGCCCCAGCAGCCTTCTCAACTCGTCCCGGTGAAGCGCCACCAAACAACCTCGCCGGGACAAAACGCTCTTTTAAAGGGCGTTTTGTCCTAGGGGTAGTGTTTGGTGGCTCTTTGGCTGTCAGGTCGATTCAAGAACGATGAGGCCAGGGATATGTCGTGTGCCAGGTGATGCGGTTGACGACATGTATAGGCCCTTTTCGGCCCGTTCACTCCTGTCTGATCCCAAGGCGCCCCCGCTGAACCTCATTTGAGCCCTGCCGATACGAGGGCCTCGACGGTAGTACCGAAACATGACGCGATACCGCCCGTACCCCAACGACCTCTCCGATGCACGCTGGGAACTGATTGGGCCTACCCTCACCGCTTGGCGGGCCGAGCGCAGAGGCAAGAGTCTCGACATCGGCCGGCCGCCCGAGCACGACCTGCGCCGCCTGATGGACGCCATCCTCTACGTCGACCGCACCGGCATTGCCTGGCGTTACCTGCCTCACGACTTCCCGCCGTGGGAGACGGTCTACGGCTACTTCGCCGCCTGGCAAAAGGAGGGCGTTTTCGACCACCTCAACAGTCTCCTGCGGCGCCTGCTCCGGGAAGCCGAAGGCCATGACGGTGAGCCGACCGCCTGCGTGCTGGACGCGCAGAGTGTGAAGACCTCCGCGAACGTGCCCGCGGCCGGCCAGGGCATCGATGCCGGCAAGAAAATCGCAGGTCGCAAGCACCATATCGGGGTGGACACCCTCGGTCTGCTCCTCGCTGTCCGGGTCACCGCAGCAAGCGTTTCCGACAACGTCGGCGGCATGGACCTGATGTCCCACATCGCCGCCACTCACCCGCGCGTGACCAAAGCATGGGCCGACACCGGCTACCGCACCAAAGCCCTCGACCACGGCGCACGCCTCGGCATCGACGTCGAAGTCGTCCAACGTGATCCGGGAGTTGAAGGCTTCAAAGTGATCCCACGGCGCTGGGTCGTCGAGCGGACCTTCGGCTGGCTCATGCATCACCGCCGACTGGCCCGCGACTACGAAACCCACCCACACCGCTCCGAAGCCATAATCCACATCGCGATGATCGACCTCATAAGCAGGCGACTCACCAGCGAATCCAACCCGAACTGGCGCGATGCCTGACGTGGAACCAAACACTACCCCTAGGACAAAACGCTCTTTTATGGGCGATCAGGTCCGCCAGTAGCAGGGTTGTCGGGTTCACAGTGTCGGGGGTGAGCGCGCGTGCCGCAGGCGTGGTGCCGGCGGCAGGGGGTGGGCGCACCTGTGTCTGGCGCGGCGCGGAACGCCTCGATCACGTAGGCGGCGAACCGGCGGGAGGCCGTGAGCCGGACCGGGAGAGGCGCGTGCTGGAGGCCCTGGTGGGCCGTGAGCATGAGAATCAGGTCGTCGACGACGAAGCCGGGGCGGAGCTCGCCGGCCTCCTGGGCACGGCGGGCCAGTTCGGCGACTGCGCGCAGGGTCCGCTCCCGGTCGGCGGCGAAGTCCATGGCTTCGGGGAAGGCCGTCATGAAAGCGTCGGCGAATCCCTTGCTGCGCGCGTGCAGTTCGCAGATCCGCTGGATCAGGTTCTGGAATCCGTGCCACGGGTCCGCGTCCGTGAGAGCGTCGCGGACGGCAGCGTGACAGGCGCGGCGCTGCTCGGTGAAGGTCTGCGCGATCAGTGCCTGCTTGGTCGGGAAGTGCCGGTACAGCGTGGCGGGGGCGAGGTCTGCGTGCCGGGCGATGTCGCGTATGGGTGCGCTCAGGCCCGCCTCGCCGAACACCGCGCGGGCGGCGTCCAGGATGTGGGCCCGGTTGTCGCGGGCATCCGAGCGCACGGTCTGAGGCAACTGGCCAGTCATCGTCTCTCACTTCAGCCAGACGGACGGGGGCGCCCGCTACGGTCCGATGGCGGTGCCGCCGCGCCGCCCGGGCAATCCGCCGGTGACCCCGACGGTGGGGCCGATGCGACACCCACAGTCGCAGCAGTTGTGTCCGTCCGTCCACAGCCGAGGAGCAGAGATGAAAGCCGTCGTCATCAGGGAGTTCGGAAACCCTGAGGGTCTGGAGGTTATCGACGTGCCCGTACCCGTTCCCGCTCCGGGGCAGGTGCGGATCGCCACGGAGGCGATCGGGGTGGGCGGTGTGGACGCCGTGATCCGCCGGGGAACGCTCGCCGCCTACGGCTTCCGGGCGGGCCATCTCCTCGGCAGCGAGGTCGCGGGAAGCGTCACCGCGGTGGGAGAGGGTGTGCACGCCTCGTGGATCGGTCGGCGGGTATGGGCGTTCACCGGCCTGTCCGGTGGGTATGCCGAGCACGCCGTCGCCTCGGTCGATGATGTGCTGCCGCTGCCCCACGGCTTGACCAGCATCGACGCGGTCGCTCTCGGCGGCTCCGGCGTGGTCGCCCACTTCGCCTTGGAGCGGGCCCGTCTCGCACCCGGGGAGGCGGTGCTTGTGCGCGGTGCGGCGGGCAGCATCGGGATCACGGCGGTCCAGCTCGCAGCGAGGAACGGCGCGGGCTCGGTGGCGGTCACCACCTCGTCGGCCGAGCGTGGCGCCCGCCTGAGGGAACTGGGCGCCACGCACGTCCTGAACCGCTCCGGTGAGGGTGGCCAGGACGCGCCGGCGGGCTTCGACGTGGTGATCGATGTCGTGGGGGGACCCCAGCTTCCCCTCTTCCTGGACAGGTTGAACTCCAACGGGCGGTACGTGGCCGTGGGTGTGGTCGGTGGGCAGCCGCCGGCGGACTTCGGCACGCGGCTGATGGATGCCTTCCGCAGATCGCTGTCGTTCGCCACCTTCAGCTCGGACACCGTGCCCGGCCCCGACCGGAATGCCGTGCGGTCGTCCCAGTTCGCCGATGCCGCGCACGGGGACCTGCGCACGAGGGTGCACGAGGTGCTGCCGCTGGACCAGGCGGCTCTGGCCCACCGCAAGATGGACGCGGGAGAGGTCTTCGGGAGGGTAGTGCTGGCGCCGTGAGCGGGGCAGAGACGGCCCTCGCCGCACAGCGCAACGGAAAAGGCCACTCGAGCGCACGGGAGGTCCGCCGTATCGTCTGGAGCACGCTTCGTGGGTTGTCCGACGGGCCGCCGCAGCGCTGTGCCAGGGCGTGTCACCACCGCCGGCCCGCCGGTCTCTCACTTTTGCGGGCTGATCCCTCGTACCGCCAGGGCGAGCAGTCGGTTCGCTTCGGCAGCAGGGTCTGGATGACGCTCCGTGGCGAGTGCGAGGCCGGTGACCAGCGAGACCAGATCGGCAGTGGTCACCTCCGGGGCCACCGCGCCGGCCCGTGAGGCGCGGTGCAGTAGTGGATCGACCGCGCCGCCGAGGCGCACCGCGCAGGCATTGACGTGGTCCGCCTCGTCCGTCCCGTCCTGGATCAGCGCATCGGCCATGCCGCGCGCGGTAGTTGCGTACGTGGTGAGCGCGCTCAGCCACTCCAACAGCGCGGCCCGTGGGTCGTCCGCGTCGGCGAGCTCGACGGCACGGGCACAGAGAGCGTCGATCCGGTGGCTGAACACGGCCTCCAGCAGGACCCGGCGGCTGGGGAAGTGGCGGCGCACGGTGGCCGATCCGACTCCGGCGGTGCGGGCGATCTGTTCCAGGGAGGCGTCGGCGCCGTGCGCGGCGACCTCCCCCTCCGCAACGGCGAGGATCAGTGCGTAGTTGCGCCGGGCATCCGCGCGCTGGACCGTCATGGCGTCTCCGTGCTTGCTAAGTGGCGGGGCCCTCCGTATCGTACCCGAGGTAAATGGCGGACCCCGCCGTTTACCTCCGGATGTGATCCGAGGAGCAGCATGAGCACACCCTCCGCCCCCGTTCTGGTCGTCGGCGCCACCGGTCAGCAAGGTGGTGCCACCGCTCGCGCTCTGCTCAGGGCGGGGATTCCCGTTCGGGCGCTGGTCCGCAACCCTTCGACCGCCCGGGCCAAGGCCGTCGAGGCACTGGGCGCCGAGCTGGTCACCGGCGACCTCGACGACCGCGGCTCCGTGAGCAGGGCCGCCGCGGGAGCGCGCGCCGTCTTCTCCGTCCAGATGCCCGACATGGATGGCCGCGGGTTCGAAGGGGAGGTCACGCAGGCCGGCAACTTGATCGACGGTGCGCGGGCCGCCGGAGTCCCGCAGTTCGTGCACACCTCGGTCTCCGGTGCGGGTCAGCATGTCAGTTGGGTCAAGGACCGGTGGGCCTGGATGGAGCCGTACTACTCCGCCAAGGCCGGGATCCAGGACCGAGTCCGTGAGGCACGCTTCCCACACTGGACGCTCATCAAGCCGGGGTTCTTCATGGAGAACTTCCGCCCCTGCGCTCAGGTCATGTTCCCCCGTGGCGTCGAGGGGGGCCTCGTGAGCCTGCTGAAGCCCGCGACCCGGCTCTCCCTGATCGCCGTCGACGACATCGGCGCGGCTGCCGCCGCGGCCATCGCCGCGCCGGAGCGTTTCGACGGGGTCGAGCTGGAACTGGCCGGTGACTTCCTGACCATGACGGATATCGCCGCGGTCCTCTCCCAGACCCTCGGCACCGAGCTGACCGCACCCGACATGACCGCCGAAGAGGCGACCGCCGCCGGGATGCCCAACATGGGCTTCGCACAGGCCCGCATCAACGAGGAACCCCAGCCCGCCCGTCCCGAGTTCGCACGGCATCTGGGGCTGCCCCTCACCACCTTCGAGACCTGGGCACGAGACCACCTGGACCGCTTTGGAGACACCGGGTGACGCTGGCTCCTGGATGGAGACGTGACCCCGGCCGGTACGCCGGCTCGGCCCGCGTCGGAAGGAGTGCGGTCCGAACCGCCGTAGTCGCCGCGAGCGCCGGGGCGCCGTTGGGGGGCCTGGTCCGGCTGCGGCCGGACGCGGCGGCGACTGTCGCCGCCGCTCACCACGTGACGGGCCGCACGCCGCTACTGCTCCTGGGCCGGGTCTGCTCATACGATGACAACGCCGCGCGAGTTGCTCCGTGGCCGCCGCTGGGCCTCGAAGACACAGTGGCCGTCTTCCCGTTGCCGTTGACGCAGGTATGGTGCTGCCGCTGCATAGCGCGGCAGGCCGTGCACGGCGGTACACGGCCTGCCGCCTTGGGCCCCCGAGCCCGGTCCCGTCGAACCCCGGGGCCAGGGCGCCCGAACAAGAAGCTCAGATCCCGACAGGCCGCCCGGCTGGGGATCCGTACCCTGCTAGGCGGGGCGTACCTCCACGGCCCGTACGGCCGCATCCGCATGCTCGATCGCGTAGATGACCAAGTGCCCCTCCGCGACCCCGTCCACGAACCTCACCGCCTCCGTCTTGCTCTGCTCCGACATCCGCACCGCGCTCGAGCAGCAGCTCACGCGGCACGCACCACACATACCCGCCAGTGAGTAGCGGCCTCGCAGCCGAGCGCCGTGCGCGGGCCGCCGGAGCGCATTGACCTCCACGCACGGCTGAGCACCCCGTGCATGAGTACCTAGTGCCGCATCAGGCGACATTCGCCCTGTGTTCGATGTGAGATACGGTCCTCAGCCATGGGCCAATTGGTATTGATCAGGCACGGCGAGACCGCATGGAGCCGGACCGGACAGCATGCTGGCCGCACCGACCTGCCGCTGACCCAGGTGGGGGAGGACGCGGCGCGTGCGCTCGCGCCTCGGCTGGCCGATCGGGAGTTCGCCGCCGTCTACAGCAGCCCGCTGACTCGCGCCTTACGGACCGCCGAACTGGCGGGGCTGAGCAGCGCGGAGCCCGACACCGACCTGATCGAGTGGGACTACGGCCGCTACGAGGGGCTGACCGCCGAGCAGATCCAGGAGCTCGGGCCCGGCTGGGAGCTGTGGCGCGACGGCGTCGACGCCGGCGAGGGCCTCGGGCACCTGACGCTGCGGGTCGACGCCTTCCTCGGCCGGGTCCGCCCTCTGCTGGACACGGGCGACGTGGCCGTCGTTGCGCACGGCCACCTGTCACGCATCCTCACCGCGCGCTGGCTCGGGCTTGACGCTTCGTTCGGGCGGCAGTTCGGGCACCCGCCTCCGGGGACGATCAACACACTGGGTTACGAGCACGAGCTGCCGGTCGTCCTCGGGTGGAACGTGCCGTAAGAGCGGCTGTCCATAGCCAGTGCAAGGAACGCGCTCGCGCCGACGAGTCCGCCACGGCCGGCAAAGCCTCCATCCGGGACGGCAAGTCGGCCTCGCAGCGCGGCGGCGAACGCTCCCACCAGGGCGCGCAGGGCCCGACAAGGGACCAGCTGTACGCCGGGGCGAAGAAACGCGGCATCGACGACCGGTCGTCGATGAACAAGCAGGAACTGGCCAGGGCCTTCGGCCGCTGAACCAGTAGCCCCTCTAGGCGCCCGCTCAGTACGACGGCAACAGCCGACCACCGCCCGGGCGGGATCACGCAGAAGTCGGCTCCGCGATGAGCGAGTGGTCCGTCAGCAGCCAGACAGTCGGCGGCGCGCCCCTGGGAGGATGGGGCGCGCCGCCGGTCCCTCACGCTCGTTGACCGGAGCACCTCCGGCTGACCAGGCACTTCTGTCCTCTCTTGTCGCTGCGGGAGATCCGGACATGACCACGTCCTACCGCCAGATCGCAGGGGCTCTGGGCCTGGACATGCCCGCCAGCGACGACGAGCGTGTCTGAAAGATCGTGTAAGTCCGTGATGGGACAGCCTGGTCTGGGGCTCGGCCTCGGGCTCTCGGGCCGGGCGGATCGGACGAGTCATGGCAGACAAGACGGAACCGGTTGCTCCGGTGGCCGGGGACGAGATGGTGAATGAGGTCGCCGGGCGGTTGCTCGACCAGGCCGATGCTTCCGGGGTGGCCCTGCTCGGTGAGGACGGGCTGCTGACGGAGATCACCAAGTCTGTTCTGGAGCGGGCTCCGGAAGCCGAGATGAGCGAGCATCTTGGCTATGAGCGGGGCGATCTCGCAGGTCACGGGTCAGGGAACTCCCGCAACGGCACCTCGCCCAAGACGGTCCTCACCGACGCCGGGGCGATCGCTCTGTCGGTGCCGCGGGACTGAAACGGTGGCTTCGAGCCGCGTCTGGTTCCCAAGAACGCCCGGCGGCGCTCCGGGTTCAACGACCGCATCCTGTCGCTCTACGCGCGCGGGATGAGCGTGCGCGACATCCGCTCCCACCTGGCCCAGATCTACGGGGTCGAGGTCGGCCCGGACCTGATCAGCAAGGTCACCGATGCCGTGGTCGACGAGCTTGTGACCTGGCAGAACAGGCCTCTCGACGTGTCTGGCCCATCATCTGCATCGACGCGCTGTGGGTGAAGATCCGCTCGGGTTCGGTGACCTCCAGGCCGGTCTACCTGGCCGTCGGCGTCGACATGGACGGCCGAAAAGGCGTCCTGGGCCTGTGGGTCGGCTCCGAAGGCGAGGGCGCCACCACCTGGATGGCAGTCCTGTCCGAGCTGCACAACCGCGGCGTCGAGGACGTCTGCATTGTCGCCTGCGACGGTCTGAAAGGTCTGCCGGACGCGCTCACTGCGACCTGGCTCAAGGCCACCGTCCAGACCTGCGTGATCCACCTGACGAGGGCCTCGCTCCGGCTGTCCTTGGCCCGGGACCACCCCAAGCTGGTGCCGGCCCTCAAAGCGATCTATGCGGCCCCGACGGAACAGGCCGCCGAGCAGGCCCTCGACGACTTCGAAGCGTCTGACCTGGGGCAACGCTATCCGGCGACCGTCCGGACCTGGCGGTCGGCCTGGCCAGAGTTCACGCCCTACCTGGCGTTCTCGCCGGCCATAAGGACGGTGGTCTACTCCACGAACATGGTCGAGTCGATCAACTCCCGGCTCCGCCAGGGCACCCGCAACCGCGGCCATTTTCCCAGCGGAGCAAGCCGCGTTGAAGGTTCTCTACCTCGCGGTCCGCGAGCAGATCAACCCCAAAGCGCGCGACGCCAACCACGTCGCCGCACACTGGAACCCCAGGTCGCCGCCGCGGACATCGCAGTGTCGGACGGCGGTGACACCGACCTCGCCTCGGTGGCCAAGGGCAAAGAGTCCTTCGGCCTCGGCTGGGCGGACAAACTCCCCACCCCGACCGTGAAGGACTCGACCGCGTCCTACGACCTGGGTGACGACCAGACCCTCTCGGCAACCGCCCTGGCGCAGGGCTTCGCCGAGAACATCACGCTAGGCAGCCGGCCGACCGGCAAGGACGTCAGCTACCGCATCCCGCTGCGTCTCAAGGGCCTGACCCTTTCTCAGGCTGCGTCGGGGCACCTGCTGCTGAAGGACGCCGACGGCAAACTGATCGCCGAGGCCCCGGCCCCGATGATGTGGGATGCCAGCAAGGACGACGCCTCCGGTGAGTCCGCGCACGAGCAGCAGATCGCGACAGAGATCAAGACTGCGGACGACGGCTCCCAGACCCTCGTCCTGACACCGGACTCCGGCTTCCTCGACTCGGCCACCTACCCGGTCACTGTTGACCCCACCTCTACTCTCGCTGTCACCACCGACACCTGGGTACAGACCCCGGACTACCCGGACTCGCAGGTCTCCTCGCAGGAGCTGAAGTCGGGCACGTACGACTCCGGTACGGACACGGCCCGCTCCTACCTGAAGTTCGACGTGTCGAAGTTCAAGGGCAAGCACATCACCTCGTCGACGATGTCGCTGTACTCCTACTACTCCTCCAGCTGTTCCAGCTCCGCATCGACCCAGGCAAAGCGGGGCACCTCGGCGCTGGACACCACGACCCTCACCTGGGGCGCGCAGCCGTCGACCACGACGACCAACATGGCCACCAACGCCGGCCACTGGGGCTACAGCTCCTCGTGCCCCGCGAACTGGTCGAACTGGACACTGACCGGGATGGTCCAGGACTGGGCCAACGGCGCCGCGAACAACGGTATCCAGGTGCGCAGCTCGGACGAGACGGACGCCACGAACTGGCGGCGGTTCCGGTCCGCGAACTACACCACCTCCGGGTACGCGCCGAAGCTGGTCGTGAACTACAACTCCTACCCGGCAACGCCTTCGTCGTCCGCCGTCTCGCCGTCCGCTGTCAACGCCTACAACGGCAAGCGGTACGTGACGACGTACACCCCGACCCTGTCGGCGAAGGTCTCCGACCCGGACGGCTCCGCGGTCAAGGCGCAGTCGAGATCACCAACGATCCGGCTTACGCGAGCGATCCGTCGTACTCCTACACGGCTACCTCCGCCTCCGTGTCCTCCGGCGGTACGGCCACCCTCGCTGTTCCGGGGGCGAGCCAGTTGGCCGCCTCGCATCTGCGGATGCGGGTGCGCGGCTACGACGGCACGGACTACGGCTCCTGGTCCTCGTACGTCTACTTCGTGCCGAATGTGGCGAAGCCGAGCCCGCCCAGCATCTCCTGCTCCCCGTACTCCTCAGGGAGCTGGACGGACAAGTCGAGCAGCGGTGCAACCTGCACTCTGTCCACCACCTCGACCGACGGCGCAGGCTACCAGTGGGGCCTGGACGACAAGACCGTGCCCAACCGGGCCCTGGACACCACCGATGGCAGCGGCGGCCAGTACCAGACCATCACGGTCAAGCCGGTCAACGGCTGGCACACCCTGTACGCCCGGACGACGATTCGGGCAGCAACGTCTCCGCCGCCACCACTTCCTACGCGTTCGGCGTGGGCAAGGCGGGTCTCGCGTCCCCGGTTACGGGTGACACCACAGACGACGACGTGACGCTGTCCGCCACGCAGTCCGGAGGATTCACCGGGGTGACGTACCAGTACCGGATCGGCGACAGTGTCGACTGGCAGCCGATTCCGACGATGTACGTGAAGAAGGACGGCTCGGCCGTCTCCTCCTGGCCGGTGTCCTTCTCCTCTGCACGTCCAGACCGGTGCCGATGTTGCGCTTGTACTCGCGCGAGAGCTCCATGGCCAGGTCCTCCGCGGAAGCTCATCCGGCGGAGGCGGCGGGGGTGATGGAGACGGCTGGAACTGCCCCCGCACCCGCTGGTGCTGACTGTTTTCGGCGAGGCCGCGCCGACGGAGCGTGACAGCCTCAACAAGTCTATTCGTCCAGGAGTCACCGTGTCCGACATCCGTCCTCTCCGTGCGAGCCGGTGCGGCGGCTCTCCTTACGCCGGTGGGGGCGCCGAGGCCGCCGGGGTGGACTGGACGGCGTAGCGGTCGACGAGGGAAAAGGCGGCCACGTAGCGGTGACGGGTGTAGGCGGAGCGGCTCACCGCGTCGGTCGACATGGGGTGCCAGGCGAGGTAGACCGTTCCGTCGATCGGTGACTTCTTGCCGTTTGTCGGGATGCCGCCGGCGTCTGTACTGGGCATGTACGGCCGCTCCGCCACCGCCACTCGCAGTCGGACGCTGAGCCTGTCGTACGGGACACGGTGCTGCTTCGTGGCCGGGATGTATGTGGTGGACAGGCAGATCGGCTGCGAGCCCGGGGGTTCGGTGCTTCCCTGCTGTGAGGCGGCCGGCGAGGGGTCGCCGCCGGCTTGGCTCATCCAGGTCGCCATCCCGGTCAGCGTGTTCGGGTACGAACCTGATGCCCATTCCTGCCCGGCCAGCGCCGCGTCGAATTGGTGGAGGCGCATGTGAATGTTGCCATCGAAGGCAAGGTAAAGGACGCTGCTGCGGGCGCAGTTGATCGGTGCCCAGTGGGCGGGGCCGAAGAACGGGTTCTGATTGTGCGTCTGGCAGGAGTCCACCGTCGATGTGCCGAGTGGAACGGCCCAGGTCAGCGCCGACGTCAGTTGGGTCAGGCGCGCTGAACTCTTGCGTGCCGCGACCGCGTCTGCGGTTCGGGTGGCGTGGGAGTGCGCGAACGCCGCGACATTGGGCGGCGTGCGGTCCAATGTGCGGTGAATCTGCCACAGCGCATAGGCAATCAGTGCGCACACCACGCTGAAGGTGACCAGCACGGTGATGATGCGTCCGCGTGCCGGCGCTCCCGATCGGCCGAGTACCCCAGCTGGATGGCCCATGTCTGCATGGTTGTGGGCCGACACCGGGTTTGGGATAACGGACCGGTCTCCTTATGATCTCGCCATCGGGAACGGTCACCAGTGCTGCGGTTTTCATTTCTAGTGGTTCCATCGGCAGGTGACGTCTCCTGCTGCTCCCCGCGTCGGCGCGGATGGTCCCGACGTTGACCAGCCGTCCATGGACGGCTCGTTCTGTTCCCTGCACGCGCTGGGATGGTCCCTGCCGGGCAGTGGACGGCGGCGACGAACGGATCTGCTCCCCCTGCCCGCGGGGGTGGTCCACAATGCTCCCTGAGTACCAACCCGCAGGCCAGCTGCTTCCTGCGCCCGCGGGGATGGTCCCAACCCCTCCCATGGAGATGCCCAGTTCCTCGATTGCTCCCCGGGCCCGGCTGCTCAGCCCAGCAGAGCGAGCAGCCGTCCCACGGCCTCAGCGACGGGCTGGCCCACCGCGCCGACGGCCGACGCGATCTGAGCGACGGAGGCCAGGACGAGACCCCGACTGCGCAACGCTTCGCGGTCTGGGGTGAGTTCGGGCAGGGCCTCCTCGACGGTGCGGTTCTGTTCCCGGGTGAGGTGTGGACGCAACTCGTCCAGGAGGTCCCTGAGTTCGTTTATCGCGGCACGGACCTCGACGTCCTGGGCACCGCCGACGGTGCCGTAGTTGATGCCGACGTTCTCGCGGCCACCGTTCATGTTGACCACCGGCCCGTAGTAGTTCGACGCATCGCTCATAGTCTGAACCCCGTGTTTCCGCGGCCGCCGTTCATATGGACGACGGGGCCGTAGTTGTTCGTGTTGTTGCTGTTGAGCTGCTGCACGAGCGTCTTGAACTCGGCTTCCGGGTTGTCGATGGCCTGTGCTATCCGTTCGGCGATCTGTTGCAACTCGTCCATGCTCGGCAGCGTCAGGGTCACCCTGGAACCGCTGGCCGTCTCGACGGTCAGCACCGGCCTCGGCCTGAACACGTCCTTGAAGGCGAATCCGGCCGCGGCGATCACGACGACGATGAGTAGGTTCCCGAGGTGATCCCCGCCGTCCCCCGCGCGGTTCAGCCATGCGAAGAGCAGAAGAGCACCGAACAGCCCCGTGAGGAAGCGCATGCACGCTTTGCCCCAGTCAGTCCTCGCCTTGAAGGCGTCGACACTGGTGATGTTGTGCAGCGGGAGTGCCGCTGTCCCCACCCACAGCATGCGGCGGCTGACCTTGAGAACCAGGGTTCGCTTGTCCTCGGAGCGTGCGGGTGTCGTGAGTAGTTCCGGCGGTTCCTGCGGTCGCGGCGGTGCGGGCGTTCTCGGAGGGTTGGGCGGTGATACGCCGAGGTTCCCTGTGTCGTTCATGCGCCCCCGTGTCCTTGGCAGCTCACTGTGCGTACCGGGTGCACCATTAAGCACCTCCGGATGCCACCATGGAAGACAAGAAGCTGCCATTCGGAGCGCCGTGCGCCGGTCCTCGGCCCCGTGCCGGTACACGGCGTGCCGGGGGCTCACCTCGCGCGCAGTCCCTCGCACACGATCTCGGTGACCCGCTCCAGCGCCGCCAGGTCCGCGTCCGTGCGGCCCTCCGTCCGGACCAGGCAGCCGGTTATGAGGGCTTTCACGTCGGCGTAGTCGATGTCGTCCCGTCGGCGGCGCTGAAGCCGTCCTCAAACTCCGCGGCCGTCTGTCGACGCCTACTTCACCTATGACACCGTCCGCGAACACAAACGCCTCTATCCAACCCTGACCATGTCATGGGACCGAGGCGTCTCTAGGTCGGCGAGGAGGCGGCAACCCGGAGGCGGGGCAGGCTGAACAACGGATGGCCGTGCGCCTTGGTGCGAAGGCGCGGGGAAGGAGAATCGGGGAGAGGTCATGCACGGGCGGCATCTTCGATAACCGTCTGCCACGGCGTATCTTGTTTGTTCAGCCACGCGTGATCCGGGTACTCGGATCGTCTTCGACACGCGAGGTGATGAGAGTGGCACCGACTAACCGAGCGTCGAACCTCGACGGACTTTCCGCACTGGTCACGGGCGGCTCGCGCGGGCTTGGGCTGCTTCTGTCTGCGCGGCTGGCCCAGCGCGGCTGCCGGGTGACCATGGCCGCTCGCGACGAGAACGAATTGCGACGCGGTGCCGACTGGACCGAGGAGCGGACCGGGGGGAAAGTCTCCACCGCTGTCTGTGACGTGCGGGACCGGGAGGCGGTGGAAGCCGTTGTCCGGAAGACTGAGACGAGCCAGGGCAGCTTGGACATCGTCATCGCCAACGCGGGAGTCATCCAGGTCGCACCGGTGGCCTCCCTCGACAGCGGAGCCTTTGAGGAGGCCATGGCGACCATCTTCGGCGGCACGGTGAACACCGCTATGGCCGCGCTTCCCCACCTGCGCCGCAGTGACGCCGGGGGCAGGCTGTGCCTCATCGGCTCCGTCGGCGGTCTGCTCGCCGTTCCGCATCTCCTGCCCTACTCGTGCGCCAAAGCCGCCGTGGGAGCACTGGGCGAAGGGTTGCGGGCCGAAGCGGCCGACGACAACCTCAGCGTGACCACCGTCCATCCCGGGCTGATGCGGACCGGTTCCCATCTGCAGGCAGAGTTCGGCGGGCAGGCATCCAAGGAGTTCGCCTGGTTCTCTGCCCTCGCTGGAACCCCTGTCCTTTCCATGGATGCCGAGCGCGCGGCCGAGCGCATCGTGCAGGCTCTGGAGCGGCGGCGGACCCGGGTGGTCCTCACCCCTGCGGCTCGTGCGGCCGGACTAGCGCACGGCCTGGCACCGGCCACGGTCACCCGGCTCAGCGGGCTCGCCAGCCGCCTCCTCCCCCCGGCCCCCTCCAAGGTCGGGAGCGCCGACGGGGCACAGGCCGACAGCATCGAACAAGGCCACAGCATCAACCGGACTGCTTCGACGTGGACGGAGAAGATTCGACGCTGGGGCAGCGAGCTCAACGACCGTGCAGCCAAGCGCTACAACCAGCAGCAGCCAGGCCCGCCGACGAGCGCCTGACCGGCGCCGGCACACCTATCAGTGCTGACGAACAGTTCGTCCGCACATCGAGTTCACCCGCTTATCCCCCCTGTCCTGCAGGAAGACTGGCGGATCGCGAAGCGTTTCAAGGCGGGAGCGGGGAGCACAGGCCTTATCAGCACCCAGACCGCGCGACAGGGAGCGTCATGCGTGCACTGACTTGGCAGGGAAAGCGGGACGTCCGCGTGGAGACCGTGCCAGATCCCCGGATCGAGAAGCCCGACGACATCATCGTACGGATCACCACCAGCGGGATCTGCGGCTCTGACCTTCACCTCTACGAACTCTTCGGGCCCTATCTCGACGCGGGCGACATCCTGGGCCACGAGCCGATGGGCATGGTCGAAGAGGCGGGGCCCGAGGTTCACGCTCTCAAGCCGGGCGACCGGGTCGTCGTCCCCTTCAACGTCTGCTGCCGTGACTGCTACATGTGCCATCGAGGCCTGCACTCCCAGTGCGAGACGACCCAGGTCCGCGATCGCGGCATGGGCGCCTCGCTCTTCGGCTACACCAAGCTCTACGGACAGGTGCCCGGCGGCCAGGCCGAGCTGATGCGGGTTCCCTTCGGTAACAAACTGCCCATCAAGGTTCCGGACGGCCCCCCGGACGACCGCTACGTCTACCTGTCCGACGTCCTACCGACGGCGTGGCAGGCGGTCGAGTATGCGGACATTCCGGAAGGCGGCACGGTGACCGTGCTGGGACTGGGCCCGATCGGCGACATGGCCACCCGCATCGCCCAGCACCGCGGCGCCTCCCGGGTCATCGGTATCGATCCGGTCGCCGACCGCCTGTCCCGGGCTGCCGCGCACGGAGTCACCTGCTTCGACGCACGCCGCGACAGCAGCGACCTGCTCGAAGCAGTGCAGGACCTGACCGACGGCCGGGGCACCGACGCCGTCATCGACGCCGTCGGCATGGAGGCCCACGGAGCACCCTTCGCCAAGGCCGCCCAGTGGGTCACCGGCCTGCTGCCCGACACCGTCGCCCAGCCACTCATGGAGCGCGCCGGCGTGGACCGCCTCACCGCGCTGCATGCCGCGATGACACTGGTACGCCGCGGCGGCACGGTCTCAGTTTCCGGCGTATACGGCGGTGCGGCCAGCCCCATGCCGCTGCTGAGCATGTTCGACAAGCAGATCCAGCTGAGGATGGGCCAGGCAAACGTCTGGCGCTGGGTGGACGACATCCTGCCCCTGCTCACCGACGACGACCCGCTCGGAGTGGACTCCTTCAAGACCCATGACATGCCGCTGGAGGACGCCCCCAAGGCCTACGCAATGTTCCAGGCCAAGGAAGACGCCATGGTCAAGACACTGCTCCACCCGTGATCCGCCCCGGCGAAAAGAGAACCCCGAAGCAGGCGGTCCGACCGCGCTGAGCGGGCATCCACTACCGGACCTGGTCTGCAGCGACCGGGGGAGCAGTGGTGTGCGCCTGAGCAGGTGTCCATGGCCTTCTACGGGTCGTATGAAGGGACGTTTCGTGCGTTGTGCCGCGGGCTTCGGGAGAGGTCGGCTTGTCGGAGACCCACACACCCGTGCACAGGCCAGGCCCTCGCCCCGCGCCCGGATGTTCGGAACGTTTCTGCCTGCACGCCGGCCTCCGGACGACTGATCGGGTCGTTGTCGGCGAACGCCCTGGTGGCGGTGTTCCAGGAAACCGCGGCTTTCCTCAATTGCTGGCGTTCCGCGCGCACGAAAGGCGCGTCACCTACGAGTACGACGGCGTGCACGGGACAACCGTCGTATACCGCCATGCCCCACGGCTGAGCCGTGACACGGTGGCCGAGCGGTCGCGCGAGCATGCCGCTCAGTAGGCGGCGAGGAAAGGAGTTCTGGTGCGCCTGAACGTCATGATGATCGAGTGCCCGTACTGCCACGTGCAGTTGCCCGCCCGCATCACTACGGTGGCGGACGTCGACCTTGCCCGGGACGACCTGCCGAACGCGGTGCCCGTCACGCAGAGCGTGGACTTGCGGCCCGCAAAGACGCACGCCGAGACATGCAGGAGCAGGACGATCCGCTAGAAGAGATCGAATTCGTCCGCCGCCCGAAATGGCCGTCCATGCGTTGTGAACCAGATTGCCCGTGTTTATTCGGCGCGCAGACGTGTACGCGGACAACATGACCCAGTCGAAGCGAGAGACAGAACGAAAGTACGAGGCTCCCTCCGACGCCACCGCTTGGCTTCCTGACCTGCGAGGCGTAGGTGGAATCGAGTCCGTCGTGGATCAGGGCACTCAGCATCTGGACGCCGTCTACTACGACACCGACAACCTGCAACTGGCGCGCACGGCGGCCACCCCCCGCCGGAGGACAGGCGGCCCCGACGCGGGCTGGCACCTCAAGCTGCCGCTGTCCCACGACAGCCGGGAAGAAGTACAGGCCTCGTTGTCCGAATCTGTTCCGGACGCCCTGCGCGAGTTGGTTCTTTCCCGTACCCGGGGCGCGGATCTGCGGCCGGTAGTCCGGATCCGTGCCACCCGCGGAGTGCGGCAGCTCGTGGGCTCTGACGGTGTCACCCTCGCCGAGCTGAGCATCGACGCGGTCCGTGCTGAGCCTCTGCTCGCCCCCGGCACTCTGGCCTCATGGAGCGAGATCGAGGTTGAACTCGCAACGGATACCGATCACGCCCTGCTGGACGCTGTGGACGGGGCTCTGCGTGAAATGGGCATTGGTCGGGCGCACAACTCGTCCAAGCTGGCCCGTGCCCTGGAGGAGACGGGAGTTGAAACGCCCCGTGTACCCGATAAGCGGGCCCAACCCGCAACGCCCGGCTCCTCCGGTGAGAGGGTTCTGAGCTACCTGAACCGGCGAATCTGCACTCTGGTGAACCTGGATCCCGCGGTCCGCCGCGACCTGCCCGACGCGGTGCACAAGATGCGCACCACCTGCCGTCGGTTGCGCGGTGTCCTGCGGTCCTACCGCTCGGTTCTGGACCGCGAAGCCACCGACCCCGTCCGCGAGGAACTGAAGTGGCTCAGCGGCGAACTCGGAGCGGAACGCGACCAGGAAGTTCTGCGGGAGCGACTGAGCGCGGGAATCGAGGCGCTGCCCGGGGAACTCGTCCTCGGGGCGGTCTCCGCACGTCTTCAGATCTGGGACGTCGGCAACACCACCGAGGCCCGCCGGCGCGTGCTCGACGCCTTGGATTCAGCCCGTTACCTGGCCTTTTTGAACCGTCTGGCAGCGCTGACGGAACGGCCGCCGCTGCGCGCTAAGGCAGCCCGCCAGCCGAACGGAGTCATGGCCAAAGCCATCCTCAAGGAGGATGGCCGACTGACCGACCGCATGGCGTACGCGCTGGGCCTCCCGGGGGGGGGGGGGGGGGGGGGCCGGCCCCCCAGAACGCCCCCCCGAGGAGCGAGAGGCCCCCAAGAAAACCCGGTAGGCACCCGCCCCCGCCCGCGA
>NZ_JBHVPP010000036.1:41327-69597 GCF_042887295.1 Streptomyces sp. NPDC057950
TACGGCCTCTCCCCCCCCCCCCCGCCGGCGGCCCCCGCCCGCCCCCCCCCCCCGCCCCCGGCCCCCCGGCAACGGAACGCGACATCGCCCTCCAGAGGCTCGCAAGGCGGCCAAGAAGACCCGGTATGCCACGGAGCCGGCGCGTGACTCAGTCGGCAAGCCCGCCGTGCGCCTGGGCAAACGGGTCAAGGCCGTCCAGCAGGTGCTCGGCGAACACCAGGACAGCGTCGTGGCCCGTGACGCTCTGCGGAAGGTGGCCCTCAGGGCGCACGCGGCCGGAGAACCCGGCTTCACCTGGGGTCTGCTGTACGGACGAGAGCAAGCCGCGGCCGACCAGGCTGAACGGGAACTGCAGCCCGTATGGGCCCGAGTATCACGGCGCGGCTTGCGGAAGGCGTTCACCGGCTGAGCGGAGAGTGCAGTCCATGAGGCCCGGGCTGATGCTACGAGCGTCGTTCAGGGACAGTAGAGAGATCGGTCGCCTGTGAGGTTCGCCGCCGCCTCCGGAGCGAGAAGGAATCCGACGTGGTCGCCGCCGTCGATCCGGCTCTCCACACGACCGACGAACCAGACGGATGTCCCGTCGATGATCACGGTTTACCCGGTCCCGGATGCCATGGGACATCGGTGAACTGGTCGGTCCCATCGCCGGTCTCACCGCCGGAAAGCCGGGCCAAAGGCCGGTGCGGCGAGGTGTTCGGTAGGAGTCGTCACGAAGCGGCGTTCCAACCCGCCCGCGGAGGGTCTCGGGCTGTATCGGAGGAAGTGGAGTGCCTGGGCGCTCCCGGGGAGACTCTGCCGCGCGAGTCAGATCGTGCAGCTATGCCGCGGGGCTCCCGTGCGTGGCGCGCCGGTAGGCCACGTGCCCGCCCAAGGCGCCACTGACCGCGACAGCCGTGAGGCCGCCCAGCGACCAGACTTTGCCCTTGCCGGACCGACCCCGGAGCCGCGCCGCCAAAGACGCGGAGTAGAAGGCCACCGCGACTACGTTCGTGAGCGCGTGGGCCAGCCCCAGGCGAGCCTGCTCGGGTGGGAGATCGGCCCAGTCGACCCAGCCGGCAAGGGCAGCCGGAGCGATTCCCGCGAGGCCTACGGCCGTGAGAACGGTGGGAGCGCTGCGGCCAGTCGGCGCGACGTCCAGGACGGTGGCCGACAACCAGCAACCGATCGGTACCTGAACCAGCATGGGATGCACAGGATGTCCCAGCGGCCTGCCCTTTAGCAGGTCGTGCACATCGCCCAGCGGCAGCGCGCGAATGGCACGCTGAAGGGTTCGGATCGCCGGATCCACCGCCTTGGCCCGTTCGAGATACGCCACGGTGGTAAGCCAGGCGGCCGACCCGCCCTTCGAGGCCGAGGAGCGAGCTAGCCTTCCGGGGACAGCGAAGAGGTGTGTGTTCATGAAGTACGCGTACCCCTCCTGACGTTTCCGTCTCAGCCCGAGACGGACAGGCGTTCCTCCCGTGCCTCACGGCCTTTGCCCATCGGCGCATACCCGGGGATATGGGAAAGCCGTACCCAGGAAATGGCCCTCGGGCCGCACGGAGACCTCGACGTCTTCACGGTGCAGGTCGTGAGAGCCGCTGTGTCGCCGGGGTGCCGAACGCCGGCGGCTTCGCCTTCTCCGCGTTCTTCGACATCCTGCTCTGCTTCTGCGACAGCGCCGACCTTCATGCCGCCAGGCCAATCCTGTTCCGTACGGCACTCCGGTGGCGGACCCGCGTACGCGATCCGTCCCGCGGCGTTTCCCTGGTCCTGTCGACGCCAGCTGCGATACGTCCTTCCTCTTCCGTCTGGACCGGCAGGGGTCAGACGGGCCGCGGACCGTCCAGCGCCTTTCAGTAGAGCTCGCGGCCACCGCAGGTGAGAGCAGAGTGGCCCGCCGTGTTCCTGCATCGCTACCGCTAGCAGCGGCCTATTGCAGACACACGCTTTCAAGAGTTTTGTGATGAAGTAGTACTTTTGGTCATGGCAGAAGGGCCGCTCCAGCGACGGAGTCAGAACATGCCCACGTCAGACAAGCGCGGCACGGAGAGTGGCAGCCATACTCCCCGCAGTGACGACAGCGCACGGCACGGCGGCACTGGCGACACCCGAAAGCCGGTCAAACGCTCGGCGGCCTGGGCCATGCGCTGCGCTGCGGGTCAGTTGGAGGAACTTCTCGGGCGCACCCCTGAGTCGGTTTCGGCAATCAGACCGACCGAGGACGGGTGGGAAGCCGACGTCGAGGTACTCGAACTGGAGCGAATCCCCGAGACCACCAGTGTCCTCGCCAGTTACCGCGTAACGCTGAGTGCGAGAGGTGAACTGCTGGCGTACGAACAGACGCGTCGCTACACCCGGGGACAGATCGATCGGCGCCGTTGAAAGGCGCGCCGCGAAACGCACAAGGGGGGCGGTGAGAGGAGGCACCATGACTGTGGTGCCACAGGGCGGAAGCAGTGTCTCCCGCGGCAGCTCGGGCAGCCTGTACGACGTGCTGGATCTGATTCTCGACCGCGGCCTGGTCATCGACGTGTTCGTCCGCGTTTCTCTTGTCGGCATTGAGATCATCAAGATCGACGCCCGCGTGGTCGTGGCCAGCGTCGACACCTATCTGCGCTTTGCCGAGGCGTGCAACCGCCTCGACCTCGAAGCAGGCAGCAAACAGCCCACCCAGCTCACTGATCTCGTCGGCGAGATCACCGAGGGCGGCGCAAAGGGCAAGTCCAAGGGGGCCCTGACCGGCGCGGCCGAGGCCGTCAAGGACAGCCTGACCGGCGGCCGCACCGAAGAAGGCGACGCCAGTGAAGACGATCAGGAGGAGCCGGCGTACGAGGAGGAGCCCAGACAGCGGCGGCGTCGACCAGCCGGCACCGCTTCCCGGAGGCGCAGGGAGTGACTATGCCCATGCCTGTCTACGTGTACTCCATCGCATTGAAAGACCACCCGATGAGGCTGGACGGCCTCTCTGGCGTCGGCGATCCACCCGTCGTACTACGTACGGTGAGCGCCGGAGGTCTGCGCGCGGCTATCAGCGACATGCCCGAGCACCTGCGCGCCCGGCGCCGGGACGTTCTGGCACACCAGGAAGTCCAGGAGCGCCTGATGGCCGACGGCGCCGTGCTGCCACTGCGCTTCGGCATGACAGCCGAGGACGAAGAAGCTGTCCAGACGGCACTGGTAGCCCGGGCAGCCGAGTACGAGGAACGCTTGCGCGTGCTCGAGGGCACCACCGAATACAACCTCAAGTGCACCTGGCAAGAGGAAGCCTTGCTGCGCCGGATCCTGCTGGAGTGCGCCGAGGCCCGCGAACTCAATACCGCCATCCGTGGCGGCTCCGGCTCCCCGCAGATGTCGCTCGCGCTCGGCGAGCTGGTCGCCCAGGAAGCCGGGGTGCGCGAGGAGGCTCTCGCAAAAGGAATCGTCGAGGCCTTTCACCCCTACGTGTGCGACGAGATCTTCTCCACCCCAGGCGGTCAAGATTTCCTCAGTGTCTCCTTCCTGGTTCAGGCGGACAAGGAGGAGATGTTGCGGGCCACAGGCATCAGTCTGGCCAATCAGCTCGGCGAAGACTGCGAGATCCGACTGCGCGGACCTCTGCCGCCGTACAGCTTCGTGTGAGAGGCACCGCTCATGGGCTTGCTGACTCAACTTCTCACCTTTCCGCTCGCGCCCGTACGCGGCGTGGGCTGGGTCGTCGACCGGGTGATCGACGCGGCGGAACGGGAGTACTACGACCCCGAGCCCGTCGAGCGTGAACTGGCCGCGCTGGAAAGAGCGCTGCTGGAGGGCCGCATCGACCAGGCGGTGTTCGATGAGCGAGAAGACCAGCTCCTCGACCGGCTGGAAGAAATCGCGGCCTACCGCCGGGGCGGCCCCGCGTACTGAGCTGGAATGGAGGTGTCTGCGATGTCGGAAACCCCTGCCGACCGACTCAGCACGTACCCGTCCCGGGCAGCGGCCCCGTACGGCTACGGCCAAGGCTCCTCGGCGAACCTGGCCGATATTCTGGAACGCGTCCTCGACAAGGGCATAGTCATCGCCGGGGACATCCGGATCAACCTCCTCGACATAGAGCTGCTCACAGTCAAACTCCGGCTTGTCGTCGCCTCCGTCGACAAGGCCCGGGAAATGGGAATCGACTGGTGGGAGCGTGACCCGTCGCTCTCGTCCCATGCGGGCGACAATGCCCTGGCCGATGAGAACAGAAGGCTGCGGGCGCAGATCGAGGCACTCAGGGATGAGCGCGCTCTGCCACCCGAGACGGGCTCCGCTGGCGGACGCCGCCGCACGCGACCCTCTGCCTCCCGCCGCAAGGATGAGGTGGCCGATGACTGAAACGGTCACCTACGCATACGCTGTGTTGCGCTCAGTTGAGGGCCTCGAGACGGCTCTCAGCGGTGTGCGAGGTGTCGCGGGGGCGCCGGTGCGCCTGGTGCCAAAAAATCCCGGAGGCGCACTGGCGGCTGCGGTCAGTGCGGTCCCCTCCGAGGACTTCCGGGAGGACGCCCTGCGTCGTCACCTGGAGGACCTGGACTGGCTGGAGGCAGTCGCCCGCTCCCACCACCACGTGATCGAGGTCCTGGCCGCGCACACCACGGTGCTGCCGCTGCGCCTGGCCACGGTGTACCTGGACGACGAGCGGATGACGGAGAAACTGCGGGCGGACGCGGACGCATTCGCGCGCGCCTTGAAGCGCCTGGCGGGCTACCTCGAGTGGGGCGTGAAGATTTATGTCGAGCCGCAGCCTCCGGAGGCCACGGGTTCGTCAGAAGTCGGCGCGGCGGAGGGGCTCAGTCCAGGCCGGGCCTATCTGCAGGCCCGTCGCTCCCAGCGTCTTGCGCGCGACGGGTCCTACCACTCGGCCCGAGAAGCGGCTGAACGAATCGAGGCCATCGGCATCTCCATGGCCGCCGGCCACGCCCGACACCGCGTTCAGCAGGGGGAACTCTCCGTCGGCGCAGGAGAGAACGTCGTCAACGACGCCTACCTGCTCGCGCGCGAGACGGCAGCTGACTTCCGGTCCCGGATCCTCGACGCGGTCCGGGATCTGCCGGATGTGCGGATCGACGTCACCGGCCCCTGGGCGCCGTATTCCTTTGCCGACCTGCCCCAGCAGCCCTCTGCGCCGGAGCCGGCGCCGTGAACACCATGGAGCAGTTCCCCGGGGCCGAGCCGCTGGCGCAGCGCCAGGTGGCCCTTGTCGACCTGCTAGATCGACTGCTCAGTGGGGGCGTTGTCGTCACCGGGGATGTGGTGCTGTCGATCGCCGACATCGACCTTGTCCGAGTTTCGCTTCGGGCTCTGATCGTCTCGGTGAGCGCTCGAGCCCCATCGCCGTGGACGCCGGTGCGTCCCAAGGAGGCGCCATGACCAATGCGGCCGCCGGTGGGTGTCCCGCGGTCCCGGACCGTCTGGCGGAGGTCGCCGACGCGGCGTCCCGGGCCTTTCGGCTTCTGCCCGCCCTGCACAGCGGCCTCAGGCCCGCCCAGACAACGGGGCCGTCGCAGCCCCTCCGCCGTATCCGCACCGACCCCGATACCGTCGAACGCGACCTCGTCAGGCTCGTCCTCACCCTGGTCGAACTGCTGCGGCAGCTCATGGAGCGCCAAGCACTGCACCGAGTCGACAGCGGGGACCTTACGGAGGAGCAGGAAGAGCGGCTGGGAACCACCCTCATGACCCTGCATGACCGTATGTCTGACCTGTGCGCCGAGCACGGCCTGACCATGGAGGACCTCAACCTGGATCTCGGTCCGCTGGGAACCCTCCTGCCACCGGCAAGCGCCAATTCGCGGTCCTGACCGAAGAACCGGTTGCCATGTGTCGGACTACAACTGCCCTGATGGAAGACGGATCCTTGCTCGAGGCCCCTGCCCATGTTGTGACTGCTGGAACGCGTCTGCTCTGGGCCGGATGGCCGGGGCAGCGGACCGCTTCGGCGGGGGCGAAGAGGACCGGCTGGGCAACGGCCAGCGCGACAACCCCCGCCGCTGCGGGCCGCTGCCCCTTGCGCTGCGGGCCGCGGTCATGACGGCCGTTGCGCACAGCCCAGCACAGGCGGCGACTCGACGGCCTGTGCGACCGTCTGGCGGCCGCCTCCTGAGATATGCGAAGGCCCGGGCACGCTGCCGGATCAGGGTTACTCGTGAGCGCTGGGGACAACCAGCGGGTCGCTGGGGGCGGTCTTCTTGGCCTTTTCCATCTGCTCGCCGAGTTCGGTGAGGCGGTTGCGTCCCATGGCTTTGCGGACCTCGGGGAACCACTCCTTCTCTTCCTCTTCGACGTGGTGACGGACGTTCTCGATCAGGACGGTCATCTTGGCGTCGAAGCGCTCGTCGGCGGCGTCCAGGTTCTTGAGCTCGGAGAGCATCCAGAGCACGACGTGGTGCTCTTCGACGCTTTCCAGGACATGGTCCTTGGTGTCCGGGGCGGCCTCTCGGGCAGCCGGGTAGAAGATCTTCTCCTCGATGAACGTGTGCGTGGTGAGCTCCTCGATCACCTGATCCGCGATCTTCCGCTTCTCGGCGTGGGCTTTCTCGCCGGCCTTCTCGAACTGCTTGAACAGCTTCTCAACCGTCTTGTGGTCGTCCTTGAGCAGTACGATTCCGTCCATTTTGTTCTTCCTTCGCGTCGGTCAGAAGGCGGTTGAGGTGCCCGCCTCGACGCCGTGTACCCGATTGAGAGCGTGGGAGTCCGCTCCGTGCGGCGGCGTGCTCCTCACGAGTGCTGTTCCTGCGCCGAACGCGCGTCCCGCGACAGCTCTCCAACCGGTTTGAGGTGGGAGGGCGAAGGAGACGAGGAAGCCGCTCACAGCGATGAGCCTGATGGCCAGGTAGGCGTCATTGGACGTCTACCGATCATGGTGCCGGCAAGCACGGTGAGGATCGCATCGGCAGGGGCCGCAGTGACCGCAGCGATCACAGCGGGTGAGAAGGATCGATGACCGAATAGCCTAAAACAGCGGGCACAGTAGTGGCCGCAGCCATCGCCGCCCAGAAGCCGAACACGAACCCGCAGGAGCAGCCGGCCTTCGGCATCCCCGCCGAACTCGACAGCTCCTCGGGGACGTTGCTGATGAACACTGCCGCTATGCGGGGAAGCGGCCTGTGGAGCGCAGCTGCCAGCGACGTTCCGCGTAGGCGAGGTCGTCGCGCCAGAGCCGTCCGGCTGCTGACCGGATGAGGGGGCGAAGGAGCGGGGCTGCTGTGCGCGCTGCGGTGAACCCACGGCGGTTTGAAGCAGCCACGATGGCCTCGATGATGGCCGTCCGCGGCCTGCCGTGGCTGTCGGTGCCGAGCGGTGTGGCGTGCGTTTCGACCACGGATCCCTGACCCTCGCCTTCGGTGATGTGCATGGCGACTGTGCGGGGTTCCGGAGTGGTGAACACGGCGCGTACCGGTACGACGAGTCGACTGGCCAGTCTGAAGGAGACTTCGACGGTGAACCCGCGGTCGCCACCCGCACCCTTCTCCTTGAGTGCGGGCACGTCGACGACGGTGAGATCGACGAAGGAGTAGGGGTGGAACCAGGCTCCGTGCCATGGGTCCAGCCGGTTGGCGACGATGTCCTCCGGCTCACAGTTGCCGATGCCTGTGTAGATGGCCGACAGCGCCTCGGTGAGTGGGGGCCGGGTGGGGACGACGGGCGCACCCAGTGGAGACTCGCCGCCCAGGCTGTCGAGGCGCACCCACACCAGGAGCCCGTCGTCGTGAACGGGCCACGGTTCCCAGCCTGCGAACGGGGTTCCCTTGAGGGCGAGTCCGTGCCAGTGGCAGACGAGAGTGCCGCAATGTACGGGACTGTCACGCAGGGGTGCGCCGAGGTGGGGGCAGATTCCGGGGCCGCCGACGAGGCCGCCGTCGGCCGCGCGCCATACGACGACCTCCTGACCTTCGATGGTGCAGGCCAGGGGCTTGTTCTTTGCGATGTCATCGGTGGCGCCGACGACGTACCAGTTGCCTGAGGGGCGACTCTGGGCGCGTTTGAGTGCTTGCGCAATCACGGCGGGCCGGGCCTCAGGCCAGGTCGGGCGTTGCTGCTCCCAGGGAACGGGCTGCCGGCGCAGTGACAGGGGGAAGCGTTTGCGCGAGGTGGGGCGGCCGTAGCTCATGCGACCTCCACGGGAACCGGCTCGCAGCGTCTGGGGGGCGGGCGACGTGGTCCCTTGACGTCCTGGGGAGCGGCTCGCCGCGCGCTGCGGGTCGTGGCGCGGGCTGCAACGATGCGGACCAGGCCGTCGAGGGCGACTGCAGTCCTGCGTCGGCGGGGTACCACGGCACGGCGGTGGACGGCTGCGTAGCCGTCGTCGGCGATGGCATCGAGGATCGCGGCGTACAGCACGAAAGCGGTGCGGATGCACGGGCGGCTCACGGGGTCGAGCATGGCGATCCCCGGTGCCGCCTCACGGTAGATCCCCCGGGTGAGGAGTTCGGCGGACTTCAGAGCCGCTGTGATCCGGTGGTCTCGGCGGCCGGTGTTTCTGCTCCACTGAAGGCGCTCCCGGTCGACGTCGTGGGCTGCGAGCAGATCTGCGGGCAGGTAGACGCGGCCGCGGTCGAGGTCTTCACCCACGTCGCGCAGGAAGTTGGTCAGCTGGAAGGCGACGCCGAGCGCTGCGGCATGCGGAGCGGCCTCTTCGCGGGGCACCGTGGTGCCCAGTACCGACAGCATCTGCAGCCCGATGACCGCGGCCGAGCCGTGCATGTAGATCCCCAGATCCTCATAGGTGGCGTAGTCGGTGACCTCGAGGTCGCTGCGCATGGACGCCATGAAGTCGACGAAGTGACGATGGTCGATGCGGTAGCGGCTGGCGGTGTCGGCGAGTGCCAGGACCACCGGCTCGGCACTGTCTGCGTCCCGTAGCCCTCGCTCGAGGTCGCTTTGGAGGCGAAGGAGGTCCCCTGTGCGCTGTTCGGGCGTGTGCGTGGTGTCGAGGGAGTCGACGATGTCGTCTGCCCACCGCGCGAAGCCGTACAGGGCGTGCACGGCCGGCCTGCGTTCGACGGGCAGGAGCCGCGTGGCGAGAAAGTAGGTTTTGCCGTGGCGGGCGTTGAGCTGTCGGCAGTGGGTGTATGCGCTGCGCAGGGCCGGCTCGTGGATGCCGGCCGCGTCGAGCTCACGGTCGCTCAAGATGACGTTCCTTCGGTGGGGGGAAGGGGGCGGTGCGCGGACGGCGGGCCGTGCGGGCTGTGAGCCCGGTGATGCGGGCCGCAGCGAGTTTCCCCGACAACAGGACGGTGGGCACCCCGACACCGGGCGTGGTGCCGCAGCCTGCCAGGACGGCGTTCTCGGTGCCGCGGACCAGGTTGCGGGGGCGGAAGGGGCCGGTCTGCGTGAAGGTGTGGGCGGCTGAGAAGGGTGTGCCTGCCGCGTGGCCCTGGGCGTGCCAGTCGGCGGGCGTGACCAGGCACTGCTCGGTGATGCTGGAACTGATGCCGTCGAAGCCGCGCTGTTCGAGCTCCTTCAGGATGCTGTCGCGGTAGCGCGGGGCGAGGTCGCCCCACTGCGCGGCGTCGGGTCCGATGTCGGTGTTCGGGCAGGGAGCGAGGATGTAGTGCAGGTGGTGGCCGGGCGGCGCAAGGCTTGAATCCGACGCGGTCGGGCGGGTGATAAGGAGCGAGGGGTCGCTCATCAACTGTCCCGTGCGGGTCAATTCATCGAAGGTGCGGCTCCACGCAGCCCCGAAGGACAGGGTGTGGTGGGCGAGGCCGGGCCAGGTTTTGTCGGTGCCCGCGTGCAGGACGACGGCGGACGGCGAATGCCGGATCGCTACAGGCCGGCGAGGTGTGTGGCCCAAGAGGTCGTAGGCGATGGGCAGGTCGGGGGTCAGGACGACCGCATCACACGGGATGCGTTCTTGGCTGGTGACGACCGCGGTGATGCGGCTGCCGGAGCGCTCCAGCCCGGTGACGTCCTGCCCGAAGCGGAACCTTGCGCCCGCCTGAGCTGCTGCGTCGGCCATGGCCTGGGGGACGGCGTGCATGCCGCCCCGGGGGAAGTACACGCCGGCGACGGTGTCCATGTAGGCGATGACGGCGTAGGCGGCCAGGGCGCGGGCGGGCGGAATGCCTGCGTACAGGGCCTGGAAGGAGAAGACGCGGCGCAGACGCTCGTCGTGCAGGTAGCGTCCGATGCGCGAATCCAGCCTGCCGAAGCCGCCCAGGGCTGCCAGTCGGGCGAGATCGGGGGTCAGGAGTTGAAAGGGTGAGTCGAAGTTGGCGTCGATG
This sequence comes from Streptomyces sp. NPDC057950, assembly GCF_042887295.1. Taxonomy (NCBI): domain Bacteria; kingdom Bacillati; phylum Actinomycetota; class Actinomycetes; order Kitasatosporales; family Streptomycetaceae; genus Streptomyces; species Streptomyces sp. NPDC057950. The sequence goes on from NZ_JBHVPP010000036.1 coordinate 51,539, forward strand.
AAACCGCGCATCTGAGCCTGGTAGAGCCGAGTGAGCCAGTCACGCAGGCGCCGGTAGCCGGCGGCCTCATCGCCGCCGGCGAAGCGTTCGATCTCCGCCTCCATGGCTGCAGCCTTGGTGTGGACGTCGATGCTGCTGCCGTCGGCGAACTGGGCGCGGTAGGCGGGGTGAAGGGGGATGAGTTCGACGCGCTCACGCAGGGAGTCGCCCACCGCGGCGAAGGCTTCGTCGGCGATGTCAGGCATGGTCAGCACCGTAGGGCCGGTGTCGATGCGGTAGCCGGCGCGCTCAAGTCGACCGGCGCGGCCGCCAGGAAGTTGGTCACGTTCGACGACCGTGACGCGGCGATTGGCGCCCAGCAGGTGCAGTGCGGCGGATAGCCCGGAAAGACCGGCGCCCACGACGACGACATGGTCCGTGGGGCCGGGAATCGTCCTGCTCATCGGCTGGACCCCTCGGCGCCGACGCTGAGCAGCGTGTCGCAGGCGTCTGGGCTGTCCGCAGGCGGGTTGTGGGGCGGACGGATTCCCGTGGCGGACTGCATCAGGTCGCGCAGGCGCCGTCGCCCGTCGTCTTCGAGCGCCGCCGCCTCGAGATGGCGCGCTCCCTGTGCGGCCAGCCTGCTGATCTTGGCCTCCACCTTCGCCCGTGCACCGATGGAGACGAGGACCTCGCGCACTCGGGCGAGAGCGTCCTCAGACAGGCCGGCGCAGCCGAGCGAACTCTTCAGTACCCGAAGCGCCCGGCGGTCGTCCCGCGCCTCGGCACGGGCCTGCGCGACGGCGATGAGATAGGTGGGCTTGCCTGAGCGGATGTCACCTCCCGGCGGTTTGCCGCTCTGCCCCGCGCTGCCGAAGACGTCCAGCAGATCGTCGCGCAGCTGGAAGGCGATGCCGACGCACCGTCCGGCCGAGCACAGGGATCCAGCCGTGGCATCGTCCGCATCTGCCAGGGCGGCGCCGAGAGCCAGCGGCCGCTCGACGGAGTAGAGAGCACTCTTGAGGCAGGCAGCACGAATGGCAAGGGCCAAGGAACGCGACGAGGTGGCCTGGCCTTGAATGTCGAGGTACTGACCGGCGACCATCTCCATGCGCATCGCACTCCACAAGGCGCGCACCCGCCGCCCGCGACTGGCAGAGAGCTCTGTCTCGGCGAGTACGTCGTCCGCCCAGGCAAGCGCCAGGTCCCCGGCGAGAATGGCTGCCGACTCCCCGAAGCGCTCCCGCTCGCTTAAGAGCACGGCCCCCGCGTACTGGTCCGCGACATCCGCGTGCAGAGCAGGCAGCCCGCGCCGCAGCCGGGAGCCGTCCATCACATCATCGTGAACGAGCGCGCAGACCTGAATGAGTTCAAGAGCGGAACCGACACGCAGAGCGCTCTGCGCTTCGGCCGCCCGGCCTCCGCACGCCCGCTGCGCCCACCACAGAAACTGGGCTCGCGTGCGCTTACCGCCGACCAGAGTGAAGCGGGCGACGCGATCGGCGAGATCGTGAGCGAACACCGGGTCGAGGGCAGTCGCCTGGCGTGCGCGCTCAGCCAGTAGGTCCGCGAGGTAGCGCTCCACGGCTGCGGGAACATCCGCGTCGATCACCGTCACCTCGTCAAAGCCGGCCTCAGCGGGTGTGGGGGAGCGGTCACTGTCGCCGACCCGGGCATGCGGGTGGGGGGAGGGCCCTGGCCGAAGCCAGTTCTCGGCGAATGCATCCTCCCGCCGGAGAGCGTGCGCCGAACCAGCGGGTGGTTCCACCGCACGATCGTCATTCGGCTTGCTGGGACGCATCCCGGATCCTCTCGTCGTGATCGCTTGGCCTCTCCATACGCTTTCCGCGCCGATGACGGTCACGGATGCGCCAGCCGAGGGAAACCGCAGGCGCCGCCGGCAGCCCGAGGGCTGAGTCCGGCATCCGATCGGTCGACGGATCAGTACCACCGGCACCTACAACGCGACGAGTTCTCAGCGCGTCCTGCATCCGGATGGCCCTGTCAGCGGGAATGCTTCGATGACGTGGACCGGGATCTACTGGAGAGGGGAACGTTCGTGCCCAGGGCGGATGTCGCCATCGTGGGCGCGGGCGCCGCGGGACTCTCCCTTGCCTATCTGCTGTCCGACCCGCCGCCCGGCGGCCCCCGGCTGTCGGTGCTCCTTATCGACGCTCCACCCGGCCCCCTCCGGTCCCCGCCCCGGACTTGGTGCTTCTGGGAGCACACCCGGACCTGGTACGACGACGCCGTGACTGCGTCATGGCAAAATCTGCGCGTTCACACCGATGCCGGACGCATGATCACGAGTCACATCGCACCCCTCCGCTACAAAATGATCCGCTCGGACACCTTCGAAAGCCTGATCGCGCACGCCCTCACACACAGCGAGAACGTGCAACGCCTCGAGGCAACCGTCGAAATGATCGAAGGCATCACCGGCGGCGCCCGGATTCACGGCCGGGCCAGGAACGGGACGGCGCTGGACGCGCATGCTCGATGGGTTTTCGACTCCCGCCCCCTCGGCAGCCTCCCCGCCGCCCGCACGACGTTGCTGCAGCATTTCCGAGGCTGGTTCATCGACTCCTGCGAGCCGATCTTCGACCCCGGTACGGCCGAACTCATGGACTTTCGGACACAGCAGCCGGCCCTCGGCCTCTCCTTCGGTTATGTCCTGCCCACCAGCCCCACACAAGCCCTCGTGGAGTACACCGAGTTCTCGCCCCAATTGCTGTCCCCGCAGGGCTACGAAACCGCCCTCACCCATTACACCCAGCACATTTTGGGCCTGTCCGACGTCACCGTCACATCGACCGAGACGGGCGTTATCCCCATGACCGACGCACCCTTCGCCCGGCAGACGGCACCGTCGATTTTCCGGATCGGCGCAGCAGCGGGGGCGACACGCCCCTCGACCGGTTACACCTTCGCCGCCATCCAACGACAGGTCCACGCCGTCGCCGACGCGCTTTTGTCCGGGCGTCATCCGCTTCCGCCCTCAGCGCATTCCGCCCGTTCTCGCGCGATGGACGCCGTCATGCTCCGTGCCCTGGGCAGCGGACGCGTCGATGGCGCCGCCTTCTTCACCCGTCTGTTTACGCAGGTCCCCATGGAGCGCCTGCTGCGCTTCCTCGATGGCCGCACCCGACTCCACGAGGACCTCGCGGTCGGGATCCACACTCCCGTGCTGCCCATGCTCCGCTCCGCGGCAGAGCTGACCTACTTGCCCCGCCGCCCCTTCCCTGGCCAGTAACCCCTCACCAGACCCTAGGAGACCGCATGACCTTGCTGCGCGACGCGGAGCTGGCCGCCGCGTTCGACCACGCCGCCGGCAGCTACGACACCCTGGTGGCAGCCAACCCCGGCTATCACTCACATCTGCGCCGCTCCGCGCGCCGCCTGGGCCTGGAAGACGGTGGGCGCGGCCTGCGCGTACTGGACCTGGGCTGTGGCACGGGGGCATCGACCGCTGCACTCGCAACCGTGATCCCCCATGCCTCCATCACGGCCGTCGATGCCTCCGTCGGCATGCTGGAGCGGGCCGCCGCGAAGGCATGGTCAGCCAATGTCACCTTCGTGCACGCCCCGGCGGAACAACTGGCGCAGGCAGGCGTCGACGAGGCTTACGACGCGGTATTCGCCGCCTACCTGTTCCGTAACGTCGCCGATCCCGACAGCGTGCTCGCCTCAGTGCGCAGCCTGCTGGCCCCTGGCGGCCGCCTCGCCGTCCACGAATACACCCTCAGCGGCCGGGCCGACCACCGCGCGGTATGGGCAGCCGTCTGCGGCGGCATCGTCCTGCCCATCGCCACCGCTCTTGGAGATGGCCGGCTCTACCGCCACCTGTGGCGCAGCGTCGTCGAGTTCGACACAGCAGCGCAATTCGCCGGCCGCGTCCACGCAAACGGATTCGACAGCGTGCGGGTACTGCCCCTGCCGGGATGGCAGACCGGCATCACGCACACCATCACCGCCCGACGGCCCGCTACCGACGAAAAGGCTGGCGAGCAGTGAGAGCCTCGCGGCGCCAAACGGTCGCCCGACGCGGCAGAGACCGCCGAGCCCACCTGCTGGCTCCCCAGCCAGGCGCGGCACGCGCGGACAGCGCACGACCGCCGACCACGGCGGTCGTGGGCGGGGGCATCGCCGGCCTGGCCGCGGCGACCGCCCTGGCCGAACGCGGCGTGCAAGTCACCCTCTACGAACGCCAAGCGTCCCTCGGAGGACGCGTAGCCGGCTGGCCGACCACCCTGCACGACGGCACCCCAGCCACCATGAGCAGAGGCTTCCACGCCTTCTTCCGCCAGTACTACAACCTCCGCGGCCTCCTGCGACGGACCGACCCAGCACTGGACAGGCTCACCGGGCTCGCCGACTACCCCCTGCAGCACAGCGGGGGACTGCACGACAGCTTCCGCAACGTCCCCCGCACCCCACCATGGAGCGCCATCGGATTCGTCGCCCAGAGTCCCACCTTCACCCTCCGTGACCTGCGCCTCATGAACCCTCTCGCCGCCTTGCCCCTCCTCGACGTCCGGGTACCCGAGATCTACGAGCAACTGGACGGCGTCAGCGCACACGACTTCCTGCAAACGATCCGCTTCCCGGAAGCAGCCCACCACCTCGCCTTCGAAGTCTTCTCCCGCAGCTTCTTCGCCGACCCCAGGCAACTGTCAGCCGCCGAGATGGTCCTGATGTTCCACATCTACTTCCTCGGCTCCTCCGAAGGACTCCTCTTCGACGTCCCCAACGAGCCCTTCCCCGAAGCTCTTTGGGACCCCCTCAGCACCTACCTGCAGAGCCACAAGGTCGACATCCGCCTCTCGACTCCCGTCGAGACGATCGCTCCCACCAAAGACGGCGGCTTCGTCATCACCACAGACGAAGACCAACGCCACGACACCGTCGTACTGGCCCTGGATACCGCAGGCCTGCAGACCATCGTCAGCCACTCACCAGCACTCGCAGATGCACCATGGCGTCAGCGCGTGGCACAGCTGCGGACCGCACCCCCCTTCCTCGTCTCACGACTGTGGCTTGACCAGCCAGTGGCCGCCGACCGCCCCGGCTTCCTCGGCACCAGCGGATACGGAACCCTGGACAACGTCAGCATCCTCGACCGGTGGGAGAGCCAAGCCGCCCACTGGGCTGGCCGCACCGGCGGTTCCGTCGTGGAACTGCATGCTTACGCCCTTACGCAGAACACAGCCCGCGACGTTGAGCAAAAGAGACTGCTCGCGCAACTGCACACCCTCTATCCGGAAACGCGCTCCGCCACCGTGGTCGACGAGCGCCACGAATGGAGCACCGACTGCCCGCTTTTCCCGGTCGGCGGATACACCGACCGACCCCCGACCCGAACCAGCCTCCCCGGCCTGGTGATCGCCGGAGACCTCGTTCGCACCGAACTACCGGTGGCCCTCATGGAGCGTGCGGCGACAAGCGGCTTCATGGCGGCCAACGCCCTCCTGGAACGGTGGCACATCCGCGGCCAAGCGCTGTGGACGGTACCTCGACAGGGCCGCAACGCCGCGCTGAGAGCCCTCGCAAGGACAGCAAAGCGGGCCGGATGATCGTCACGCCGAGAGTTTCGACCGGTGGTGAACCGGGCCCCGGGGTCGGCCCAGGAGCCGGGGCCCGGCTCGCGCGCCTCGAATGGACGAATCTGACGCTGCTCTACCCAACGCGGTGATGGATCACCGGTCACGGCCGGGCGGGGATAATTCTGGACATGAGGTCACCTTTCCTGCCGGGCTCGCTCTTCTACGTGACAGGCGGGCTGTCGTGCGTGTGCGTGATGGTGACGGGGGCTGGCGCGGGTTTCTTGCTGGATGCCTGGCGGGGCTTGGGCGCCGGACTGGTCGTGGGCGTGGGCCTGTTCCTGCTGATCGTGAAGACCACCGTCGCGCTATGCAGCCTTCAGACGCGGGAGACCCTGCGTAGGCTCACGCAGGGCGACCCGGAGGGGGAGGCGGCCGCGCACATGGTCTTGCACGCGGTAGCCCTCTACGAGGCAGCGGTGTTCCCGCTGCGGCCCGGCGGCGTCAGCCCGGACGAGCGAGAGGTCCGACGCCTCATCGCATACCGGTTCGCGGCCCGTGAGGGGCTGCCGCAGCAGGTGAGGGTGGCGGCAGCCGAAGCACTGGGAGCCGTCGAGCAGAGCCAGGACGCGAGGCAGGCACAGGCAGCGGTCTGGACCTTGAACAAAGCGGTCCGTGACTGCCGCCCCGGCTTCATCCACCTGCACGACGGCCAGTCTTCCTGAGGCCGGCGGTCACACAGATGCCCCATTCGACGCGGCAGGGTCCCCTCGCCGGTGTGACGATGCTGGGGGGTGCCTCGCCCGGCACGGCACAGGGCTCCCTCCGCCGTGCACGGCCTCTCTCCTCGGCAGGCTGCTCACGGCCCACGCAGCCTGCAAACCCCGGGCGGCGATCAGACTCCGTTGAGTCCAGGCGGCATGGTTCCGGTGCTGCAGCGCGTCCGGCGGCCGCGTTGCCCTCCGCGCTACTTCTCAATCGTGCCGTCCCCCGGCCGCTACGTCCCACGCGCTCCAGCCTCATCCTCCATGTCACGATGCTGTCGGGTGTCCTGCCACGCACTGCACACCACTGGGGTACCGTCCCGCCGTGCGCGGCTCCCCGCCCCCCAGCCCTACGGCACAGCGCAAGCCGTCACCAAGGCCGCGTTCCTGGCCGCCGACGCCGAAACGCCGGTGTTCGTGCGCTTCTCGGACTGGGCGGTTGTGTACTCGACATGCGATCACCTCCTGTGCTGTTCCTGCCGCCCGGGTCGATGCGGCAGCCCGGGCTGTGGTGGCCGAGTACCCCGAACCGTCTTGTTCAGGAGGGGCATGAGCGGCCGTGTGCAACGGCTTCGCCATGGGGCGATGTGGGGCTGCCTGCGGCTAATGCTGCAGAAGGCTCGGGGTGTGCAGGGTGAGCCAGGCGCTGCCTAGGCCGATCAGGGCTCCGGCTGCGACATCGGTGGGGTAGTGGGCTCCCGACTGCACCCGCTCGACGGCCAGGAGGGCGGCTGGCACCGCGCAGACAGCGGCGGCCAGCGGCCAGGAGGAGGCGACTGCGCCGGTGAAGGCGACGGCGGCCGCAGTGTGACCGGAGGGGAAGGAGGAGGAATCGGGCCGGTCCTCCACCTCGTCGTGCTCGATCCATTCTTTGGGCGGTCGGGGCCGGTCGATCAGTTGCTTGCCCACCCCGTTCGAGAGCAGCTGAGCGAGGGCGAGTGCCGCAAGCCCCGCTGCTGCGGATCTGCGTCCACGGCGTCCGCCGAAAACGGTCATGACTACCGCGGCACCGCACCACAGCTTGCTGCTTTCAGCTGTCTCCTCCACCGCGGAAAGCAGCCGGCCGACACCGGGCGGTATACGGCCTGCCGCCCCCTGGGTCAGCAGCCGATCTGCGTCGCGAACATCTGCCATCAGGTGCATGGGCAACAGGTATCCCCAGGCGACGCCACCACACCTGCCCGAGTCAGCCGGCTCAAAGCCTTCGGCTCCTCATCGCTTGGATCCGGCGTGTTGTGCAGCGAGGCTTCGCAGCAGCCCGAGGACAGATGGCATCGAAGGGAACTGGCTGCAGGTGTAGACGGGGGCAGGCAGGGTTGTGTGCCTCGGACCGGAGGCGCGCGCCAAGCGGAGTTGGTCCGCGAGGCCGCGGCTCTTCCCCCATCCGGCGGAGAACGACCACCCGGTCCAAGGATGCCCAGCCCGCGCATGGTGAGGAGTCCGGCGACCGCGGCGCCCGCGGTGCGGGGCAGAGTAGTGGTGCGGCCGATGTACTGCAGCCGTTCCTGGTCGTCGCATCTGCCGAGCAACAGCGTGCGGGACACTGCCAGGGAGCCGGAGATGGCGCTGACGATGGCTTCGGTGGGCTCGTGGATCTTTGATCAGCACGCCGCGAGCGCGGTGGAGTCCGGCAGCGCGCCGCGGCGGCCGTGATGTCGGCGAGTGTACGAGAAGGGCGGCCTGTTCTGACCGTGCGGGGGCGGTCCCCTGGCACATGGCCGAACCAGGGGGACCTGGACCGGGGCGGGCCCTCGCGGGCAGCGTCCACACCTGGCCCTGCTCTACAAAGTCCCCCGCCTCGTAGCGTTCACACGCTCTGCCGTGCCGCGATTGGGAGTCTGTATGCCTGCCGGAGCTTGTCCTGCTGTGCGATGCGCGACGACCGCGACTGCACAGGAGATTCCGTGAATCGCGATGACGAGGGCCAAGGCTCGACACCAGGAAGGTGTGCTCCAGGTCGAAGGCGGCGGAGAAATGCCTGCCAGAAGCGGTCCACGTCGTTCCGGACGGGCTGCTGGTGCCGGCCGGGGCAGGTGGCGCCGGTCTTCGAGGACCACAACCCCACTGGCGGGGTGTCTCGTTCCTTCGACAGGTGCTCGACCTTCGGCCGGATCAATGTGCCTGCAACGACGGGTGGTTCATCATTGTGGTTGAGTCAGGACGAGCGGTGGGCGAGCCTTGGGGGGACTCGTCCCACGCCTGGGTCTGGGCATTGCCGTAGTTGGTGGTGTCGGTGTCGGTGTCGGTGACGGTGATTGCGGGTTCGGGCCAGGTCTCCGGCCTGGTGAAACGGAATTCCGGGCCATGCTTGGGTGGCCGGCCGTTGACGCCGTGCATCCGCGGGTGGTTTCGGCAGACGCATGACGCGGCGGCACACGCTGGAAGAGGAATGCAACCTTCCAGCGCTTTGGTCTGTCATGATGATGTGGTCACGACAAAGGGTCATGAGGCAACGGGAGAAAATATGCAATTCCGTACTGCCAAAATCAAGCTTGTCGCAGGTGTGGTCGGTGCACTGACCACCGCCGCCACCCTCGGTCCGGGCGCCACGTCAGCGTCCGCTGCCGAGGTCCACTGCGCCTCCTTCACCTGGGTGCAGGCGGGCGGGTCGGTGCCTGACGGGTCTTATTACCTCCACAAGCCGTCGACGAGCGCGAACTCAGGAAACTACAACTGCGTCGTGACCCGGGGGGACCACAACTACGCCGTACTGGCCTTGCAGGAGACCCTGATCACCTGCTACTCGCAGAACATCCAGCCGGATATGGACTTCGGCCCCGCCACCGAGCAGGCGGTAAAGAACGCCCAGACCATAATCAACGGAAGGTGGAACGCGGGGCTGAGCGTGGACGGCCGTTTCGGCCCCAACACCAGCTCCTGGTTCTCCTTCAAGCAATACAAGCAGGACGGCACCCACACCAACGGCTGCTTCTGAGTGGGCGTTAAGTCCGATCTCCCTCGGTTGGTGATCGCTCGATCGTGGTACTGACCGGCGTATGAGTCATCGGGTGGGCATGTCCATGTTGAGATGCGGGGTGTGAAGAGAGAGCCGTACCTCAGCGACTTATCGGACGAGCAGTGGGCGTTGATCGAGCCGATGATCACGGCCTGGAAGCAGGACCGGGTGGCGCGCTCAGCGACGGGCGACCCGGGCTCCTGCGACCTGAGGGAGGTCGTGAACGCGATCTTCTATCAGAACCGGACGGGCTGTCAGTGGCGCTATCTGCCGCACGACTTGCCGGCCTGGTCGGCGGTGTTCTACTACTTCGGTCTGTGGCACGAGGACGGGCTCGACCAGCGGATTCAGGAACTCCTGCGCTGCCAGGTGAGGGAGAGAGCCCGGCGATTAGAGGACCCGTCCCTCGTGATCATCGACACCCAGTCCGTCCGCGCGGCTGCCGGTGTCCCGAAGACCACGACGGGACTGGATGCCAACAAGAAGGTGTCGGGGCGCAAGCGGGGACTGGCCGTCGACGTGCTGGGGCTGATCATCGGCGTCGTCGTCCTGGCCGCATCCGCCCATGACAACGCCGCCGGCACCGCCCTGCTCGACCAGGCCGCCGAACGCTGCGGGATGCGGCTGGAGAAGGCCCTGGTGGACCAGGGCTTCAAGGACGAAGTCGTCATCCACGGCGCGTTGATGGACATCGACGTCGAGGTCGTCCGCCGCAACCCGGCCGACCAGGGCAAAGGCTTTGTCCCGCAGCCGAAGCGGTGGGTGGTGGAGCAGACGAACGGCACGCTGCTGCTGCACCGGCGTCTGGCCCGTGAGTACGACCACCGGCCCGACACCTCCGTCTCGCGCGTCTACTGGGCCTCCACCGCGAACATGACCCGCCGCCTCACCACACCGAGTCCCACCTGGCGCGACACCCTCGGGCTGGCCGCGTGAACGTCACCGAACTCCTCGCCGGCCTCCAGGCCCAGCACGACGAAGTCACCGCCCGAGCCGCAGAACTACGCGGTCAGATCGAGCACTTGACCGCTGCCCTGGCCGAGACCCAGGCCCGACTCGCGGACCTGGACACCACCCGGAAGGTCATCGCGGAGGCCGCGCCGGCAGGAGCCGAACCCGACCCTCCCGAGACCAGCACCGCCTACCAGGCCATCGTGAACGCCTTCAACCAGCACCCCGACCAGGTGTTCAGAGCCCGTGAGCTGCACGAACTCCTCGGCATGCCCACCGACGAAGCGACCGTCAACATCACCCGCAGCCGCCTCGGACGCCTCACCCGCCAAGGCTTCCTCACCCAACCCGGACGCGGCCGCTACCAGAAACGGACTTAACGTCCACTGAGAGCGCGGCCGGGACCTTCGGAACCTGCTTGCAAGCCGCACTGGCGGCCTCGGTAGCCCGGTATCAGGTGGGCCCAGGCCAAGTTGATGGCCGCCAACTGAGAACGATCAAGGCCGGGTCGGTCCGCTGGCCGAATGTGCCGGCCTCCGCGGCGCGGTCCCCACGGAGACCGCGCCCCAAAGAACCACAGGCCCATGGACCCCACGAGTTCCGTTGGCCGAACGGTCACTGTGCTGTTCGGCCAACGCGTCCACGAGTTTCGCGTTTCGGACACCACCCCGTTGACCTGCAGCTTCCGGGTTCAGAAACAGTAGCAGCATCAGCGCCTTCACCGGCCGGACCGGGATTTTTCACAGTGGCGGAGGCTGGCTATGAACAGCGGACCGCCCGGCGAACAACTGCAGCCGGCCTCCGCGACCGCAGGCTTCGCCCAGGTGCGGAGATGCCGTGCGCGGCCCAGGGGAACGGCGGTCGGCCGCGCACGGCGCCGGGTGTCTCGGTGCGGTGCGTACCGGGACACTCACCGGCATCGTGACACCGGCCGCGTGAGCGCGCCGCGTTGAACAGGGCAGCCGGATGACGGAGCCACAGCCCGGCGGCCGCGCGCAGCCCCCCGAGCGGGACGATGACGACTGCGCACGGCCGAAGCGCCCTGGGTTAGCAGGGGGCCCCACCGAGTAGCGGCACGTGCCATGAGGCGAGTGCGGCGAGCGCCAGCCGTCCGGAGCGCGGAAGCCGCCACCGACGAGCAACTCGCCCCGTCCGCCTGCAGCGCGCGTACCAGCGCCGGGGTGGCGGCCTCCCGTGTCGTGACGCAAATGCCGGGTTGAGTGCGGCGTAGCGCGGCGAGCGTGCGCGGCAGGATGAGCGCTCCGGCGCTTGGGAAGGTCCCGAACCGCACGACACCGCGTTCCGGCGCCAGGCCCTTCAGTTCGCGCTCGGCCGCGGCGAGCGCGCCCAGTGCGACGACCGCGTGCCGCAGCAGGGTCAAACCCGGTGCTGTGAGGGTGACGCCGCCGGGGCGGCGGTCGGAAAGAGTCACTCCGGCGGCGCGCTCGAGGACGGCGACCTGCCGCGAAACGGCGGACTGGGTGTAGCCGAGCTCTGCGGCGGCGGTGAAGCTGCCACGCTCGGCGATCTCGCACAAAGCCTTTCGGTTACTGGCATACCTGTGTGTCGGCCTGGTGCCGGTCCACGTGGCCGACAGCGAGTTCCACGAGGGCGCGGACGCAGAGTCCGGCTTCGATTGGGTGGCGGGACGGCTGGTCGAGACTGAGGGTGTACCGATTGCGCCGTCCGACCCGTTCCCGGCGCAGGTAGCCGGCCTGCTCGAGGTCGGTCACGACTGCCTGGACGGCGCGCTCGGTGATCTCGCAGGAGGCAGCCACGTCGCGCAGTCGCGTGCGCGGGTCACGTGCGATGGCTATCAGGACCCGCGCGTGGTGGGTCAGGAAGGTCCTCGCCGGTTCGGGCGATCCATGATGCAGCAGCCCTTCGGTCCGCTGGCTGATCCCGCCTGGAGGGACCACGGTGTCAGCCTCTGCCTTCAGGCCGCGGCTGTCGGGGTCGCGGACTCGGTGGTGCGGCGGTGTTCGGTGTTGATGCGCTGGGCTTCTTCGAGCTGGTCCTCGAGGATGATGATGCGGCAGGCGGCCTCGATGGGGGTTCCCTGGTCGACGAGTTCCCGGGCGCGGGCTGCGATGCGCAGTTGGTAGCGGGAGTAGCGGCGGTGGCCGCCCGCGGAGCGCAGCGGGGTGATCAGGCGGGCTTCGCCGATGGCACGCAGGAAGCCCTGGGTGGTGCCGAGCATCTCGGCTGCCCGGCCCATCGTGTAGGCGGGGTAGTCGTCGTCATCGAGACGTCCGAAGGAATCGTCTGCTGTCATCTGACCTCTCTGTAATACGTGTTGAGGGGCCCTGGCGCTGTTGCTGCCAGGGCCCCGAAGGAACTGCTACACCATCTGCCGGCCCTGATACCGCGCCGGCTTTATTTTCCGCCTACCGACCGAACTGCTGTCGGGAGTGCGGGGATCGCGGTTGCTCGACCGGAGACCACCTCACTATCGATGTCCTGCGGTACCCGGGCTCAACACTCCGCCCGGGCGATCCTGATGGCGCTCGGCCCCTCCGTTCTTTCCCTCTGATCAATCACTTGCGTCCTGCCGGTACCGCGAACTGCTCAGTGACCTGTCGCAGCGTCACTCTTCGGCAGCCAGCCCCGTCGCCCGTCCTGCACTACTGCTCTGGCTTAGAACCCCACTGCCGAACCTCCCGGTGCGCACGCCCGCAGCCGACGCCTTCACCGAGGTACCACTCACATACTTCGCTGCTGGGTACCGCGTACTTCACTCAACCGGTACTGCCACTGCTCGGCGGCCCCTGATCACTGCGGGCCACCCGGTCCGGTCGTCAGCCCCGTCGCCGTCCTGCAACAACGCTGGCTCCGAAACTCCACCACCGCACCGTCCAACGCACCGCAAGTACACGGTGCTGCCTGGCAGTTCGTGTCTGCCGGGCCCTGCCGCCTTCCTGGCTACGGGAGAAACCATACCCAGACGATCAGCCAATGTCTACTCTAGCCAGCATAGATTTCCGTATGGCCCGTGAGAAGGTAATCGAGCTCGAACAGCACAGCCGCTCCCCCGGCGCAGCGCCGAGTGCAGGTCGGTACCCTCACCAGCCGTCGTCGTCCGATCCCGACAGTGGAGAGAGAGTTCCGTGGCCAGCGAACCGAGCCCCCAGATGTCAGCTGAGCTCGCGAGGCGGGCGGGCCACTATGCCGCCGCTGTCGCCGAGTGCCTCCTGGAAGCGGGTCTGCCGGTGACCGGGATTCAGAGTTGCGGTCCCTGGCGCGACACGGACGGCGAGTACCTCGACGTCGAGGCCGCCATCTCGTTCACGCAGGCATTCCAGGACCAGCACGGCGGGGGCGACTGCGGGCTCCACTGGGCGGGCACGTCCGGCTGGTGTCTCTACACCACCGACAAAGAGGACCGGTACCTGTCCGGTGCCCGGTGGCCCGGGGCCGGCCTGCTTCCCGAGCCCCAGCTCGTCACGGCCTTCGTCGACGCTTTCCGACTCGACCCGGCCATGTCAGGCAGCAGCGAACAGCCGTCCTACCGACAGGAGGGCCAGGACATCCCCACACTGCTGGACAGCCTGGCCCCCTACCTTCCCGCCCAGCCCTACCTGTTCGAGGAACCCCAGATCCGCTTCGCCGACCTGCACAGACGCGCCTACGAAAACCGCGTGCAGCGGGCACTCGTCTCCCGCGCTACCGACCCCCTGACCCACCTGCACCTCCGCCAGGGCGAGCTCACAGCCCTCCTGCACCTGCTCGAGTACGCCGAAAGCAGCAACCCCAGCGCCCTCAACAGGCTGCTGGCCGCCGACCTCGGCGCCCGCGCAGGCCGACCCCCCGAAGCCGCAGAGACTCACACGGGTGCCCTCCAGGAAGCGAACCATCGCCGGCAAGCATTTTGAGAGGGCCGGAGCACACACGCAGAACGCGCCGGCCGGCCGCTCTCTGCGCCGCCCCGGCAGCTTCCCGCTCCGCGCACTCCCGCTCGGCGCGACGGCGCGGGGCGGATTCAGGTGCAGGCCCGCAGGGACCCGCCCCGCGGGCGCTCGGGGAAGTACCCGTGGGGCGGGAGTTCATCCCAGACCACCCAACGACCAGACGTACAAACCGTTTTCCGGCTGGGTAGCCCAACGGTGTCGCACCTCGCTGAGGGAGGACAGTGGCCGAGGTCGTCGCAGCGGACCAGAAACGGTGTCCAAGAGGGCGGACGGATCGTTTTGACGAACGTGACGGATGATCATTGGATGACCTCCAGCCAGGGCACACAGGCAGGCAGCGGCAAACGCAGAGCCGACGTCCATCTCCCTGGACAACCGCGCCGAAGGCACCCCGCGCACGCCCGTGGCCAGACCCCAGCAGAGGCCCCGGACCAGGGCACACCCGTGTATACACAGCTATCCGCGGAATGGGCCGCCCGCGGTGCCAGCGTGCCCTGCCCCCGACCCGCTTTGGCAGCGTCTGGCCTCTCCCGAACACCTCAGGCATGAGACAGAGAGCACCTTGCGCCAGCTACACGGCAGGAAGGAAGGACGCGGTATGCACTGGCTTTTCGGCGATCAGCTCGGACCACACTTTCTCCGCCCCTCGCAGGACATTGATCTCACAGGCGACGCACCCTTGCTGATGATCGAGGCGCGCTCGGTGTTCAAGCGCCGCCGCTTTCACCGAGCCAAGGCCCACTTGCTGCTCTCCGCGATGCGCCATCGCGCGGCGGAACTCGGCGACCGCGTCACCTACGTGCGCGCCACCACCTACCGGGACGGCCTGGACCAGGCCGCCCGCGGACGTCACGTCACCGTCCACCATCCCACCTCCTATGCGGCGTTGGCTCTTGTGCGCTCGTTGCCGAATGTGGCCGTGGGCCCCGCACGTGGCTTCTTGGTGCCCATGCAGGACTTCGCCGCATGGGCGCACCGCCACGGCGGACGGCGTCTGCGGCAGGAGGACTTCTACCGCTGGGTGCGACGTGGTCACGATCTGCTCATGGATGAGGATCACCCTGCTGGCGGCCGGTGGAACCTCGACCACGACAACCGCCAACCTCCGCCTCGCGATGCCACCACCCTCGCGGTGGACCGCCCATACCGACCACGCGAAGACGAGATCGACGAAGAAGTACGCCACGACCTCGATCATTGGGAGAAGGATGGTGACGTGTCATTCGTCGGACGAGACAGTCCGCGCCTGTTCCCGGCCACGCGGGCCGAGGCTCGCACGGCCTTGCGATGTTTCATGGACCACCGGCTCCCCACGTTCGGCCCGTACGAAGACGCCATGCTCGCCGAGGACCAGGTGATGAGTCACAGCCTGCTGTCCTCCTCGCTCAACCTCGGCCTGCTCGACCCCGCCGAATGCGCCGAGCGGGCAGAAGCTGAGTGGAGAGCCGGCAGGGCTCCCCTCAACAGCGTGGAGGGATACGTGCGACAGGTCGCAGGCTGGCGAGAGTACGTGTGGCAGCTGTACTGGCATTTCGGTGAGGAGTATCGGCAGCACAACGAGCTGCGTCACACAGCGCCGCTGCCCGACTGGTGGAACGATCTCGACGCGAACAGCGTCGGCGCCCGCTGCCTGCAGACGATTCTGGCCCAAGTACGGGACACGGGGTGGACACACCACATCCCGCGACTGATGGTTCTCGGCAGTTACGCACTGCAACGCGGCTGGGACCCCGCCGCCGTCACGGACTGGTTCCATCGCTGCTTCGTGGACGGCTACGACTGGGTCATGGTGCCTAACGTCATCGGCATGTCGCAGTACGCCGATGGCGGCCGAATGACCACCAAGCCGTACACGTCCGGCGGTGCCTACATCAACCGCATGAGCGACCTCTGCGGACCCTGCGTCTACCAGCCCAGAGACCGGACCGGCGCGCATGCCTGCCCCTATACCGCGGGCTACTGGGTCTTCCTCGACCGGCACCGCTCCAGGTTCGAGCGCAACCACCGCACCGCCCGCGCGGTGAAAGGACTGGACCGGCTCACCGATCTCGACGAAGTGCGGCGGCAGGAACGCACACGCGGCGACACACCACCATGAGGCTCCTCCGTGCGGGCTACGGATGACAGTGGGGTAGTTGGGGCCAGTGACGGGCTGCTGAGAGGCGGCCGTCGACGGTGATCTCGAAGGCGTTCAGCGCGGTCTCCCAGCGCATCGTCCAACGAGCCTGGCCCTTGTCGGTGGGCTCAAGCGACATGATCGCCATGTAGACGCACTTCAAGGTGGCCGACGAAGGTCAGCAGATCGTGGTGCGGGCACGGACTCCGCGGGTCACTACGATCTGCCCGGTGTGCCCCCTCAGAATGCATGCACGGCTCTCACTGGCGGACAGTCGTGGATGTGCCGGTCGATGAACGATGTTCCATGCGCGAGTGCGGCGTCTGGTGTGCCCACGCGCGGCTGCCACCACACCTTCCGTGAACAGGTGCCCGGTGCCCTGGACCGGTAGCAGCGGCGCACCACCCGCCTGACCAGGCAAGTAAAGCCCGTTGCCTAGGAGTTAGCGGGCGGTGACGTGGTGGCGGATGCAGCGCCACGATGACACGCTGCCCGTATCTGTCAGCCAGCACATCTCGCCAGGGCCAACCGACGCCACGGCTGGTCACAGTGTTCCAAGCGGCAGCGCCAGACCCTCTCCCAGCAGCCGCGCGCGGGCCCCCCGGGGTGTCGCCCCCAGGGCCCGCTGCCGGTTGCTGACAGCTCAGGACCGCGCCCTGCCTGGTACGAGGTCAAACCGTTGCCGAGCTCTGGGCAGTCCGCCATCAGTGCGCGACCGGCCCCTGCTCTCGTGTGCATACAGCCGACTGGCGTGCGTGGTGCCACAGCCGGTCGTGGAGCGAGTTGTACGGTGCGAGGGCCGCACGTGATCGTTTCGTGCATGCGAGGAGCGTGCGGCGAGGTCCGGCCCGTGCACGGGCCGGTGTGGTGATGCCCCCGGGCTAGCCGACTTCCCCCGACGGCCCCGGGGCATCACACACGGCAGCCCCAGCAACCGATTCTCAGTCAGGGGCTCCTGCAAAGGCGCGGCACTGCGAACGGGCTCGGGCTGGACAAGACCCGGAAGGCCTGCGCGCGCTGCAGTCGTGGAGGGTAAATCGCCTGGCTGGCGAAATGCTCGTACTGGCTGCCATCCGCCGAACCAGCCTCGAAGCCGACCTCCGCTGTGTCGCTGATGTGCCGAACGGTATCGAGGCAGTACGCCGGACCGGCCCGCACGGCTCTTACACTGGGGGCTTCCATGACGCGTTCTCCAACTTAGCGAGGAGGCCGGCGCGGAGTCGGTGGTGCAGGCCACCCGGATCACGCTGGGCCTGCTGGCTCAACGGATCGGCCGGCTCTCCGAGGAGATCCGGCTCGCGACAGGCACAGCAGGCAAGGTATGAACCCGGCGGCCGCGGCTGGCAGAGCAGCGCTTCGTACGTGAAGTGGCGAAGCTGTGCCGCTTTATCGTCGACTGCCTTCGCCAGGGTTTGTGCGCGGGCGCGGACCTGGCGGAGGCCGCCCAGCGAGCTGGGATCAGTGTGGAGGTTCGCCTGTCCCCGTACGCGAGGTGTCTCTCTGACCGGTGCAGCGCAGCGTTCAGTATTGCTCGGTCTCCATAAATCCCGCGTCCGCGTCGTCGTCGGCGCCGAAAGCGTCGGCAGCGGCGGTCGGGTCGAATCCGGGCGGGCTGTCCCTGAGGGCCAGGCCCATGCCGGCCAGCTTCGCCTTGACCTCGTCGATGGACTTCGCACCGAAGTTGCGGATGTCCAGGAGGTCCGCCTCCGAGCGTGCCAGGAGCTCACCCACCATGTGAACGCCCTCACGTTTGAGGCAGTTGTACGACCGAACGGTGAGCTCGAGCTCCTCGATCGGCAGGGCGAGATCAGCGGCGAGGGCGGCGTCCGTGGGGGACGGGCCCAT
>NZ_JBHVPP010000037.1:0-64371 GCF_042887295.1 Streptomyces sp. NPDC057950
ATCGCCACCTTGGTATCCGACCGCAGCATCACCACCTGACGGGCGCCATGAGCAGGACAAGCACGGCCCACGCGCTATCACGCACCAACTCGTAATACTGCAACGGTCTATGCCGTGACTGTTGGCCAGTCTGGTCGTTGGTCTGGTTATGGGTGGGGACCTTGCTGATGTCAGGTTGTGGGCTGATGAGTTGGGCCGGTTGCAGGAGCGGTTCGTGCATCGGTTCAGCAGGACGGAGCCCCGGGAGACGGCCCTTGCGTATATGCGGGGGCTGATCGCTCCGCTGGATCGGAAGAATGGCTGGACACTCGCCGAACAGGCAGGCCATACGGCTCCGGACCGTATCCACCGGTTGCTGAACCGGATCGAGTGGGACGCCGATGAGGTCCTGGACGACGTGCGTGACTATGTCGTAGAACACCTCGGGGACCGGGACGCCGTGCTGATCGTCGATGACACCGGCTTCCTGAAGAAGGGCGTCCGTTCGGCCGGGGTCCAGAGGCAGTACTCCGGCACCGCGGGACGCACCGAGAACTCCCAGATCGGGGTCTTCCTCGCCTATGCCAGTGCCCGCGGCCGCACGCTGATCGACCGGCGGTTGTATCTGCCCACGTCATGGACCGACGACCGGGAACGCTGCTGGCGGGCCGGCATCGGCGACAGCGTCGCCTTCGAGACGAAAGTGGCGATGGCCAAGGCGATGGTCCGCAAAGCCATCTCAGACCGGATCCCGTTCGCCTGGGTGACCGCGGACGCGGCCTACGGCTTCAGCAAGGGCTGGCGGTTCGAACTCGAGCAGGCCGACGTCTTCCACGTCATGGCCACCACACGGCACGACACCGTCGTCACCCGCTGGTCCATCGACCATCCCGTCCACGACCTGTTCCCCGACCTGCCGCGGCAGAAGTGGAAACGCCGTTCCTGCGGCGACGGCGCCCACGGAAAGCGGGTCTATGACTGGGCCAGGGTCGAAGTCCGCCCCTGGCACCGCGAAGACCGCCGGCACTGGGTCATCGCCCGCCGCAGCGTCAGCCGGCCCGAACAGATCTCCTACTACATCGCCTACTGCCCCGCCGACACCACCCTGGACCAGCTCATCCGCATCGCCGGCACCCGGTGGGCGGTCGAGGAATGCTTCCAGAGCGCGAAGCAGGAATGCGGCCTCGACGACTACCAGGTCCGTCGCTACCCGGGCTGGCACCGCCACATCACCCTCGCCATCGCCGCCCACGCCTGCCTCACCGTCCTGCGAGCCCGCCAGCTGGACACAGAGAAAGCAGAAACGGATCCTCCCCGCTCATCCGCCTGAGTCTCGCCGAGATCCGGCGCCTGATCACCCGCCTCACCAACCGCCGGCCCACCCCCGTCGAGCACATCCTGCACTGGTCGACATGGCGCCGCAGACGCCAACACCAAGCCCGCATCAGCCACTACAAACAACGCGGACACACCCCACCAGAGACCACCCAACCATCAGAACAAACACCGTTGCAGTACTAAGCGGCCCGATCGGGACCCCAGCGTCGCCGAATCGGCGCATGGCGTGCCTGACTGTCTGATTGCTTTGGACCGCAGCACGTCGTCAAGTGGCGTCCTCTGTCCGGGTCGTGTACCGCTGCCGTGCCCACATCGGCAGCACCACCCAGCACGCGAGGTACCAGGCCACCACCCCACCCACCAGCCAGGGTACGAAGCCGTCATGCGTGGCCACCCTTAGGATTAGGAACAAGGCCGAGGTGAGCGTGGCGATCAACAGCGCCAGGCCCAGGAAGGTGAGACGCGCGGCCCAACGCACCGTCTGCGCCTTGATACTGCGGCCAGACACCCATCGGTGGAACGGGACCGGTGCGATGAGTGCGCCGGTCGCGGTCGCGCCGAACACAACCGTGGTGATGTAGATGATCCGGTCCGTGTCGGACAGGTGCCCGAAAGCCGGAGTGAAGGCTACGCTCAGCAGGAATCCGAAGAGGATCTGGACACCCGTCTGCGCGACCCGGATCTCCTGCATCAGTTCGTTCCACTGCCGGTCGGCACGCTCAGCCTCGGACTCCTGCCGTCCTGCCTGCACGGCTCCATCTGCAGGCCTTGCCGTTGGTATCGCTTCCGCAACCCTGTCGTCCGCCATGACCCCTCCCAGTGTCGTCACCCGTGTCGGCATGTACCCCCGATTGCCGTATTCGTGCCCAGCGAACTTGGCCTCGTGTTGACCTTTCATTTGGGTCTGCTATACGCGATGAGGGCGTACGCGAGCACCGGTTACCTGCACCTCAACTTCTTTCGCCGTGACGACCACCGTCTTCAGGCGTGCGTCGACGCACAAAGACGTTCCTGACCGACGGCCAGGAACGCCCGGTGAAAGTCGGGGTTCCGCCGTGCACGGGCCTGACGAGGGGAAAGGCCGCGCACGGCGAGGGGCGCCCTGTGCCGCGCCGAGCGGGGCACTCGCCAGCATGGTGGCATCGTAATAAGAGCGTGCCGTGTTGAAGGTGGCATCTGTATTGCCGGCCGGCCTCTGGAGAACTGATCGTCGTGGAGGCCGGGGCGGAGGAACGTAGTGCACCGCCGGGCGGGAGCTGCCGGGCGCGGTCGTGCGGGCGTCAGCGGGCTGCCGCGAGGAGGCCGCCGGGCAGAAAGTCGTCCCAGTGATGATCGGGGAACAGTTCCCAGGCTAGGTCGAGCAGCCGCTTCGACTGCTGCTGCAGGCCGACGACGGTCAGGATCCGGCCCGTGTCCTGGCAGGCTTGCCGCTGATGGGTCAGCAGGTGCAGGCCCGCGACATCCATGAACTGTGCGTGCCGCAGGTCCCAGGTCACGCCGGTGACGGGCTGCGGCAGCTCCCGGGCCCGGGCGAGCACGCTGGGCAGCGTGTCGAAATCAATCTCCCCGCGCGGGGTGAAGACGGCCGTGACCCCTGTGTCCCTGACAGTGATGGTGAAGATCATGCTGGGCGCGCCCCCTCTGGGGGTCATGAGCCCAAAGACACCGGAGCGATGGACCCGGCTCTGGCGGCGATGGCGGGACCGGATGCCTGTGAAGGAGGCAACGCCCGGAGCCCGTGAACCAGCCCTCCACCACCGCGGCGGCAGAAAACCGATCAATCTCGCGTTCCGCCATCGTGGCACAGCAAGCGTTTCCCGCCTACAGGCCCGCACCCGCCGCCCCACCCCGCTGGCGTGCGTGGGGTGCTCCCATCCCGTCCGCCGCCGACCCAGGCAGAGCCGAGCAGTCGCGGCCCAGGGCGTCAAGGTCGTTCGTCCAGCAGGGCGCTCCACCTTGACGCCCTGAACCACGCCCGCTCCACGGTGTGTGGGTCGACGGCGGACGGGATGGGAGCTGGGGTGCATGGTGGGTCGAGGGCGGGTAGGCAATCAGCCGGTGAGCGTGCCTGCAACAAGCAGGGCGCCCCCCGTGAAGAAGACCGCTCCCCAAAGCATCAGGAAGTACGGGAGGGCCATGGTCATGATTCTCTGAACGGATTGACGGCCGCGGGGATCGGGTCCGGTCGGCTTCGGGGGCAGGCCGTCCCGACGCAATTTGCGGCGCATGGCCACGCCCAACCCGAGCGCGGCCACCCCGAGCAAGAGGAACGGAAGATCGAAGGAAAGGGGTGGCGCCACCACGAATTCGCAGTGCCCGTTCTGCCACACCGTGCCGTTTCCGCACCCAGACAAGTCTCTGCCCCTCCTGCCGACCGTCCGGGATCGTAGCGCGCAGGAGCCGTCAGCCACGTCGTCTCGGTGAACGAACGTCGCTACTGCAATGGCTTAGTTACCTCACGCTTCACGGGAAGCCGCTTCAGATACCGGGCGATCGTGCCCGATCGATCGGGGAACCACGACAAGCCAGCCGGAGGAGCAAGGCACCCTCGCCAAGGACCGCCGCGGTCCGAATGGTACCGACTGCCGGTCAGCCCACGGCTCAGGGACGGCCGACGCGGGGCCGTCTCTGGGCCGTCCCAGGGCGGCCGACGACGACCAACGCCGACAACCACCGACAGCCAAGCCGCAGGTCGCAGCATTTATCGTCAACATGTCCGCAGGTCAGGAAACCGGTCCCGCACTTCTTCGTCGACTGACACGTCCCGCAGCGGTGGCGCGACAGCACAGCAGCGGAGTACAGCAACCTCGGTACCTACGACTGACCCCCGCTGGCCGCAGGCGACCGGCTGACGCTCTCAGGAAACCTCGAAGACCGCCCCGCCCGTAGTTCGCATCGAGAGGGCTACGGGCTTCACGACCCCCGTCAACCGTGCCCCCATCGTCGCCGTAGCGCAGGCGGGACGAAGGTCAGACAACGAAGGGCCTACCCGCCTCCAGCCGGGTCATACCCGGCGATTCGACAGCCCGGCCACGGTGCCGGGTTGAGAACAGGTGAGAGGGATACCCGTCTGGTACACGAGGTTTAGCCCCAAGCCCCGTGCGGCGGTTCGCCCGGATGACATCCGGGCGAACCGCCCCGATCCTTTGTCTGCCGGGGCGGACTCCAGGACCTGCCCGTACCCGCCGGGCCCGGCTAGGGGCGAGTACTCTTGACCGCACCGTGATGCCCCACCGCGCCTGCTGCTCGGTCATGCACCAACTGCACAGCGGCAGGCCTCCGTGGCCGTAGCGCCACGTCTGGCGCTGGCACCCGCACACAGGCCGATCTGACTCCGGGCGCAGTGCATCGTGCTGGGATCCGGCTCCGACACCCGGGGCGCTGCGCTCGTCATTGCTGTGTCCTCAACCGGGCAGCGAACGCTCACCGCTTCGAACGAAGAACAGAACACTCCCTGATTGTCGGACCCCCGCCATCCCGTGCTGGTATGCCACGAGTCCAGACGGGCACTCACTGTCAGTATTCGGCAGGTCCGCGCGGCTGCGGGTACCGGCCGCCTGAATAGAATCGAACGCATGTTCGATATGCCGCCCGATCCCGCTCGCCTACGCGTGATCCTGGCTCACTTCGACATGCAGCTCGCCGAAGCGGACACCATACGTACTTACCTCCGTCTGCAACGCGACGAGGTGCAGTGTGCTCTCCAGGCCGCCGGCCGGCCGACCCGCCCGTCCCTGCCGCAGCTATGGCCGGCTCTGACGCTGGCACCGTTCCCCTCCGAACGGTCTCCCAGCGGCCCCGCCGGGGCGGGAGACGGCTACATGCTGGGGAGCAAGCGCCACCCCGAAGACCCCAGCCAGCCTGCTGTCCTGCACGTCGAATGCTGCACCAGGGCGAGCCGGAAGACGTCGCCGATCTCCGCAGTTCAGTTCCGCGTCGCACCCCGTGACGCCGAGTACATCAAGACCTGCGGCTTCTGCCGACCGGAAGACAAGCGGACGACGCTTCCGAATGAGACGCTGTGCAGCCGGTGCGCAAGGACCAGCTGTGCGCCGCTTACTGCGCAACCCGGTTCCCGGACCACCCCAGTGGGCATCGATCGCTGCGCACTGATGGGGCGCCACCAGTGCCCGACCACGACCACAGCAGGTCTCAACGTCGCGCAGTCGATAGGCACCATCTGTGCAGCCCGGCCGACGAGACTACGCAACGAGTCAGCTCAGGCCGCCCTTCTCGCATACCTGGCGGGCCACCTCCCGCAGCTTGACGTTGTTTTCCTGCGAGTAGCGGCGCAGCGTGGCGAACGCCTGGTCCTCGGTGAGGCGCAGTTCGCTCATGAGGATTCCCATGGCTTCCCCGATCTGGTGGCGGGTGGCGACGGCCTGTTCCAGCTGTGCGTGGGTGCGGGCGCTGGAAAGAGCGACCGCGGCGTGGGAGGCCAGCATCACGGCGGCGTCCTCGCTGACCTTCGTGAATGCTCCGGGCCTGCGGGAGTAGAAGTTCAGCGCGCCGAAGTCCTCGTCGTCGGTGAACAGCAGGAAGCCCATCATGCTGCCCACCCCCTGTTCCAGCGCCGCGGAGACGAAGTGGGGCCAGCGCAGTTCTTCCGCTGTGAAGTCGAGGATGCGGAACACGCGTTCCTTCTCCGATTCCCGGGCCGCGTCGAAGCACGGCCCCTGTCCCAGCCGCTGCTGCAGCCGGTCGAGGTCGGCCACCAGCTGCTCGGTCGGCGCCAGCGTCTCCACCTCGAGGCCGTGCACGAGGAGGATCCCGGCAGCGTCGCAGCCCTCCACCAGCTCGGTCGCCGACCCTGTGATCCGCTCCAGCGTCGCAGCCACCGACGACTGTGCCAGCAGATCACGTGCCATCGACGCCATCTGCTGCGCAAACCGGTGCCAGTCCATGCCCTTTTCCTCGCTCTCAGCCAGGTATGCCCTGATCAGACTGCTACCCCCTCCCCTGACGAGCATCTCCCGAACGCTCCGCACGCCACCCCTGCGGACAATGCCTCCCGGCTGGCCCCATAGGCACCCGTCCGGAAGCGACAGCGCGGGCACGGCGGTGTACATGGACGGCGGCACCGCCTTGTGGAAGAACTCACGGGTGACCTGGACGCTGCCCGACCGATGCTCACCACCCCCGTACCCGTCCCCAACCTGCCGCCGGGATGGGCCGGTGAACCGAAGTGGGACAGCTTCCGCGCCCTGCTCCATACCGAAGCGGGAGGGGTCGTACTGCGCTCCCGCCGCGGCACCGAGATGGCGCCCGCGTTCCCCGAGATCGCGGCTGCCGCAGCGCAACTGCCGGACGCCACGGCCCTGGACGGCGAGCTCGTCGTGTGGGAGGACGGCCGGCTCGCGTTCGAGCGGCTGCAGAACCGGCTCCAGTGCCGCGGTGCCGCAGCCGCCCGGGCCGCCGATGCGTGGCCGGCGCACTTCGTCGCGTTCGACTTGCTCCGCTTGGCCGGGGCGGACACGACCGGCTGGCCGTACCGCCGCCGCCGGGCCGAACTCGAATCGATGTTCGCCGCCCGCCGGCTGCACGCCCCGTGGACACTCAGCCCCTTCACCACCAACCCCGACACCGTCCGCGAGTGGCTGACCTGGACCTCAGCAGGAGTGGAAGGCATCGTCCTCAAAAAGATCGACGCCCCCTACCGGCCCGCGGCGAGAGGCTGGTTGAAGTACATGGTGCGCCAGACCACTGAAGCGATCGTCTGCGCTGTAACCGGGCCCCCAGCCACTCCTCACGGCCTCCTGCTCGGCAGATACGACGACCACGGACAACGTCAGTACATCGGGCGCACCATCACCCTCCCCCGCACCGCCGGCGCCGCAGTCTCCGAACACCTCACCGCAGCACAGCGCGAACACCCTTGGGCGGGCTGGTCGTTCGCCTCCGGCTGGGGCACCCAAGAAGCTCTGGACGTCGCCCTCGTCGAACCCGACCTGGTCGTCGAAGTCGGAGCCGACGTCGCCCGCGACATTGCCGGCCGGTGGCGGCACCCAGCACGCTGGCACCGCACCTGCACCTGCACCTGCACCTGCACCTGCACCTGCACCTGCACCTGCACCTGCACCTGCACCGACCTAACCCCCACTGACATCCCCCACACCACGATCCGCCGGTGAGAGGCACGCAGCCCCGCCCCGACTGCACAACCGCGCAGCGGCCGGGCTGGCTGCACCGGTGTGGGCTGTGGGGAGACCACACCAGCGCCCTACTGCGAACGAGGTGAGGCCCTCCTCTCGTTCGGGTCCAGCCGTGGCGCCGGGGCACTGCGCAGTCCCGGCACGTTGCGCAGCAACACTGCGCACCACGCCGGCCGATGCCCTGCACGCGCGCCACCCTGGTTCCAGCCTCCAGATCCCTGCGCGCGCGGGTCGCGCCAGGGGCCCTTCAGCGTGAGGGGCAGTCGTCACGTGGTGACACGTACGGCAATGGCCGTTCGGCGCGTCATGCGCCTTCAACGGCGTCGTGACGCGTACGCCACGCCCTGGTTCGGCACTTCGGCGAGCAGTACACCGCATCCGTCCTCTTCTGCAACGGGACCGACACCCGACACACCGGGCACCGGCCCTGCCCTCGCAGGAACTCGCCCCTGACGACGTCACGGCTCTGCTCGACAGCACGCCGGTAGATCTGGCTGTACCGCTGCGCCCGCCGCCAGTGACGGTTGCGGCACGTCGAATCGCAGTACCGCCGGCCGGCGCTAGCATCCGCGGGCAGCAACTCCCGGCACTGCGCACACCGCCGCCTGGACTTCCTCGACACCCCACCAGCCTCCCGCCCAAGACCCCGGGCGGGAAGCGCGCGAACGGGTGCTCAGTACTCCGCCGGCCTCCGCAGCCGCAGGAGCAGAATCGCTGCTGAACAGTTCCGGACCTGATCAGTGACACTGGACATGTCTCACGGTGGGCAAAACGGCGGTCCGATGACACAGGCACGGCATCAGCCATCAGGAGACTCCGGGGGCCGGTGGCGACCGGCAGCCGGGCTGCGAGGCAGCGCGGCGTGTCTGGCCGCAACAGCTGTCGTTGAACGGGCATGGCACACGGGTCCCCTATAGCCCGTGGGCGGGGCGAGGGCTCGGGCTGCTTTGTGGCTTCGGGCCCTTAGCTCGCCCCAGGCCGAGAGAGCCTGACGGAGCATGGAACTGGCGAAGACCGCCCCGACACCGATCACGTGAAGTGGCGCGCAGCGGCCAGACAAGCCGCTGCGCGCCATGAAACAGAACTCAGCCGGTGATCGATTCCACGGTCACCCGGAACGCGGGATCAGTGCTGACCACTCTCTTGCTGGCCGCCACCCTGGCCGCCCTGCTGCTGGCCGCCGCCCCGACCGTTCTGACCCTGGTGGCCACCCTGGCCCCGGTGGCCTGATGGCCTTGGTTGCCCCGATCTCACCTCACCAGTGCGCAGCCATTAGCCGGGGCAACTGCACCGTTGGGGCTGCGGGGCGGCCATCCCGCTGCCCCATTACGCACACGGAAATCCCCCGCATCCAGCCTGAGGCCAGCGCCCGGAGCCCGGTGCCGTCTCAGGCACTCCTCTCCCCAGCACGCAGGTGGCAGTCGACGATCTGTCCGAAACAGTCACCGCGTGGGGACCTTGAGCCGGGGTATCCGGGATATCGGTAATGGTGCGGTTGGTAGAGGAGATTTTCATGTTGATGGCCCACCCGATAGTCCTGCAGGGCCTGGTCAGCGAATATGAGACGCTGCGAGACCTGCACGCGCAGAACGGGAGCCCGAGCGCGGACATGCGCATGCAGGACGTGGCCTACACGCTGTGCGTGTCCACCGGCACCCGTGACGTGGACACCGCCCTGATCGCCGCACGCCATCAACTGCCCGGGGCCCGGCCCGAAGACGACTCTCTGCTCGCCGCCGGCTGAACCCCACCCGGCCAGAAAGCCCCTGCGACACACCGTCCATCACCGCCCGGCTCAACGTCCGTGCCGGACATAGAGCTCGCGAACCCGCAGTCGCATCCCATAGATCACGATCCCAGCCTCCCCCGTTGCCGCTGCCCTACCCCCTCTCCAAATCTCCCCTAGAGGGCAGGGCAGGGCGCACTGCGGCTGAAATCACCAAAAGGTCTCGATCGCGCAGGCTTTGCGATCAGGGCACTGCAGAGGGAAGCCGCGTACAGCTCGCGCCGCGCCTGCTGTGTCAGCCGGGCCTGCTGCGTGTCCTCAGCGAGCCCTGTGGCGTTGAGCGAATGACGCGTGCGTTTCGTCCATCCGAGACGTCGCTTAGGGCCCTGGATGCCACGCCCGGCCGTCCGGGGCCCGCACCAACACAACACGCACCGCACGCCCCCGTCCCGTGCGATCAGAACACGAGCCTGTGAAGACGAGCTGTCCAAACCACACCAGCCGATGGCGCACCCGCCCGATAGCGCGGGGCCGTCTGCGCAACGACCGGTTTGGAGGGGATGCCCTCGCCGGTGGGTGTGGGCTGTGGGAATGCCACACCACTTACGCGTAAAGCCGCGTACGGGGATGGGGTTTCCGGCCGGCGTACACCAGATGCCACACGCCGCGCGGCATGTACAGCACGCCGGCCCGCGACGGGCCCTCTGCCTCAGGACCGGTTCTGCAGCAGGCTGGTGATCGTGCGGGTGAACTCGGCTGGCTGCTCGACATGGCCGAAGTGGCCACTGTGTTCGAGGACGGTCAACCGGGCCCCGGGAATGGCGTCCCGGAGCATCACGGCCCAGCGGGGGCCGCAGATGAAGTCCCGCCGCCCGGCGATCACGACGGTCGGTGTGGTGATCGCGCCCAGCCGGTCGCGGACGTCGAACGGCTCCGAGTTGGGCGCGGTGGCCGGCTCGGCGGAGATGCGTACGCCAGAGAGGAAGTCGGCGAACTCCTCCCGACGGGCCCAGAAGTCGGCGAAGTAGACCGGCAGTGCTTCGCGCAGTCTCCTGCTGACCTGCTCGTCGTCGGCTGCGTTGAGCGCGTTCTGGAAGGCTCCAGGAACGTCGGCCGCCTCGGGCTGGTCGGGATAGAGGTCCGGGTATGCCTTCAGTCCTGCCATCGCGGCCGCCCACCAGTCCGGGCCCGCGACCGGTGAGGTGTGGTAGAGAATCAGACCGGCCAGCCGGCCGGGATGGTCCAGGGCGTATTGCTGGGCGATGAAACCCCCGTGCGAATGCCCGAGCAGGTGCACCCGCGGCTCCCCGAGGTGGTCGATGAGGGCGGCCAAGAAGTGAACGTAGGTGTCGAGGCCGTAAGCCGGCGGGCTGTCGGACGATCCCGTGCCGACCGGCTCCGGGTAGACCACGGTGAAGTGCTTCTCCAGTTCAGGAGAGCGAAGGTAGGCGTAGTCGAAGCCGGGGCCGCCTGGATGGGCGACGAGCACGGGCCCGCTTCCCGACACGTGGTACTTCATCCGGACGCCGTCGATACTGATGGAGCTCATGCGATGTGTTTCCTGCCCGTTCAGAGGGGTTATGCCTAAGCAGGTAGTGAGCGGTGTGCCGCCCTCGAAGGGCATGGCTGTAGTACGGAGGCTCCCTGGGGTTCGGCCGACTGCGGTGCGGCCTGTTTCGCGCCTGCACTCCGAAGGTAGGCCGCCTCACCATTAACATCAAGTGCATGCCATGCACTCATAAAGTTACCTGCATGCAATTGGATTTGGACCTGCCCACGGCTCTGAGCGCAGTATTCGAAGAGAGCAGTGGCGCTGGCGTCACGACGCGCCTTGATGTCACTGCACCATCACTGAGACGGTTCCCGGGGACGCACGCAAGGCTGGCCGCCCAGGTCGTGCTGCAAGCAATCCCGTCAGGGACCGGTTGCCAGCCAGTCGTGGAGCGCTTCCTCCGAGGCGACCTCCATGACCTGAAACGTCGCCACACGCGTCCTGACCGCCTTCGCCGCGGCGGTAACGTCTTGAGTGCTATCCAGCGGGAAGCTGGCATGTGGTGGACGATATTAGTGAGGCCGCTCCTTACCCGGCCTCCGTCCCGAGCGTCGAGGGACCGATAGATCTGATCCTCGGTTCCTCCGCCGGGTACGGGCTTGCGGCCATGATCGCCGGGATCAGGAGCATCTTGGTGCGCTATTTGATCTCTCCGGCGCGCACCACCGCTGATTGCTTGGGATTGAAACCCATGTGTGATTCCCACGGTTGGGACAGTCAGCTCGCCATCGCGACGGCTGTGCGCGTGGAACGCCCCCCGCGAGTTGCAGGGCCTCGGCCCTGCTCCCTCATCCGTCTCCCGTCCGTCGACCCGAACAGGGCACCCTATGCGACGACCTCCGGGGCTGCGTGAACGGGCTGACAGAGGCCGGGAAAACGCGATTGCGATATCCCGCCGGGGCCCATACAGCGAGCGCCGTGCCAACGCTTGTAGGGCCTGGACAGCCACAGGGCCCTCCTGCCCTGCCACCCCGTATGGGGGCACCGTGGTAAGCATAGCCACCGCCGCCGACACTCCCTGACCTCAGAGACGCCGAAGGATTATCCGCCGTAGGTCCAACACGTGCACGTTCTGATCTGCTCGACGTGCGTGATGCCCGAGATTGACCAGACTTGTAGGCATGGCAGAAGAACGTCGGCCGCGCGCCGGGAGATGTCGCCGGCAGCCGCTCGCCGCCCGCCGGCTGTGAGGGGCGCCGGTCAGGCCGCGCGGGCTGCTTGCCAGAGCCTGGAGGGGCTGATCGGTCACCCCACGGAGGGCGTATCAGCGGTGAAGCGTGTCGAAGAAGGTGCCACGGATTCCTGACACGACGAGTCTTCTCGCCTCGTACGAGGTGCAGCTCGATCAGGTCGGCGAGCTCTTGGAGTACAGCAGGATCCGCCGCTATCGGCATGGATCCGCCGACGAGTGACCCGGATTCTGCCGACGACCGGGAGGACAACCTATGCCTGCGACCACCTACTCCGACGAGATAGTGGCGTGCCCACCGCGCGCCGGCACATTGTGCCACGTGCTGGAACTCATTCTCGATCGGGGCATGGTGATCGACGTCTTCGTCCGGGTCTCCCTGCTCGGCATCGAGATCCTCAAGATCGACGCACGCATCGTCATCGCGAGTGTGGACACCTATCTGCGATTCGCCGAGGCATGCGACCGGCGCGGCCTGGAACGGGACTCCGGCAGCGTGACCGTTCCTTCGCTGTTCTTAAGCGGCAGCGCCGCCAAGTCCATCAGCGAACGAGGTCCGTAAGGCAGTCGGCGGCCGTGCCGACCAATCCGACGAGCAAGAAGAGGACGAGGAAGAGCACCAGGAGCGGCTGCGGCAGCGCCGTCCTCGTACCCGTGGTGGCTCGAGTTGACGACCGATGGAAATTTGAGCCGGGGCCGGCAACGGGGCGTCCGTGTACGCGATCAACCTGACCCGAAAGCTCGAAGGGGACACGCTCATGGATGAGAAGGAAAAGGTAGTGCTCGCGGCCGCTGTAGTGGGCGGCTACGTGCTGGGGCGTACGAAGAAGGGCCGTCTGGCTCTGTCCGTTGCGACGTATCTGGCGGGCCGACGCTTCGGCCTTGAACCTCGCCAGCTCGCGGCCGAGGGAATGCGGAGGCTGGGTGAAATACCCCAGTTCGCCGAACTCCAGGAGCAGTTGCGCGGTGAAGCCCTTGAAGCGGGACGCAAAGCAGTGGCTGCCGCAGCCGACCGGGGGATGAGCACGCTGGCCGACGCCATCAGCGACCGCACGGCCCGGCTCGGCGAAACCTCGGACAGGCATGAGGAGGACGAGGAGGACGAAGAAGAGGAGGCACCGGAAGAGGAGGAAGACGAGCCAGAAGCCGAGTACGAGGAAGAGGAAGAGGACGGGGAGGAGGAGGAGCCTGAGGAGAAGCCGCAGCGTCGCCGTAGCTCGTCTCGAGGGACGCGGCCAGAAAAGGCCTCCGCACCGACTCCCAAGAAGGCTGCCGCGTCGAGAAGGAGCAGGCAGGGCGAGCCCGCGCCGCGGAAGTCCGCGTCGGCATCGAAGACGGCGGCGAAAAAGTCAGCGCCCGCCAAAAACGCCCAGGCCAAGAAGACGACGTCATCGAAGCGAGCAGCATCCAAGCGCGCCGATCGTCGGAGGTAGGCAGTCATGGCCAAGACGGAGAACGAACAGCCCGCAGAAGAAGCTTCGGGCGTGGACCGGATCCGCGGAGAGCTCACAAAGTTCCTGTCCGCGCAGGTGGAGCACCTTGCCGAGAAGGCGGGAGAGAAGCTGACAGACGTCACGGGAAAGCTCTCTGACTCAGCTGAGTCCGGCTCGCTTCCTGCCATCGGCTCCCGCATTCTTCAAGGTGACTCACCGCTGAAGGCATTCGTTTCGGAGAAGGCCAAGGGCGTCAAGGACAACGTCGTGGGCAAGGTGAAGGATGCCTTCGGCGGAGGAAAGGGGAAACGCAAGGCCAGCGGCGGCAAGGTCATGAACATCATCGAGGTCCTCGATGTGGGAGTGCCCCTACGTGACGCCTACGACTACTGGACCCAGTACGACAAGTTCAGCAGCTTCGCCAAGGGCGTTCGCGACGTCTCGAAGACCGACGAGGTCGGAAGCAACTGGAAGGTCAAGGTCGGCCCTTCCTCGCGCG
This sequence comes from Streptomyces sp. NPDC057950, assembly GCF_042887295.1. Lineage (NCBI taxonomy): Bacteria > Bacillati > Actinomycetota > Actinomycetes > Kitasatosporales > Streptomycetaceae > Streptomyces > Streptomyces sp. NPDC057950. The sequence continues at coordinate 13,869 of NZ_JBHVPP010000037.1, forward strand.
GTTTCAAGGCGACCGTCCAGGAACAGATCCCCGACGACCGTATCGTCTGGACCTCCGAGGGAGCCAAGGGCACCACGCGCGGCGCGGTCAGCTTCCATGAACTGGGCCCGACCCTGACCCGCATCGTCCTGGTCGTCGAGTACTACCCGGCAGGGTTCTTCGAGAAGACCGGCAACCTGTGGCGGGCCCAAGGGCGCAGAATGCGGCTGGACTTCAAGAACTTCCAGCGTTACGTCACGCTCACCAACGAGGAACCCGAAGGCTGGCGCGGCGAAATTCGGGACGGCGAAGTCGTCGTGTCGCACGACGACGCCATCGAAGAAGAAGAGGCCGAGCAGGAGGACTCCGAGTACGAGGAGCCCGAAAGCGATGAGGACGGTCCCGAGGAAGACGCCGACTCCGCATACGAAGACGATGCCGAAGCTGCCTACGAGGACGAACCCGAGGACGAGGAGGAAGCGGGAGCGGAGGACGAAGAAGCCGCCAGGGACGAAGACGAAGAAGCGGACGGCGAGGAGGAAGAAGAAGAGGTTTCCAAGACATCACGGCAGAAACGACATCGTGGCCAGCGCTGACTTGCGGCAGAGGAACAACCATTCAAATATCGTTGCCGGTGGCCCATGAGGCGTGGGTTGGGTCCGGCTGCTTCGCACTAAGGGCTGTCCCGTAACTGCCGGTCGCGGGTGAGATGATCTTGTCGTGGCTGTTGTGATCACGGCGTCTGAGCCGTCCTGGATAGCCCCGTTCACCGGGCCGAGTTCGCGTCAGTTCGGCAGGCTGGTCACCGCACTGCGGCGCGAAGGCGCGGATCCGGTCCGCAAGGGTCGGCCGTGGGGCCTGCCGCTGGAGGACCGAGTCCTGCTGGTCGCCGCGTACTGGCGAACGAACCTGACCCTGCGCCAACTCGCCCCGCTTTTCGGGGTATCGAAGTCGGCGGGGGACCGTGTCATCGACCATCTCGGACCGGCGCTGGCACTGCAGCCGCGCAAACGGTTCCGCGACGACGCCGTGCTGATCGTGGACGGCACCCTCGTCCCCACCCGCGACCACCAGGTCGCCGAGCAGTCGAAGAACTACCGGTATTCGACCAACCACCAGGTCGTCATCGACGCCGACACCCGCCTCGTGGTCGCCGTCGGCCGGCCCTTGCCAGGCAACCGCAACGACTGCAAGGCATGGGTGCTGTCCGGCGCGACGCCATCGGCAACACCACGGTGATCGCAGATGGCGGTTATCGGGGCACCGGGCTGATCATCCCGCACCGCCGTGAGCCCGGCCAGCCCGAACTCCCGGCCTGGAAAGAGGAACACAACACCTCTCACCGCAAGGTCCGCGCGCGGGTCGAGCACACCTTCGCTCGCATGAAAACCTGGAAGATCCTCCGCGACTGTCGCCTCAAAGGCGACGGCATCCACCACGCCATGCTCGGGATCGCTCGCCTGCACAATCTCACCCTCGCTGGGTGACCTGCAAGAACAGGCAGGACAGCCAGCACGACGAAGACCCAGGAAGCAGGCTGGTTATAGCTCCTCTCTCAACCGCGCCCAGGTGTGAGTGTCCAGGCTGTCATTAGGGCCGATGCGGGAGAGTTCGGCGCCGTCGCGTCCCAGGGCCACGATGACGGGACGGACTCCGCGGCTGATGTAGGGGGACGTCCAAACCGTGATGAGCTCGCAGTGCTTGGGGTTCTCGATCCGGCGGGCACCGATGAGAACTTGACCCACGTCCCGCCTCAGGCGCACTTTGGCGCAACCGATCCACGGGGCTGCGGTGATGGAATGTGGAGGGTCAGTGCTGCGAGTAAGGCTGAGGACGCCCCCGCCGCTGCGAACGTTGAGTACATCGACGTTGACAGGATCGTCTCCTGGGCCGCTGCCGCCCCCCACGTACCGCCACTGCTCGCCGAACCACTCCAGGAGCGCAACGTGCTCACGCATCCGCAGTGACTTCGGACGCCACACGATCCAGATCGCCCCGACACCGGCAGCGGCGTCGACATCGGCCGACACCACACTCAGCACGCGCCGCGGGATCCACCACGGCTGCGGCGCATCTCTCGCCAGCACCCGCCGCACCACGCCCCGCAGAAAAGTCTCCCACCGGGGTCCCGTCCACATGGCTTCTCCCCATGCCTGCATGCGCCTGCGATACCCGGCGTGCGAGAGCATCAAGCCCGAAGCCGGTGAGGCAAAGCCTCACAACCCTCCGACCAAAAGATCATTACGGGACAAGTCTTACTGGCTCTAACAAAAGCTGTTGGTCATGTGACTGTTGGCTTGCCCGCTCGTTGGTCTCGTCGTGGGGAAACGTCAGTCGCGACCGTGGATCGTGTCGGATGAACTCTGGTCACTCATCGAGCCGTTGCTGCCCGACCCGGCGCCGAAGCAGGTCGAGGGCAGACCTCGAGTGCCGGACCGCCAGGCCCTGTGCGGGATCCTCTTCGTCCTGCATACCGGCATCCAGTGGGAGTACCTGCCCCAGGAGCTGGGCTTTGGCTCGGGGATGACCTGCTGGCGGCGCCTGGCGGCCTGGAACGAGGCCGGCGTCTGGGACCAGCTGCACGTGCTGCTGCTGGAGAAGCTGCGGTCGAAGAACCAGCTGGACTGGTCGAGGGCGGTGATCGACTCCTCGCACGTCCGCGCGGCCCGACGGGGCCCAAAAGCGGACCCAGCCCGGTCGACCGCGCACGGCCGGGCAGCAAGCACCACCTCATCGTCGACGGGCAGGGCATCCCGCTCGCGGTGTCGCTGACCGGCGGGAACCGCAACGACGTCACCCAACTCGAGCCGCTGCTGGACAAGATCCCGGCCGTCGCGGGCCGGGCCGGCAGACCTCGCCGGCGGCCGGACGCGCTGCTGGCCGACCGTGGCTACGACCATGACAAGTACCGACGCCTGCTCTGGCAGCGAGGGATCCGCCCCGTGATCGCGAAGCGAGGCGAGCCGCACGGCACTGGCCTGGGCATCTTCCGCTACGTCGTCGAGCGCACGATCGCCTGGCTCCACGGCTTCCGCCGCCTGCGCATCCGCTGGGAACGACGCGACGACATCCACGAAGCGTTCCTCGGACTCGCCATCTGTTTGATCACCCACCGCCACGTCCAACGCCTTTGTTAGGACCTCTAAGCGCGCCTCCGAATCGGCGTACTCGGTGACGCCCAACGGCATGCCCCGCAGGCGATGCTGCGCAGTAGCGTGGCGTTGAGAGTTCGTCCCGCGCCGCAGCTCTACTCGCTTCTCAAGTGGCGTAGGCGAGCATCGATGCGACGAAAGCGACCAAGGCAAGAGCCAGGAAGAGCGGCGCGTAGCCGCCCACGGGGCCAGCCAGCACGGCGCCGGCGAACGGGGAAATGGCCGAAGCAGTGGTGACAGGGGCACCGAGAATGCCGGACAGACGGCCGTAGTCTGCGGCAGCCCCCCATCGGTCGGTCACTGCTGTTGCCTGAAGGAGAGTGAGGTTTCCCCGGACCATGCCCGCGGTCATAGAGAGCACGACGATCAGTGCGTAGGGCCCTGGGGTAAGGGCGAGAGCGACGGTAGCGGCCCCGCCGAGCGCCATCAGCGCTGTGGCCCGACGGGCAGGGCCCGTACGGCTTGCAAGGCGTGCGTAGAGAGTGCGCCCGAGTGTCTGCCCGGCTCCGCCCAGGCCGAGGGCCCACGCTGCTTGCGAGGTGGTGTAGCCGCGTTCGATGAGAAGCGGCACCAGCGCGATCACTACGGCGTAGGAAGCCAGCGCGGACAGGGTGAGAGCTCCGGCAAGGATCCAGAACGTTCGTGTGCGTTCCGCCTGTACAGCAGTGGTCGCTGAAACCTTCGCCGTGGACGGACGGGTTCTTGGCCAAGGGGCGTTGAGGGCGACAGCGTGGGCGGGGACGGTGATGGCCGCCAGGAGGAGGGCCAAGACTGTGTAGGTGGCCCGCCAGGACAGTTGGTCGGAGAGGAGGGCTGTGATGGGGGCGAAGAGTGTGGAGGCGAGGCCGCCGGCCAGGGTCACGTAGGTGAGGGCCCTGATGTGGTCGGGGGCCCACCAGCGTGTGAGGGCGGTGAAGGCTGGCTGGTAGAGGATGGCAGCCATCGCTGTTCCGGCGAGGAGCCAGCCGGCGGTGAAGCAGAGCAAGTTCGGAGCGGCAGCGATCAGCAGCAGCGCGGCAGCGGCCAGGACGGATCCTGCGGTCATGAAGAGGCGCGGCCCGTGACGGTCGATGATGCGGCCGACGGGGATGCCCGTGAGCGCGGAGGCGATCAGTGCGATTGAGAAGGCTGCTGTGGTGGCACCTGGTGGCCAGCCGGTTTCGCGGGTGATCTGTGGATTGAGTACAGGGAAGGCGTAGTAGACGATTCCCCAGCTGGTTATCTGGGTCGCGCAGAGGGCTGGCAGAGCCCGGCGCGGACGGTGACCTGGGTCGCTGTCCGGCCGGGCCGCGACGGGCTGCACAGCGTCAGTTGCCGGTGGTGAAGGTGGCCGGGGCTCCGATGCCGATTTGCAGGGTCTGGGGTGTTACGCAGCAGCTGCTGCCGGAGTTCTCGGCCGCGGGCTCGTCGTAGAGGCCGGATCCGCCGCAGACCCCGGTGTCGGGGAGGGTGAGCTCGACTCGTTCGGCTGCTTCCTGGTCGCCGGCGAGGGCGGCTGCGATGGAACGGACCTGCTCGTAGCCGGTCACGGCGAGGAAGGTGGGGGCGCGGCCGTAGGACTTCATGCCGACGAGGTAGAGGTTGCGCTCTGGGTGGGCGAGTTCCTTTTCGCCGTGGGGATAGACCGTGCCGCAGGAGTGGACGTTGGGGTCGATGAGGGGGGCCAGTTCGGTGGGCGCCTGGAGGCGTTCGTCGAGTCGGAGGCGGACTTCGCTGAGGTGGGAGAGGTCCGGGCGGAAGCCGGTCAGGACGATGACTTCGTCGACGGGGTCGGAGCGGGTGCCGTCGTCGGAGACGAGGGTGAGGGTCCCGTCGGTGTTGAGGGAGATTTCGGCGAGGCGGAATCCGGTGAGGGTGTGCGCGTGTCCGGCGTCGACCGCTGCCTTTGCGGCGAGACCGAGGGCTCCGCGGGCGGGCAGTTGGTCTGCTTCGCCGCCTCCGTAGGTGGAGGAGCTGATGCCTCGGCGCAGGACCCAGACGCCGTGGGTCCCGGGTGTGGTCTTGGCGAGTGCGGCGAGGGAGGCGAGAGCGGTGAAGGCGGAGGCGCCGCTGCCGATCACAGCGGTGCGCTTGCCTGCGTAGCGGTCGCGGTCCTGGTCGCTGGTGAGGTCCGGGACACGGTAGGCGATGCGGCCGGTGAGGGATTGCTCCCCGAGTGCGGGCAGGCCGTTGGCGCCAGCCGGGTTGGGCGTGGTCCAGGTGCCGGAGGCGTCGATGACCGCGCTGGCCAGGATGCGGGATTCGCTGCCGTCACTGTGGGTGGTGTGGAGGGTGTAGGGCTGCTGATCGCGATCGGCGTCGACGATGCGGTCACGTCCCTGGCGGGCGACGCCGGTGACGGTGGTGTTGTAGCGAATGCGGGTGCTCAGGGTGTCGGCGAGGGGTTGCAGGTAGTCGTCGGCCCAGGCTGCGCCGGTGGGGTAGGTGGCGCCGTCGGGCCGGGTCCAGGTGGTGCTGGCGAGGAGCTTTTCCGCGGCGGGGTCGATGACTTCGTCCCATGTGGAGAAGAGCCGCACGTGGCCCCAGTCCCGGACGGAGGTTGCGGCGCTGGAGCCGCTCTCGAGGATGAGGGGGTCGAGGCCGCGGTCGACGAGGTGGGCTGCGGCTGCCAGGCCGACGGGGCCTGCCCCGATGATGACGATGGGGAGTTCAGCAGGGACTGGTGCTGTCATCGTTCCTGTCCTTCGGTGTGGTGAGGGGCGCCGACCGGCTACTGATTAGATAACTGTCTATGCATCTTCCGTTAGCTTGCCTCGGATATCGACGAGTGTCAACATAGATGCATGTCTAAACCCCGGAACGCGGACACGCAGCAATCGACAACTCCCTGCTGCGCACCCCTCACTTCCGCGGCCCTGTCGGAGAATGGCGCCGAGCAGATGGCCTTGATGTTCAAGGCGCTCGCGGATCCCGTTCGGCTGCGCCTGTTCTCGCGGGTGGCTTCACACCCCGAAGGCGAAGCCTGCGTGTGCGACATCTCCGACGTCGGGGTGTCGCAGCCGACCGTCTCTCACCACTTGAAGAAGCTCCGCGAGGCGGGGCTGTTGACGTCGGAGCGCCGCGGAACTTGGATCTACTACCGCATCGCCCCGCAGTCGGTGGCATCCATGTCGGCACTGCTGGCACTGCAGGAACAGGACGCGGTGCCGCACGCTTGACCCCTCGGCCCATGGTCGGCGGACACCGTCCCCTCTCCGGCCATTGCCCGCTGTATCGACGCATGCAAAAATAGAGACATGTCGAACCTGAGTACGGTTCCGCCCGAGGAGACCGCTGCCAGTGCGGCAGTCCCCTGCTGCTCCCCCATCATCGCCGCCGAATTGTCGCCCCTGGACGCGGAGAAGCTGGCGGCCCTGTTCAAGGCTCTTTCCGACCCGATCCGGCTGCGCCTGCTGTCCCGGGTGGCTTCGCACCCCGCGGGAGAGGCCTGCGTCTGCGATATCGCCGACGTAGGGGTCTCGCAGCCCACGGTGTCGCATCACCTGAAGAAGCTGCGCGAGGCGGGGCTTCTGACTTCGCAGCGCCGTCGCACCTGGGTCTATTACCGCATCGATCCTCAGGTCCTCACGGCGCTCGCCGCCGTGTTGGTCCTCCCCGCCCGCGTCTGACTCACGGCCGCACCAGGGCTGTTGCCTCGCCTGCCGTCTTCGACGTGCCGGCGCTTCCCGCTGAGGGTGGGCAGGCGTGGGGCGTCGCCGGCACGCAGGCCGGTGACGCCCCACGGGTCAGGTGGTCTTGAGCTCGTGCACCGCTGTTCCAGCAAGCTCGACGCCCCGGTAGGAGAGGACATCGAGTGACGCGGCGTCCGTGGTGAACACGTTGAGAAAGAGCGCTGATGCAACGGCTGCCGGAGCATCGTCGGCCGGCCCGTAGGAAAGCACGAGAGCCGGGTCGCTCAGCGCCGCGAGACGGACAACACGGTCGGCCTGGTGGGACCCGCTTGAAGGCTCGGCCCGCTGGGAGGGAACGGCCGCGAATCCCAGCCGGGACTTGAAACTGAACAGCCCAGCGTTGCCGACGTGACCGTAGAGGTTGATGTCACGGCCGAGACAGACCCTGGACCGTCCTCGCAGACGGGCTTCGCGCATCATCTCCCAGTACAGCACCCGTGCCAGACTGCTGGTTCGCTGTTCAGCCGTCACAGCGGAGAAGCGGGCACGGACCTCGTCCGCCGCCGTGAGGTCCTGGCTGAGGCACACACCGACCAATTCCCCGCAGGAACGTGCCATGACGGCGAAGTACGTGTCCGCCTCGGCCAGGATCCGGTCGCGCTGCTCGACTGCGACGGCCCACCCGTGCCGCATCCGACCGATCTGCTCCTCGTACAGGACCAGGAAGGCTTCCAGAGCCGAGGCGGTGAGGGCTTCGGTGGTGAGGGCGAGTTGAGAGTCTGCGGCGTTGCGGTAGGAGACACGGATGTCGTAGCGGTCTTTGCGGGGCAGTGCCGCCAGATATGCCTCCTCGCTGTCGCAGGTCCTGGCCTGCCACTCCAGCACCTGCGGTTTGGGCAGAAACCCTGCGTCCCGCAGCCTGGGCCAGGTATGGGCAGGCGGATCCTGGACGCGTACGACGTCGATGTCGTGGGCGTAGTGGCGCCACTCGCCGTTGACGGCCTCGTCGACGTCGACGAGGGCCATGGCCAGGCCCTTTGAGGTCACTCTCACGAGGCGGCGACCGGAGTTTTGGGCGGTGCGGTCCGGGCGGTGCTGCGTGGCGAGGCCGACGCGTCATTGCGTGGCCGGGTCCTGAAGCGGCGCAGGCGCAGGCTGTTGGTGACGACGAAGATACTGGACAGAGCCATGGCGGCTCCGGCGATCATCGGATTGAGGGTGCCGGAGGCTGCCAGTGGGATACCGGCCAGGTTGTAGACGAACGCCCAGAACAGATTGCCCTTGATGGTGCCGAGCGTGCGGCGGGACAGGCGGACGGCGTCGGCCGCATCACGCAGGTCTCCGCGCACCAGAGTGATGTCGCTGGCTTCGATGGCGGCATCGGTGCCGCCTCCGATCGCAATGCCCAGGTCGGCTTGGGCCAGGGCGGCTGCGTCGTTGACACCGTCACCGACCATGGCGACGTTGTGGCCTTGCTCCTGAAGGCGGCGCACCACGGCCGCCTTGTCCTGTGGCAGGACCTCAGCCTCGACGTCGGTGATGGCCATCTCCGCGGCGATGCGGGCAGCAGCCCCGGGGTTGTCGCCGGTGAGGAGGATGGGGGTCAGTCCGAGCTGGCGCAGCTCATCGATGGCCTGCCGGCTGGTGGGTTTGGCTTCGTCGGCGACGAAGAGCAGGCCGCGGACCTGTTCCTCCCAGCCGACTGCGACCAGGGTGTAGCCGCGCTCTTCGGCGGCTGCAAGCTGAACGGCAAGGTTCTCGGGCATGGTCATGCGGTCGCCGACCCAGGAGGGACGCCCGGCGATGATCTCGCGGTCACCGGCCTTTCCGCACACGCCGTAGCCGGCGCTGGCCTGGAAGTCGCTCACTGAGGGCAGCTGCCCTGTCAGTGCGCGGGCTGCGTCTGTGACAGCTGCGGCGATGGGATGTTCTGAGGCGTGCTCGACAGCGCCGGCCAGGGTGAGCAGTTCGTCGCGGTCGACGCCGTCGGCGCAGGCGATGTCGACGAGCTGCATGGTTCCTGTAGTGACGGTGCCGGTCTTGTCGAGAACGATCGTGTCGATGCGGCGGGTGGACTCAAGGATGTGCGGGCCGCGGATGACGATGCCGAGTTGGGCGCCGCGGCCGGTGCCGACCAGGAGGGCGGTGGGTGTGGCCAGTCCGAGCGAGCAGGGACAGGCGACGACGAGGACGGCGACCGCCGCGGTCAGAGCGACGGCGGCGTCTCCTCCGTTGCCAAGCCAGAACCCGCAGACGGCCACGGCGACAGCGATCACGACGGGGACGAAGACGGCGGCAACACGGTCGGCGAGGCGCTGTACGGGCGCCTTGCCCGCCTGGGCTTCGGAGACGAGGCGGCTGATGTGGGCGAGCTGGGTGTCGGCGCCGACCCGTTCGGCGCGCACGATGAGGCGGCCGTTGGTGTTGACGGTCGCCCCGATCACGCTGTCGCCGGCGGCAACTTCCTTCGGGACGCTTTCGCCGGTGAGCATCGAGGCGTCGACGGCGGAGGCGCCTTCGGTGACGATCCCGTCCGTGGCGATCTTCTCGCCCGGGCGGGCGACGAAGAGGTCTCCCACACGGAGCTGAGAGATGGGGAGGGTGACTTCCTGTCCCGCCCGCACCACCGTGACGTCCTTGGCGCCCAGCTCGAGGAGGGCCCGCACTGCGCTGCCCGCACGGCGTTTGGCACGGTGTTCGGCATAGCGGCCGACCAGGACGAACAGGGTGAGGGAGGTGGCGACTTCGAGGTAGATGTGGTGAAGGCCCTGCCCGGGCACGGGGGTCATGACGAACGACATCTGCATGCCGGTTATCCCGGCGTAGCCGAAGAACAAGGTGTACAGGGACCAGCCGTAGGAAGCCAGGACACCGATGGAGACAAGGGTGTCCATGGTGCCGCCAGCTTGTCGCAGATTCTTCCACGCAGCCGTATGGAAGGGCCACGCTCCCCAGACCGCGACGGGTGAGGCCAGGGTGAGGGAGAGCCACTGCCAGTTGTCGATCTGCAGGGGCGTGATCATCGCCATGGCGATGACGGGCACGGTCAGAGCGAGGCAGACCCAGATGCGCTGGCGCATGGAGGCGAGCTCGCGGTCGGCGGCATCCTCCTCGCTGTCGGCGGACTTCCCGGAAAGAGCCTCTTCGGGCGGCGGAGGCTGAACAGCCGTGTACCCCATCTTCTCGACGGTCGAGATGACGTCATCGAGGTTGTGGCGCTCGTCGAAGCTGACGTGGGCGCGTTCCAGGGCGAAGTTGACCTCGGCGGTGACGCCGTCGAGTTTGTTGAGTTTGCGTTCGATGCGGGCTGAGCAGGCACCGCAGGTCATGCCGCCGATGTCGAGCGTGACCAGGGCTGGTACAGCCGTTGTGACGATGCCGGCCATGGGCTGCACTCTCCTTCAAGTGTGTGAGGTGGGTGGGGATGCTACTGAGGTGGCAGAACAGCACCGAGCACGTATGCCGCGGCGAAGCAGACAGCGAGGATCAGTCCGAACAGGCCAAGGCGGGTGCCGGCGCTCACGCCTGGGTTCCGGCGAACTCGTAGCCGGTGCGCTCGACGGCGGCCTGGACGTCGTCGGGGGTGAAGGTGCGCGGGCTGATGATCGTGACGCGACCGCTCTTGTGGTCGACGCTGACTTCGGTGCCATCGCCGAGATCGGACTCGATCGCGGTGCGGATGCGCTTGGCGCAGCCGCCGCAGGTCATGCCGCGGACTTCGAAGACGCTGGGGGTGCTGGTCATGGAGTACTCCGGTGGGTTGCGGTTTTCACGTAGGTGGAGATGCGGTCCAGGGCCCGGGCGATATCGGTGGAGCTGACGGCGTAGGACATACGGACGTGGTGCGGAGCGGCGAAGTCCCGGCCGGGCATAACTGCGACGCCGGCCTGCTCCAGTAGCTCTTGTGCGATGGCGGCTGCGTCGTGCTCCGGGTGCCGGTAGAGGCCGCTGACGTCGACGAAGGCGAAGAAGCCGCCCTGGGGTTCAACGGCCAGGCGCAGTGGCGGCAGGGATGTCAGGCCGTCGCGCAAGGCAGTGCGGCGGGCGCCGAGTTCGCGTGCCCTGCGGGCCAGTTCAGTGTCGGTTTCCTGGGCGAGGACGGCGAGGGCGGCGTACTGGGAGATGGATGAGGGGGCGGAGCTGGTATGGCCCTGTACCGCGGTGAGAGCTTTGGCTACCGGCAGGGGGGCGGCGGCGAACCCGATGCGCCAGCCGGTCATGGCGTAGGTCTTGGAGAAGCCTGCGACTGTGACCGTTCGCGCGGCGATCTCGTCGCCGAGGGAGGCGACGGAGGTGAAGGTGGCCCCGTCGTGGACGAGGTCGCCGTAGATTTCGTCGCTGACGATGGTCAGGCCGTGTCGGACGGCGAGGTCGGCCAGGGCCTGCAGTTCCCTCTTGGTGTAGACCAGGCCGGTGGGGTTGGAGGGGTTGTTGAGCAGCAGGACCTTGGTGCGGGTGGTGAGGTGGGCCTGGAGGGACTCCGGGGTGATTTTGAAGCCCGTGTCCTGGGTGGGGATGACCACGGGGGTGGCTCCGGCGAGGCGGATCATGTGGGGGAAGCTGACCCAGTGCGGGGCCTGAAGGAGGACCTCGTCTCCGGGTTCGCACAGCACAGTGAACAGCTGGGCCAGGGCTTGTTTGGCGCCGTTGGTGGTGATGATCTGAGCCGGATCGTAGGCGCAGCCCCAGTGGGTGTTCAGCCGTCGGGCGATGGCCTCGCGCAGCGCGGTGATACCCGCGACGGCCGTGTAGCGGGTGTGTCCGGCGGTGATGGCCTGCCGGGCGCCGTCGGCGGCCTGCTGGGGGGTGGGGAAGTCGAGTTCTCCGCCGGTGAGGTTGATGATGTCAGCGCCGTCGGCGAGCAGGCTCTTGATGTGGGCGTCCAGGGCCGCGGTGCTGGAGGCGGGCAGGGTCCGTGCGCGGGGGCTGAGCACGGGCGCCTACTTCGCCGTCAGATCGAATTGGGCTGTTGCCTTCTGGCCGCTGGACGGGGTCACGTGGACCGTGACTTTCCAGTCGCCGGGCATGCCCAGGACGATCTTGGTCTGGTAGCCGCCCGCCGTGGCGTCGGCTGTCTGGTCGCCGCCTTTCATCTTCATCGACGGCATCTCGGGGTTGACCTCGACCTTGGCGCCGTCGACCGCCTTGCCTGCGGAGTCCTTGACGGTGATGGTCGCTGTCCCGGTTTTGCCGCCCTGCAGCGGGCACGGTGTGGCGGCGAGGGTGATCTTCATGCCTGCGCTGCTTTTGGTGCTGTTGCAGCTGGCCCCGCCTGCGGAGGCGGAGCCGGCGGCGGTGCCGTTGCTGCAGCCGCTCAGGACGGCGGCTGCCAGCATGGCGGCGGCGAGGAGGGCTGTCCGGCGCACGGCAGGCGTGCGGCGCATTGCCGGAAGTAGTGCGGGGGTGCGGGGTGCGGCCGGCTGAGAGGTGGCCGTGCGCCGGTTCATCGGTCCTCCTGGTGAAGAGATGTGCAGGTGAGTCGGTCAGCCGCAGCAGGACTTCTTCTGCGGAACGCTTTCGGCTGCCGGCTTGTCACCGGTGTTGGCGGCGGCCGGCTTCGGGCCGCAGCACGACGAGGCGGCCTTCTTCGGCTCGGCGTCTGTCTCCGCGGCGGCCTTGGGGCCGCAGCACGACGATGCCTTCTTCGGTTCCGCGGCCGGCTCTGCGGCGGTCTCGGCGGCCGGCTTCGGGCCGCAGCAGGACGAGGCGGCCTTCTTCGGCTCGGCGGTGGCCGTGGCGGCGGGCTGGGACTGGGCGGCGGCCCAGAACATGGAGCCGGGGCTGTTGTCAGACACGGGTATTGTCCTTTCCGGTGGTGTTCTTTGGTGTGGGGCCTTCTTGGGCCTGGCACAGCTCGGTGAGCCTGCCGCCTGCGGTGAGGAGTTCGACGGGACGGCCGGATTCGACGATGCGGCCGTCTTCCATGACGAAGACGCGGTCGAGGTCCTCGACAAGGGTCAGCCAGTGCGCGACGACGACGGCGGTGCGGCCTTGCAGCAGGCGTCGGATGGCGGCGAAGACGTGGCGCTGCCGATCGGGGTCAACGCTGGAGACTGCTTCGTCCAGGACGATGACGCGGGGGTCGGTGAGCATCGCGCGGGCCAGGGCGATGAGTTGGCGCTCGCCGACTGACAGTCGCGAGCCCCGTTCGCCGACGCGGGTCTGGTAGCTCTCGCGCAGTTCGGTGATGACGTCGTGGGCACCCACGGCCTGCGCTGCGGCTATGACGTCGTCCTGACTGGCTTCGGGCCGTCCGAACAGAATGTTCTCGGTGACCGTTCCGTCGAAGAGCTGGGCTTCCTGGGTGACCAGGAGGACCTGTGAGCGGACGGAGGCGCTGCTGATGCCTGCGAGGTCGTGTCCGTCGATGCGGATGCTGCCGGCGGTGGGGCTGTAGAGGCGCACCAGCAGCTGCATGAGGGTGGACTTGCCTGCTCCGCTGGTGCCGACGATACCGATGTGCTCGCCTGGCTCGGCGTGGAGGGTGACGTCGTGCAGCACGTCGGGGCCGTCGCCGTAGGCGAAGGTGACCTGGTCGATGTCGAGGACACCGGCGACCGGGGGCAGTGTGCCGGTTCCGCTTTGTTCTTCTTCCAGATCGAGGACGTCGAGGATGCGGCGGGCGGAGACGGCGACGTCGGAGGACTGTCCGAGCTGGTGCGCGAGGTCGCGTACCGGGTTGAGCATGCGTTTGACGAAGAGTGCGAATGCAGCCAGCGTGCCCGCGGCGAGGGCGGTGCCGGAGGCCATGCCCATGGACGCCATCATCGTGTTCGTGCCCAGGAGCATCCAGGTCATTGGCATCATGCCGGAGGCCAGGTCGAAGAAGAACCCGGATCCGAGCTGGTGTCCGTTGATGATCTGCAGGCCGCCGAAGAAGATGAGCAGGGCGAGTGCCAGGAAGACGCTGAAGCCGAGGTGGGAGGTCAGCCACAGGCGCTTTCGGGAGAGCCGGTTGTGGACGGTGCTGTAGTCCTCCGAGCGCACGCGCAGGTCCGCCAGGACGGCTTCTTCCTGGCCGAAGGCACGGATGTCTGCCAGGCCGTCGATGCGCTGGTTGAGGTAGCCGACCATGCGGTCCCAGCCCTCGCGCTGGGCGCGGGTGTCGGGGCGCAGGCGCTTGGTCCACAGGACGGCGATCCACACCATCAGCGGGATGGTGATGAGGGTGGGCAGCGCGACGGTAGGGCTGAGGGCGAGCAGGAAGACGGCGAAGGCGATGAACCAGATGACGCTGTTGGCGACTTCCATGAGCGACTTGGTCAGGAAGCTGCGGAAGCGGTTGGCCTCGAACAGGACGCGGGTGACCCATTCGCCGCTGGCCTGGGACACGTGCCGGGACAGTTGCACATTGTGCAGGCGGGCCACCAGGTCGTTGCGGATGGTGACCGACAGCCGCTCGTTGATGCGGATCATCGCGGAGTTGTAGATGATCCGGATGATGTTCTCGATGACCGTCAGGACGATGAGGTTGATCGCCGTGGAGTGCACGGCTTTCAGGTCGCCGAGGACGATGTGGCCGATGCCGGCCATCACTGTGTACATCACGGCGATGGTGGCGATGGAGTTGAGGACGGCCATGAACGTGGCCACGGTCAGCCAGAACCAGTGGGGCCGCAGGTAAGGAAGGAAGCGGCGGATGGCCTTGAGGAGGGTCTTGCGGGCTTCGCGGCCCTCCAGGGGAACGGCCTCGGCGGTGGCGGCGGTCATCAGTCGGTGCCTCCTTCGAGGCTCGTCGCACCGGCCAGCGGAGCGGCTTGGTCGGTGGGGTCGTTGCCGTGGGGGCCGTCCAGGCTGACCGTGCGGTCCACGTAGCGGGCAACGGCGGGCTGCTGGGAGGCGATGATCAAGGTGCGGCCGTTGCGGACCTTGAGGATGGTCTCCAACAGTGCGGCTTCGGTCTCGGCATCGAGGTTGGCGGTGGGATTGTCCAGCAGCAGGATGTCGGGATCGACCAGCAGGACGCGGGCCAGGCCGATGCGTTGGCGCTCACCAGCGGACAGGTCGAGGGTACTGGCGCCGAAGCGTCGCTCGAGGGGTATGTGGGCGAGGCCTGCGGCAGTGACGGCGGCCTGGACTTCCTCGCGGGAGGCGTCGGGCCTGGCGAAGCGGACGTTGTCCTCCAACGTGCCCTCAAAGACCCACTGGCGCTGGGGCAGACACACGATGTGACGGCGCAGGGCTGCGGGGGCGTAGGTGAGGGCGTTGACGCCGTTGTAGGTGACGGTGCCGCCCTCCGGATCCCTCAGGCGGGCCAGAACGTGCAGGAGGGTGGTTTTGCCGCTGCCGGTCGGGCCGATCAGGGCGATGCTCTCCCCTGCACGGACGTGCAGCTGGGCTTTGTCAAGAATGCGGCGGCCGGCGACGTCGACGTCTATGTCGGTGGCGTCCATGGCATCGAGAGTCGGGATGTCGCTGGAGCCGGTGTGCTGGCGGATGACGGATTGTGCGTCGACGACGCGCAGCAGGCGGTTGGCGGTGACGGCGCTGCGGAACGCGCCGTTGGTGTGCATGGCGAGCATGTGCACGCTCATCTGGAACATCATCACGAGGGCGACGACGGCGACGAGGTCTCCGACCGTGCTGGTGCCGTTGACGACTGCGCTGCCCCCGGCCCACAGGGCGATGGGGGTGGGCAGGCCGCCGATGATGTTGAGGACCGCTTCCCAGCGGCTGTAGGTGCGCTTCATCTGGCCGTCGCGGGCTGAGTGTTCGGCGTTGACCTTGTGCAGGCGGCCGGAGGCATCTGACTCTCGCCCGTAGGACTTGACGACGTTGATGTTGGCGAGGGATTCGCCGACGCCGGCGAGGAGCTTGGTGAACTGGCCCTTGAGGTCGACGAAGGCGCGCTGCAGGCGTAGTTGCACGGTGAGGTTGCCCGTGATGACGAAGGCCATGGGGATGATGGCGAGCAGCGTGGTGCGCGGGTCGATGAGCAGTGCGGTGACGAGCATCGCGAGTGTGACCAGGACCTGGTTGAGCAGCTCGAGCAGTCCGCCGTTGGTGAGGCCGCGCACGGCGACGGCGTCGGAGACGAGGCGGGTCAGGGCACGGCCGCCGGATGCTTCGGCGACATCGGCGGGGCCCATGCGCATCATCTGGCGTACGAGGTCTTCGCGCAGGTCGTTGACGGCCTTGCTGGCGATGGTGAACCGCATGCGCTTGCCCCAGTGGAGCAGGGCCGTGGTGGCGGCGCCTGCGACCAGCACGCCGAGTGAGGTCAGCAGCAGAGTGCTGGATTTTCCGCCGATCACGCCGACATCGATGGCCGAGCGCATGAGCAGCGGCACGGCGATGTTGCCCAGGAGGCCGAGGAACATCACCACGGTGGCGATGGTCATCTCGCGGCGATAGCGCAGCGGGTAACCGTAGATGAAGCGCAGCGCGCGCAGCGAGTCCTTCAACGTCGAGCCCCCTCTTGTGTGGTGTGTGGGTGGTGTTTCAGCGGGCCGCGCCCGTGGGACGCGGCCCGCCGTGGTGCTTGGGTGGCGTGGCCTACTCGCAGCAGGCGCAGGCGCAGCCGCACTCGGTGCCGTCTTCTGCGACGTCCTCGTTTCCGCTGGTCTCGCAGCAGCCGGAACCGATCATGTCGTCCGCCATGACTCCTCCCCTCCAAGCTTGATTCGATAATTTCAAAATTATCGAATCATGTTGTCTGATGGTCGTCAAGGAGTCGGCGTGACACGGGAGTTGTTAGCAGCAGGACGTGTGTGCGCGGTCCACGGCATCGTCGGCGACCGGCTCGTCGACCAGGCGGATGGCGAGCTGCTCCAGCACCTTGGCGAGGTCGCTTTCGAGCTGCTGCGGGCTGTCCCCGCTCAGCACGATGCGGCCGAAGGCGCCGCCGCGCGGGTGCCCCACGTCCAGGACGGCCTCGCCCGGCTGCACGTCGAACTCGATGAACGGGGCCGCGGGTGACTCCAGGCCGGTCAGTGAGGCTGCGGCCGACGGGTTGTAGTCGATGCGGCCGGGCCGGTCGAAGACGATGCTTCGGTACAGCCCGCAGGCGACGCGTGGCGCCTGCGGAGCCGTCTCGCGGCCCAGGGCAGCGTCCGCCGCGATCAGGCTGGGTTCGTAGCCGGTGGTGGACAGGATCATTTCCACTGCCTGTCCGCCGGGTACGCGCGGGTTGATCTCGCCGGCGCGCCAGCCGTTGGGTGTGAGCATGAACTGCAGTGCCGCCACCCAGTCGTCCAGACCGACGGCAGCCAGCGCGCGGTCGGTGAGTTCCTCCAGTTCCGCCAGCTGCTCGGCCGGCAGGTGGCTGGGGAAATGACCGCCGACCTTGACGAAGGTGGGCGGCGGTCCGACTTCCGCCTCCACCACCCACACCACCCGGGTGCGTCCCTGCACGCGGGCGGCGAAGACCCCGAACTCGGGGCCGGTGAGGAACTCCTCGATCAGGGCGCTGTCGCGTCCGGTGGCGAGAATGTCGTTGACGGCCTGGCGCACGTCGCGCTCGGTGTCGCAGTACTTCAGTCCTGCGGCGCTGGAGGCGTCCCGGGGTTTGACCACGACAGGCAGGGCCAGTTCGGCTGCGGCTGTTGCCCCGTCGTCTGCACTGGTGACGACGTGGTGGCTTGCGACGGGGACTCCGGCCTCGGTGAGCAGGCGGTGTGTTGCGGCTTTGTCGATGCAGTTGCGGGCGGCTTGCTCGGTGACGCCGTGGGCCAGTCCGAGGCGCTCTCGCAGGATGCCGGCCAGCGGGACCAGCCGCTCGACTCCGGTGACGACCGCGTCGATGGGTTGCGCGGCGTGGGCCTGGGTCACCTGGTCTGCGACCTTGGACCAATCGCCGAAGTCGACCTCCAGCGGGTAGTCGGCCAGCATCACTTGATCGAGTGTCATGTCCTGTTCGGCGAAGAGGACGTCGTAGTCGGTCAGTTCCTTCAGCTGCTGCACGGTTCGCTGACCGGACAGCACGAGCACGCGTGTGGGCACGGGGCCACCTACTGGATGTCTGGCTCGACACGGGGTCGGAGCGATTCGAGGATGGTGCGGTAGCGGTTCTCGAGCACAGTGGGGTCGTCGCCGTAGACGACGATGCGTCCGTAGCTGCCGCCGTCGAGGTCGCTGACGTCGAGGACGCTGTCACCGTCCTCGACGTCGAGCATCAGACCGGGTGTGTCCGCGGGGTCGGCGGCGAAGCGGACTCTGCCGGGGCTGTCGAAGGTCACGCATCGATACAGGACCCGGGCGGCGCTGGCCGGGCCGCGGGTGACGGATCGGCCGAGTGCTATCTCGGCGGCCGCGCGGGTGAGGTCGATGCCGGAGATGCGTTCGGTGGCCGCGCAGAGCTGCCCGCCCGGTGGTCGGGCGGCGACGTTGATCAGTACAGGTCCCTCGTCGCCGAGGCGGATCTGGGTGTGTGCGACGCTGTGGTCGAAGCCGAGAGCGGCCAGGGCACGGACGGTGAATGCGACGAGCCGACGTTCGGTATCGGGATCCAGGCCGCTGGGGTAGTCGTAGCCGGTCTCCGCTTGGCGGGGGCCGGGTCCGACGTGCTGGGCGAGGATGCTGACGACTTCGGTGATGCCGCCAGAGGTGATGCTCTGCACGGCGTATTCGGGCCCGGGGATGTAGGACTCGACGATGAGCGGCCCCGGCCCAAGGACGTTGACGGCGCGGGTGACTTCGCCGGCGGACTGGCACAGCAGGCTGCCTCGGCCGGCTGATCCGGTGCGCTTTTTGATCACGACAGGCAGGCCCAGCGTCTGGGCGGCGGGCAGGGCGTCGTGTCCGTCGCCGACCGCAAGGTGGTCGGGGGCGCGGATCCCGGCGCTGGCCAGGGTCATGCGCATACGGCTCTTGTCGTGGCAGTTCATGGCCGCGTTCAGTGCCAGGCCCCGGGTCTCGAGGCGGGCTGCCAGATAGCTGGCCAGTGGCAGGTGTGCGTCGTAGACGGTGAAGACGCCGTCCAGCGGGCGGGTTTCGTGCAGCCAGCGCAGGGCGGCCTCTGCCGCGGGCCAGTCGTCGAGGTCGACGTCGAGCGGGATGTCGACCTTGCAGGCCAGATCCAAAGGGGTGGGGTCGGCCAGTAGAACGGAGCGCACATCGAGCCTGGACAGGACGTCGACGATGCGGCGGCCTGAGATGCAGGCCACGCTCTGGCGGGTGTCACTTGAGGTCATCAGCAGCACCGCCGCGCCATGTCGAGTTGGTCGTCCGGGCCCTGGCAGCGCTCTTCCAGGCGGCGGCAGGCGGCGTGCAGTGCTGCGTCGGTGCGCCGGTCACCGGTCTTGATGGCTAGGTACAGCGGGGTGGGCTGGGCGCCGAGCCGCCGCTTCTGTGCGGCGTTGGCACGGCCGAGGTCCACGGTGGGGATGCCGTCATGGACGGCTGTTTCGATGATGTCGGCTGCCAGGGCGCGGTAGGGCAGGAAGCTGGGCAGCCGGGCGGTGTCGAGGCCGGCCAGCCATACCGACCAGGTGTTGGCGAACCGCCAGCTCGCGAACAGGGCGACGATCTGCTGATCTTCGTCCGTGGCGGCGAGGGTGCGTTCGAAAGGGGCGAGCCTGCTGTGCAGAGCCCTCAAGAAGGCTTCGGGCAGTACGTCGGTGGGGGTGCTGCGGTCCTTGAGCAGCGCATGCACCAGGTGGACGAGCGTGTCCGGGTCCGTCGGCCTCTCGTTGATGGTGAAGCGGCGCTTGATGGCGCGGCGTTCCTGAACGAGTTTGCGGCGGTGCCGGCCGTCGGCGAAGGCCCAGTAGTCCGCGGTAGCGGTCACCTGTGTGGTGCACCGGTAGGACGTGGTGATGTGGGCGGCGGCGAAACCGTCGTGCAGGAGCTGGCCGGTCAGCGGTCCGTGGGGCGCGTTGGCCACTGCGGCGGCCCATGCGCCCAGGCGGCGGGCGGCGTGCTGCAGAGCGCTCAGCAGGGCGGGAACGGCGGAGTCGTGGCCGGGCCTGACGAGGGGGCCGCCGTCGAGGGCGGCGAGGCTGTGCGCCATCAGAACAGGTCCGCCCAGGCGCAGTTCGGCGAGGTCGGCCAGGTAGGTGAGCCGGGGGCACTGGTGGGTGAGGAAGGCGGGGCAGACGGCGACGAGCTCGTCGTTGTCCCACGCCAGCAGATGGTGGGGGTCGGCTTGTCCGGGCGGTGCGTCTTCGTAGGCTGCCAGCCACTGCCAGCTGTGGAAGACGCTTCCGCCCGCGGCCGAGACGACACTGTTCCACGCCTCGGGCTCGACGGCGTGAATGCTGGTGACGGTCTCGATCCGGTGTCGGCCGGTGAGCGGCGCGGTGGAATCGGTGAGGGTCATCGGGGCACCTCAGCAGCACGACTTGAATTCGCGGCTGTCCGCGCCGATCCAGTCCAGTCCTTCGGCGGCTATGACGCGGAGGTCGAGCTGGTCGCGGACGGCCTGCTCTGTCCTGTCCACTTCGGCGGGTGTGCTGCCGAAGACCACGATGCGTCCATAGACGCCGCCGTTGGGGTGTTCCTTGGGCAGCACGGGCTCCCCCGGGTCGACTTCGAGTTCCACGATCGGTGCTGCCGCGTCGTTCGTGGCCGGCACCGGGTCGTACAGGACGGTGCCGGCGGTGTCGAAGACGATGCTGCTGTAGCGGGCGCAGGCGACGGTCGGTTGGGCAGGCGCCTGTGGCAGTCCCAGAGCGAGACGGGTGACGGCCTCGGTCATGTCGACGCCGCTGACGGCTGTGGTCATCTCTACCAGGCGGCCCCCGGGACGGCGGGCGTTGACCTCGATGACACGGAAGCCCTGTGCTGCGCGGCGGATCTGGGTGTGGCTGATCCAGTTGTCGACACCGAGGGCGGGCAGCACGCTCTGCACGAGGTCGTCGAGCTGGCGGTGTTCCTGCTCAGTCAGCCCGCTGGGATGGTCGTAGCCGAGTTCGACGAACACGGGCGGCTCGGTGACATGCTGGCGAAAGGTGCTCAGCACGCGGGTGGTGCCGTTCTGGGTGAGGGTCTGTACCGCGTATTCGGGACCGTCGATGTATTCCTCTACCAAGGCGCCGGCCAGGGCGCCGGGCGGCGCGTCGAGCAGTGCGGTGACGGCAGCGGTGACTTCGGCGTCGTTGGTGCACAGGCGTACACCGAACGCTCCTGCCCCGTCTCGTGGTTTGACAATGACCGGGAAGCCGATGTCGCCGGCGGCGTGTACCGCTTCCTCCGCGGTGACGGCGAGAAAGAAAGCGGGCACGGGCAGACCGTGCTCCTTCAGCGCGGTGCGGGTGCGCCATTTGTCGCGGCAGTTGAGTGCCGCTTGCTCGGTGAGTCCTTTGGGTGCGCCGCACAGGGTGTTCGACAGGTGCGCCATGAGCGGCAAACGGGGTTCGGTGTGGGTCAGCACCGCGGCGGGTGGTGTGTCGCCGAGGTCGTCGCGGATGACGTCGGCTACTGCGGCGAAGTCGTTGATGTCGACGTCGATGGGGACGTCTACCCAGGGCATGCAGTGCCAGGGCACCTGTTCGTCCAGCAGCACCACACGGTAGCCGAGTTCGCGCACGATGCTGAATTCGCGTTCGCTGCGGCCGCCGAGTACGACGACCGTGCCCGCGGGGGTGTGGGTCACTGCCACGTTCCTCCGGAAAGTCAGCGGATGGGTTGGTCGGTGGTCAGCAGCAGGTGTTGGCCTTCTTCGCGGCCGCGGCGACGGCCTGGACGGCGGGACGTTGCAGGGCGTCGAGCTTCATCGCCTCGACGATGCCGGCGACCTGGCCGATCTCTTCGTTCTTCAGTCCGAGCTGCTTGGCTGCGGCCAGGAAGGAGCGGACGGTGTCTTCGCGGTCCTGCATGAGCGCCGCGGTCAGTGCGACTGCGGCGCGGGTCTTGGCGTCGAGGGCGTCGTGGTCGAAGACGGCGCCGAAGAACTCCTGGTAGCTCTTGGAGAAGGTGGCGTGGTTTTCGCCGATGGCGGGGGCGAGCTGCATGAGCTGGGTGGATACGGGCTGCTGGGCGGCCATGGTGCGGACTCCTTCAACGGGTGGAGGGGGTGGTCAGGTATGCATCAGGTGGGCGACGGCGGCCAGTAGGAGGCGGCCTGCCTTGCTGAGGGCGTCGGGGTCGATTCGTTCAAGGCTGTCGAGCGGTGAGTGGTAATGGGCGGCACCGAGGCCGATCCCGGCAGCCGGGAACCCGCTCTGGGCGTAGCGGCGGTTGTCGGAAGAGACCGGCGCGGCGTACAGCGGGAGGCGGAGTTGGCGTCCGGCGGCGTCGAGGGCTGCGATCAGCTGCCTGGGTGCCGGGTCGGCGGGGCCGAGCTCGATGGCGATCTTGCCGTTGAATTTGCCGGCCATGTCGATGTTGAGGACGTCGGGCTGCAGGCCATCCTCGGACAGTCGCCGGGCGTGATGGTGCGAGCCTATGGTGCCGAGTTCTTCCGCATCCAGCAGAGCGATGTGCACGGGCCGGGGTAGCGCAGCCGCGCGGGAGAGCACGCGGGCCGCCTCGCACAGCACGCTGGTGCCGCTGGCGTTGTCTCCGGCGCAGGGGAAGTGCAGTTCGGGATCGGATCCGACGCCGTCGTAGTGTGCGGTGAGCAGGACTGGCCGCGCTGCGGGTCGGGTGCCGGGGAGGGTCGCGAGGATGTTGGTGCCGGTGGCGGGTTCGCGGACCAGGGGCACGTGAGCCGTCAGTTCTGCGCCGACAGCGGTGGTGAGCAGGTCGGGCCTGATCGCGACGACGGGCAGTGGCACGGGGGCGGCGCCTTGTACGCGTTTGGTGAGGTATCCCGAGCCGTCGGCGTTCTGCGCGGTAAGGATGCCGACCGCTCCACGGGCGGCAAGTTGGTCGGCGAGGTCGGCGAACGCACGGCCTTGGGGCACGTTGGCCACGGCTGCCCACTGGCCGTGGCGGGCTTCGTCGGCCTCGGCGACAAGGCCGGTGAGAGGGTTCGGCATGGGGCCCGAACGGGGGTGCTCGGCGAATTCCGAGCGGTGGGTCAGCGTGCGTGCCAGTCCTGGGGCTTCGAGGCGGCAGAGCGGCTGGTGGGCCAGCCGCATGACCTCCCGGACCGGAAAGGTTTCTTGACGGACTGTGAGTCCGGTTGCGGTGAGGGTCTCGCTGAGGTGCCGGATGGCCCGGTCATGTCCGGCGCTGCCCAGGGAGCGTCCGGACATGTCTGGGGTGCACAGTGATTCGACCGTGGCCAGGGCGTGCGGTGCCTCGAAAGCGGCAGCCAGGTCCTGGGCGGCGGTGTGCGCCGCGTTCTGGGCGGTGTCGGTCATGGGCGTGGGGTCTCAGCTTTCGCCGGCGGGTTCGCCGCAGCAGCCGCTGCTCTGGCCTCCTGGTACCAGGCCGGCAGCATCGGCGGGTTCGCCGCAGCAGCCGCTCTGGACGACAGGCAGGGTGGCGGTCGGATCGGTGATAAAGCCGCCGGTGAGTTCGTCGTCGGTGTTCTGCTGGTGTTCGGTGGTCATGGCGGGTGTCCTCCCGAGGACCTCTCTGATTCGAACTCTCTTTACTTACATGAGTATCGAATCAGAGAGATCGTCGTGTCAATGCTCAGGCGAGGAGCCAGTAAGCGGCCGCGGCGACGGCGAACCCGAACGGCGGGGTGGCCAGCCAGGCGATGGCGAAGTCGCGCAGTGTCTTGCGCTTGATGCGTCCGACGTCCTTGCCGACGGTGCCGGAGATGGCGCCGACGGAGACGTGGGTGGTGGACATCGGCATGCCGCGGAAGGCGCCGAGTCCGACGAGCAGGGCTGTGGTGAGGTTCGCGGTGAAGCCGTCGACGTGGGTGAGGTTGTCGACGCAGGAGTTGAGGGACTTGGCCACCCGTGCACCGGCGACGAGTCCGCCGATGGCCATGACCGCGGTGACGGCGAACAGCAGCCGCTGTGGAGTCCACCCGCCGAGCAGGGCGAAGGAGCCGATCGCCACGATCTTGGGTGCGTCGTTCATACCGCGGGCGAAGCTGGTGAATCCGCTCGTTGCCCAGTGCAGGGCGGTGAGCACGTTCACCCGTGAGGCGGTGGTCTGCATCTCGGCCACGGACGCGGCGCCGGGTCCGGCGCCGGCGGTTGCTTCCAGGGCGCGTCGGCGGCGCTGTTCCGCGGAGGTGGCGATGCGGTTGCCGATGAAGGTGAGCACGGCCGAGACCAGGTAGGCCACGAAAACGCTGAGCAACAGTGGCAGGACCACCTTGTTGACCAGGACGTCCCAGTGCACATCGTTGCGGGCGAAGAGGACGCCCGCTCCCAGCAGTGATCCGACCAGGGCATGGGTGGTGGAGACCGGCAGCTTGAGCACGGTTGCCAGGGCGACCCAGGCGCATGTGCCGATCAGGACGGACACGGCGAACTCGGCCGTCGGGGCGGCGGAGACGATCTCCTTGGAGAACAGGGAGGTGAGTTTGGCTGCGAAGGTCAGTGAGACCAGGCAGCCTGCCGCGGTGGTGACGGTGCCCCACCACACGGCGGTGCGGATGTTGGCCACGCCGGCACCGGCGAGCGTGGCCACACCCTTGGGGACATCGTTCGCGCCGTTGGCCGCGGCCAGGGCGAGAACGAGGAAGAAAACGATGGCTTCCATGAACGGACTCCGAGGGGCTGAAGTGAGCTGCTGGCGGACAGTTCGGGTGTTTCAGCTCGTCAGAGGGAGTGCTGGCTGCGTCTGGTGACGGCAGCCAGAAACGCCTCGATGAGGGGGTGCACATCGGCGGGACTAGAGGACAGCTCGGGCTGGAACAGCGTGCCGATGAAGAACGGATGGTCGGGTAGTTCGATGGCCCGTGGGGCCTTCTCGCTGTCCCAGCCGCTGATGTGCAGCGAACTGGCCAGGACTGCGTCGACGTAGGTCGGGTTGAGGCCGTACTTGCAGTGATAGGTCTCCACGACGGACTCGCGGCCGGGATAGACCGAAGCCAGTCGGCTGCCGGGGCTGAGGTACAGGGGTGCGGTCTCCCCCACCAGCGAGCAGGCCAGCGGGACGATCAGGGGGGTGGTGGCGTTGGCGTCGTACTGGACGTCCTCCGCGTCGACGATGCCCAGGACATTGCGCGTGTATTCGATCAGTGCGTGCTGGAACCCGCCGCACGTTCCCAGGTAGGGAATGCCGCAGGTGCGGGCGGCGCGGATCGCATGCAGCACCTTGGCCTGGTCGGCATAGGGCGATCCAGGGACAACCCAGATGCCGTCGTAGTCGACGATGGCCTCGCCGACCGTGTCGCTGGCCATCCATTCGACGTCGAGGTCGGCTTGCAGGTGCGGGATGAGGTTGGCGAGTTTGCCGTGGGCCGGTACGCGGTCGCTGCGGTCGCCGACTACGGCGAGCCTCGGGCGAGCGGTCACGCGCTGATCCCCTTTCGGTCGGTGGGGCCGGGCAGCGTGCCAGCGATGTTCACCACAGGGGACGCCCGATCATGACCTTGGTGGGCGGCAGGGCGAGCAGGGACAGCACGCTGGGCGCGATGTCGGCGAGTGTCGCCGTACCTGTGGGCCGGTGGACGCTCTGGCTCTCGGCGGGCACCAGCACTGCGGGCACAGGGTTGGTCGTGTGGCCGCCGTAGGGGCGGGTCTGGCCGTCTGTGTCGGTGCGCATCTTCTCCGCGTTTCCGTGGTCACCGACCAGCAGTACCCAGCGCCCTGCGGCACGGGCCGCGTCGCAGATGTTCTTGACGGCGCGGTCGGTGTGTTCAGCGGCCTGTTTGGTTGCTTCGAAATGGCCGGTGTGGCCGACGACATCGATGTTGGCGAGGTTGGCGATCACCAGGGGTACGTCGGGCCGGGCTGCGGCTGTCCGGACGGCCTCGGTGACCTTGGCGAGATTCATCGCGGGTCGCGTCTGATAGTCGGCCGGCTCGTCACCGGTGACCTTGAGGTGCTCCTCGGTCGGCTGCGCGGTCGCGTCACGCCCGTTGAGGTAGTACGTGACATGCTCGAACTTCTCGGCCTCGGCGATGCGGACCGAGCGGATGCCGTGCTCGGCGAGCTGGGCTGCCAGGCCGTCCCCGGCATCGGCGCGCTGCACCAGTGCGGGGATGGCGGCCCGGGTGTCGTACTGGGCCAGGCTGAGCAGAGTGACTGCGCGTGCCGCGAGGCGGCTGTGGAGCAGGTCGGCGAGCTGCTGGATGCGGTCACTGCGGAAGTTGGTGAACAGCACCGCGTCGCCGTCCCGGACAGGACCGACAGGCAGGTCTTCGCCGGTCGTGATCACACAGGCCGGTACCCATTCGTCTCCTCGCGTTGTCAGCTCGAGGGCGTCCTGGGGTTCGCTGATCGCTTCTCCCGTGCCGTTCGTGATGGCGTCGGCTGCCTGCTCGGTCAGCTGCAGGTTGCCGCTCTTGTCCAACGCGTAGCCGCGGCCCGTCACTGTCGCAATGCGTCCGACGCCGGCTTCGGAGGCGTACTTGCCCACCAGACCGAGGTAGGCCGCCGCTGTGTGGTCGGAGACGTCGCGCCCGTCGGTGATGGCGTGGATGAAAACCTCGGCTACCTTCGACTCGGCCGCCACGCGGAGCAGCTCCGGCAGGTGGTGGACGCTGGCATGGATCATTCCGTCCGAGCACAGCCCGATGAGGTGCAGGGCTTTGCCCGTCGCGGCCAGACGGCTGCAGACTTCCGTCAACTGCGGGTTGGAGCGCAGTTGTCCGCTGTCGATCTGCTCCTGTACCAGCACGCTGTCATAGAGCAGCGGCCGTCCGGCGCCGATGACCATGTGCCCGATCTCGGAGTTGCCGACGGTGCCGGGCAGGAGACCGACGGCTGTGCCGGAGGCGCTGGCCAGGATGGCCGGACACTCTGTGAGCAGGCGGTCCAGGTAGGGAGTGTCGGCGGCTGCCAACGCGTTGGCTTCGCTGGGTTCGGCATGCCCCCAGCCGTCAAGTACCAGCAGGATGCCCGGTACGGGGGCGCTCATATGGTGCCGCTGGCGTCGTCGTGGAGCGTGTCCAGCGTCTGCCAGAACGCAGGGAAGGACTTGGCGACGCAGCCCGGTTCCTTGATGACGACGCCTTCGGTGCGCAGACCGGCGATGGCAAAGCACATGGCGATGCGGTGGTCGTCATAGGTGTCGATGACCGCGCCGCGGGGGCTGCCTCCCGTGATGGTCATCGCGTCGGGCTGCTCTTCGACGGTGATGCCCATCTTGCGCAGTTCGGCGGTGACCGCCGCGATGCGGTCGCACTCCTTGATACGCAGGCTGGCAATGTTGCTGATGTGGGTGGTGCCCTCGGCGAATGCGGCGACGACGGCCAGCGTGGGTACGACGTCCGGCATCGCCTCCATGTCGATGTCGATGCCGTGCAGCGATCCTCCCGTCAGGGTGATCGAGTCTTCGCTGACCTCGGCGCTGCACCCCATGCGCACCAGGGCGTCGACCAGACCGACGTCGCCCTGACGCGAGCTGCTGCCGATACCGGGGATGGTGACGGTGCCGCCCGTGACGGCGGCGGCGGCCAGGAAGTAGGACATGCCGGAGGCATCCGGCTCGACCGTGACGCTGCCGCCGCGCAGTTGCTGGCCGGCGGCGACATGGAAGCGGGTGTAGCCCTCACGCTTTACGGTGACACCCATCTCGGCAAGGGCCGCGATGGTCATCTCAACGTAGGGCTTGGAGATGAGGTCGTCGATGACCGTGACCTCGGTGTCCTGTTCGGCGCGGGTAGCGTTGATCAGGAGGCTGGAGGTGAACTGGGAGCTGACGGCGCCGCTGATGCGGGTGGAACCGCCGCGGAAGCTGGGCCCGGTGACCTTGATGGGCGGGCTGCCGTTGCCGCGGACGGCCTCGGCGCTCACCCCCAGCGCGGGCAGTGCCTCGAGCAGCGAGCCCATCGGGCGCTCCTGCATCCGCTGGGTACCCGTCAGCACGGTGGTGCCCTCGGCGTGGCCGGCCATGGCGATCAGGAAGCGGATCGGGGTCCCGGCGGCGCCGACGTATACGTCCTCGGACGGCGCCCGCATCGGAGCACCGGTGGGCGTGACAGTGATGCGCTCGGCGGCGGCATCGATGTCGACGCTGACGTGGCCGAACTGGCGCAGGGCATTGGCGAGGTACTGCGTGTCATCGCAGATGAGTGCGCCCTCGATGACGGTCGGCTGCCCGGACAGGGCGGAAATCGCCAGGTACCGGTTGGAGTAGCTCTTGGAGCCGAGGACCTTCACCTGCTTACTGAAGGACTCCAGCGGACGGATGGTGACACTCTCGGCCTGCATACGCGGATCGGCTGCGAACGAACTCACGGTCTTCTCCCCATCGTCGTTGGCGTGGCGGCGCCAGTGGTGACGCGGAAGAGACTGCGAGTCGATCAGCCTCGGAGGAAAGTTGTTCGGAAGGCAGCAAGTTGCCGGGCAGCTTGCTGCCACATTCGGTCACCGGGCGATCACAAACGGTCCGTCAAGTTGCCGCCTACCGTGCTATCTTCAAGAAATTCAATTCAGCAGCACACCGGGGGGCAGATGTTGCAGCCGCTGGGATTGGACGAACTGGCCTACGTCGTCTATCGATTCACGCTCAGCCAGCCCGGATGCCGCCTCGAAGATCTGCTCCATCATCTCGATGGCGATGAGAACGCCATCCGCGTCAGCGTTGACCGCCTGCTGGAGCTCGCACTGCTGCGCCCGGTCTCCGGCACTCTGGTCCCTACGCGGCCGCCACTGGCTCTGCGCACGCTGCTGCAGCGCCAGCAGTCCGAACTGCTGCGCCAGGAACGCGAGTTCACTCAGATCAAGACAGCCGTCGACCGGCTGTCGGAAGAATACGAGTACGCGCAGGCACCTGGCTCCCACGCGGGCTGGGATCGTCTGGAGACGCCTGCCGCCATCCACGCGCGCATGGAACGCCTGGCAGGCAAAGCGACTGTCGAATGTCTGTCGCTGCTGCCTGCCGACATCCCCGTCGACACTCTCGATGCCCGGCGATCGATGGATCACC
This sequence comes from Streptomyces sp. NPDC057950, assembly GCF_042887295.1. NCBI lineage: Bacteria > Bacillati > Actinomycetota > Actinomycetes > Kitasatosporales > Streptomycetaceae > Streptomyces > Streptomyces sp. NPDC057950. Next base: position 42,442 of record NZ_JBHVPP010000037.1, read on the forward strand.
ACATGCTCGAGCGCAGCGTTTCGGTGTGGAACCTCCACCTGGAGAGCATCTACAACGACCGCTCCGCGGTGAGCTACGCGCGTTGGTTAGTATCGAACGGCGGCGGCGTGGGCACCGTGCCGACCCTTCCGCTGTGGCTGGTCATCTACGACCGCACCACCGCCTTATTGTCCGTCGATCCCTGTGATCCGGCGGCAGGCGCAGTCGAGGTCACCGGCGCCGGCTTCCTGACCGGCCTCGTCGCGCTGTTCGAGCGGATCTGGGCTTCGATGACGCCGCTGGACGTCGACGCAGCAGCATCAGGTGACGAGCCGTCACCCGTCGAGCGGGAGGTGTTGCGTCTGATGGGGCAGGGGCTGACCGATGAAGCGGTGTGCAAGAAGCTCGGAATCGGCCTGCGCACCCTTCGGCGCACGATTGCCGAGTTGATGGAACGCCTCGGCGCCCGGAGCCGCTTCGAGGCCGGAGCCAACGCGGTGGACCGCGGCTGGCTCCGCCCGTGTCCGTGCAGCAGTGACCGCCCCCCTCGCCCCAGGGACAAGGCGCAGCCCGCCGAAACCGAGCACGGACAGAGCGTGAAGACGTCGGTGTTCGTGTAGCTACGTGGCCAGGGCGCGCCGCTCAGACGGTGCGCCCTGGCCACGTAGTTTCTGGTCGGTTCGTGGGCTCATAGAGCAAGTCGCGGTACTCATCCGCCGATCGCGGACATGGGCCTTTTCGGCTGTTGGTAGTCCACCTCTGCGATTCCGGGGCTGAGTGCTTTGGCGCGTGTCGCGTGCTGCCATCGACGGGCGATGGCGTCGTCGGTGCCATCTGTTCCGGCGGAGCGCAGGGCTGCGCGCAGGTCTGTTTCCGTGGTGGCGAACAGGCAGGTGCGCAGTTGGCCGTCGGCCGTGAGGCGGGTGCGGTCGCAGGTGCGGCAGAAGGGCCGGGTGACGGAGGCGATGACGCCTACGCGGTGTGGTCCGCCGTTGACGACGAAGCGTTCGGCCGGTGCTGTACCGCGGTGGACGGCGGGTTCCGGGGTCAGGGTGAAGCGGGTGCGCAGGCTGGCGAGGATGTGCTCAGCATCGATCATGGTGGTGCGTTGCCAGCCGTGCTGGGCGTCGAGGGGCATCTGCTCGATGAAGCGGAGCTCGTAGCCGTGTTGTATGGCCCAGGCGAGCAGGTCGGGGGCTTCGTCGTCGTTGAGTCCCGGCATCAGAACGGCGTTGATCTTGACCGGCTGGAGGCCGGCCTGGTGGGCGGTGGCGATGCCGTCGAGGACGTTCTGGTGGCGGTTTCGGCGGGTCAGCTGGGTGAAGATGTCGGGTCTGAGGGTGTCCAGTGAGACGTTGACCCGGTTCAGCCCTGCCTCTTTCAGAGGTCCGGCGAGCCGGGCGAGCCCGATGCCGTTGGTGGTCAGCGCGATGTGCGGGCGGGGCGTGAGCGCTGCGGTGCGTTCGACGATGCCGACAAGGCCGCGGCGCAGCAGGGGTTCTCCGCCCGTGAAGCGGACGTCGCGGATGCCGAGTCGGGTGACGGCGATGCGGATGAGGCGGCAGACCTCGTCGTCGCTGAGCAGTTCGGGTCTGGGCAGCCAGTCGAGGCCTTCTTCGGGCATGCAGTAGGTGCAGCGCAGGTTGCAGCGGTCGGTGAGGGAGACCCGCAGATCGGTGGCAGTGCGGCCGTGGGTGTCGGTGAGCACGTGAGGAGTCCTGCCCTGGGGGTGAAGCCGGCGCGGGACGGCAGCCCGGGAGCGCGGCGGCCGGTTTCGAGACCCGGTTAACCGCAGGGGGTGACGGCGAGCGTGCCGGTGACGCCGGGGACGGCGAGCATGTCGGACAGCATGCGGAGGTGGTCGCGCTGGAGGCGGTAGTAGACCCAGGTGCCTCGCCGGTCGGAGGTCACCAGGCCTGCCTCGCGCAGGATTTTGAGGTGGTAGGAGATGGTGGGCGCCGACAGGTCGAAGGGCGCGGTGAGGTCGCATACGCAGACCTCGCCGTCATCGGGGGCGGAGGCGATCATCGAGAGCAGGCGCAGCCGGATGGAGTCGCCCAGTGCCTTGAACATCTTGGCCATGTCGACTGCGCGCTCCGCTTCGAGCGGCGCTGCGACAACAGGAGTGCAGCAGGACGCGGCCGGGGCCACCGCCGCTTCGACCTTTGACATTTGCCTAGTTTTACAGTTGTCGAATCTTTCTGCAACTGGCCTGAATAAAACGGGCTTGGCTGATTTCTGTCACTTCTGGCGGGTTGGTGGCCCTGCCAGCGCCCCGGGGCGCAACGGGACGGAGGCAAGGCCGGTGCCTGGCCGGCGCGGGGGGCGACGCCGGCTCGGCTGGAGGAGGGTCTTTACGCCGGCGCCTTGCTGACGCGGCATGCAAAGCACTTGTACGCCTGCTGGCCTGAGAGGTTGTCGTAATAGCGGTCGTCGACCAGGGTGTTGGCCGCCTCGTAGCGGGGGTCGTGGAACTGATCGGCCACTTTCTGGGCGGGCCCGAAGGTGTTGGGCAAGAAGACGGTGTCCTTGCGGATGCCTGGCCAGTAGAGAGCGGTGGCCCTCACGGAGCCGCGGGGGCTCTCGACGACGACGTCGTCCCGGTCGGCGATGCCGAGCCGGTGCGCGGTGTCGGGGTGGATCTGGAGCAGGCGGATGCCGTTGAGCTGTTCTCCGGTGGGTGTCCAGTGGGTGACGGAGGCGAAGTGGACGACGCTGGGGCGTCCGGTCATGCCCATCAGCGGGAAGTCGCGGTGCACCTCGCCGTTGCCAGGAACGCCGAGTTTGACCGGATGGGTGACGGCCTGGGGGTTTATGGGGCTGGTGACGAAGCGCTTCTCGTAGGCGAGCGTCGGGTGGGCCCCGGTGACTTCGGGGTGGGTGTAGAAGGCGGGAAGTGCAGCGTGCCCGGCGGTGGCGAGCTGCTTGTCGAGAGCTTCGGTGTAGATCTCGATCTTGCCGCTGGGTGTGAGGAACCGCTGCCCCTTCTGGGCGCCGAGTGCTTCCGCGGCCTGGTACCACCGGGGGTGATCCTGGTACAGGGCGCTGACACCAGGGTGGTCGGTGCTGGGGCAGGGCCAGCGCAGCGGCTCGGAGCGCTGCTGGAGCCGCTTTTGCGTCATGCCGCCCATGCCTGGGGTGTGTTTGACGAACTCCGCCCACAGGGCGGGGTAGTCCATCCAGGTGCGGGGGAAGGCGTCCTGCCAGTACGAGGCGGGTTTGCGGCGGTCGTTGCGGCCCAGGGCATGGGCGAGGTCGATCCATATCTGCCAGTCGGGCTTCGTCTGCCCGGCGGGAGGGACAGCGGCCTCCTGCCAGCGGATGGCGCGGTCGTCGCGGCGCATGTAGACGCCGTCGAACTCCAGGCCCGCGCTGACGGGCAGTACAACGTCGGCGTAGTAGGCGGCTTCTTCCATGAACAGGCCCGTATAGACGTAGAAGTCGAGCCGGCGGAACGCGTCCTTGACCTTGCCGGTGTTGGCGGAGGAGATGAGCGGGTTGCCCTGGGTGATGAGGGCCTTCAGCTGGTACGGCTTGCCGGTGAGGATCGATTCGGCGAAGTAGTCGGGGCCGACGGGCAGGGCCTGGGTGAGTTCAGGCGTCTTGGCAGCCAGTTCCGGAAGGTGCAGGTCCCCGGGCCAGGTGTTGTGCATGAAGTTGCAGCCGGTGCCGAGTTTTCCGATGTTGCCGGTGACGGCAGCCAGGAACGTCAACACCCGGTAGGTGTCGAAGGCGCCGAGCTGGTGAGAGATGCCGGCGTTGCAGAAGATGGCCGCCTTGTCGGCACTGGCGTAGTCGCGGGCGAGTCGGCGGACGGTGTCGGCCGGCACTCCGGTGACGCCCGCAGCCCAGTCCGGGGTATAGCCGGACGTCGCCATGTGTGTCTTCAGCTCGTCGAAGCCGACGACCCAGCGGTCGATGAACGTCCGGTCGTACAGGCGCTGGTCGAGGATTTGGTGCAGCATGCCCAGTGCCAGGGCAAGGTCCGTGTGCGGCTTGGGAGCGATCCATTCGTCGGCCTGCGCGCCGGTGGGGGTACGCCGGGGGTCCACGACGACGAGCTTGGCGCCGGTGCGGCTGCGGCCGCGCAGGAGGTAGTCGAAAGTGACGGGGTGAGTCTCGGCCTGGTTGGTGCCCAGGAACAGGAAGTAGTCGGCCGAGCCGAGATCGTCCTTGCCGGTGGCGCCGTCGGTGCCGTATCCGTTGGTGAAGTTGCCGAGGCCGAAGGATGCCTTGAGGGCGTTGCCTCCTGCGTCGTTGCAGACCGGGCCGACGTCGGTGTTGTTGGGGCTGCCCAGGAGCGCGAAGAGCCGGGCGACCAGTGAGCCGGTGCCACGCGGCAGTCGCCCGGTGGTCCGGTTGGCGATGGTGTGCGCCTCCCCGGCATCCCGCAGCTTCAACAGGCGTCCGGCGATGACATCGAGAGCCTCGTCCCAACTCGCCTCACGGAAGGTGGATTCGTTGGATCCTTTGCGTCCACCGGTGCGGATCAGGGGCTTGGTCACGCGCAGCGGACTGTAGACGAGTTCCGCCATCATGGGCGCCTTGACGCAGATGTTGCCCTGCTGCACCGGGTCTCCGGAGGCGCCCTGGACACCGATGATGCGGTCCGCTCTCAGACTCACGGTCAGTGCGCAGTTGGAGTTGCAGAACTGGCAGGCGCTGGTGACCGTGCGATCGGGGTGCAGTGCGGCCGATTCATCGGTGAAGCTGAGCTGGCGCCCCTCCTCGCTTGCAGGCGTTCCGGCGCCGGTAGCGGTCGTGGCGCCGGCTGTGGCGGGTGGCGCGTTGACCAGCAGAGCCGCGCTCGTCAGTGCGGCGCCCTGGACCAGATGACGTCTGGAAACGGCGTTGTGCGTCACGTCCAACTACCCCCTGTGGTTGATCGGGCGGCCCGAGCTTAGGGTCACCATTGATGCCTGTCTAGAGACTTATCGAATCAGTCGGGCTAGGCTGTTTGCCCTCAGCCCTGTGCTCCAAGGGGCTTTATTTGCATGCGTGATGACAGGTCGTCAGCTGCTGCCTGCGGTGCGGACTCCCGTGGCGGCAGCTTTGGGGAGGGGGAGGTGGATGACAGGCCGTATACGGGCGGGCCATGCCGCTGACCTGACACCGCCGGCCGCCCCAGGGCACCTGGTCAGGCTCGACCGGCTGGTGCGGACGGCCGCTTTCACCGGGGTATGCGTCCTGCTGTCGGCGGGTGGTCACATACTGGCCACAGGCACGTCGCCGTCGTGGCGTGTGCTGGTGTTCGGGACTGTCCTGGCCTCAGCGCTGATCGCACCGTTGTCCGGCAGGCGCAATTCCCGGGTGTTCGGGTCTGTGTTGCTGTCGGTGCTGCAGATCGCGCTGCACTCATTCTTTACCCTCGCCATGCCGGCCGCCGGGATGACGCACCATCCCATGGCCGGCGAGCAGCACATGGTGATGCCGCCCTCGGGGATGTCCTCGGTCGTGCCGACGGCGCCCATGCTGGGAGGGCATGCGCTGGCGGCGGCCTGCGCGGCGTGGCTGCTGCACTGCGGGGACGCTGCGGTGAGCCGGCTGTGTTCGCTGGCGGGCAGCCAGCTGAACGTGGCCATGCGGGCGCTGGTGCGCGCTGCGGCGGGACAGAAGCGGTCGTCCTGCTGCCGTGTGCAGGCTCTTGCCCAGTTGTTGTGCTGTCCTCCCTGCTGGCGCGAGGCACAGCGGCCAGGGTGGACGGCGCGGGCGGGCGCGCATGTACTGACCCGGCGCGGACCTCCGGTGGGTTCGCCCGTATCCGTCTGACGCGGGCCGCCCTGCAACGGGCGGCCGTGCGTGCGGTCGTCCGTGCCCGGACAGGGCACGTCGCCCCTCCCTTTTCCTTGCGTGGCCCCTGCTTCCCGCGCTGCGACGCAGTGATGTGCGCGCTCGGGCCTCACTACCACCGGAGTCTTCATGCGTTCTTCTGTGCGTGTCGGCGTTGCCGCCGCGGCCGCGGCGGCCGGCCTCATGACGTTGGTCGTACCCGCGTCCGCCCACGTTTCCGTACAGCCGGAGGGCCAGGCCGCCAAGGGCGGCTATGCCACGGTGAACTTCAAGGTCCCCAACGAACGGGACAACGCTTCCACGACCAAACTTGAGGTGGCCTTTCCCGCCGAGCACCCGCTGGCCTCGGTCATGCCGCAGCCGCTTTCCGGCTGGGACATCGAGGTCACCAAGAGCAAGCTGAAAAAGCCGCTGACGCTCCACGGCGAGAGCGTCACCGAAGCCGTCTCGAAGGTGACGTGGACCGCCACCGGCAAGGGCATCGCGCCGGGCTTCTTCCAGAAGTTTTCGCTGTCTCTGGGGCAACTCCCCCAGGACGTCGATGAGTTGGTGTTCAAGGCTCTGCAGACCTACAGCAACCAGGAAGTCGTGCGGTGGATCGAGCCGCAGCAGGACGGCCAGGAGGAGCCGGAGCACCCTGCCCCGGTTCTGGCCCTGTCTGCATCCGAAGGAGACGAGCACGAAGAGCAGGCAACGGAGAAGACAACCGCCGAACCCTCCTCACCGAGTGGCAGCAGCGAGGAGGCCGCCAGTTCCTCTCCTGACAAAAGCGACGGCACAGCCCGCGCCCTGGGCATCGCCGGCATCGTGATCGGTGCTGTCGGTGTCACCTTCGCAGTCGTGGCCAGCTGGCGCCGCAGCGGCGCCTGACCTCTCGGGAGACTGCGGATGACGGTCACCGTTTCCTGGCCGCGCTGTCTTGCTGTGATGGCGGCGGCGTTCGTTCTGCTGTGGTGTGCGGCCGGACCGGCCCCCGCGCATGCAGCGCTGGTCAGCAGTATGCCTGCACAGGGAGCGGTGACCGCCAATGCGCCCGCCAGGGTTGTGCTGAACTTTTCTGAAAAGGTCGCGCTCTCGCCGGACGCCCTGCGCGTTCTCCGTCGGGACGGCCGCCGTGTCGATGACGGGCGTCCCACGGCCTTGGGCGGCACAGCCTATTCGGTGCGGCTGCAAGGCCTGCTGCCCGACGGCACCTACACGGTGACCTTCCACGTGGTCTCTGCGGACAGTCATCCCGTCTCGGGCGCTTTCACTTTCTCTGTGGGCGCTCCGTCGACCACAGACACCGAGGTGCTGCCGGCCGCCGGCAACACGGCGGTCGATGACCTCTACGGGGTCGCCCGGTTCATTGCCTACACGGGACTGGTCCTGCTGCTCGGCAGCACGGGGTTTGTGCTGTTTTGCTGGCCCACCGGGTATGCACAGCCTCTGGTGCGGCGACTGGTGGCTGCGGGCTGGCTGACAGTCGTCGCAGGCACCGCGACGCTGCTGGTGCTTCGCGGCTCCTACACCGGCTCCGGGAGCTGGCAGGAGGCGGCCGATCTGTCGCGGTCGTGGCAGGTGCTGCACACCAAGTTCGGTCTGCTGCTGTGGGTGCGCTTGCTCCTGCTGACCGTGCTCGCCGGGGTCTGGCGCATGCGGCGGGCATTGGAAGGCAGGCGCCTGCGCGCCGACTGGCCGGTGTGGGCAGCGGCCGCGGGCGGGCTGACGGTGACGTGGGCCGCGGCCGAGCATGCCTCCGCAGGTGTTCAGGTGGGGTTGGCGATCCCGGTGGACATGCTGCACCTGGTGACAGCGGGTGTCTGGTTGGGTGGGCTGTCCGTGCTGGCCGTGCTCTTGTGGCGGGTGCCTGCCGTAGTGGAGCCGGATACGGTCGGGCGCTTTTCCCGCCTGGCGTTCGGCTGCGTGTGTGTACTCGTCCTCACCGGCGCGTATCAGGTGTGGCGGCAGGTGGGTTCCCTGTCCGCCTTAGACACCCGCTATGGCCAGCTACTGCTGATCAAGCTGGGCCTGGCGGCAGGGCTGCTGGCCTTCGCCTTCTTCTCACGCCGGTTCACACGCCGGCTGCTTGCTACGGCCAGGCCCACGGCAAAAGCGCCGTCAGCTCTCGTGCCGCTCGCCGTCGGGCAGCACGACCGGCCCCCCGTCACTGCCGGCCTGCCCGGTCCGAAGACAGAAGAGATGACCTGGGCAGGATCTGACCGCGACAGCGGGACGCGGCGCGGGATGCGGTGGTCTGTGGCGGCAGAGGCCTGCGTCGGCCTGAGCGTGCTGGCCGTAACGACGCTGTTGACGACTTCCGAGCCTGCCCGTACGGAGCGCGCGGTGGCCGCCGCTCAGGCGCGCACCGCCGCCCCGGTGTCACTGCAGCTGCCCTTCGACACTCAGGGAGCCCACGGCCGTGGAACGGTCAGCGTGGTTCTGGATCCGGGCCGGGTGGGCGGCAACAGCGTGCACGTGTCGGTCACGAGCCCCGGTGGAACCATACTCGACGTCCCTGAGATCCGCGTGGCACTGACTTCGGTGGGCCGCCGGATCGGTCCACTGCCCGTGCCGTTGCGGCGCGCGGGGCCCGGGCACTGGACCACGTCGGGCTTTCAGGTGCCCGCAGCAGGGGTGTGGGACGTGGCAGTGACCGTGCGCACGTCGGCCGTCGACCAGGTGACTGTGCGCAAGGACGTCAGGATCGGCTGACGTGGAGACCGTGGAGGGCGTCGATCTCGGCGATGAGGTCTTCGACGCGTCCCTTGATGGCGTCGCGGATCCCGCGAACGGTGTCCAGGTCGGCGCCCGCAGGGTCGGGCAGGTCCCAGTCGCGGTAGGTCTTTCCGGGAAAAATAGGGCAGGTGTCGCCGCAGCCCATGGTGATGACGAAGTCGCTGGCCTGCACTGCCTCTATGTCCAGCAGCGCGGGGCTCTGGCCGGTCAGGTCGATGCCCACTTCACGCATGGCCTGGACGGCTTGGGGGTTGACGTCCTTCGCGGGCAGGGTCCCCGCGGAACGGACCTCGACGCGCCCTCCGGACAGGTGCGTGAGCCAGGCAGCGGCCATCTGGGAGCGGCCGGCGTTGTGGACACAGACGAAGAGGACAGAGGCACGTGAGTCAGCCATGATCGTTCCTTGCGGTGCGGGTGGTGCGTGTCTCGGCGGGTGCGCCGGAACGGCATTACTGTGCTGGGCGTGCGGCAACCGGTGGCCGCAACCCCCCACCATGTGAGATTATCAGTGCATGCTGACATCAGTCGACACTGACCTATTGCGGGTGCTCAGTGACCCCCTGCGACTGCAGATCGTGACACTGCTGGCCCGCGAGTCGCTCTGCACCACTCATCTCGTCGAGGAGACCGGTGCGCGGCAGACCAACGTCTCCAATCACATGAAGGTGCTGCGTGAGGCGGGCGTGGTGGACACCGAGCCGTGCGGGCGTTGGATGTACTACCGGCTCAAGCCCGAGGTCATGGCCGCCCTGTCGGGCCAGTTCGCGGAACTTGCCACCGAAGCGCAGCAGACCGCCGAGGCCGGCCGCAAGCGGCCCTGCTGACCGCTTGCCCGCACCACTCCCGCACCTGAACTGGTCAGGTCGGGGCCGGGGCTCCGCCAGGCGCCCCGGCCCCGGGCTTTCATTCCGGCCGCCGCGGCGCCTTCGGCACTGCGGCAGGCGCACATGGCGTCAGCCGGTCGCAGAGCGTCGGTCTGGGGCAAGTTCGCGGATCAGGCCTTCGACCAGCACCTTGATCTCGTCACGGACACGTCGCACGGTCTCCGTGTCCTGCCCTGCCGGGTCCTGCAGGGTCCAGTCGAGGTAGCGCTTGCCGGGAAAGACGGGGCAGGTGTCGCCGCAGCCCATCGTGACGCAGACATCCGCCTCCAGCACGGTTGCGACATCGAGAGCCTTGGGCAGCTCAGCGGAGATGTCGACACCCGCTTCCGCCATGACCGCGACCGCCGCGGAGTCGATTTCATCGGCCGGATCAGTGCCCGCCGAGTAGACCCGCACACTCCCCCGCGCCAGATGGCTTAGCCAGGCGGCGGCCATCTGCGAACGACCGGCGTTGTGGACGCAGACGAACAGCACGCACGGCACATGTAGGGAATCAGCCATGGCGGTATGCCCCTTCCTGGTACGCAGCAGCCCAACCGCTCGCGGCATCACCCTGAACTGGTGTCAGTCGCAAGTGATGTGACAGTATCAGCGCATGCTGACTTCAGTCGACACTGATGCTTTTTTGCGCCGGGCAGCCCGGCCGCAGGCACGTCCCGCTGAGCCGCCCTGTTCCCGGGCCAGTGCCGGTGTCGCCGCACTGTGCTGTCCGGAGGTCACTTCGTGACCTCCGCCGAGCGCACGGCGCACCGTGCGGACACCGCGGCCGGTGACTCCGTCCCCGGCCGGCTGTCGACCTTCGACCGCTATCTCGCCCTCTGGATCCTGCTCGCCATGGCTGCAGGTCTCGCCCTGGGACGGCTCCTGCCTGGACTGAACACCGCGCTGACCCGGATCGAAGTGGGTGGCATCTCGCTGCCGATCGCGTTCGGTCTGCTGGTGATGATGTATCCGGTCCTGGCCAAGGTGCGCTACGACCGGCTCGACGCCGTGACCGGCGACAGGAAGCTGATGGCGTCCTCACTGGTCGTCAACTGGCTTGTCGGCCCGGCAGTGATGTTCGCCCTTGCCTGGACTTTCCTGGCCGATCTGCCCGAGTACCGCACCGGCCTCATCATCGTCGGCCTTGCCCGGTGCATCGCTATGGTCATCATCTGGAACGACCTCGCGTGCGGAGACCGCGAGGCCGCCGCCGTGCTGGTCGCACTCAACTCCGTCTTCCAGGTCCTCGCCTTCGGCCTGCTGGGCTGGTTCTACCTCGACCTGCTCCCAGGCTGGCTCGGTCTGGGCGACGGCGAACAACTCGACATTTCCATGTGGAAGATCGCGCTCAACGTGGCGGTGTTCCTCGGGGTGCCGCTCCTCGCCGGGTTCCTGACCCGCAGGGTGGGCGAGAAGAGACTGACCCGTCGCGGCTACGAGGCAGACTTCCTTCCGAAGATCGCCCCGTTCGCGCTGTACGGGCTACTGTTCACGATCGTCGTGCTCTTCGCCCTGCAAGGCAGGAAGATCACCTCTCAGCCCCTGGACGTCGCCCGCATCGCCCTCCCCCTGCTGGCGTACTTCGCACTCATGTGGTTCGGCTCCTTCGCCCTCGGAAAGGCGATCGGCCTGACCTACGACCGGACCGCGACTCTGGCCTTCACCGCAGCCGGGAACAACTTCGAACTCGCCATCGCCGTAGCCATCACCACCTTTGGCGTCACCTCAGGACAAGCCCTCTCCGGTGTCGTCGGCCCTCTCATCGAAGTCCCCGTACTGGTCGCGCTCGTCTACGTCGCCTTGGCCTGGCGCCGCAAGTTCTACCCGCAGGCGGCGGCACAGCACCAACATCCCTAGCTCCGCTCGTCTGCTTCCGTCGTTGCAGTAGCCCGGGATGCGTCACCAACGGGGTCCGACTTCCGCGACCGGTACGCAAGCAGCCCCGGCCGGTGTCAGTCCCGGCCGGGGCCGGACTTGCCGTTCACCGGCCGAAAACCGTCGGTCCGGCCGGCCTCGACCACCTTGTGACCGGCCCGGCGAGGGAACGAGGCCAGGGTGGCGCCGTAGGAGCCGGTGCCCTCGACCCCGAACGCGATGACCAAGAACCACAGCCGTAAGTGCCGGCCAGAAGGACTAGCCACCGCCTTCGCCGCGGCCAACGCCGGAAGGCTGTCGGTGGTGTTCATCCGTGACTTTCTGGCCCGGCCAGCCTGGCGGCCCAAGTCGACGCCGCCGTCCGAGATCCGGCCGAGCTTCTTGACGTCGACGGGCAGGAGTTCGCCGGGCCGGTCGCGTTTGTAGCGGCGGATGCCCTGGCCGGTGGGCCGGTCCAGGAACGCGAGCCGGTTCAGGCCGTGGCGGACCAGGATGCGGTGCACGGTCGAGGCGGGTAGGTCCAGGACCGGCCGGAGCCGTGCGGGATCGTCCTCGCCTGCTTGGACGCCCATGCACGTATGCACGCGGCGCGAGACGGCGTCCCAGCGGGGTTCACCGTGGGAGTGTGAGGCGGAATGTCGTGCGTCCGGGACGGCTGGTGACAGTGACGGCTCCGCCGTGTGCGGTGGTGACGGCGTCGACGATGGCGAGGCCGAGGCCGGTGCTCCCGGTGCTGCGGGAGCGCGCATGGTCCGCACGGACAAAGCGGCCGAAGACCTCCCGTTCGAGATCTTGGGGGATGCCGGGCCCGTTGTCGCTCACGCTGAGGGAGACCTCGGCCTCGTCGGTAGCGAGGGTGATGGTGACTTCAGATCCGGGGGGTGTGTGAGTGCGGGCGTTGGCAAGAAGATTGCCGATGGCCTGCTGGAGGCGGTGGGCGTCACCGACGACGGTGACAGGTTCTTCGGGCAGGTCGAGGAACCAATGTTGGGCGGGGCCCGCAGCGCGGGCATCGTCCGTGGCATTGAGGATCAGCAGGGTCAGGTCGACCCGTTCGTTTTCGAGGGGCCGGCCGGCATCGAGGCGAGCGAGGAGGAGCAGGTCGTCGACGAGCCGGGTCATGCGCTGTGACTCGCCGTCGATGCGCTGCAGGGCATGGCGTACTTCGTCGGGGACGGGGCCTGGGTGGCGCAGTGCGAGTTCGGCGTGGCCGCGGATGTTGGCCACGGGGGTGCGCAGCTCGTGGCTGGCGTCGGCGGCGAAGTGGCGCAGCCTCTCTTCGCTTGCCTGGCGGCGGGTGAGGGCGTCTTCGACGTGGCCGATCATGTGGTTGAGCGCGGTGCCGACCTGGCCGACCTCGGTGCGCGGGTCGGTGTCGGTCAGCGGTCCTGGCATGGCGATCTCGCCGCTGGCGAGTGGCAGCCCTGCCACCTCCGCGGCTCGCGCGGTGACCCGTTGCAAGGGACGCAGGGAGATGCGTACCCATAGGGCTCCGGCGATACCGGTGATCACGAGGGCGGCACCGAACAGCACAGCCTCGACGGCCTCGAGTCGGTGGACGGTCTCCTCGACCGGTTGCAGGGGCAGACCGGTGATCAGGATGTCCTGGTCGTCGCCGTTGAACGCCATGACGCGGTAACCGCCCAGCGAGGAAAGACGGATGCTGTGCCCCTGGCCGTCGGTGGGTACTGCGGACAGAACGCGTCGGTCCTGGCTGGTGAGGTCGACGGGGTGGTCGGTGGCTTCATCGACGGCGGCGGCCTGGGTGACGGTGCCGTCGAGGAGGCGGGCACCGAACGTGTGGTCGGACTGGCCTCGAGTGTCGGGACGGTTGTCGGCGTCGGGGGCCGCCTCGTGTTCCAGGCTCGCAGGAAAGCGCCCACCGGATGCGGTGAGCTGCTCATCCAGGCGCCCCATGAGAAACCCGCGCAACGCGAGGGCCGTGGTGACGCCGGCAGCGAGGCAGGCCAGGGCGAGCAGGGCAACAAGCCCGGCCGTGAGCTGGCCGCGCAGGGTGCGGGGCGGTGGACGACGCCTCATGCGGATTCCGGCTTGAGGACATAGCCGACGCCGCGCACTGTGTGGATCATCGGGGTGCGTCCGGCGTCGATCTTCTTTCGGAGATAACTGATGTAGAGCTCGACGACGTGCGCCCGGCCGCCGAAGTCGTAGGCCCAGACGCGGTCGAGGATCTGGGCTTTGGACAGGACTCGGCGCGGATTACGCATCAAAAACCGCAGAAGTTCGAACTCTGTACGCGACAGCTCCACCACAGCTCCCGCACGACGCACTTCTCTGGCTTCCTCGTCCATCGTGAGGTCGCCCACGGTGAGGTGGTTCGTACCCGGCTCGGCGGTCATGCCAGCCCTTCGCAGAAGCCCGCGCAGCCGCGCCAGGACTTCTTCCAGACTGTAGGGCTTGGTGACGTAGTCGTCGCCGCCGGCGGTGATGCCGGCGATGCGGTCCTCCACCGCGTCCCGGGCGGTCAGGAAGAGCACGCACACGCGGGGCGCCTCACGTCGCAGGGCACGCAAGACCTGCAGCCCGTCGAAGTCAGGGAGCATCCAGTCCAGGACGACCGCATCGGGCCGGAAGTCGTGGGCTACGGTCAAGGCGCTCGCGCCGTCGGCGGCCGTGCGGACCTGCATGCCCTCGCTCACCATCACAGCGGCCAGGACCTCGGTCACGTCGGGTTCGTCGTCGACAACGAGGATCCGTACCGGGTGTCCGTCGGGGCGGTGCAATGGGGATGTGGTGTGCGGCTCGTCCATGGTTCCTCCAGCATCCCCCGGGACCGGGCGTCACAGGGCACGCCATGCGTCTGAGTTCCCTCTGAATCAGCGCTGAGCAGGGGCCAGCGGGCCGGTTTCAGAAGGTTCACAGAGGTTGAGCTGTGAGTCTGACCGCTCGTCGCCGGATCGAGTCCTTTTGGAGGTGCCCGTGACCACCACGTTCACCAGCCCGCCCTATGCGGGCCATGGCACGCGTCACCGTCGCCGTCCACATCGCAGCTTGGTGCCGTTCCTGACGCAGCTGGCCATCTGGGCCGGTGCCGCGGGGGTGCTGGCCCTGTGGTGGAGCGATACGACGTCGGTGGTGGGCCTGGCAGGCTGGCTCACCGGCGCTGGGCGTATCACCGGGCTGCTGGCGGGCTACGCTTGCGCGGTACTGCTGGCCCTGATGGCCCGCGTTCCGCTTCTGGATCACAGTATCGGCAGTGACCGGCTCGCCCGCTGGCACGCTCTGGGCGGGCGCTGCACCGTCTCGCTCGCGCTGGTCCACACCCTCCTCATCATCTGGGGCTACTCGCTGATCTCTCACACGGACGTGGTGAGCCAGACCTCCACGCTCGTCCTCCATTACCCCGACCTGCTGAAGGGCACGATCGGCTTCCTGCTGTTTCTTGCGACCGGAGTCCTCTCGGCACGCGCGGCACGCCGCAGGATGAGCTACGAGACCTGGCACTACCTGCACTTCGCCACCTACCTGGCAATTTTCCTCACTTTCGGACACCAGCTTTCCAACGGTGCCGACTTCGTCGGCAACCGGCTTGCCCAGGTCGCCTGGTACACGCTGTTCCTCGGTGTCGCCGTCCTGGTGGCGTGGTTCCGCTTCGCCATCCCGGTACGGCGCGGACTACGCCACCGGATGCGGGTCGCCGCGGTACGGCCCGAAGCCCCGGGCGTCGTCTCCGTCCACCTCACCGGCGACCGCCTGGACGAACTGCGTGGCGAGCCCGGCCAGTTCCTGCGCTGGCGCTTCATCGCCCCCGGACTGTGGTGGACCGCCAACCCATACTCGCTGTCCGCCCCCGCGCACCCCCGTCACCTGCGCATCACGGTGAAGACCGCCGGCGGCCACAGCGCCTCCCTCGCCCGGCTGAAACCCGGCACCCGGGTATGGGCCGAGGGTCCCTACGGCAGCTTCACGGCCAACCGCCGCACCTCCCCCAAGGTGCTCCTTCTGGCCGGCGGCGTCGGCATCACCCCCCTGCGCACGCTCTTCGAGACGCTGCCGGGACAGGTCACCCTCGTCTACCGGGCACGCACCGTCGAAGACCTCGCCCTGCGCGGCGAGATCGACGCCATCGCCGCCCACCGACGCGCACGCGTCCATTACGTCATTGACGAACCTGCCGGCTACTCGTCACCTCTGACCGCCCAGAGCCTGCGCTCCCTGGTCCCCGATCTGGCGGCACACGACGTCTACCTGTGCGGTCCGCCCGGTATGACGCAAGCCGCCACCGAGGCCCTCCGGGACGCCGGTGTCCCGTCCCGGCGCATCCACCACGAGTCGTTCACGTTCTGAGGAGATCCCGTCATGCGCCGAGCCGTCACCGTCACCACGGGAATCAGCGCCGTGGTCGTTGCGCTACTGGCCCTCAAACCCCACCAGCCCCCCGCCCTGGACGGCATATCACGCGCACCTTCCGCCTCCTCCGGTCCGCGCACCACCCCCTCGGGCGCCCCGCCGGCTGGCGCGTCGACAGGGACCGGCACGTTCACCGGGGACTCCATCGACACCCCCTACGGGACCGTGCAGGTCGCCGCTACCCTGGCCAAGGGAAAACTCACCGCCGTCAAGGTCCTCAAGGCCCCCGACCAGAACGGCCGCGACCAGCAGATAGCCGACTACGCATTGCCCCGCCTCACCCAGGAGGCGCTCGGCGCCCAGAGCGCGCACATCGACGCGGTCTCCGGCGCCAGTTACACCAGCCAGGGCTACGTCCAGTCCCTGCAGAGCGCCCTGGACCAGGCCGGTGCCTGACACTACACACCCTGCCGGCGGTCTGCGGCACGTCGAGTACGTGATGGGCACGGTCTTCTCCTTCGACATCCGCGACGAACCCACCCCCGCCATCCATCGCGCTCTCGCCGACGCGGTACGCCACCTCCACCAGGTCGACGCCGTGTTCTCCACTTACCGGCCCGACAGCCACATCAGCCGCCTCGACCGCGGAGACATCCGTCTCGCCGAGTGCCCTCCCGAAGTCCACGAAGTCATGTCACTGTGCGCGCGGGCCACCCACGACAGCGACGGGTACTTCAGCATCAACCTCGCTGGCACCCTCGACCCGTCGGGTCTTGTCAAAGGGTGGGCCACCGAGGCCGCCTCCCATATCCTCTACGACGCGGGCGCCCACCGCACCTGCGTCAACGGCGGTGGCGACCTCCAACTCCGCATGCCAGTAGGCCACTCCACTCCGTGGCGCATCGGTATCGCCCACCCTCTGCATCCCGGCAAACTCGCCACCGTGATCACCACCGGCCGTGACCTGGCTGTTGCCACCTCCGGCACCGCCGAACGCGGCACCCATATCCTCAACCCACGCGACGGCACCGCCGTCACCGCCGTGGCCTCCCTCACCGTTGTCGGCCCACTTCTGACCATGACCGACGTTTATGCCACGGCAGCTTTCGCCCGCGGTGACGGTGCCCGCGGCTGGCTGGAGGCGCTGCCCGGTTACGAAGCCCTCGCGATCCTTCCCGATGGCCACCAATGGCGGACCTCAGGCTTCAGTCAGCACGGGTCCTGACACACCAAGACTCCGGCCCTCAATGCCCGCACCCCCCTCACTCAGTGCCTACCAGATGCCCATTGCGCAGACCCTGCGCAATGGGCATGGTCTGCGCAGCAGCAAGCCGTCGTCGGGGCGACCACACCGGTGTGGCTACACCGGTGCCGTTACCACGAACGGAGGGCGCTCTCCTCCTTGTTCGGCGCGTTCTACGCACGTCGCGGCAGCGGGACACTGCGCAGTCCCGGCACAGTGCCGCTGCACAACCGGGCGCGCCAGCCCACGACGCGTCGCGCCCGTTTCCGAAGCCCAGGCCGCTGGGTGCACCGGACGCTCCAGGGGCCCTTCAGCGTGATGGTCAACCGTCACGCGGTGACGCGTGCTGCGACGGCCCTGCGGATGCGTCACGCGTCTTCGGCTGTGTCCCGGCGCCTGCGCCACGAAGTCCGGCATCAGCCACCAGGAAGCTCCTCATACCGGTGGCCCCTGGCGGTCCGGCCTTCGAGGCGGCGCGGCGTGTCTGCCTGAAGCGGCTGTCGTTGAACGGACACCGCACACGGGTCCCCTACAGCCCGTCGACGGGGGGCGAGGGCCCGGGCTGATTTCTGGCTTCGGGCCCTCCGCTCACCCCAGACCGCTACGGGCTGACGAAACGTCCAGTTGGCGAGGACCGTACGGACGCTGATCACGCGCAGCGGCGCGCAGCGGCCGGACAAGCCGCTGCGCGCCGCGAAACAGAACTCAGCCGGTGACCGGTTCCATGGTCACCCGGAACACGGGATCAGTGGTGGCCGCCCTGACCACCCTGACGGGCCTGGCCACCCTGGTGCTGACCGCCACCCTGACCGGCCTGGCCCTTGAAGGACGACGTTCTCTGCCGTCCCCGCGCTGGGATCGTGACCATGCCCCGCGCCGAGCAACCGGACACGGGCCGAATCGCTGACGCCCTGTGCATCACCCCAACGAGGCACCCTCAGAAGATCTGCGCCCGAGGCCCTTTCGGTCCATGGACCGAAAGGGCCAACAACTTGTCAAAGCAAGGACCGAGGAGGAAGATCAACTCGCTGCATAGAGTGACGAGGTGTGGTTGCCGTCAGAGTGTGGGGCGGAGGGGCGGGGAACATGCTGGAAATCCTGGGGCTCGATTGGCAAACCGAAGCCGTCTACCGCGAGATGCTGACACATCCGGCAATCACTCGCGCTGATCTCGCCGCTCTTCTCAGTCAGACCGAGGAAGCCATCGGTTCCGCACTTGACCGGCTGCGTGGCCTGGCGCTCGTGCGCACGGACGAGGTCGGCGCTGTCCGCGTTGTCAGGCCAGAGGTCGGGATGAATCGGCTTTTGGCACTCCAGGAGGTACAGCTTGCTGCATGGCAGCAGCAGATCGGCAGATCCCGTGTCGCTGCCGCCCAGTTGATCTCCGAGTGCACAGACCTCGCCGGAGACCAAGACGACTCTGAGACTGAGCACCTGGTGGGCATTGAGGCCATTCGCAAGGGCATCACTGAACTGACCGGACGACTCAGCAAGGAGATCATGACTTTCGCTCAGGGCAATACTCAGCGCCCCGATGACCTGCAGGAAGCCCGGAACGTTGACCAGTCGATCCTGGAGCGCGGAGTCAGGATGCGCACCCTATGGCTTGACAGTATCCGAAACGACAAACCCACGCTGGAGTACGCCGAGTGGCTCCACTCACACGGTGGGCAGGCCCGTACAGTTCCCACCCTGCCGATACGGATGATCATTATAGACCGGAAGTGCGCACTCCTACCCGTGAACGCTGACGACGCCACAGCCGGTGCAGTCGTTGTCCACAGGCAGGGACCCATTGCCGCCCTTTGTGCCTTGTTCGAGAGCATATGGAAAACGGGGACAGTACTGGACGCTTCCCGACCACCGGATGACCACGGCCTGACGCCTCAAGAGAGGAAGTGTCTGGAGTTTCTCGCTCAGGGACTCACCGATCAAGCGATTGCGGGTCGACTTGGAGTCTCCCATCGAACCGCCCGCCGTATCGCGGCGACTCTCATAGAGAAGCTGGGTGCTCGGAGCCGGTTCGAAGCCGGCCTCAAGGCAGCCAAACGCGGTTGGCTTCTTGCCGACGACTGAGGACGCCATGGACAGACCGCACTCGAAACCGAACCCGCTCAAGCCCGTGCACGGTTCACGCCACCCGCGGGGAAGTTGCCGACGGCTGTGCGAACGACATCGCTCAGGCCCTGGAACGCGTCCGCGCTAAAGGTTGCACACCCGGCCACCTATGGCCTCGCCGTGCCTCTGGCCTGCTGCGCAAATGGATCTTGGTATGGCTTCAACAAGTTGACGTCTTATTGGACCCCGCTAGCGAAGAATCTCTAGACGGGTAATACAAGTCGATGATACCCGCAGCGAGAAGGGTTGCATATCCTAATCGTCCGACTTCGCGGCACACTCACCATCCCCCTCCTAATATCAGGTCGCATTTACCCCAAACCGGTCCAGGTAGTCGTCGACAATTTGCTTCATGCCCCGCCTTGACGATTCATGCATCAATAGAGATACTAAATCCAGATCCAATCGAAAGCCGGTGCGGTCCGGAATTCAAATGGTCGACCAGTTCCCCTAGAAAGTTCTCCCACCACAAAACCCTCTCCGCTAAAGAGAAAATTCTGCGACGGGGAATGTGAATTCAATGAAAGGACTAATAGATGTCGTATAGCCCACTGAAGAAGAAGGCTCTGCTTTCGGTTGGGGGTGCAGCCCTGGCGACTGTGGCGGCCACGGGCGGCCTCATCGCAAATGCCCCGAGCGCCAGCGCGATGGGCAACTGCTACCACTACGAACAGGCAGGTTACGCCCAGACGTTCACTGGGGCGAGTTTCACGGGGGACTGCTTCGAGTGGAAAATCGGCGGCACCCTAAAAGAGCTTCCTTCCTACATCGCATACAACACCAAGTCCGTTCGGAGCTGGCCGCTCTACGCTGGTCAGCAGTTCACTATGGGCAACCCCGAGGTGGGTAGATATCAAGTCGTTGCGGGGATCCAGTACTCCTCGCTGGGCTACCCGCTCAGCCAGAGCAGCTATGTGGTCTGATGCCGCCTTCCGGGTTCTCGTCTGGCAGCATCGCGTGATGCTGCGTCAAACTACCGCCCGGGGATAACTCGTTTCATCCGGCATGCGGGAAGCATCCGGGCTTCGCAGCAGTGTGAACAGGAACCGCGCTGACTTGTGCGGCGACGCTAGCCTCGACGCTTCGTGACGGCCCGTCGGTTGTTTCGACGGGCCGCTTCGGGGTTGCGGCGAGGCTCACCGCCCCGCCCTGGGGCCGAACTGCGCACTGACCGGCGGAACCTGGTACTCGCCCTACGACGACCAGTACCTCGACGGTGCGAAGAAACTGGACGTCGATCACCTCGTCCCGCTCACCGAGGCTTGGGACATCGCCGCCTTGGCCTGGACACCGGCAGAACGCGAGGCCTACGCCAACGACCTCGACGACCCCCGCGCCCTGATCGCCGTGTTCGCGGCCTCCAACCGGTCCAAGGCCGACGAAGACCCCAGCGCCTAGATGCCCCCTTACAGTGGCTAACAGAATGAGCCCCGCGGGCAGACCTACAGAGATCCCGGCTCGCCGTCGGCGATGAACCGGGTCAGGGATCCCTCCAGTAGTTCCAGAAACTGCCGCAGGTTGTCGGCTACCTTGTCGAGCTCTGGTTCGTCCAGTGATCCTGTCCGCGTCCGATGAATCGAGCCCTCAGGGCCCGCGATGTAGGAAAGGCCACCGCCATTCGAGCCGATGGCCACCTTATGGTCCGCGCCAGCATCGGCAGCGCCGTACTCCTGGAGTCGCAGCAGGACGTCACTTGGCGGGTCGAGGAAGTATCCGTTGCCAACGTCCGCCCAGGTGACAGCGCCGATGCTGTCGTAGAAAGTGACCAGGTCAGCCGGAATAAGGCCCGCTTGGGCAAGCGTGCGAGCCGCGGTTTGATCGTCGCGGCTGGCCGGCCGGACCTCGTTGGTTCCAGGGGGAAAGCCGTGCCGACGCTCGAACTCGTTCGTCATTTCCGCGAGGGTCCCAGAGACTCTGTCTGTCCACGTGGCCAGCCAGGCGGGTGAAAGTGAACGGTTGCTCATGAAGCCGGATCATGGCATGAGCCACGGACATCGATGAGGTGACCAGCGGCTTTGTACCCCACCGTCAGCGCAATGCCCTCAGTTGTCGGTGAGTGATGAGGCAGCAGGCGAGCTTCAGGAACGCTTCGTGGATGTCGGCCCGCTGTTCCCACCTGATCCGCAGGCGTCGGAAGCCGTGCAACCAGGCGAAACTCCTCTCCACCACCCAGCGGTAGGTGCCCAGCCCGGTGCCGTGTCGGGTGCCGCGGCGGGCGATCGCAGGCACGATGCCACGGGCGCGAACCTGGTCGCGGTAGATGTCGTGGTCGTAGCCGCGGTCGGCGAACAGCGAGTCCGGCTTGCGGCGGGGGCGGCCGACCCGGCCGCGGACCGGTGGGATCGCGTCGAGCAAGGGCGGTAGCTGGGTGACGTCGTTGCGGTTGCCGCCGGTCAGCACGACCGCCAGCGGGGTGCCGTGCCCGTCAGTGATCAAGTGATGTTTGGAGCCGGCTCGGCCCCGGTCGACCGGCGACGGGCCCGTCTGGGTCCCCCTTTTAGCGCCCTGACGTGGGAGGAGTCGACCACGCAGCGGGACCAGTCCAGCCGCGAGGCCGCATTCAGTTCGGCCAGCAGGGCCTCGTGCAGGCGCTGCCAGACGCCGGCCTGGTTCCAGTCCCGTAAGCGGCGCCAGCACGTCATGCCCGAGCCGAAGCCGAGGTCTTGCGGCAGGTACTCCCACTGGATCCCGGTGTGCAGCACGTACAGGATCCCGCACAGCACCTGCCGGTCCGGCAACGGCTTGCGGCCCGGGTGCCGAAAGCGTCGTTCGCGCTGCGGCAACAGCGGCTCCAAGCGGTCCCACAGCTCATCCGACACGATCCACGGCGACTTCCCCACACCGAACCGAACGCGCAACTACCGCCCTGGACACGGCCGTCAGGACCGAGCCACCTCATTGTGTTAGCCGCTATTAGACCCAATGCCGTTGCTTTGGGTCTGTACGCTCGCCGGTGTAACTGATGATCATGGAAGAGACATCAAGTGACTGACACCGTGACCGAGTCCGCGACCGCCGATGACCTGGCGG
>NZ_JBHVPP010000038.1:0-64339 GCF_042887295.1 Streptomyces sp. NPDC057950
CGCGGGTCCTGCCCCAACAGGGCTCACGCCCGACCCAGTTCCACTTGTGACAAGGGTGCGTCGTCGAGGGCGCGGGACTCCCCCGGGGCCACCGCGGTTTTTTTTTTGCCCCCCCGGTGCGGGCGGGGGGCCCCCCCCCCGCCCCCGGGGCTCGGTCTCACGGAAGCCCTGTACGGGGGCTTGATCCGACGTGGACACCGGCCCCCGGCCGGGGCCCTGTCGTCAGGAGCAGAGCACGCGGGTCTCGGGCGTGTAGGCCGGGCCACCGCTGGAGTTGGTGCTGTCGCTGAACTCGGCGTAGTAGTACGAGTAGAAGCCGATGTTCCCGTTGCATCCGGAGTCGGCGGCGACCTGGAGCGTCAGAGTGACGGTCCGGCTCTGGCCGGGCGGGACGGTCGCGCCGTAGTTGGCGCCGAGGTTGGCGGGTCCGGTGCCGGAACAGGGTGTGCTGCCGGCCGCCGTGACCAGACTGCACCCGGTGAAGCTGTACTTGAGGTCGGGCCGCTGCGTGGTCAGCCACGTCGGATCGATCGTCTGGTACACGAACCAGATGTCGTAGGTCCTGTTGTTGGTGATCGTCATCGACAGGTTCACCGTGCCGCCCGGGTGGGTGGTGGCGCTGTCGGTCGTGAACGTCAGCTCGGCCGGGGCCGGGTCGGCCGCGCTGGCCCGCGGCGCCAGACCGAACACGGCGAGGACAAGGGCGAAGACGGTGGCGAGACCAAGGCGTCTCATCTGAGTGGATCGCATGGGCCGGGAGGCTAGGCAAACCGCGAGCGCACCGTCTGCCCCTGCCGGCACACCAGAAGCGCCGGTCGGCCGGAAGTGCGCGTCTCGGGAAGGCGATGTAACCGCGCCGTCACACACGGTGATTTCTCCCGTCTCCGCATGACATTCGGGGTGTGAGGGGGCGGGAGGGGTGAACCCGCGGCGTTTCACGGCTGCATGGCGTCACCGGGCGCTATTGGCCAGTACCGGGTGTGCCGGGCCCGGCGGAACGATTCCTACCGGATTCCCGTCGGGGGAGTTCTCGGCCAACCCGTGATTTCCGGCCGGGTAGCGCCCGGCGCCGGGCGTCGAGTGCTGCGGGGAGGCCCCCACCCCGCCGTTCGCCGACGTCGGAAGCTGAGGGTCCGTTCGGCGCGTCCGAGTCACCCCTGTCAGATCCCTGTTCCAGCGACCTACCGGCCGGTATACAAGCGATGTTGAATCTGCAAGGGCAGCGCTCTCCCGACCGTGGTGGCGCTCGGTGTGACCGGAGCGCCGGCGACGGCTGTGATCGGGCTTGCTGTGTCAGCGACGACGGAGGAGAGTTGATGAACCATCACATGGTCCCGGGCGGCACGGCCCCACGACGGCGACACGCACCCGCGCTGGGAGCGGCCCTGGGCTGCGGTGTCCTGTTCCTCGGCGTCCTCGCGGCGTCCCCCGCGGCGGCCCACGGAGGTCACTCGCACCGGGGCGAGAAGTACGTGGCGCTCGGCGACTCGTACACCTCAGGACCCCTGATACCACGTCAGGTCGACGCGAACTGCGCCCGGTCCGACCAGAACTACCCCTCGCTGGTCTCGGCCGCGCGGAAGACCGGCGCCTTCACGGACGTCAGCTGCAGCGGCGCGACGACCGAGAACATGTGGAAGGCCCAGGGGACCAACGGCCCCCAACTGAACGCGCTGGGCCGCTCCACGGATCTGGTGACGGTGCAGATCGGCGGCAACGACGTCGGCTTCAGCTCCATCATCGGCACCTGCGTGGCGCTGAGTTCGAAGGACCTGTCGGGCGCCCCGTGCCGGCAGTACTACAACGCGTCGGGTGTCGACCAGCTGACTCTGAGCATCCTGCAGACGGCTCCCAAGCTGGCGCGGGTACTGCGCGCGGTCCACGACCGCGCCCCGCACGCTCGCGTGCTCGTGGTCGGCTACCCGGACCTGCTGCCCGACGACGGCAGCGGCTGCTATCCGTCCGTCCCGTTCGCCGCGGGGGACTTCCCCTACCTGCGCGACGTGAGCAAGCGGCTCAACCTGGTGATGCGCGCGGTGGCGCTGTTCAACCGCGCCGACTACGTCGACACCTACAAGCCCACCATCGGGCACGACATGTGCAAGGCGCCCGCCGACCGCTGGATCGAACCGCTGAAGCCCGCCTCACCGGCCGGTCCCGCGCACCCCAACGCCAAGGGCGAGGCGGCGATGGCCCGGGCGGTCCTCGCGCAGATGTCCAGGGGTGACGGACACCGCCACTGACCCCCGGCCGCCGGGGCACGACCGCGCCGGCGAAGTGCCCCCGCACCGCGTCCGGTGCGGGGGCATCGCCGTGTCGTCCCTCACGCCGAAAGGCCCCGGCGAGGCGGGGGCGCTAGAGTCCCGAGTGCTGGAGGCCACTTCGGCCGGACCTGACGCCCGTCGGCCCGGCGGTCCGTTCCGTGAGCGCGGCGGCCGCCGACGACGACGTCGGACCGTGCCGTGCGGCCGCACACCGGATGCCCGTCCGTTGTCCACGCAGTACCAGGACACCTGCTCAGCGACCTGTCGCCGGCGATGACTCTGTGGGAGATCCCTTCATGACCACGGCCAAGGACCTCTTGATCATCGCCATCGAGGTGGACCCCGGCGGGCCCGTGGGACAGGGCGATCTGTCCCTCGCGCTCGCCGGCGCCGAACTGATCGATCTCCTCGGCGCGCGGGCCGTCACCCTGTCGGGCGACCGCGTCGTGCCGGCCGGGCCCACGGCGGCGGAGGACCGCCTCCTGGCCGAGGCCGTGGCGTCGCTGGTACGGCAAGTGCCGTACGAGTCGGTCGACGACTGGCTGTGGCGCAGGGGCCGCGATCTGTTCTCGGCCTACACCGTCGTCCTGGAGGAGGAGGGGCAGCTGACGCGGCAACGCCGTCGCCGGATGTCCTTCGCGGCCGCCCGCATGACGGTGGCGGACTCGGCGGCCCGCCGTCGCGCCCTGCACCGCTGGGCGGCGGACGAGCCCGTGGTCCTCGCCCTCGCGGCGGCCGTCGGTATCCAGGGCGACGAGACCGCGGACGAACCTGTCGTCACCGACGACGCGGTGACGACCGTGCTGGCCGCGGTCCACGACGCGGTCATGGAGCTGGAGGCCGTCCGCCAGCGCCGGTCCTTCGAGAACGCGGCGTTCGCCAACGTGTGGCGGGGAGCGTGAGGCCGCAGGACGTCCTGAACCGAGAGGGACTCCACCGTCGTACGCTCACCGGTCGTACGCTCTCACCCGGACGTGTCGGGCTGGTCCCCGGACGCGCCCGCGTTCCGGCCGGAGACGTCGTCCCGTGCCGCACGGCGGGGGCGGATGGCCCCGGCGACCCGCTGGAACGTCCGCGTCAGCTGCTGGGGCAGCCCGCGCCCGTCCACGTCGTCGAACGCCTCCTGGGCACGGGACGCCGCCCCGCGGAACTCCTTGACCTCGGCCAGCGCCGCGTGCGCGAGTTCGGTCGCCTCGCGGTACTGGTCGCGCGACCTGGTCATCGCTTCGAGCGCTTCGGCGTAGGCGGCCACCAGCGCACGGGCGCGGTCCAGCTCCTCCTCCATCGTCAGCAACTGCCACTGCTCCCGCAGCGCGGTCACGGCCTCCTGCGCCTCCGCGGCCAGCGGCCGGGGCAGGGCGGCGTAACGTACGACCTTCTCCAGGAGCTCCGTCGGCTCCGACCCGTCGAAGAACACACTGCGCACGGTGAAGTCCTCCTCCGTGTACCCGGTCCGGGCCGGTGAGCCGGGCAGGATGACGGCACCTCCGCGTGGCACCCGTACGCCCAGGTCGTAGAGGGCCCAGTTGACGGTCTGGAACTGATCGGGCGCGGCGCGGTGTTCCACCACGCGGTGGCGCAGGGCGGGCGGCAGCAGCCGCACCAGGGGGAGCCGGCCGCGCTCGTCGGTCGTCATCGCCTCGTGGACGACGACGTTGATGCTCCAGCTGTGCTGCGCCGACTCCCGGAGCAGACGGCGCAGCGCCTTGTCCTCCTGCGGAAGCGGGTTGATGTCCTGCAGGGCGAGATCGCCGACCACGTCGCGGTCCCAGCGGACCTCGCCGCCCACTGGCCAGAACATCGTCGCGGGAGAGGGCCAGGAGAGGTCCCAGGGCCGGTCCGCCTCGGCGGCAAGCGTCCAGCGCCGCTCCTCGTCCACGTGCGCGCGTCCGTCGGTCGTGAGGCGGGCGCGCACGGTGATCGCGTCGTCGACGACCCAGCGGGCTTCGAAGACGTGCGCGTCGGGTTCCGCGGAGTTCCCGGTCTCCAGGAAGTCCCGGATGGTCTCGTCGGCCTTCAGCCTCCGCAGGTTCTCCCGGAGGATCTCCTGCGGCGCGGGCCCGGCCTGGCGTCCTCTGGCCAGCCAGACGGTGTCCGGAGCGGTGGGTCGGGCGGTGGTCGACTTGGGCATGAGTCACTTTGCGGGTGGGAGGCGGCGTGCGCTCCCAGTATGGTCGCTGCGGGCCGCGCGCGGCGAGGCGAGGGCCGTGTGGATCACCGACCTCCGCCCCCGTCCCCCTATGGACGGTTTTTCGCTTTGCGTTCGTCCATAACCATTACGGGGCGATATCGACGCTTGTGACCGTGAAGCCCGCCTTCACGCGGCCGCCGTCTTCGCGGGCGCGACGCATCGCGGAGAATGTGATCCTTTGCCTGTTCTTGGCGTGGTCACCTTCCTGGCGCGGTCGAACCGCGTCCCGGTCCCATCCGATGCGGCGCCCTTGTGGTGAGGGCGTGAGGGGTGAGCAGGTCGCGGGCGTCGACCGGGGGTCAATCGGCGCAGGGGCTCAGGAGGTTGGGCTCACGCTGCCCTGGGTCAGGGCCGGCCGGACGTCGGCCTGGCGCAGCTCGGCCAGCAGTTCGCTCTGGCCGACGAGGAGTTCGGTCAGGATGCGGCGGGCGGCGCGCAGGAGTTCGGCGACATCGCCGCCGGCCAGCGCGTAACTGACGGTGGAGCCCTCCCGGATGGACACCACGATCCCGGAGCGGCGCAGCACGGCCAGTTGCTGGGAGAGGCTGGAGGGTTCGATCTCGATCTCGTCGAGGAGGTCGCGGACGGGGACCGGGCCGTTCTGCAGCAGTTCCAGAACGCGGATGCGCACGGGGTGCCCGAGCATGCGGAAGAACTCGGCCTTGGCCTGGTAGAGGGGGACCTGCATGGTGATCGTTCGCTCCCTACCGCGGTTGACGGACTGGGCTCCGGCCGGGGCGGCGGCCGTGTACGGGCCGCCGCGGGTGCGGGCTTGCGGACCGATGACCGATCCTCGCGTCTCCCGCTCCGCACACCCATCGGATTTGCCTGATCTGGATGTGCCCAGATGAAGAACTCTTCAATTCGTGGGCGTGCGGAGGCGTGGAGGAAGCGGCTGGTCACACCTCCAGTTCGGCCTCGATGCGCTTGAGCTGGTGGCGGGCCATGGCCAGGTTGGATTTCGCCTTGTCGAGCACGAGGTAGAGGAACAGACCGTTGCCGTCCCGGCCCTTGAGCGGCCGGATGAGGTGGTACTGATGCGAGAGGGTGATCAGCATGTCCTCGATGTCACCCTTGAGTCCGAGGTGCTCCATGGTGCGGGTCTTGGCGCGGATGACGTCGGTGTTGCCCGCGGCGGCGACCGCCAGGTCGAGGTCCTTGCTCCCTCCTAAGGTGCCCAGCGCCATGCCGCTGGTGTAGTCGACGAGAGCGGCACCCAGCGCGCCCTCGATCGACGTCATGGTCTCCTTCAAAGAGATGTCCACACTTGCCATGACGGTGTCTCCTCGCTCTGCGCGGCCCGGAATCCCCCGGGCGGCTCCGTGAGCGGGACACTACGTACCGTGAACGCCGGTCGGCCGAGTTGTTCCGGGACTGACCGAAGGTGCGTCGGGGAGGCGAGTGGACTGATCTCTTCTGATCACCGATATACGTTGAGTGACCGTTCCCGTTCCCGTTCCCGTACTCCTGGTCCAGCCCGGCCGGCGCGGCTGCCCGGCACGCCCATGGCCGAGCCCATCCGCGTGCCACGCAGCACGACCGCCCCGGGGCTCAGGATGATCTCCTGAAAGCGCGCCCCGTGGCGGCTCTCAAAGGCTGCTCGCGAGCCATCGCCGTACCGCCGGGCGGACGGCGAGCCGCGCGGTCGGCCGCGTACGCGCCCGCGTGCGCCCGGCTCACCGTTCGGTCAGGACCGCGGACACGTGCTGTGCCGGCGGTGTCACCGAACGGCGGGCCGTTGTCAGGACGCCGCCGGACCCTCGGCGGGCACCGCGTCGTCCTCGCCCTCCTCGAGCAGGTTCGCCGCCGCACCCACGATGCTGGGGTCGGGGCTGCCGACGACCTCCTCGTCCTTGTCGGCGTAGGCGAAGCGGGCCAGCACGCTGCGCATGGCCTCGACGCGGGCCCGCTTCTTGTCGTTGCTCTTCACCACGGTCCAGGGCGCCTGCTCGGTGTCCGTCTCGCGGAACATGGCGACCTTGGCCGCCGTGTAGTCGTCCCAGAGGTCCAGGGAGGCCAGGTCCATCGGGCTCAGTTTCCACTGCCGAACCGGGTCGACCTGCCGGATCGTGAAGCGGGTGCGCTGCTCACTCTGGGAGACCGAGAACCAGAACTTGACCAGGTCCACGCCGTCGTCGACGAGCATCCGCTCGAAGGCGGGCGCCTGCCGCATGAAGCGCAGGTACTCGTCGTCGGTGCAGAAACCCATCACGCGCTCCACACCCGCCCTGTTGTACCAGGACCGGTCGAACATCACGATCTCGCCCGCGGTCGGCAGGTGCTCCACATACCGCTGGAAATACCACTGCCCGCGTTCCCGCTCCGTCGGCTTCTCCAGCGCCACCACCCGAGCCCCGCGTGGGTTCAGATGTTCGGTGAAGCGCTTGATCGTGCCGCCCTTGCCGGCCGCGTCGCGTCCCTCGAAGACGACGACGAGCCGTCGGCCGGTCTCCTTGATCCAGCTCTGCAGCTTCAGCAGTTCTATCTGCTGGAGGCGCTTGTGCCAGTCGTACTCCTTGCGCTCCATGCGCTGCTCGTACGGGTAGTTCTCCCGCCATGTGTCCACCGGGCTGCCATCCGGCCGGATCAGTACGGGGTCGTCGTGGTCGGAGTAGTCGACCCGCATGCCAGCCAGCAGTTCCGTCATCCGGCCCTCCCTTTTTCCGTGCTCCGCGTTTCCCGCCACTCGGGTTCTTCCCGCTGTCTCAGTGGAACTGCGGCACGATCAGATATATGCCGTACGCCACCACGGCCGCGCAGGCCAGGAAACAGAGCCCGGCCTGGGCGAACCCCAGGGCGTCGCTGCCACCGCCGCCGTCACGCGCGGCCTCGACCCGGGCGATGCCCAGTACGCCGAGCGCGAAGACGACGACCACTGCCACGGTGACACCCGTGCTCACCGCGGCGACTTCACCGAGTGCGGTCCAGTCGAGATGCATGTCCGGAACTCTCCTAGGCTCAGGCGGGCGTACCGACGCCGGTCGGCGTCGCGGTTCGGACGGAGACCTCGTGGTGGTCGTTGACGTTCGAGGCGTGTACCGGGTTGCGGCGCGAGGCGGCGACGATGAAGGTCGCGACGGCCACCGCGACGAGCGCGATCACCACGGTGCCGAAGGTCCCGCCGTGCTTCACGACGCTCGCCGACACCCCGCCGACCAGCGCGGCGGCCGGCAGTGTCACCAGCCAGGCGACCGCCATGCGGCCCGCGGTGCCCCAGCGCACCTCGGCCAGCCGCCTGCCGAGCCCCGCCCCGAGAATGCCGCCGGAGCAGACCTGCGTGGTGGAGAGCGCGAAACCCAGGTGGGCGGACGTGAGGATCACCGTCGTGGAGGCCGCCTCCGCCGCGAAGCCCTGCGGGGACTGGATGTCGGTGAGCCCTTTGCCCATCGTCCGGATGATGCGCCAGCCACCCAGGTAGGTGCCGAGCCCGATGGCCAGGCCCGCGGACGCGATGACCCAGACCGGCGGACCCGCGTCATGGCCCAGCGCTCCCGCCGAGATCAGCGTCAGCGTGATGACGCCCATCGTCTTCTGCGCGTCGTTCGTGCCGTGCGCCAGCGACACCAGCGAGGCCGACGCGATCTGCCCGAGCCGGAAGCCCTTCGTCACCGACTTCTCACGGGCCCGGGCGGTGATCCGGTACGCGAGGTACGTGGCCAGCAGTGCGGCGACACCTGCGACGACAGGCGAGGCCACCGCCGGGATCAGAATCTTCTCGAACACCTTGTCGAAGTGCACGCCGTGCTCACCCGCGCCGACCCACACCGCGCCGATGAGCCCGCCGAAGAGAGCGTGTGAGGAACTGGAGGGAAGCCCGAGCAGCCAGGTCAGCAGATTCCACAGAATCGCCCCGACCAGGCCGGCGAAGATCATGCCCGGAGTGACGAGTGTGTCGTCGACGATCCCGCCGGAGATCGTCTTGGCGACCTCGGTGGACAGGAACGCTCCTCCGATGTTCAGGACGCCGCTGACGAGGACCGCTGTTTTCGGTTTGAGCGCCCCGGTGGCGATGGACGTGGCCATCGCGTTCGCCGTGTCGTGGAACCCGTTGGTGAAATCGAAGGCCAGAGCCGTGACGATGACGACCGCCACGAGGAACGTGATGTGGTCCATCCCTCGATGGAAGCAATCGGAGACGTACGGGGGGAGAACCCGAGGCGAAGCCCACGTATGGCCGAGGGGAGGTGAGCGTGTGTTTGCGGTCGTATCGGGCAGCGTTCACGGGCGTCGGGACCCGACGACCCGCAGCCAGTCGTCCTGGACGTCCCGGTTCCTGGTGCCGATGGCGAGGCGGAAGGCGTGGTTTCCCGGCGTGGGTTCGGAACACCGCACGGTCCAGGCGCTGTTGACGCACAGCCGCACAGCCGCACAGCCGCACAGCCGCACAGCCGCACAGCCGCACAGCCTGGCGGCCGGCAGTCCGCGCAGGGCCGCGTACCGGTGGACGCCGAACCCCGGCGGCCCAGCCGCTGCGACCGTTTCGTCCGCTCGACCTCGGCCTCGACCTCGGTGCGGTGGTCGAGGCTCGGCGGCCCGAACGGCAAGGTGTCGGCCTGCTCCATTTCGAGCCGCACCTCCGCGGGCAACGGCCACGGCGTCGCCGGCTCAGGCGTCGGATCCACGCCGACCCGGTAGGGGTCGTCATCGCGTTCCCTCACATCATGGGCAAGGGCATCCGGTCGGCATCCTCATGGACCCTGACTGGGAGAGTCGCAGGTCACAGCATTGGCTCCTGGCAGGCGAGCTGAGAATCCCACCTCCCATGTAGGGTCTCAATTTTCGTGTCGGAATCTCACGGCTGGTGCCGGATGGACGTCGGATCGCACCCGGCGCTGAGGCGTCCAGATCGCGCCTCCGCCCCGTCCGTGTCGAATAGCCGACGCCCGGAAGGCCAGGCTGGGCGGCCGCGCCGGGAACAGCGGGTCCGCCCGTCGCCGTTGCACGGACCGGGTGACCGGCGCCGCACGGGCGGGGAACACGGAGACCACGAGGTCGTCCGTCCCACCAGGATCCGGGCCCCAGGATCGCGGTACGCCCGCCGCGTACCCGTACCAAGACGTATTTCTGCAGGAGGACTGTTTTTCATGACCGACCGGCCCTTGACGCTCATGGCAGTACACGCCCACCCCGACGACGAGGCCACCGGAACCGGAGGGGTCCTCGCGCGGTACGCGGCGGAAGGCATCCGTACGGTTCTGGTGACGTGTACCGACGGCGGTTGCGGTGACGGACCGGATGGTGTCAAGCCGGGCGACCCCGGGCACGATCCGGCGGCCGTCGCCTCGATGCGCCGTCAAGAACTCGAGGCGAGCTGTGACGTCCTGAAGGTCAGTGAACTGGAGATGCTGGACTACGCCGACTCCGGGATGATGGGCTGGCCGAGCAACGACGCCCCCGGGTCTTTCTGGCAGACCCCAGTGGAGGAGGGCGCCGCCCGCCTCGCGGAACTCATGCGGCACTACCGACCCGATGTGGTCGTCACCTATGACGAGAACGGCTTCTACGGCCACCCCGACCACATCCAGGCCCACCGCATCACGATGGCGGCGCTGGAGATGACGGCACTGACACCGAAGGTGTACTGGACGACGATGCCCCGCTCGATGATGCGGCGGTTCGGCGAGATCATCCGCGAGTTCCACGAGGACATGCCGGAGCCGGATCCCGCGGAGGCCGCCGCGATGGCCGAGATCGGCCTCCCCGACGATGAGATCACCACGTGGGTGGACACCACCCCGTTCAGCGGTCAGAAGTTCGATGCGCTGGCCGCGCACGCCAGTCAGGGCGAGAACATCTTCTTCCTCAAGATGGGCAAGGAGAGGTTCGGTGAGTTCATGGGTATGGAGACTTTCGTACGTGTCAAGGACGCCACCGGCGCGTCCGTACCGGAGAACGATCTCTTCGCCGGGCTGCGCTGATACGCCGGGCCGACCGGCGCCCGGGAGAGCTCCTCGACCGCACGGCGTGATCGAACGGGTGACGCCCGAAGGCTTGTCCGCGCGAGTTCCGGCGGCCCGCGCCCAGCGCCTCGCGGGCGGCGTCGACATGTGCCCGCACTGCCTACCGGACACCGCGCTCGTCCCCGAACCTCCCGGCGACCGCACCGTGACGTCCCCGCACGGCCCTCGTCGCATCCGGCTGCCGTACCCGAAGCACGCCTTCGGCAGGTGGCTGGTTCTCAGCCTTCGCGCAGCCTCGCGCGGGCCGGCCGCCCGGGTCGGGTGACAGGGGCGGAGGGCTGGGGGAGGCGCAACGGGGGCGTGCGTGTGGCGGCGCGGCTACGATGGCCGGTGAGCGGGCCCTGGACCCCGACGGTCGCCACCCGGACTGGGACCGGACGGTCGCCGCACGGACCGCCCTCCGGATCGGCGGATAGCGGCCCGGCCTCTATGCACCCCGGATTCGGTGCCCCCTGCTCGTGGTCGTCCGGGACCAGGACCGGTCACGCGGTGGGATCCACGTTCCACGCCGCGGGCAGATCGCTGCCGCAGAAGACGCAGACGAAGTCGTCCTCGCGCACGATGTTGTGCTCCTGGCAGTCGGGGCACCGCCGGAACACGACCTCGTGGGTGAAGCCGGAGGGCCGCCGGAGCTCGACCGCGTCCAGAGCGCGGGCCACCTCCGCCCAGGAGGCGACGTCCGGGCAATAGCCGGTGGACTGGTTACTGACCTCGCTCACGGTCCACCGGTCTGCCTCGCGCATGAAGCTGATCTCGCCGGCACTCAGAACCACGTCTCCGCCAGCACAGGCCACGTGCTCGCTTCGCCGCGGCGCCAGCCGAAGCACACCGTCCATACCGACCACGAAGGTGAACGGTTCGGCCAGCTCCACCGCCGATTGCTCCAGGGTCCAGCCACCGAAGTCGGCCGCCGAACCGATCCGACGACCGCCGTCACCGGGCCGCACCGCAGTCTTCAGCTCAGCCGGTCCGACATATCGGTAACTCCGCCTCCGCCCACTCACGTCAGTCAACCTGGAGCACTTCCGACACACGCCCTAGGCGTGTTGGCGGCCGGTCCCGGTGGAATCCCAGTTACTCCAGGCGGGGATGTCCTCGCGGGCCCGGAGCCAGGCATCCGGCAGCGCGCCCGTGCCCGTCCGCGCCGCGACGACTCCACCCGCGATGGCACAGGTGGTGTCGCGGTCGCCCCAGCCGGCGACGGTCTGCCACAACGCCTCGGAGAGATCGTCCAGATGACCCGCGGCGGACCACAGCGCGTACGGCACCGTGTCCGGAGCCGAGATCAGTGTTCCCGAGCCCAGAACGGACGCCGCGTGACGAACCGACGCGCGCGGCGAGAGGTTGGCGGCCACCAGCAGCCCGGAGCGGACGTCACTGTCCGGCAGGTGCGAGGCGATCTCCTGCAGGAATTCCGCGCGCGACGATGTGTCCCAGCCCTTGTCGGCGGTCGCCAGCGCTGCGGCGACCGCCACGGCCACGGCTCCCGCGACGGCCTCCGGGTGGGAGTGGGTGGCCACGGCGGACAGCCGGGCCTGCTCGCGCACGACCGCCATGTCGTCCCGGAACCACGCACCCACGGGGGCGACCCGCATCGCGGCGCCGTTGCCGTGGGAACCCTGCCCGCCGAACTGCGCCGTGGTGACGGTCTGCCAGTCCTCCCCCTCCCCGATCCGTCGCAGCACACCGTGCATGGACGGACCGTACTTGCGTCCCGGGTCCCGGTCGTACTCGGCGGCGAACTCCTCCGCCAGCTCGCCCGGCCGGACCTCCCCATGGGTCACGAGGTGTGCGAACAGGACGAGAGCCATGGCGGAGTCGTCCGTCCACGCCCAGGGCGCCGGGCGCAACTGCCGTGCCGCCCACTGGCCTTCGGTGTCCTCGTCGGAGCGCGTGAACCAACTGTCCCCGAAGGCGTCGCCCATCACCAGGCCGTCCAAGCTGTCGCGGGCGTGCTGCCGGCCGGTCATGGCGAAGTTCCTCCGGATCGTCGACGGTCCCGGCATTCTCGCCGTACGCATGCCGGGCAGGCGAATGGAATACCTCCGTAGCGCCTGTTCAGTTCCGTACGGGCGGGAGATCGCGGCGCGTGCGGGGCGGGTCCCGCTCACCATGGCAACGGCTCTCCGCGACCGTCGGCCGCGCGGGGCCCGGAGAGAAGCCCGCCCCGCGACCGGAACCAGTGCCGCCGTTCGCTCATCCTGTACCCCGGGTGGGCCGGTTCGCTCACCCATCTCGCGGACGCGACAGACGGGGGTGGGGGCGCATCACACGGCAGGTCACGTATTCCGACCAGGACTGTTCCTCCCCGACACCGCGCACTTGGAGAGGCCCTCACCATGCCTGTGGTCAGTCCCCGTCTCAGCATCCTGTCGGAGGCGTTCGCCGCGGACCCCTACCGCCACTTCGCACGGCTGAGGGAAGAGTCTCCGGTGCACCACGAGCCGGCGATCGACAGCTATTTCCTCTCCCGCCACCAGGACGTCGAGCGGGTGCTCACCGACCATGAGGCGTTCAGCACCCGGACGTTGCAGGCGCGTGCCGAGCCGGTGATGCGCGGGCCGGTCCTCGCCCAGATGACCGGGGCCGAACACACCGCCAAGCGGAAGATCGTCGTGCGGGGTTTCACCGGCCGGGCCCTCCAGCACCAGAGACGCGCCATCCACGCCAACGCCGCCGAACTCATGGCGCCCTTCCTGTCCCGGGGCCGGATGGACCTCGTCAACGATTTCGGCAAGCCCCTCGCCATCCACGTGACGCTCGACGTCCTCGGTCTGGACAGGAAGGACTGGCGGCAGGTGGCCGCCTGGCACAGCGGGGTCGCCGAGTTCATCACCAGCATGACTCTCACCCCCGAGCGCCGCCGGCACTGCATGGACTGCGCGGAGCGGCTGGAGGCCTATCTCGCACCCGTCATCGAACAACGCCGCCGCGACCCCGGAGAGGACCTGATATCGAAGCTGTGCGCCGCCGAGTTCGACGGCATCGCCTTGGGCGACCGCGACGTCACCGCGTTGATCATCAACGTGTTGGCCGCCGCGACCGAACCCGCGGACAAGACCCTCGCCCTGCTCTTCAAGCACCTGATCGACCATCCCGAGCAGATGGCACAGGTCCGCCAGGACCCGAACCTGCTGACCGCCGCGATAGCCGAGACCCTGCGCCGCACCCCGCCGGTCCAGCTCATTCCCCGCCAGGCGGAGCGGAACGCGGTGTTCGCGGGCACCACCGTCCCGGCGGGTGCCACGGTCTTCTGCCTGATCGGCGCGGCCAACCGCGACCCCGATGCGTTCACCGCCCCGGACACGTTCGACATCCACCGCCCGGACCTGGGCACCGCCCGTTCCTTCACCGCGGCCGCCCAGCACCTGGCCTTCGGCACCGGACTCCACCAGTGCGCCGGCGCGGCCTTCGCGCGCACGGAGATCGAGACCGTCGCCGCGATGCTCCTGCCCCTCCTCGACCAGGTCCGCTACAGCCCTGGCTTCCGCTACCAGGAAACCGGCCTGTACACCCGAGGCCCCGTGTCCCTGTCGCTGGACTTCACTCCGTCCACGAAAGCGGTACCGCCCCCGGTCGGCGGCCCGTGACCCCGGCCCACCCGGGGCCCGCCCGACGAACTGACCTCCACGGCCCCGACAGCCCGGAACAACTCCATGTCCCTACTTCCCTCAGGTGAACACACCGATGAATCCGACCGACATCACCAGAGCCATCAACGACCTGCTCTTCGACCCGGGCCTCGACCTCGCCGAAGCCCTCGACCGGCACTTCACCCCTGACTACCGGCAGCGCACCGACGGCGTGTGGAGCGACCGGACCTCCTTCGCCCAGCACATCACCCGCCTCCGCTCCCTGATCCGCGGCGGACACATCGAGGTCCACGACGAACTCCGGGACGGGTCGCGCTACGCCGACCGCCACACCGTCACCCTCACCCAGCACAACGGCCGTGTCTCCAGCACCGAGGTCTACCTCTTCGCCCAACTGGCCCCCGACGGACGCTTCCACAGCGTCGAAGAGACCACCCTCCTGATCACCGGCCACTCCGACGACGGGAACCTCGGGCACATCAAGTGATCTGGGCTCGTCAGACGATCGGGCTCGTCAAACGGGCCGGACAGGGCCTCCGTCAGGCCGCGCGGAGCAGCGGCACCGGAGGAGAGAACAGCGTTCGAAGCAAGGAGAGAGGGATCCGCCATGGTGTCCGTGGGAGAGAGACTGAGCAGTGCGCGCGGGCGTGCCTTCATCGGCAGGGACGAGGAACTCGGGCGCTTCGAAAAGGCATTGGCCGGTGATCCGCAGGCACCGTTCGCGTTCTACGTGTACGGGCCGGGCGGCATCGGGAAGTCGACGCTGCTCCGACGTCTGGCGGACGGCGCCCGCGCGGCGGGCCGGCCGCTCGTCGAACTCGACGGCCGGTTCGTCAGCCGGGACCCCGCCGATTTCGAGCACGCCGCCGGTCCCTTCCTGGACGTTCCGGGCGCGGTCCTGTTCGTCGACTCCTTCGAGCACTGTCAGTGGCTGGAGAGCTGGCTTTGGCACCACTTCCTGCCCCGTGCCGCGGACGACACCCTGGTCGTCCTGGGCGGACGGCGCGCCCCGCAGCCGCAGTGGACCACCGACCCCGCCTGGTCCCGGCTCCTGCACGTGACCGAACTGGAGCCGTTCTCCGCGGAACAGGCCCGCACCCTGCTCGCCGCGGCGCGGATCCGGCCCGAACTGCGCGACCGGGTACTGCGCTTCGCGGGCGGCAACCCGTTGGCCCTGTCCCTCGCGGCCGCTGCGGGATCGGCGGGCTGTTCCCGGGAGGAGATCTGGGCCCCGTCCGCGGACGTCCTGCGCACACTGGTGGCGGGACTGATCGGCGAGGTCCCCACGGCCGCCCACCGCCGTGCCCTGGAGGTCGGCGCGCAGGCCCACTCGACCTCCGAGGAACTGCTCGCCGCCGTACTGCCCGGGGAGGACGCCCATCAGCTCTTCTCCTGGCTGCGGGACCTGCCCTTCATGGAGTCCACGCATCGAGGGCTCCACCCGCACGACGCCGCACGCGAGACGCTGGCCGCCGACCTGCGCTGGCGTGCCCCGCGAGCGTTCGAGGGAATGCGCCGGCGCCTGGCGGACGAGTACCTGCGCATCCTGCGCGAGGCTCCCGAGGAGCGGGTGTGGACCATCACCGACGAGCTCTTCTACCTCTTTCGGGAGGGCGAGGTGCTGTCCCGGCTGCGCACCTGGTCCCGAGAGGAGGAGGTGCACGAACGCCCCCTGCACGCGGACGACATGGAAGTCGTACTGAGGATGGCCGAGGAGACCGAAGGAGCAGCCTCCGCGGAACTGGTCCGCTACTGGGCCCGGCGCCAGCCGCGGGCTTTCAGCGTCTACCGACTCGTGAGCAC
Organism: Streptomyces sp. NPDC057950; assembly: GCF_042887295.1. Taxonomy (NCBI): domain Bacteria; kingdom Bacillati; phylum Actinomycetota; class Actinomycetes; order Kitasatosporales; family Streptomycetaceae; genus Streptomyces; species Streptomyces sp. NPDC057950. Next base: position 15,812 of record NZ_JBHVPP010000038.1, read on the forward strand.
GGGCCGGATCGTGGCCTTCACGGCCCGACTCGAGCTGCCGGCCCCTCCCGACCCCCAGGACATCGCCACCGACCCCGTGGTCGCCGCCGCGTGGCGGTACAGCGAGGCGACCGCGCCGGTGAGCCCCGGCGAACACATCGGCGTAAGCCGCTTCACGATCTACCCCGAGCGCTACCAAGTGCCCTCCCGCGTAATCGACCTGAGCAGTTCCCGGGCCCAGGCCGAGGCGGCCCGTGCCCACGGCCGCGCCTACGGCTTCGCCGTCTACCAGGACGCCGAGACCTGGGCCGAACGCGTCGAAGGCACCCTCGTCGACACCGGGTCCCGCCCGCGCGTGGGCGAGCACACCTACGGGCTGTTCAGCGTCGACTGGCGACAGGTCCCCGTGGAGACCTGGCTCCTCCGCTTCATATCGGCCCCCGACGCACCGGCACCGTCCGCACCGCCGCCCATCTCGCGCACCACGTTCGACCAGGCCGTACGCGAAGCGCTGGCACACTGGCGCGATCCACGCGCCTTCGCGGCCTGCGCCCTGATGCGCACCCGTCTCGCGGCCGACCTCGGTGATCCCGTCGAGGAGCTGCGCGCCCTGCTGCGCCAGGCCGTGGCCGACCTCGCCCACGACCCGCGCGGGGTACGCGCCTGCGAGGCCCTGACGGCGGGCTACCTCTCCGGAGCGCCCACCCAGGAGGCCGCGGCCCGCCGGCTGGGTCTTCCGTACGGCACCTACCGCCGCCACCTGCGCCAGGGCCTGGACCTGCTCTACGAAGCCCTGTGGCAGCAGGAGCTGCACGGCCCCCGGTAGCAGCCGCAGCCGCGCGCTCCGGCAGAGGCGAGTGGACGGGTGCGGACAGCAGTGGACAGTCCCCGCCGCTGCCGGGCCTGGAAAGTGGACACCGTCCGACACGAGCCTGTGCGTCATGAACGTTGCACGCACGCAGCCGAACCAGGCACCCCGGCCGGGAGCCGTGCTCGCGGCACTCGCCGCGGCGCAGTTCACCGTCATGCTCGCCACCTCGATCGTCAATGTGGCGCTTCCGCAGATCCGCGCCGGAGTCGGCCTGTCGGACGGCGGAACCACCTGGGTGGTCAACGCCTACGGCCTCGCGTTCGGCGCCCTGCTCCTGGCGGGCGGGAGAGCGGCCGACCTCCTCGGTCGCCGCCGGATGCTGATCGCCGGACTCGCGCTGTTCGCCGCGGCCTCGCTGTCGGCGGGACTGGCCACCGCCGCGGACGTCCTGATCGCCGCCCGCGCCGTTCAGGGCATGGCCGCCGCCGCCATCGCCCCGGCAGCGCTCGCTCTGACCATGGACCAGTTCCCCTCCGGCCCGGGGCGCGGCAAGGCACTGGGAGTATGGGGGGCGGTCTCCGGCGCGGGAGGAGCGGGCGGCGTCCTGCTGGGCGGTGTGCTCACCCAGGCATGGGGCTGGCCCTGGATCTTCCACGCGGTCGCGCTCGGTGCGGTGCTGGTCCTGGCCGCCGTGGCCGTGCTCGTGCCACGCACGGCCGGACGCGAGGCCGGACGGCTCGACCTGCTGGGCACGGCCACCGTCACCCTCGCCCTGACCTGCCTGGTCTGGAGCCTGACCACCGCACGCGGCGCCGGCTGGAGCGACGGCCGGGTGCTGGGCGCCCTCGGGGCCGCCCTCGCGCTGCTGGCGGCCTTCGCCGTCATCGAGCGCCGCCGTCCGGACGCACTGATACCGCCGCGTCTGTTCACCACCGGCCAGGTCGCCGCGGGCAACCTGCTGATGGGACTGCTGGGTTCGGTGTGGATCGCCCTGTTCTTCTTCCTGCCGCTCTACCAGCAACAGGTCCTCGGATCGAGCCCCTTGGCCACCGGAGCCGGACAACTCCCGCTCGCCGGCGCCAATATGCTCGGCGCCACGCTGGCGCCGCGCATCTCCCGGCGCATCGGAGGCCCGGCGGCCCTGACCGCGGCCCTGCTCACCGAGGCCGCGGGCCTGATGTGGCTGTCACGGATCAGTGCCGACGGCAGCTACCTCGCCGACCTCCTCGGCCCGAGCATCCTGATCGGCCTGGGCCTCAGCATCGCCTTCGTCCAGCTCACCGCGTTCGCCGTGGACGGCGTCCCGCGGGAGGACGCCGGCCTGGCCGGCGGCCTGGTGAACACCACCCGCCAGGTCGGCGGCGCCATCGGCCTCGCCGCCCTGGCCACCCTGGCCGGCGCCGTCACCGCCCACGCGTCCACCCACCGGCCTCCTCCGGAAGCCCTCACCGCCGGTTACCGCACCGTCTTCGCCGTCGCCGCCGCGGTCCTCCTCGCCACAGCCCTCCTCGCGCTGCTCCTCACCCGCCGCACCGGCCGGCGGACGGTCACCACCCCCACCGGGCGGGCCCCGGACCCGCGGCCCGCCTGAATTCCCCGAAACCGCTGAATCCCCTGAATCCGGCCGAAGAAACGCATCAGCCGTGCCACCGACCCATGTCACCGACAAAGGAGACCCGACCATGGTCACCATCGACGAGACCGCCCCCGTCATCGTCCGCCTGAGCATCGAGATCAACGCCCCGCTCGCGACGGTGTGGGGGCTGCACACCGACATCGCGGCCTGGCCCACCTGGAACACGGACATCGACCGGGCCGAGCCCGACGGCCCCCTCATTCCGGGCAACCGCTTCAGCTGGCGAACCCACGGCCTGGACATCACCTCCACCGTGCGCGAACTGGTTCCCGGCGAGCGGATCGTGTGGGGCGGCCCCGCCGACGGCATCTCCGGCGTCCACGTGTGGACGTTCGAGGAGGAGGGCGACCACGTCACCGTCCGCACCGAGGAGTCCTGGAGCGGCGCCCCCGCCGAAGCCGCGGCCGACGACCTCGGCAAGGCCCTCCACGACTCACTGGAGAGCTGGCTCTCCCACCTCAAGGCCCGTGCCGAACAAGCCGCCTGACACCAGAGCATCACCCACATTGAGAGAGGTTCCCGCCATGACTGCTGCGAAGCCCTACCTGACCGGCCACTACACCCCCGTCACCGACGAGGTCACCGCCACCGGACTCACCGTGGAGGGCACGCTGCCCCCCGAGCTGAACGGCCGGCTGATCCGCAACGGCCACAACCCCAAGCCCGGGGTCACCCCGGCCCACTGGTTCAAGGGCAGCGGCATGGTCCACGGCATCCGCCTCCGCGAGGGCCGCGCCGAGTGGTACCGAAACCGCTGGGTGCACACCCCCGCCCTCGACGGCGCGCCCTACATGACCGAGCACGGCCCCGACCTGACCGCCAGCACCGCCGGCACCCACGTCATCGAGCACGCCGGGCGCCTGCTCGCCCTCTGCGAGGCGAACCTCCCCTTCGAACTCACCCCGGACCTGGAGACCGTCGGCGCGTACGACTTCGACGGCAAGCTGCGGACCGCGATGACCGCGCACCCCAAGGAGGACCCGGTGACCGGGGAGCTCCACTTCTTCGGGTCCTCGCCGTTCCCGCCGTTCCTGACGTACTACGTCTCCGACGCCAAGGGTGAGGTCGTCCACAGCGCCGAGATCCCGGGAGCGACCGCCTCGCTCAAGCACGACTTCGCCATCACCCGTCGCCATGTGCTCTTCATCGAGGGAAACGTCACCTTCGACCCGGCCGAGCACTCCGGCATCCCCTACGGCTGGAGCGACCAGCAGCCCTCCCGTATCGGCGTCATGCCCCGCGGAGCGGACGGCGCCCGGCACATCCGCTGGTTCTCGATCGAACCGGGCAACATGCTGCACGTCTCCAACGCCTACGAGGACGGCCAGGGCCGCATCGTCCTGGAGGGCCCCACCGTGGACCGCGAGGGCTTCCGGCTGTCCTGGAACTGGTGGATCGGCGCCCCCGGCCGCAGCACCGAGCCCAACGCCCGTTCCTACACCCGCCGTTGGGTCATCGACATGACCGCCGGCACTGTCGACGAGCAGATCATCGACGACCTCGCGGTGGAGTTCCCGACCCTCAACGAGGACTGGCTGGGCTCCGAGAACCGCTACCAGTACGCCATCTCCTTCCCCGACGAGAAGGGCTTCGGCGGCTACGGCGTCGTCAAGTACGACCGCACCACCGGCGCCCGCCGCATCCACCCGGCAGGCGACGCCCGGCTGCCCAGTGAAGCGGTCTTCGTCCCCGCCGCCGGAGCCACCCGCGAGGACGACGGATACCTCCTGACCGTGGTCTCCGACCTGAAGCAGGACGCCTCGCAGCTGCTGGTCCTCGATGCCTCGGGCCTCGACCGCGTCGCCGCCGTCCAGCTGCCCCGCCGGGTGACCGCGGGGATCCACGGCTCCTGGATCCCCGACACCGCCATGGACGACGCCCGGGGCTGACGCCGGGCGAGGGCCCGCCCCTCACCCGCACCACCTGGTACAACCCCTCGACTCCGCACGGGCCGGGGCACAGACCAAGGAATGGCAACATGACAGGAATCCGGAAGTGCGTCGGCTGGATCACCGCCGGTGCCACCACGCTGGCGACCGCCCTCGCCGTACCGACACTCGCCCAGGCGGACCATCGACTGGCACGACCGCGCCGACAGCGACTTCAAGCACATGCGGTGCGGCTCGATCCAGGTACCGGTGGACTGGTCCCGCCCCGACGCGGGCCGCACCGCACTCTCGCCCAGCTCACCGGGTTGCGCAAGGAACTCGCCCGGGTGTCCCCGCACCTCGGCGGCGCCGTGCGCTCCTACCGGACCATCGCCGACTGCCTCGGCTGGCCCACGCCCGCCGAGCCCGTCAAGGCGGGGGCACCGGTTCACGGCGCACCGCCCGCCCTGGTCCTCCAGTCCACCCACCAGGCCCTCGCCCCGTACCGTGCGGGCGCGGCCATGGCCGCCCAACTGCCCGGCAGCGTCGTACTCGGCCACGAAGGCGACGACCACAGCATGTTCCTGGTCTTCGAGTGCGTCCGGAAGGCCACCAACCGCTGTCTGACCACCCGCGCGCTGCCCGCCCCCGGCACCGCCTGCACCGACTGAGAAGCCTCGCCCCGCCGAAGGCGACCGCCGGCCGCGCGCCCGGCGTCACCCGGTCCTTCGGAGCCCTCTGAGCGGCGACCTCGCCGCTCAGGGGGCGGAGCGCGTGATGAACCGCCCGCGCCGGATCACCTCGCGGCCGGCGAGGCCGCCCGGCGAGGCAGGCACCGGAAGAAGGGTGTCAGCTGAAGTGGACGTCGCTGAGGTCGATGGAGACCATGACCTGTTCCAGGAGGGGGCGACCGTCGGTGTCGCGGCGGTAGGCCCGGCGTCTGGTGGGCAGCACGATGCCGTCCGCCTCCGCGAGGTTGTGGACGTACTGCGCGGCGGCGAATCCGCCGGCCACGTCGACGTGGTAGTCGTGACGCCGCAGGAGCCGGTCGGGACCGAAATAGAAGTCCTGGTGGGTGCTGTGGCTCGCGATCCGGGGCGGGAAGGCGGCGCGCAGCCCTGGCCAGACCTCGTCTCCCTCCCGCCACGGCTCGATGTCGGTGACCGTGAAGCCGGGCATGGTGAGGAGGAAGGGCGTGGTGAGGTAGGTCCACAACGCGTAGCCGTTGAAGTAGGCGCGGTCCAGCGGGTCCCAAGGTGTCTCGAGTGTGTGTCCGGCGAAGGACGTCCGAGGGTCCTCGCGTTCGGCGACCACCCGCCCGTCGAGTTTCTCGATGCTCACTCGCCCGGCCGTGAAACCGGTCCTCTGGTCGTGCGCGCCGAAGGGCTGTACCGAGGCGTACTCCTCGTGCAGTGCGACGGTCATCACGCGGGGCGTCGCATCCTGCGGCAGGCCCTTGACGGCGAACAGGTCGCCACCACTGACGAGGGTGGCTCGCGCCCGCGTCAGCTCCTGCCAGCGTCCGGTCCCGCCATGGGCCTCGACGACTTCGGTGAGCAGTTCATTCACGTGGGATTTCCTACCGTACTTTCCGTCCGTCCGTACGGCAGTGAGCCGGCGATTCGGCCGGACGGCCCGGCGGCGGCCCCGCGTCACCCGGCCGCCCGAGCCGACCTTCGGATCCGGCGTGCACGAGGACGGCACGGGTAGAGCTGTCGCCCGGCTTTCCGGCACCCGGCCGCGGCGATCCCGCGTGCCCGGCCGGTGGTCATCCCGCCGGTGTGGAACCTCGGCGCGCATGCCCGCATCTAGCTGTCCGGCGGGGCAAGGGCGGTGGCCACTCGGTCCCGCGGGAGCGGCGTCGCCTCGGGGAGTTCTCATGTCACGGCGTACAGCGGCGGTCTGCACGGCCGGTCTGATGCTGCTGGGTGCCGGCGCGTGCGGCGAGGGCGCCGGCGCCTCGGGAATCCGGATCGCAGCGTGCCGGACGCCCCAGCTGAGCTGGAAGATGACCCTTCTCCCGGGCAAGCCGCACAACACGCCGACGGCTACGCTCAGCGCCGCGCACAAGGGATCGCAACCCTGCGCCTTCGACGGCTACCCGGAGCTGAGTGTGCACGTCGGCAAGGGGCCGTCGGCCGACTCCAGGCCGAAGAAGCGCACGCCCGTCCGCCTGGTGCTGAAGCCGGGCCACAGCATCGCGATCCCGGTCTTCTACGACGCGGTCGGCTCTCCTTCCGGGTCTTGCGAGGTCATGGCCGATTACAACCCACGGGTCGACGTACGGCCCCCGCACCCCGCGACGCACGACTACGGCTCCCGCGTGCAACTGACCGATGCGAAGGGGCACCATCGGCGGGCCCAGGTGTGTGACCTCGACATGCTGCTGGGCGTCCCCGAACTGAACTGACCCAAATGCGCTCATAAAGTGAGCATTTGGGTGCCCGCCATGCGATCATGACGGCTGCGACCGCTGACCACGGTCGATCGAAAGCCGCCGTACGGCGGTACGGGGGAACGCAACGGGGGTTGCTGTCGCGCGGTGTGTGCGGAGCAGGTCGTCGGCGGAGGATCTCACGTCGGACTCCGCGGCGGTGTCCCGCCTGCTGTCCCACGGCAGGCGCCCGTCCGTCGGGTCCTGATGCCGTCCGGCCTGCCTCTTGGAGAATCCTGAATGCAGAGAACCGAATCGCCCGGCGGACGAATACGGCTCGGGGCCGTCGCGGTACTGAGCGCCGTGGTGCTGCTGGGCACCGCCGCCGCGGCCCAGGCCGGTACCGCGCCCCCCGTCGCCGCCACCCCGACCCCTTCGGGGACCTCGCGGAGCGCTGCCCCCGTGTGGAAGCCGCCGACCGGCCCGAGTTCCACGGACCCGTCCGGCCCGGCCTCCGTAGACCGGATGGGCGTGACCTCCACGGATCCGACGGGCCTGACCTCCGCCGTGCCGACGGGCCCGACTTCCGCCGTGCCGACGGGCCTGACCTCCGCCGTGTCGACGGGCCCGGCCCCCGCCGTGTCGACGGGCCCGGCTCCCGCGGATCCGTTCGGCCCGACTACTCCCGCGGATCCGTCCGGCCCGTCCGTCGAACCCTCGGCTTCGGACGCGGCGGTGCCGCCCGCCGATGCCGACTGGACGGCCGAGGCCGCCATCCGCTTCTGGACTCCCGAGCGCATGGACTCGGCCACCGACCCCTCGGGCCGTACCGCCCCGCCGGAGGGATCGACCGCGGCGGCCCGGCGACCCTCCGCCGACGGCGTCACCGCCGAGCACTTCAAGGGCATCAAGTCCGTGGGCACGATCTTCAGCGAGGACAAGGGGCTGAAGGGACACCGCTGCACGGCCAGCGTGGTACGCAGCGGGGGACACAACCTGATCCTCACCGCGGGACACTGCGCCGGCTCGCATTCCATGTTCGTACCCATGTACGACCACACCAGGACTGCGGCCGCGCAGCCCTACGGGGTCTGGGCGGTCGACAAGTGGTTCCGCGACAAGAGGGCCACCTGGGACAAGGCCAAGACCTCCGACCTGGACTACGCCTTCGCGAGCCTCAAGCCGAACGGCCACGAGAAGGTCCAGGACGTCGTGGGCGCCAACACCCTGGCCCGCACGCCCGGTTACGCCAACAAGGTGACCGTCATCGGCTACCCCAAGATCGCGCACAACCCGACGGACCAGGCGGTCCGCTGTCCCGACATCTACACGACCGCGCTGCCGGGCTACTACCAGATGCAGATCTACTGCGCCGGGATGTGGGGCGGAGTCTCCGGAGGGCCCTTCTTCTCCGAGCTGGCCCCTTCCGGCGACACCGGCACGATCATCGGCAACGTGGGCGGGTTTCTTCAGGGCGGCCCCGATGTGAGCGGGTCGGATCCGCGGTACAACGAGATCACCTACAGCCCGCTGTACGGTGAGCGTTTCCTCCGCCTCTACGCCGATGCCCAGCAAGGCCGCAACCCCGACTACGGCCCCTACGAACAGCCGTCGCTGCCGTACACCATGGGTTCCGGCGCGACCTGGAAGCACGCCGGCCCGATGGCCTCGGGCGACTTCGACGGCAAAGGCCACAGCGACATGGTCGTGGTGTGGTCCGACGGCGAGGTCACGCTCTACAACAGCGACGGACGCGGCCACTTCACGGGCGAGCGGCAGCTGCTGCCCGAGAACTCCACCTGGCGGAACGCCAGGACCATCACCGCGGGCGACTTCACCGGGTCGAACCGTTTCGACCTGATGGTCCGCTGGGTGGACGGTGAGGTCACCCTCTACGGAGACCTCGGGACCAAGGGTCTCGACCGGGCCGGCACCCGGATGATCAAGCCCAATGACCTGTGGAAGAACGCGACGCAGATCGCGGCGGGCCGGTTCAACGCCTCCCGGTACGTCACCGACCTGATCGTCCGCTGGGCCGACGGCGAAGTGACCCTCTACACCAGTGTCGGCGCGGGCACCTTCGGCCAGGAGCACAGGCTCAAGGACAAGAACGACACGTGGAAGAACGCCACCCTTCTCACCAGCGGTGAATTCTCCGGCAATCAGAAGTGGGACGTCATGGTGCGCTGGAGCGACGGCGAACTCGACAACTACGTCGGCACGACCGCGTCGGGCCTCGGTACCGAACGACGCGTCCTGAACCCCAACGGACTCTGGACGCACGACACGGTCATGACGACCGGCGACTTCACGGGGAACCACCGGACCGACGACCTCGTCATCCGCTGGTCCGACGGGGAGACCACCCTGTACATGGACACGGGCGCCGCCCGACTCGGCAGCGAGGAGACCCTGGTGCACGTCGGCTGAGCGCCGGGACCGCGCTCCACCCCCGATGCCCTGGGCACGGGAGCGCGCCGGGGGTCGCACGCCCGTCCTGAACTCCCGGACGGTGCCGGGAACACCAGAGAGTGCGGTGTGGCTGCGCAACCATGGTGGTGAAGGGGCCAATGTCCCCGGGCCTCACCCCTGGCCCACGAGGACGATCGTCCGGCTGAAACCTCGTGGAGCCTTTCGCCGCGCAGGCGACCGCCCTTCACGACCACGCACGTCGACAGCCCCGGCCGGGATCCGTCCCGGCCGGGGCCCTCCGCATGTCGTCGCTGACGTCTTCAGGAGCCGGCGATATCGCCGAGCAGTGCCGCGGCGCGGGCGATCACCGCGCGGTCTTCGGTGCTGAGCGCGCGTAGCTGTTCGTCGAGCCAGGCGTTGCGCTGTGCCCGGGTGGCGCCGGCGAGTGCGTCGCCTTCCGCGGTGGCGCGGAAGAGCACTTTGCGGCGGTCGCCCGGGTCGCTGGTGCGTACGGCGTAGCCGGCTGAGGTGAGGCGGTTCACGGTCTGGCTCATGGAGGCGGGGGAGACCCGGTCGTGCGCGCTGAGTTCGGTGAGGGTCTGCGGTCCGTGCTTGTGGAGGCGGGTGAGCACCTCGAGTGCCACATCTCCGAGGCCGCCCTCGGGGCGTTCGCTGCGGAAGCGGCGGTAGAGGCGTCCGACGGCGGAGCGCACCTGCCCGCCCAGGTCGGCCTCCTCGACGTCGGCGGACCGTACATCGGTTGCATGCTTCTCCATAGCTCATTAGTATACCTAAAGAGATCTTTCTTGTACCTGAACAGTGAGCGCGATTCCCGCGCCCACTTCGCTGGCCTTGTCACGAGGTGCGCGGAGAGCCGGAGAAGCGGGGCGCGGCCAGTCAGGCGGGTCGGCGCGAACGGTGACGCCGCTCTCCGCGGAGGCCCGACCGCGCCGCCCGCCGACGACCGTGGCCCAGGTTCACAGGTAGCCGGATCCAGAGTGAGGAAGCGTCGAAGTCATGCCCACAAACCCCCTCGGCGTCGCGCTGCGCAATCGGCGCGCCGGCCACCACACCCTCGTCTGGGCCCGCCCCGACCTGCAGGCCCCAGAGAACTTCACCCTGACCAGTCCCGCCTTCGACCACGGCGCACCCATACCGGAGAAGCATCGCGGCAGGCTGTTCAGCGCGAACATCTCACCGGCCCTCAACTGGACGCACCCGCCGGCCGACACCGTTGAGCTCGCGCTCATCGTGCAGGACCCCGACGTTCCTGTCGGCAAACCGGCCATCCACGCGCTCACGCTGGGCATCGACCCCGCACTGAACGGCATCCCGGAGAACGCCCTCGTCAATCCCAGCCCGATTCCCGGGATCCGGCACGGTAAGGGCGCGCTCGGCCGTCGTGGCTGGGCCGGACCGATGCCGATCCGATCACACGGACCCCACTCCTACGTCTTCCAGCTCTTCGCCCTCGACGCGGCCTCCGGGCCCGCCGCCGACTTCACCCTCGACGACGTGACCGCCGCCATCGCGGGCCATGCCACCGGCCGCGCCCGGCTGGACGGAACATACGAAATCCGATGACACCTCCACGGCGCCGCGGTCGGCGGTGTCGGGTGAAGACCGTGAGCCCGATCCCGCCGCTGACTGATCAGCCGCCGATCAACCGTCTTCCACCCTGTGGGTCGCTGGGAGGACGAAGAAGTCGAGTGCGCGGAAGCGGCATTGAGGCGATGCCCGTCGGGTCCGGCCTGGCAAGCGGATGTGAAGGACGGCACAGGGTTTGTCGGCGACCTGCGGCATGACGCGGTCCGTGGCATGAGAAGGGTCACATCCGCTAATTCGAGGGGTCCCTCAGGTTATTCTGGGTCCATGAGCCACCCACATGTGCTGTCCGCGACCCGGGCGTCGGTCAAGCCGCTGCGCCGTGACGCGCAGCGCAACAGGGACGCGATCGTGGCCGCCGCCCGCAAGGCCTTCGCCGAGCACGGCGTGGATGCTTCCTTGGAAGGCGTCGCCCGCGATGCCGGCGTCGCGATCGGGACGGTCTACCGGCACTTCCCCACCCGACTGGACCTGGTCGAAGAGCTGTTCACCGCGAAGTTCACGGAGCTGCTCGCCGCCGCCGAGGAGGCCGCGGCCATGGATGACGCGTGGGAGGGGTTCTGCCACTACCTGGAGAAGCTCTGTGAGCTGCAGGCATGTGACCGCGCTTTCAACGACCTCGCGTCGGCCCGGCTGCCCGTCCACGCGCTCGGCAGGGGAATGTTCGAGCGCTCGCAAGAACTGGCCGTTCAGATCTTCCGCAACGCCCAGGAACAGGGCGAGCTGCGCGGCGATGTCACTCCGGAAGACATCATCTTCGTGATCTGGTCCCAGGCCGGGATCATCCGGGCCACCCGTGCAGTGGCCCCCACCGCCTGGCGCCGCCACCTTCACCTGATGCTCGACGCCTTCCGCGCCGAGTGTGCCCACGAGCTGCCCGAGCCCCCGCTGACCAGTCGACAGGTCGACCAGACCCTCACCACTCTCGAGTGCCCTGAAGAGGAATGCCGCGAGTGCCTCGAGGAGGCATGACTGTCCCGGCGGCGAGGCCGCCGGGGGACGCATGCAGCGGGCGGCGGGGCCTACAGTGGGGCCCGTGTCGCGGTCGGCGACCGGACCCCCACGTCCAAGGGGGCGTTCAGCTTCCCGCCAGCAACTGTGCCAGTTCGGCGTCCAGGTCGAACCGCCTGGACTCCGCGCCCTGCGGTACCACGGACCGCGTTTCGCGCAGGAAGGATTCGACGCCCTGCGCGGGGAGTTTCAGCAGGGCCGATCCCGCGGGTGAGCGGAGGGCGATGTACAGCGCGCCCCGTTCCGAGCCACCGGCCGGCCACATCCGCACGTCTCCGTGTCCAGTGTTCTCGCTCAGGGACTGAGCCAGCATGTCTCGGCTGAGGAGCCACTCAACCGTCCTGCCCTCCTCAAGTGGGTGGAACGCGGCGCGAACGGCATAGGGATCGTCCGCCTCGTACCGCAGTGCTACCCCCATCGGCACCGACAGGTCGTGGGACACGACAAACTGTACGGGCAGCTCGTACATCACGGTTCTGATCGATCTCACTGTTCCTCAATTCCCATAACCCGGCTCGTCCGGCTGCTTCCACTCGACCGGCACGCCGGATGCAGCGGAAGTCGACATCAGCGCACGCGCTTACCCCGCGTACCTCGTTCGGCCGGTAAGCGATCTCCTTGGCCGGGTCCGATGTCTGCCCGGCGGGCGGTCATCGGGCGGGGCCAGGACCCAAACCGCCGGGCCACGTCCCCGCGACTCGTCAAGCCGACCGAGAGGCCCGGCAGCCGCATCAGCGCTGGACCAGCAGGAGCTGGTCCAGGTACCAGCGGTCGACACCGACACCGACACCGACACCGACACCGACACCGGCACCGGCACCGGCATCGAAACCGACACCGACACCGGGCCGGGACGTCACCTCGACCCACCGGTCCCCGTGCCGCACGTACCGGTGGTGACCGTCCCGACGCTCTTCCCACTCGCGGTGGTGACGCCGGCCATGGTGGTGGCCTCTGAGCTCGCCGTCGGTGTACGAGCCACCGTGCTCGTCCCGCCGGTCGTCCCGTTCTCCGTGGTGACCGATTCCGTACCCGTCGTCGCGGTGGTCGTGGTAGCCGTCATGTCCACCGGCGGTCCCGAAGGTGGCGATCGAGGACCGGGTGTGCTCCAGGGGTTCCGAAGCCGCCGCTGATGCCGAGCCGCCGGCTCCGACAAGTGCGCCGCCCGCCATCGCCGTGGAAGCGAGAGCGATCGAGACGCGCCTGAGCCGCCTGCGCATGGTCGTCTCCTTGTCATGGGCCGCGATTCCGCCGAGCGGGCGGTCACCGCCATGTCCGTGATCTGAGATCCGGAAATTCCGAATCAACGGGTGCCGGACCATGAGGGCCATTCGGAGGGGTCCCTCATGTTCGGCCTTGCCAGCGTACTCGAGGGATCCCTCATGTTATCGGTGAGGCTCATCACAGCAGGTCGGAAGGGATGGGCCTGCATGAGCGGCGGGGCGACAGTCGAGCCTGGTAGCGGTCCGGCAGGGGGCGCGCGGGGTGCCACGGCAGTCGGGTGATCCGCTGCGGCGGCCCTCGCGGTTGCCGCTTTGGCGACCACGGCGGTCCAACTCCTTTGCACCTTCCGTGAAATGGAGGCGAACCCGCTCTCGCTCGATTCCCGCGCACAGGCACGTCGGTGATGTCAGAGGCCGTCTCTAGGCTGCCGGGTATGCATTGTTTCCGTACGCGACCGCATGAGTGTCCCGCGACGGCCCCGGGGTGCCCGCGCGCTCGGCCCGTGACACCACAGGGCACCTGTTGTACCTATCGGACGCCGGTACCGGGGAGGGTGTGATGGTGCGCAGAGTCTTCGACGGCGAGGTCCACGTCCACTATGGCCAGGTGTACGTCGAGAGTGACCCGGACGGTTGCGGCCCTGACCTGGCGGAGGCGTTCGCCGGACAGAGCGCGGGATTGTGCGGGGCGGCGATTCCCGGCACGCTGTGGCTGACGACCGGCCTGCACACCGGCCACGTCGGCTTCGCCGTCGAAGTCCACGACCAGGCTCCGCCTCTGGACGCGGCGTGGGAGGACGTCGTGGAGGTGTCCTTCCGTCCGGCCTCGCCGCGCAGCACGCTCATGCAGTGGGCGGTCGAAGCCTGTTGGGACCTGGGCCTGGAGGAGATCGACTACCGGGTGCGCTACTGCGCGAAAGGCATGGACCAGGCCCGTCAGGAAGACACCCGCACGGACGACGAGCCCCAACTGGACAGCTACCTCCTACAGTTGTGGCCCGCCGAGCCCACCGCGGACCGCGTCCTGAAGCAAACGGCGGCGATCGCCGCCTACTGGCACGGCTACGCCCGCGAGCAGCCGCCACCGCCCACTCCCGGCGAGCGAGCCGAAGCCGAACGCCAAGCCCGCCTGCGACAGGAACAGGACGCGAGGGAACAGCAGCTCGCCCTGGACCGCCGGCGGTGGGGCGGCCGGCTGCCCAGTCAGGCCCTGCGCGCTGTCGGCGGCAATGTCCGCGGCCTGCTGCGCTTCGACCCCGTGCTCGTCCATGCCCTTGATGACGCCGGCCCCGACGTCCAGCGCGCCGTGGCCCTGCTGGCGGCTCGCCGCGCTTGTGAGGCGGCCGGTCTGGCATGCCTCGACTGGATCGCCGCGGCGCTTACCGCTCTGGCCGAAGGCCGCCCGCTGCCACCGCCCTTCGACGAGCCGGCCCTCATGTGGCAGACCCTGGCACGCGACCCGCGCGTCCCCCGGCGGACCGTCGGCCGGCCCGTCCCGCCCCAGCGGCCGCCCGAGCTGGCCACCGGGTGCGAGCCGATGCCGAAGCCCGAGCAGGCGCTCCGACCGGTGGGGCCCACGGCCGCCGCCCTGAAACTGGAGTACGCGCCCGAACCCTCGGTATCCCGGACCGGGGAAGCGACGCACACCACGGCGGTCACCGTCGGCGCGCCGGATCCGTCCTCGCGGATGTCGCAGCGGCACATGGCCCTGCCCGCTGTGACCGCCGCCGCCCAAGCCGATCCGCTCCGTGCCGCCGTGGACGCGGTGTATGCCGCCGTTGCCACCTACGGCGAGGACTACCCGGCACTGCTGGAAGAGATCAGGTCCGTCAGCGCAGCAGGTGCGTGAAGTGCACCTCCCCCTGCCCACCCGACTCCGGACCCGGTGAGCGCGGTTCGTTGGTCCTGGGTGAGGTTCTCCCGTCAGGAACGCGCACGCCGGTGGGGCCGCCGTGATGGACGGCAGCCCCACCGGTTCTGTGGCTCAGAAGCCTTGTGCGGTGGGCGTGATGGTGATCTCGGTATCGACGCGCACGAGCCGGGTGAGGTGGCTGATGCGGGCCTTGGTCCCGGAGTAGACCGAGAACTTCTCCAGGATGCGGGTGGCCGGGATGGAGGAGGTGTTGATGAGGTCGGCGGGCTTGCCCTGCTGGGCGGAGTCGGTCGGTGGGGGAGGAAGGCGGCGATGACGTTCATGAGGCCGGTGATGTTGAGGTCGAGGTCGATCTGTCGCTGCCAGTTGTCGACCTTGAGTTCCTCGACGCCTGAGGTGAGCTGGAGGCCGGCGTTGTTGAACACCAGGTCGGTGGGTCCGAAGCGGTCGGCGACCTGATGGGCGGTGGGTTGGACGGCAGCGCGGTCGGTGACGTCGACGGGGAGTGCCAGCGCGGTGCCGCCGGCGGCCTCGATGCGGTGGACGACGTCCTGCGGCTTGTCCTTGCGGCGGCCGAGTACGACGACGGTGGCGCCGAGTTCGGCGAGGTGTTCGGCGGTGGCGGCGCCCATGCCGCTGGAGGCGCCGGAGACGACGGCGACACGGCCCGTGCCGACCCCTTCCTCGGGGGTGGAGTAGCGGCCGAGCGGGATCTTGGCCTGGAACTTCTCGAGGATGGCGTCCTCGGAAGTTTCGTAGGGCCGGTGGGCCCGACGGCGTCATGCTCGCCTGTGAGGCGGGCCGTCGGGCGAACGCTCCTGACCGGTGCCGGACCGTCGCTCCGGCACTGTCCCGCTCCTCAGGGCGTGAGGTAGCAGGTCTTGCGCACGCCGGGCAGTGGATCCGTGCCGACCGCCGCCGTGGTGCAAGGGGTACCACCGGTGAAAGTCCTGTAGACGAAGCGGCCTCGCGCGCCGTAGGCGACGGTCTGCTGTCCGCTGAAGCCACACGTGCCCTCTTCGGCGGAGCAAGCGGTGGCATAGCCGGGTGGGCCGCCGGTGTAGGTGTAGCAGGCCTTCGACTCGCCGGGGATCGGGTCGCCGAACGTGGCGTCGGTGCACGGGGTGTCGCTGGTGGCCGTGATCATGGTGAACGCGCCGTAAGCGCCGTACATGACCGGCTGGCCGGCGACGGCCGGACAGGTGCCGTTCTGGTCCGTGCACTTGGTCCAGCCACCGGACGGCCCGCCGGCGGGTGGCAGATAGCAGGATTTGGCGACACCGTCGATGGGATCGCCGAAGTGGGCGTTGGTGCAGGCGACGGAACCGCTGGTGACCTGGTGGACGAAGTTGCCGTTGGCACCGTACGCCACGTCACGGTTGTAGCCGGGAACGGAACAGGTGCCGTCCTCGGTCGAGCAACGGGTGTATCCGGGAGGGCCGCCCGCGTCGGCGACGTAGCACGACTTGACGAGATTCGCCGCCGGGTCGCCGTCGAAGGAGGCGTTGGTGCAGGCGATGCGGTCGGTCGCCGTCCTGTACGTGTAGGAGCCCGCTCCGTAGGCCACCGCACGGGTGCCACTGAAGGCGCAGGTGCCGCCCTCGCCCGCGCACCGGGTGAAGCCAGGGCGCAGGGGGCCGGTCCCCGGCTCGGCGGGTGCCGGCGGATTGCCGAGCCCTGTGGCGGTCACGGAGTAGCTGCCCGGGGCGACGCCGGTGAGGTAGACGTAGGTGTCGTCCTGGCTCGCGCCGGTGATACCGCCGGTGGGAGTGAAGGCTCCGTTGCTCCAGACGACGTTGCCGTTCACGGACACCGCTACGTTGCCCCCGCCGAACTTCGGGACCCCGATACGACCGGTGGTACCCGCCGGGCTGGTGAGGTGCGCCGCATACGTGCCGGTGGCAGGGGCGCGGGACCAGGAGGCGTCGATCGCTCCCTGCGGCAAGGTGATGCGCCCCTGCGCGCTGGTCAGATCGCCTGCGTGCGGAACGAAGCGGTACGCGCCGGTCGCCGACTCCGGTGCGGTGCCCAGCACATCGAAGGTGAGCGTGGAGGTGGGCGCGGTGGACCAGCCGTGGGCCAGGCTCATGAACGAACCGCCGTAGGCGAGGCCCCCGTCGGCCTTGATGCCCTCCCAGAAGGTGCTCTTGGTGCCGATGTCACTGTCCAGCATGTGGCCCCAGGTGCGGCGGATCTGCGCCAACGCGCCGTAGTCGTCATGGGCGGTGAAGCGGGCGTTGAGCTCCATCCCGCCGGCGAAGGGCGACACATTGCCGCCCCACTCCGGGGTGGTGGGGCCGTAGGCACCCCAGCGTGTCCCGAGCCCGGAGATGATGCTCCGCGACTTGGCCGTGGAATCGGTGAGGCCGTACCAGACGGCGAGCGAGTTGCCGTCCTGCGGATACAACCCGCTGGTGGGGTTGTCCTTGTACATTCCCTTCGAGGCGTCCCACAGCAGGGAGTTGGCCGCGGTCTTGATCGCGGCCGCCCTGCCGGTCCATGTCGCGGCGAGTGAGCTGTCGCCCTCGACCGCGGCCAGGCCGGCACCGGCCTTGAGCGCGGCGTACAGCAGGGCGTTGGCCGAGATGTTCTCACCGCCCTGGCCGACCCGGGCCCAGTCCTGGGTGCGGGTCACGTTGAGGAGGTTGTTGCCGTCGATCTTGTTGCTGATGAAGGCCATCCCGCGCTTGTAGTCGGCCCATTCGGAGTCGAGCCAGGCCCGGTCGGCCGAGTAGGTGTAGTACGTGGCCGTCCCCAGCAGCGTCCAGGTGTGGTACGTGTCGGAGCCGGTGAGGTTGAACGGCGGCCCCGACCAGGGGATTTCACCGTTCGCCGACTGCGCGTCGTACATCGTGGTGAGCGCGTTGCGCGTCGAGGTCAGGTCGTTGGAGTACGCGTACTGCGTGGGCACGGCGATACCCAGGTCGCCGGGCCACACCGTACGGTCGCGCTTGGCCCCGTCGACCAGGACGGAGCCGCCCACCCCGACAGTGGCGCCGTTGTCCCACTCCGAGGCCGGCGGGGGCCAGGCGCGGCCCTGGTCGGAGGCGATCGTGTTGAGCTGCACCGTGTACGCCCCGGCATACCAGATACGGTTCAGCAGGTCGTCACTGGAGAGGAAGTAGTTGGCGTAGTCGGCCGGGTCGGTCTTTCCCGGAGCCGCGGTGAAGTTGAGGCTGACGCCCGTGAGGTCGACCCACCCCGAGGTGTCGAGGAAGACTGTCAGGTAGCGGAAGCCGCCCCGCAGCCTCGCGGTGGGCATCGTGTACGTTCCGTCGGCGGAGGCCGTGGCGTAGAGAGCCCCGTCCTCGCCGTTGCGCCCACTGCTCCGGTCGCTTTTGGTGCCCGCGTACAGGGACGACTCGCTGAAGGCCAGGCCCACTCGCTGGCCACTGGCGCTCGTACTGCCGAAGGACAACGTTGCCAGGCCGCCGACCTCTTTGCCGTAGTCGAGGGTGATGGCCGACTGTGAGCCGGAGATCCGCGTCGGCTGCCCGCTGAGGACGTTCCGCGGGTTCGTGACATTGCCGGATGTGGAGAGCACGGCGGTCGGCTTGAGGGTGCGTGAGGTCGGTGAGTAGTTCAGGGCGTCGGTTTCCGCCTGAGGCGACACTGTTGTCGTCGCCGACGCGGCCACGGATGCGGGAGGGGAGGCGCCGGCGGACGGTGCGGGAGCGGCGGCCAACACGGTTGCCACGGCCATGACCACGGCCAGATCGCGCAGGCGCCAGGGACCGGGCGGTCTGTTCGGCAGGGGACGGAGGCGGCGCATGGGGGACCTCGCGGATCGGGTGTGGGAAGGCGGCGGACTTGCGGGGTTGAATCGATTCAATACCTGGCCCTGCGAGGCCACGACCGATCGAGCAGTGGGTGTGCGAGGTGCCTCGCCGAAGTCGCACCGATGATGGGTGCCGGAAAACGAAGTGTCAACCTGTCGCGCCTGCCGTGAACTCCTTTGTGTCGCAGCCGCCTTGAGGTATTGACAGGGTCGCGCCAAGTCTATTCACTCCTTCGAGAACGGGTATGGACCAACGCTCGGTTCCTGGCGGGCACATCGAGGCTGTCGGCTGACGACGGGCCCGCTGACGACGTCTCCTCATGGTGAAATCGAGGCTGGTTGAGGTGTCTTCAAGGCGATCCGACATCGTTGTCAGACCTCCGCGGCTGCTCAGTTTCCTGATGGCGGCGTTCCTCGTGGCCGTCGGGCTGGGCCTGGCTACGACGCCCGCTGCCGCCGCCAACGCGGTGTGCGTCCTGGCTTGTGACACCCAGGATCCTTCGCTGGCCCACCAGGAGAGCTTTCCGGTGCCGAACAAGGATCTCAATGGCCGTCGTCTCGAACTGCACGTGTCGGACACGGACGACATGGCCTGGGCCAGCATCGACAGCGGCGTGACCGGCGACTCCGTGTGGCTTGACCGCTCCTGGGACGGCGGCGCCACCTGGGAGGGACTGCTGGGCAAGGCGAGCATCCCAGCCGCCTGGACCGGTACCAGGACACTGATGTACAACATCACCGACCCCCGCAACCACAGACGCGGACTGGTCCGGGCCTGCGGGGACGCGGCCACCGTCGGCTGCACGAACTGGGCCTACCCCAGCGTCTGCGACACCCTCTGTGACGGGACCGACGCCGGCCGAGCGGCCGGTGACGACCAGCCGGTGCCCTCGACCACCCTCTACGGTCGCACGATCCGGCTGCATGTCGACCAGCAGAACTCCATGGCCTGGGCCGCCATCGACACCGGGGGCGCGGGTGATGAGATCTGGCTCGACCGCTCCTGGGACGGCGGCTCGACCTGGCCCGACGGCTCCTCACTCGGCCGCACCAGCATCCCGTCCGGCTCCACCACCACCCGTACCGCGATGTACGCCACCCGCGACCCGCGCGGTCTCCTCTACGGCGGCGCAGTCCGCGCGTGCGGGCGCGAGGCCGGCCACCAGGAGGGCAGTTGCACGGCATGGGCCAGGCCCGCGCCGAGCAGGGCGCGCGCGGCGGCCGACGCGCTGATGGCCTCCTACGATCCCTACAACGGCTGGTGGCCGAGCAGTTGGTGGAACTCCGCCGCCACCCTCACCTCCCTCATCGACTTCGCCAGGACCACCGGCACGCACGACTACGACTGGGCCATCGCGCGCACCTTCGACCAGAACAAGGGCACCTTCGCCGCCGGCGTGCGCAGCTCGGACGCGATCGAGGGCGACTTCATCAGCCGCGCCGTCGACGACTCCGGCTGGTGGGCCATCGCCTGGCTCGACGCATACGACTACACCCGCGATGCCCGCTATCTGAACGAGGCCGTCACAATCGCCCAGTACGTCCAGCGGTACTGGGACACCGGCACGTGCGGTGGCGGCGTGTGGTGGGACCGCGAGCGCACCTACAAGAACGCGGTGACCAACGGGCAGTACCTCTGGCTGACCACGGCGCTGCATCAACGCATCCCGGGTGACACCGTATGGCTCCAGCGGGCAAAGTCGGCCGCGGCCTGGTACAGGTCCAGCGGGATGATCAGTTCCTCGGGGCTGGTGAACGACGGACTGACCTCGGCCTGCGCCAACAACGGCGGCACGGTGTGGAGTTACAACCAGGGACTCGCCATCGGCGGCTTCACCGAGTTGTGGAGGACGACCGGCGACAGCTCGCTGCTGACCACCGCACGGACCCTGGCCGACGCCGCGATCACGAGCTCGGCGCTGACCCGCGGCGGAGTGCTCACCGAATCCTGCGACATCGGCTCGGCGTCCTGCGACGACAACCAGAAGCAGTTCAAGGGAATCTTCATGCGGCACTTCGCCGACCTCGCGATAGCCACCGCTTCCAGCACTTACCAGAACTACGTCCAGAAGCAGTCGGACACCCTGTGGGCTCAGGACCGCAGCTCCCTCAACACCTTCGGCGAACGGTGGGCCGGCACCACCCCCAACCAGACCGACTGGCGCACCCAGGCCGGTGCCCTCGGCGCGCTCACCGCCGCCGCGGGCTGAACGGCCGCGGGCTTCGGGACGACTGCGAGGAGGTCGCCGACCACGCCCTGGTCGACCAGGGCGAAGATCGGGTGCGTTGGCTAGTGTGATCAGGTGACGGAATTCAACATCCTTGGTGACAGCACGAATTGGCGGAAGGACTTCGAGCGGCGGCTACGCTCCTCGTACACGGCGGCCGGGCTCGGTGCGGCCGCGGCGGAGCGCATGCTCGAGGAGAGACGCGCCGGCATCGGCGACTGGACCGTCGCCGAGATCACGGACGCCGGGACCCGGGTGGGATACGTCGCCGTGGCCGTGGCCGACGACAGCGGCGCACTCGCGGGCCGTATCGGCGACCTCCGCGTCGATCTGCCCCACACCGACCGGGGGCACGAGCAGGCGGCCCGGGACTGGGCCGAGGAGTGGTGCGCGGAGCGCGGCGCGCTCCGGCTGGACATACGGCTCACCGAGCCCGCGGGCGAGTTGTTCGACGGTTACCGCGTCCGTGGTCAGCTCAGGGCGCGGCAGGTCGGATCCCCGCCCGAACCCGTCGACGGCGTCACCGCACGGCCGATGACACGGGCCGAATATCCCGAGTGGCTCGATGCCGAGAAGGTCGCCTACGTCGGGGACATCGTCCGGGCGGGAGCCTTGAGCCCCGGGGAGGCCGTACGCAAGTCCGACCGCGACTTCGCGAAGCTGATCCCCGAGGGCCTGGCGACGCCCGACAACACGTTCCTGGTGCTCGAGGCGGGGGGCGAACAGATCGGCACCGGCTGGTTGAAGCACGGGTACCTCCCGGGGGTGACCTACGGTTACTCGCTGCACATCCAGGAGCAGCACCGTGGCAAAGGGTTCGGGCGGGCCGCGATGGTGGCCGGCGAACAGGCCACGCTCGCGGCCGGGGACTCGGAGCTGATGTTCACCGTGTGGGGCGGCAACGAGGTGGCGATGAACCTCTACACCAGCGTCGGCTATCGAGTCGTGGAGGAAAGCCGCTCCATCAGCCTTCCCCGCTCCGAGGCCTGACGCGACTCACCACGGCACGACGGAACCGGCGACCCGCTCGTTACCCGACTTGGCAGAACAACTGCATCGGACGTCCATCCGGATCACGAGCCGTCCTGGCCCGCTCGCAACTGGCGAGCTCGTTCGGCCGGGTCGTAGTGCGGACCGACGCCCTCGATCAGGACCAAGTCGCCCTCCACGTGGTCGGTGCGCAAACTCAGGATGGCCCGGTAGGCGGGAGAGTCGTACCAGGAACGTGCTTCGGCCAGGCCGGGGAACTCGATCAGCACCATGCTGCCGGGCCACGTACCCTCCACGACGTCGACCGGCGGACCGTGGATGACGAAACGGCCGGCGAAGGGGTCGAGGGTCGCCTGGATGCGTTCCAGGTACTCGATGATGTCGGAGTGATTCCGACGGCTGCGGAGATGAGCGAAGCCGTAAGCGGGCACCACGGGCTTCCTTTCGTTCCGGGGGTGCGAGCGAGGACCAGAACGTAGTCGAAGATGGTTGGGCAGTGCGATTACCCCGGGGGTAATGGCCGGGTGCCGCATCGGCGAGGAACAGGGTCGCCATCGTCTGGAACGAGTCCTCCAGCGGGCCGCCCGGTGCGACCCCGTCGAAGTCGACGACGGCGACAGGCATGCCGTCCCGGCGGGGCTCCGCCCCCTCGACTACGCGATGCCACCGTTGCTCATCAGCAGCTGGCCGTTGATCCACTCGCCCTCCCGGGAGCACAGGAAGTCCACGAGGTGCGCGGTGTCCTGCGGAGTGCCCAGGCGGCCGAGCGGGGTGTGGCGGACGCAGTGCTCCCGGATCTCCTCGGACATCCAGCCGGTGTCGACCGGTCCGGGGTTGATCGAGTTCGCGGTCACGCCGAGGTGGGCGAGTTCGCGGGCGGCGGCCAGGGTGATGCGGTCCTGCGCTCCCTTGCTCGCTCCGTAGGGCAGGTTGCCGACGGTGTGATCGCTGGTGAGGCTGACGATCCGGCCGGTTCCCGGGTCTGCGGCGAAGCGGCGTCCGAACTCGGATGAGCAGCCAGGTGGCGCGCGCGTTGACGGCGAAGTGGCGGTCGAAACTCTCGACGGTGGTGTCGAGCAGACCGGAGTCGACCGACTCGCAGTGGCACATCACCAGAGCGGTGACACTCCCCAGCCGCCGTTCGGCCTCGTCGAATACGCGTGCCGGGGTGTCCGGGTCGGCCAGGTCCGCCTCGATCGCCGCGCTGGACGCGCCGTGTTCGGCGAGAGCCCGGCTGATCACGTCGGTCGCGTCGGGCTCCCTGCCCCAGGTCATGCGGTCGTCGTACGGGGTCCAACAGGTGAAGGCGATGTCCCAGCCTGACGCTGCCAGCCGGAGGGCGACGCCGGCGCCGATGCCGACGGTGCGTCCCACGCCGGTGACCAGGGCGACCGGTCGGGCGGCGGGGTGGGGCCGACTGGGGGCGGACGGGTCTTGATCGCTGCTCGTCGTCACGGCCAGGGATCGTTCCTGACTCGAACCGGAGCGTCAATCCCTTTCTCCCGGCACCTTGCGGCCCGGTGTCGGCCTCCGCACCGCGGGCGGACCGCGCCGAGGCGGCCGTGCGTCCCGTTCCCGGTTCCGGCCGTCTCCGTCCCCGGGTTCGAGCGCGGACACTACGCCGTGGTCGTTTCCGATGGGGCGCCGGAGAACTCGTACACCGCCCAGTCGGTGAGTGCGCGATAGCCGAGGCGCTGGTAGAGGGCGTTGCTGGTGGGGTTGGACAGGTCCGCGAACAGGACGACGTCCCTCGCACCAGCGGTCAAGGCGGCTCGGCTCACCTCCGCCGCCACGGCGCCCGCGTAGCCGCGACCGCGCAGATCTGCCGGGGTGTAGACGACGTCCACCTGGATCTGGCCGCCGATCAGCGGGTTCATGCCCGCGATGGAGACGCCGGTGCCGTCCGGGGTCTCCCAGAGCGTGTAGCGCTTGTCGGCGAAGCGGGTGTCGGCCCACGTGCCGGCGTCGATGGACACGTCCTCGCCGACGGCATGGGCGAACTCGGCGCACCAGTGCATGACTTCTTCGAGATCCTGCTCGCCCAGGAGACGGCCTCGGCCCGCCGGCATCGGCTCGGGCGGGGTGAGGATGCCGAGACGGTACAGACGCAGTCGTGTGTCGCGCAGTTTCGGCGTGGCGCCGGTATGCCGCTGCCATGCCTCGGCGAAAGCGGCGGCGGTGCCGCGGTCCGCGCTGACGGAGGGAAGAACGTGACCGAGGGCGGACAGACGGGCAGCGAGGGCGTCGGCCTGCTCGGACGTCAGCGGGGAGAGGCCGAAACCATGGGGCGGGAGACGGTAGAAAGTGGCATGGACCGTGCCCGCTCGCTCCAGCATGCCGAAGACGGGGGCTTCGGTGCCGGACGTCCCCGGCGCACGCGTTCGTACTCTCTCGGCCCAGGTCGACTGCATGATGTGCGGGCCGGGCCGCGAGCGCAGGAAGTCTCCGGCCCGTGCGAGGAAGCCGTCGACGTCTTCGGTGAGTTGCCAGTCATCCGGTCGCATGCCCCATGGTCTCCGTAGCGCGGGTGGACATCTTGGTTTTCCGCCAGAACCG
The DNA here is from genome assembly GCF_042887295.1 of Streptomyces sp. NPDC057950. Lineage (NCBI taxonomy): Bacteria > Bacillati > Actinomycetota > Actinomycetes > Kitasatosporales > Streptomycetaceae > Streptomyces > Streptomyces sp. NPDC057950. The sequence continues at coordinate 40,156 of NZ_JBHVPP010000038.1, forward strand.
GACCGCAGACTTCCTCGCCATGGAACGTCCGGCGGCTCGCGCCTTGTGCGCCGAGAGGGCCTGACCTGCTGGTTGGCGCGCCTCGGTGTCAGGGCCGATGTGTTCTCGGCCGCGGAGACGGCGGCGGTGGGCCGTCGATGAACGCTCTAGTGCCGTGACCGGACAGTTTCAACGAGGTCTCGTGCTCTGCAGGTTCGTGAGCCACCGCTGCTCCCCGGTTTCGGCTGTTCACCGGGCTGGACGACCTCGTTTGGATGGTTGAAATCCATTTGCTGCCCACCACGGTCGGCAGGCAGGGTGTGGATCATGCTTGAACTACGCCGTTTGACATCAGACGACTGGCCTCTCTGGCGGGATCTGCGGCTGGCCGCACTTTCTGAGGCGCCCTATGCGTTCGGATCGACGTTGGCCCAGTGGCAGGGTGCCGGCGACCGGGAGGAACGCTGGCGTGCCCGTCTGTCGATTCCTGGCGCGCACGATCTCGTCGCGCTCCTCGACGGCCGCCCGGTGGGCATCGCCAGCGGAGTACCGGGCGAGGGATCAGAGGATGTGGAGTTGATCTCGATGTGGGTCGCCCCCACGGCTCGGGGCAAGGGCGTGGGTGACTACCTGATCCAGGCGGTCGCGCTGTGGGGGGCGGAGCGCGGTGCCACGACGCTGCGGTTGTCCGTCATGCCTGACAACCGCAAGGCGACCGCGCTCTATGAGCGGCACGGTTTCACGGACACGAATGAGCCCGGCGATCTTCTGCCCGATGGCGTCGGCAGGGAGCGGGTCATGGCGAAGAGCCTGTCCTCTGTCTGACCTCCACATCCGGGCACGGTGGTATCCCGCACGTCGGACGGCGGCGGCGAGGGGGCGTCGGCCCCAGCGAATGCCCTTCTCGCTGCGGATGCGGATGCGGATGCGGGTGTGGGTTTGGATGCGGGCGTGTTCGCGGCGCTAAGCCGCCAGGACGTGGGGGGGCGGGGGTTCTGGTTGCGCCAGTGCAGGTAGCGGTGCAACTGGCGGGTATGGACGGCGTGGTTGGGGTGGTGGGAGTTGGCGGGGGTGAACTTCCGCGACGGCCCGAAAGGTCTTGGCGCGCTGGAAGGTGGTTCCGCGGCGGGCGAGTAGGCGGTGCAGGGCCTCGCGGCCGATCCGTATCGGGCGGGCGAGGTCGCGGCGCAGGTGATCGGCGGGGGGTCCGGATCGACCAGCGGGTGAAAGGTGTGCCGAGCTTGGGCCGGGCGGGTGGTGGCCGTCTGGATGACGAAGTCCTCGTCGTCATCGCTGAGCAGGCGGGGACGGCCTCCCGCCCACCGAGGGTCCAGGCAGGTCAGTCCGATCTCGTCGAACCTGTGGATCACGTCCCGGACGGTGTCCTCGTCCGCCCGCACGAGCCGCGCGATCACCGGCACAGTGTTCCCGCCCGCCGAGGCCAGCAGGATCATCTCTCATGCACGGACCAGGAACGGGCGCTGACCGGAACCTCATAATGCGTTGCCGGTCCGAGCTGGGCTTGAGAGCATCCGGTGCATGGAAGCGCCTGCCGAAGTCCTCAGTTCTGGCCAGGTTGAGTTGCGCCGGTGGCGTATGAGCGACCTCGACGCCTTGGATCGGGCGATCTCCGAGTCACTGGACCATCTGGTGCCGTGGATGCCTTGGGCGGCGGACTCCGGCAGGCAGCAAACCTCCGACTTCATCGCCCGGAGCCAAGAAGAGTGGAAGACCGGGCAGACCTACGGCTACGCGATCACGTCGGACGCGGCGGTGATCGGCAGTTGCGGCCTCATGCGCCGCATCGGAGTGGGCGGACTCGAAATCGGCTACTGGCTTCACTCTCACTGGACCGGACGAGGTCTGGCCACGGTGGCCGCTGCGGTCCTTGTCCGCCAGGGCTTCGAACTCACGGACGTCGACCGCGTCGAGATCCACCACGATGTCGCCAACCTCGCCAGCGGGGCCGTCGCCCGACGCCTGGGATTCACCGAGGTTGAGCGAATACAGGCACCCGAAGGGCCCCAAGCGCCCGGTGAAGCAGGGACTGACGCGATCTGGCGGATGACCGCGGAACAGTGGAAGGCGAGAGCAGCCGAGCACGCTCGACAAGGCGATGAGTAACGGCAATTCGGGTTGTCGCAGCCGCCGACGCGGCTGACGGCGGCGTGGCCGAGGAACTGCTGTTCCGTCTCACTTCTCATGCACCCCGAGATCGCGATCGTCCAGGCCGACTCCGCACGTGAGTCCGCGGCACGTGTCATCGAGCCACAGGACCGTCATGACCCTGGAGCGCGTGGACAATGTGCGGCCAGGCCGCCGCGCCCAGGAGCGCGTCGGCCTGCGGGGTGCCTCCGTACAGAAATCGCCGGGACGCCTGGGCGGGACTCTCGCCGGGGAGACGTGGGCGGTGGCCGGCGTCTTCGCGGCTGATGACGTGCACCGAGGCCCCGGCGGCGCGACGGCGCTCCGCCAGTTGTCCGGCGAAGCGAAGAGACGGCCACATCGCGTCGTCACCACCTGCGACAAGGAGAAGATCAGCCCGGATCTTCTCCACGGCGATCTCTGCAGCGGGAAGCAGGCCGGCGAAGGTCAGCTCGCTCTGTTCGTACCATCCACGGACGGAAACCGGGCCGTCGTCCGGTTCGGCGGGGGTCCAGGCATCGTCCATCGGAACGAACGGCAGGGGCTGTCCTTGCCAAGTCCAAGACGCGCGGTACGGGCGCTCTCGTCCGTCCCGCCCCGGACCGACGTTGCACCAGACCCGCGACGTGGGCGACAACGCGACGACCACGTCCACGCGCGGCTCGTGCACCGCGGTGAGCAGAGCGGCTTCAGCTCCCTTCGAGACGCCGAGGACACCGATGCGTCGGGCCCCGTGCGTCTGGAGAAGACCGATGGCCTCGGTGAACGTCTCCAGAGGGATCTCACAGATGCCCGGGGGCTGTCCTGGACCGCCGAACCACCGGGTCGACAAGGACGTCATACCCTGCCGGGCGAGGATCCGTGTCCTGTCGTGCTCGACGCGTCCACTCGAACCCCCGAGGACCAGAACGCCGACGTCACTCCCACCAACGGGTGTGACCAGGACGCCCTCCCACGGATTCGTCAACTCGCGCTCGGTGACATCCATGCATGCCCTCTCGACGCACCACGGCCGACCCGAGCAGCGTACGTTCCTCGGTCCACTGACTCCGACAGCGGACGCCGGTATCCGGAACAGGGGCCTCGGTTACGTCGTCGCTCGTCCACCGTGGGCCGAGACGGCGTTCCTCCCGCGGTGTCCGATCCGGCGTCCGTCGCTCCCGCGGCCGGGCGGGCCACGCGGCGCACGGCGGAACCCGCCAGGGCACCATGGCCCGCCCGGTCATCGGATCAGCGCGAGAAGAGCCCGATGCCCTCCGGGACCGGGCGTTCGGCGCCACCGGTCGGGTGGTTGCGGACGACGAGGGCGCCGGTCACCGGGTCCCGGGTCACGAGGGTGGACGAACCGCCACCGTCCAGGTTCACGCCGGCGTCAGCGCCCACGGTGTCGAGTACGGTGGCGACCTCGGCGACCGTCAGACCCGAGCCGCTCTCCGCGCTTCCGTCCAGTACCAGCAAGTAGAGGCGCCGACCGTGGTCGCCGACACCCGCGCCGGTCCGGGTCGCCGCGGCCTTGGTGTCCAGGCCGGGCAGGGGCACGCCGTCCCGGAGCACCGGGAAGCCGCCCACGGCGAACTGCAACCGCTTGCCGCTCGCGGTCTTGAGCCGGTCGGAGACCTTGACCTTGTCCCCGGTCCGGAGCGCGCGCAGCCGGTCAGCGCCGGCCTCCCGGCCGACCAGCACCACGGTGTCCTCGGCGATCGTCCCGGCCCCGATCGTCGCGGATCGGGAGACCACCCGGCCGTTGCGGACGGTGACCTCGTAGGTGTCCGTGGAACAGGCCGCGGCCCTGACGGTGTCGGTCCCGCAAACCGAGCGCTGCCGGGAGACGTCGCCCCACTTCGGGGTGAACGCGCCCACCCCGCCCACGGGGATGGCGTACTGGTTGAAGCCGCCGAGGCCGAACGAACCGGACTTGGTGCGGACGCTTCCCTTGAGCGTCAGCTCGTCCAGCCGGGCCCGCTTGTTGTAGCCCACCCCGATCACGTCGCGCGTGGACGTGCCGGGCGGCAGGCCGGGACCGAACCGCTGGCCGTTCGGCACAGCCGCCTTGAGCGCCTTACCGTGGGCGATGGCCGGGCCGACCGCTGAGTTGGTGGGCGCCACCCCCACGTGCTGGGATTCCTCGATGTTGAAGAAGTCCGCGTTGATGCCCGCCACCGCGCCCTGGGCGGCGGCCATCTGGGACAGCTTGACGCGGCTGGAGACGGTGCCGGGGGTGAGCAGGTCCACCGCTACATGCCGGTTGGTGAGATCAGCGGTGACCAGGTGCCCGGACACCACCCCGTGCGAGCCCGTCACCGAGAACGCCCGGTAGCTGATGCCCGGTGCCACGGGCAGCTCGTCGGCCAGCCGGACCTTGTCCAGGGCGGTCGCCTGCCCGACGCCCGCACCCGCGACCACCGCACCCACGGTGGCCGCCGCGGCGACGACCCTACGAGCCCGAACAGCAGATCTCATCACGTGACGTCCCGTCATATCTCTTTGTGTACCGGATCTTCGACAGACGGCATGACACAGCACGGGACGCAACATCGGTCGACGACGCACCGACGGGACGGCGAACTCTGGTGGCGCGGCCCATGAGACCGTCGGATCAACGGCCGATCCGCGACGGCGATCCCGTGGCACCGTAGGCACCGCACCCGGCGGCGGAGCGATCAACGCCGGCGTCAGCGCGGCCCGTCCCCTCGTCGCCGGGCCCGGCGAGATCCGCGGTGGGCGCGGGATCAGGTGGCAGGGGGATTCCGGTGGGGCCCGACGATGTCCAGGACGGCCATCATGCCCATGTCCTCGTGGTTGAGGATGTGGCAGTGCAGCACTGTCCTGCCGGTGAAGTCGGTGAAGGGGATGCGGATGACCGCTTCGCCGAGCGCGCGCACGTTGATGGTGTCGTACCAGCCGTGGGAAGGGTCTTGGGGCTTCCCGTCGATACTCATCAGCTGGAAGGCATTGGTGTGGATGTGGAAGGAGTGGTCCTCCTTCGTGGGGTTGCGGATGGTCCACTCCTCGACGGTGCCGAGGGTGGAAGTGAAGTCGATCCGATGCGGGTCGTACAACCGGCCGTTGATGTAGAACTTCGTGCCCGCCCCGTTCTCCGTGTAGGAGACGGTCTTGCGGGCCGCGATCGTCGCGTCGCTCAGGTCCTCGTGGGGGGCGAAGTCGGTCGGGAGGGCGGCGGGGCTCATGGCCTTGCCGCCGCTGACGACGGTGGCCAGGTCGGCTCGGGGGAAACGGTTTCCGGCCGAGCCGCTGTCGTAGGGGAGGGTCTCCAGCCGCGTGGTGCCAGGCCGGCCTCCCTGGACGAGGACGTCGAAGCGCGCGCCGGCCGCGATGAGCAGCGTGTCCTGGTCGTACGCCTTGGGGACGGGGATGCCGTCCTGGGCGATCACGCGGAAGCGGGTGCCCGGGAGGTGGAGCTTGTAGTAGATGTTGGCCCCGATGTTGGCGAGCCGCCAGAGCTGGGTCTCACCCGGCCGGATGCCGATCACCGGGTTCCGCTGGCCGTTGACGGTGCGGTGGGTGGCCGCGCCGATGCGAAGGGGGTGGGTCTTCACCGCGTCGCCCTGGACCTGGAAGTCCTTGAGCGCGATCGTGTGCTCGGTGATGCCGCGCAGCGCGGGTGGCAGGTACCGCCGCAGGCCTTCGACGATGATGACGCCCGACTCACCTCCCGCGACCTGCGCTGCCGACATCATGTCCGCGTGCGAGTGGTACCAGTACGTGCCGGTCGGATGGTTGAGCGGCAGTCGGTACGAGTAGTGGTACGAGTGGTTGTACTTGATGGCGGTGAAGACGTCGTCGGCAGGGGCGCGCGGCGAGACGTGGAGGCCGTGCGTGTGCAGGTTGGTGTCCTCGTCGATGCGATTGGTCAGGGTGAGGTCGATGCGGTCGCCGGGCCGTACGCGCAGGGTGGGCGGCATATAGGCCCCGTTGTACGTGGTGGCGTACAACTGCCGGTCACCCACCCGTACCTTGCGGCGTTCGACCGTGATGGCCGCCTTCAACAGGCCGTCGCGGCTGACCAGTTCCGGAGGGTCCTGCAACCGCGGGCCGGCGGCAGGGTCGTGCCCGTCCTTCGGCGCGGGCTGACGGGTGGAGTGGGATGGTCCGGTCGGAGCCTGCCCCCCACAGGCGGCCAGCCAGCCGGTGGTGGAGAGCAAGCCGGCGACGAGCCAGGCCGACGAGGTACGGACACGGGACCGGGGCACATCACTCCCAGGGAAGCCGGGCGACCGGGCGGAGTCACGCCCAGGGAAGCCGGAGTCACGACGGTCCGTCAGCCGGAATGCAGAAACGAAGGACACCGCCACCCTGCACGCCACGCTCTCGGAACGGCGGCAACCACTCGAGAACCGTGCGACTTCCACACGGATGGCGGCAGTTCCGATGACCACACAACTCCGCCTGACCGGCTCACGCGTGGCCCGGTACGGCTGTGCCCCGGTCCGCCCATGGCGCGGACCGGGGCACAGGGGCCGGACCTCAGCCGATGACCCTGGCGGTGTCTTCGACGAGGCGGCGCGGAACGGCCGCGCTCGCGGAGAGTACGTGGCGGCGGGCGGGGCCGGGCCCATGGAAGGACTCCTTCCGCTCGTCCCCGCCCGACCGATCCAAGTCCCCACGCCCCTCGCTCATGCGCCTGTCCTGCTGGACGGTCGGGACAACCAGGTACGCATACCGGCGATGAGGGGCCCGGGAACCCGCCACGCGTCCGGGGACGGCGCGTAAAGTGCGTGACGTGCATTTCCCGGGCTGGCGGACGTTCTGGTGGCGTTACATCGCCGGCCCCGGCGCGGTAGTGGTCTTCGCGGCTCTGATCGCGTTGCTGATCCCGGCCCTTTCCGCGCACGAAGGTCACGGCCGACATGGTCGCTGGACGGCTACGAACATCCTCTGCGGGCGCGACGGCTGCAACGAAGTGGGCACCTTCTTGTCCGCGGACGGCGGCGACCGGCGTACACGGATCAGCATGTTCGCAGGCCCGCCCCTCGCGATCGGCCAAGCCGCGCCCGCCGTCGACACGGGTGGTGACGAGGTCTACCCGCCGGGCGGGGGCGACGCATGGTGGCACGACCTCATCGGAGTGAGCGCTGCCGGGCTGGCCGTCGCCGTCTGGCTGTGGGCGTTTCCCGTCCGCGTGCTGCTGCGGCGGCGTCCGCGGCGGCAACCGGGTGCCGCGGTCGCCTGACGTCATCGCGGATCCAGTCCGGGACCTGCCGGGCCGGAGCCGTCTCCTGCGTCCCGCCGGCCGAAGCCGCCGCCCTGCGTACTTCTCACGGCCCTGGAGCCCTGGGTGGCCTTTCCCCGGCCGTCGCGGTGAGGACCGTGTGCGGCGGACGGCGGCGGGGCTCCGGATCGGTGTGACCGCCGTCGTCCCTCGGTCTCGGCACCGTTCTTCAGGGCCGCGTGCGGGTCCGCCGCGGCCTGACAACTTCCTGATATCCGCACGTCATGTTGGATGCGTGTCCCGGTGGCGACCGATTCCCCCGCGCGCGGCCCCGCGCCACCGTGCCGCACGCGTCGGCACCGTGCCGTTCGCGCCGGGGCCGGCTTCCCGGACCCGGTGGGACACACCACCCGACGCGAAAGACGGAGCTCCCATGCACCACACCCGCCCGGCCGCGGCCCTTGCCGTCCTGTCGATGTCGGCCTGCCTGCTGGCCGGTTGCGGCACCGGACCCGAAGGCGACGGCGGCCGTGCGCAGGCGTCCCCCGGCGAGGCCCGAGCCACGGACACGCCGTCCATACGTCTGAACGCCGCCGACGGACAGAAGCATGTCTCCGTCAGGCGCGGCGGCCGTGTCACGGTCGCGGCCGGGAAGATCACCAAGGTGTCCCTGGCCACCGCGAACGGCCGCGTCGTCCATGGTGCCGTCTCATCGAGCGGCAGGACCTGGGCACCCGATGCCGTTCTCGACCACGACACCGCCTACCGGCTGACGGTGGTGGCCGCCGGGGCCGGGGGCCGCGAGGCGACGAAGGAGATCGCGTTCACCACGGTCGCCGCGTCCGACCGCTTCACCGGCACGTTCACCCCGGGCGGCGGATCCACGGTCGGAGTGGGGATGCCCGTCTCGTTCACCTTCGACAAGGCGATCACCGACAGGAAGGCCGTGGAGTCGGCCATCGGGGTCACCTCCAGCAGTGGACAGGCCGTCGTCGGCCACTGGTTCGGCCCGCGGCGCCTCGACTTCCGTCCGCGGCAGTACTGGAAGGCCCACTCCGTCGTCACCGTCGCGATCCACCTCGACGGAGTCAAGGGTGCCAAGGGCGCGTACGGCGAACAGGACAGGACGGTCCGCTTCACCGTAGGCCGCGGTCAGGTCTCCACCGTGGACGCCTCCGCGCACCGGATGACGGTCGTCCGGGACGGCAAGCCCCTGAGGACCTTGCCCATCACGGCGGGCGCCCCGAACTCGACCACGTGGAACGGCCAGATGGTGATATCGGAGAAGCTGACCAGCACCCGGATGGACGGAGCCACGGTCGGGTTCGCCGGCCAGTACGACATCCCCGACGTCCCCCACGCCATGCGCCTGTCCACCTCGGGCACGTTCGTCCACGGCAACTACTGGGGACCCGACTCGGTGTTCGGGCACTCCAACATCAGCCACGGTTGTGTCGGACTCAACGACGTCAAAGGCGGCGGCGACTCCCACCAGGACGGCGCCTGGTTCTTCGACAACTCCCTCGTCGGCGACGTGGTCGTGGTGCGGAACTCGGACGACCGGACGATAGCCCCGGACAACGGCCTCAACGGCTGGAACATGTCGTGGGACCGGTGGCAGGCGGGCTCCGCGCGCTGACACGGAGGCTGGGCACACAGCTCCTCCCGTCGCACCAGGTCCACGAGAACCTTCGGGACGAGAAGGCCCTGGTGCGGCCGGCCCGGCGTGGGGACCGTGATCCGGAGCGTGAAGATCGTCCGGATGGTCCGGAACCGCTGTTTTCGCGGCGTTCACCACGAAGCCACGCCTGTGTCCCTGGGGCCTGAATGAGTGGTTCCGCTCAGTGAGTCACTCGGAGGCACCGGAGGGCTGCCCCATGACCGGGATCGAACCCGAGTCCACCATCAACCGCCGTCGTTTTCTTCTCGCCTCGGGCGCCGTCGCGGCGGCCGGAGCGGCAGGATCGGCCGGAGCGTTCCTGCCCCGGCAACGCCGTCCCGACGCCGTGGAACCCGCCGTACGCGCCGCCGCTCAGCGGCCCGCGCCGCACGCGACGACCACCCTGGAGACAACGGCCCGCCTCGGCGGAGCCCCGCACACCGGCACCTATCGGCGGCTGGATTCCGGCCCGGGCTGGCCCACGGTCGTACGGGAGGAGATAGCTCCACCCCGCGCCGGGCGCGCGGACCGGCGTACCCCGCTCGCGTGCTTCGTGCAGTTCACCGACCTCCATATCGCCGATGTGCAGAACCCGCTGCGCACCGAGTTCCTGCGCTCCCGCACGCCCACCGCGTGGCGTGCCCAGGAGGCACTGACCGTCGCGGGCGCCGTCGCGCTCGTGGAGAAGGTCAACACGCTGGGCGCCGGACCGCACTCGGGACTGCCACCGGCGTTCGTGATGACCACGGGCGACAACATCGACAACAACTCCGCCATCGAGCTGGAGTGGTTCCTGACGCTGATGAACGGCGGCCGGATCACGCCCAACACCGGGGACCCCAAGACGTACGAAGGCGTCCAGAACTCCGGGCTTCCGCTGTACTGGCACCCGGGCGACCCGGCGCTGCGCGACCTCGACAAGCGGCGCGGTCTGCCGCTGATACCCGGCTTCCTCGAAGCCGCGACCCGCCCCCTGACCAGCCCGGGCCTGCGGATCCCCTGGTACTCCACGGTCGGCAACCACGACGACCTGCCCGGCGGCTGCCTGTCGCCCGCGCTCGGCGACTTCGCCGTCGGTTCCCGCAAGCTGCTGTCGGTCCCCGACACGGACGCGGCTGCCTACGCCAAGGCGCTCGGTTCGGGTGACGATCCCAAGAGTGAGGTGCTCACGGCGATCCTGAACAGGCATGCCGCCTCCGCGCGAACAGTGACACCGGACGAGCGGCGTCGCCTGTTCACCCCGCACGACTATCTGGCCGCGCATCTCGATCCCACCCGCGCCGGTGCCGGGCCGGTGGGCCACGGGTACACGCCGGACCACCTCGACGGCGACCGCATGTACTACACGTTCCAGGTCGCGGAGAACGTCATCGGGATCAGCATCGACACGACGTATCGCAGCGGCCACTACGAGGGGTCACTCGGCGGCGACCAGATGCGCTGGCTCGAACAGACCCTGGCCGCGCACAGCTCCCTGTCCTACGACGCGGACGGCCGTCCCGTCCGCCGTCCCGGAGCCGACGACGCCCACATCCTGGTCTTCAGCCACCACCACAGCCCGAGCATGACCCGCCGTCCCGACGCCGCCCGTACGGACGAACCGCGCCACGACGGCGCCGAGGTCATCGCCCTGCTCAGCCGCTTCCCGAACGTGGTCGCGTGGATCAACGGCCACAGCCACGTCAACCGGATCACCCCCCACCCGCACGCGACGGCCACCCGCTCCTTCTGGGAGGTCAACACCGCGTCGCACGTCGACTATCCGCACCACGCCCGGCTGTTCGAACTGGTCGACAACAAGGACGGGACGCTGTCCCTGTTCACCACTCTCGTCGAGTCGGCCGCCCCGCACCGCACGGCACCGGACTTCGACGATCTCTCGGCGGTCGGCCTCGCGTCGCTGTACCGGGAGATCGCCTACAACGCCCCCGGACTCGCCGACAGTATGCGGGCGGGCGTCCAGGAGGGATGGGCGGGCGGCGCGGGCGACCGCAACACCGAGCTGCTGAAAGTCCTGCCGTGACCCCCGTGACCCCCATGGGCAGGGGCTCTCCCACCACCGCCGTCCCGTACCACCTCGGGCGTCCACCGCGGCTTGTCTGAAGAATCGCCTGTTGGCGTACAGATTTCTCAAGCTTGTTTGTTCGGTCGCCGATGCATCCGCAGCAAGGACATTCCGAGGAAAGGTTGAACGCTGTGACGTCAGCATCGGTGCGACAGTCGCTGGACCTGCTCACGGTCGCCCTCGACGATCTGCGAGCCGGTCGGCCGGTCATCGTGGTCGACGACGCGGACCGGGAGAACGAGGGGGATCTGGTCATGGCGGCCGAGTTCGCGACCGCCGAGACCATGGGCTTCTTCGTCCGCTGGACCAGCGGGCTCATCTGCGCGCCCATGGCTCCCGAGGTCGCCGACCGGCTGGAACTGCCCTTGATGGTCCCGTCCGCTCCGGGCGTCGACACGACCACCGGAACGACAACCGGGAAGGCAGCCGATACGGCGGTTGAAACGACCGCCTACACCGTTTCCGTGGACGCGGTCGGGGTCGGCTCGGGGATCTCCGCCGCCGACCGGGCCCTGACCGCGCGGACACTGGCCGACCCCGGCACCCGGCCCGACCGGCTGATCCGCCCCGGGCACGTGTTTCCGCTGCGGGCCCGTCCCGGAGGCGTCGCCGAGCGACGTGGACACACAGAGGCCGGCGTCGATCTGCTGCGCCTGGCCGGGTTGTCGCCGGTCGCGGTGATCAGCGAGGTCTGCGAGGACGACGGGTCGGTCGCCGGCGCCGACCGGCTGCGCGCCTTCGCCGACGAACACGGTCTCACGCTGGTCTCGATCGAGCAGCTGGCGAACCGGTTGCGGCTCTCGGCCACGGCGACGGCGTGAACCGCGTGCTCCGAGCGACGGTCTTCGACCTGGACGACACGCTGATCGACACCGGGGACGCCTGGGCGCGGGTGTGCGCGGGCTTCGCCGCCCGACACGGTCACCATTGGCGCGCCGAGGACACCGCCGCCCTGCACGGCAACGGGAGCTGGGCGTCGTACGTCGCCGGCCTGTGCGGCGGTGCGGCAGGCGCCGCCGAGGTGGTCGAAGCCTGTGCCGCCGCGATGGTCGACGAATGCGCGGCGGGACGTGTGCGGGCACTGCCCGGGGCGGTGGAGCTGGTCCTCGAAGCCGCACGGCACGGGCCGGTCGGGGTGGCCACGGCCAGTCCCCGCCGCTTCGTCCTCGCGGCCCTCGAAGGGCTGGACCTGTTGGCGGGGCTGCGTACCGTCGTGTGCGGCGAGGACGTGGTCCGGGTCAAACCCGCGCCGGACCCCTACCTGCGCGCGGCGGTCGAGGTCGGCGTCGCGCCGTCCGGTTGTCTGGCGGTCGAGGACTCGCCGAACGGCATCCGGTCCGCGGCCGCCGCCGGCATGTGTGTCCTGGCCGTTCCGCGTGGAGGTATGGCACTGCCGGCCGAGATCGCCCACCTGCCGGCGGCGCGGGCGCACAGCGCGGCGGAGGCCCTGCCGCTGCTGACCCGGCTGCTCGCGCCCCGGGCCGAACTCCTGGTCCGTGAGGGGGCTCCGTGAGGTCGCCCCATCGAACGGCGGCCGGTGGCGGGACGGGATCCGTCGCGGCGTCGCCCGGCCCCGGCTCCGACTTCGCATCCCCGTCCGGTTCCGGTCAGGCCCCCGATGCCGCGGCCTGACCGGCCCAAGCCTGTTCCAGCGCCCGGGTGAATCCCTCGGGCGACTGGACGCCGCTGACGCCGTAGCGCCGGTCCAGGACGAAGAAGGGCACTCCGCCGGCACCCAGTTCGGCGGCCAGGCGCTCATCGGCGCGAACCTCCTCGGCGTACGCGTCCGGGTCGCCGAGCACCTCCCGTGCTTCCGTCCCGCTCAGTCCGACCGCGACGGCCAGGTCCACCAGGGTCTCCGTGTCATAGATCGAACGCTCTTCGGCGAAGTTCGCCCGGAAGGCGAGATCCGTCAGCTCGTCCTGCACGCCGCGGGTCCCGGCGAAATGGAGGAGCCGGTGGACGTCGAAGGTGTTCCCGAAGACCCGTCCTCCGACGCGGAATTCCAGTCCCACGGACCTCGCCATGTCAGCGGCCTGCTCCTCACGCGCGATCTGCTGCTCGCGGGTGCGCCCGTACTGGGCCGCGACCGCCTCGATGATCGGCACGGCACCGTTCTCGGCGTGTGGATTGAGCTCGTACGACCGGTGCACCACCTCCACCTGATCGCGGTGTGTGAAGGCGGCGAGCCCTTGGTCGAAACGGGCACGGCCGACGTAGCACCAAGGGCAGGCGATATCGGTCCAGATTTCGACTCGCATGGGTGGGATCTCCCTGTCGTACGGCTTGATAGAACGATCAACCACACGATAGACGACCGACCGTCTACTGACAAACGGCGACGATGGGGGAGGGCACGGTCACGGTCGGTGGTTTCCGCCGTTCGCGCGGAGGCGCCCGGCCGGACGGCTTGTCCGGCCGGGCGCCTGCGCGTGGTCGCGCCGGCGCCGCTCAGCCCAGGGCGAACTTCTGGGCGGCGGAGCCGTTGCAGTCCCAGATGCGCAGGCGGGTGCCGTTGGCGGTGGCGCCGTCGGGGGAGTCGAGGCAGCGGCCCGACTGCGGGTTGAGCAGCGAGCCGTCGGCCTGTTGCTGCCAGATCTGGCCCCCGGCTCCGTTGCAGTCCCAGAGCTCGACCTGGGTGCCGTTGGCCGTCCCGTTGCCGATGATGTCGAGGCAACGGCCCAACGTGTGCAGGCGGCCGTCGGAACTGTGGAACCAGTGCTGGTCGACCGCGTACGACTGGCAGCCCCACAGCTGTACGGCGGTGGCGTTGGACCCGTTGTCGTCACCGGCCACGTCGGCGCAGGTGCCGCCCGGCGCCGCCACGGGGGCACCGCCGTTGACGGCGAATCTCTGGGCGGCGGAGCCGTTGCAGTCCCAGATGCGCAGGCGGGTGCCGTTGGCGGTGGCGCCGTCCGGCGAGTCCAGGCAGCGGCCCGACTGCGGGTTGAACAGCGAGCCGTCGGCGCGCTGCACCCACTTCTGGCCGCCGACCCCGTTGCAGTCCCACAGCTCGACCTGGGTGCCGTTGCCGGTCCCGTTGCCGATGATGTCCAGGCAGCGCCCGATGGTGCCCAGGGACCCGTTGGCGTTGTGCGTCCAGTGCTGGTCCTCGGCGTAGGACTGGCAGTTCCACAGGCCGACCGCGGCACCGTTCACGCCGGTGTCGTCCGCGGTGACGTCGACGCATTGGCTGCCCGGCCCGGTGACGGTGCCCTGGGGGCCGTTCGGGACGTTGGTCTGGCCCGAGTAACCCACCGAGACGATGTTCGCCTGTACGGCGTTCTCGGCGGCGTCCGTGGGATATCCGGCGACCATGACGCCCTCGAAGAAGGACCCCATGTTCCAGTTGCTGTTGTCGCCGCCCGTGCCCAGGATGATGCCGCCCTCCTGTTGCATCGGCCGGTATCCGCCCCGGGAGGGCAGGGCGCCGTCCCACCACGTCGTCAGGCCGCCGGACTGGGAGTTGCCTCCCTTCAAGGCGTAGGTGGTCTGTCCGTTGTTCTTGAGGACCGCCGTCACGTACGTGCTGCTGTTGCCCTTGTTCGCCGTGTTGGAGCCGTTGTCGCCCTGGAACATGCCGTTCTCCAGGTCGGCCTCGACCCACGGTCCCGATCCGCTGCAGGGTGAGAAGTAGCAGGTGGTGGCGATGGACACGGCGTCCATGTGGCCGTTGCCCGTGTCGGCGGGCGTGGACTCCGCGTTGCCGTAGTCGAAGCAGCAGGCGGAGCCGACGTGGGTGCCGCTCGCGACCATGTAGGCGCCTTCCGGCTGCCCGCCCACGGCGACGCCGGACGCGGCGCCGTGCGAGCGGTAGCCGACGCCGGGGGAGATCCAGATCCCGTACACCTTGTGGCCGCCCACCGTGACGGACAGCTCACTCGCGTCCGCGCCCCGGTCGGCGCCCATTCCGGCCGTGCCCGCGGGGCCGGGGAAGAGGTCGTTGTGGCGGGAGGTCTGGTCGTAGACCTTCGAGATGCTGCACGTGGTGTTCGCGCAGAACGTGTCCTGCCGGCCCGCGTCGGCGTAACCGCCGGCCGACAGTGCCGTGATGTCGGCGCTCGCGCCGTCGGAGGCGCGGGTGACCTGGTAGAGCGGTCCGCCGTACGCCGAGAAGAGCGCGCGGGTGGTGCTGTGCGCGGCGACGCACGGGGTGCCGGCGCCTGCGTAGATGTCGCAGGGCTGCGATCCCGCCGCCTGGGCGACGCCGGGGAGGCCGACCAGGGCGGTCACCAGCAGGCCGATGGCGGCGGCGACGGACATCAGGGCCTGCGCGAGCCTGCGCGCCGGTCCGGTCGTGTGCGGTGTGCGGAGACGCGAGGAGGCAGATCTTCTTCTGCGCATATGTGCTCCCAAGGGGGGGGGTGGAGCTACAACTCGCCCTTCGGACAGCCGAGTTCACGCTGTCTGGCGACTGCGTCGGAAGCTACGCGCGCTGGTCGATAGCGTCAATATTTGTCGCTTTTCTTTTTACCCGGCTCTTTGTCGTGTCTGAACGTGTTGCTTTGCGACGATCATTGCAAGGGGGACCTGGAGGCGCCGAGCGAGCGAGGGGGCGGGGCCGCGATGTCAGGGCGCGTCCGGACCTGAGGGCCGTTCCCACCGCCTCGATGTGGTCGCCGACCGCGGGAGCGAGCAGGTTGATCTTGTGTTGCACAGCCCCGAGGCGACCCCTTCGCGGCATCATCGACGGCCGCAGGGGTACCTGCGTGCCATGCCGATTCCGCGCCAGGAAGTGAGAACGCCATGAGTGAACGTCGCGTGGAAGCCGCCGGGAACAGCGGGGAAGCGTCGTCGAAGCCGATACCCAGGGACCTGCCCGATCAACAGGCCGGCTCCGACGAGGATCCCTGGGACGTCGTGGGCGACCCGGCCTGGGCCGCCGACGAGCAGCCCGATCCGGAGCTTCCCGACACGGACGAGGCGGGCACCGGCCGGAGGGGCACCCCGCACTCCGGCAGCGGACACCCGGCGCAGCCCGTGCCGGACGAACCGCCGGCCTGAACCGCTCCGCGCGCGGCGGGATTCCGGGCGGACACAGTTGCTACCGGGCCTTCAGGGCCGTCGGAGCCTCCGCCGAGGACTCGTACCGCGCCGTCGTACCTCAGCAGAAAGGAGTGTGACCCCGATGGTCACTGTGTCCCTCACCGGAGCGTCCGCGGAGGACGCGGCCACCGTGTTCGACGTCCTGCGGACGGCGTTTCCCATCGACCGGCCCTCGGACGCCGTGCCCCAGGAGCAGCCCGGGGACCACCCCGCCGTATGGACCGCCGAGTTCGTGCCGACGCAGGAGCGCATACCCACCGGGCCGACCCCCCTGGAGGGCTCGCTCACCGCCACGCTGCAGGGCGGCTACGTCGCCGTGGACCAGGTCGGTGAAGCCCTGAGAGCCGCGTTCGCCGTACACCAGGAGGGCACGGCGTCCGGAGACCAGGAGAAGGAGGTCGACCTGCGCCTCGGGACGAAGCGGTCGTGACCCGCAGACCGCGTCCCACGCCTCCACGCACCCCGGTGCGTCGCGGGCCGTCCACGCTGCCCAGGGAGGGTCACGTCTCCTCCTGGACGGTGGTCAGGTCGGCGAGTCCCGAGAACGTCAGGACGGGCGTGAGCAGCGGAGCGGTGATGAGTTCGATGCGGTCCGCGTGGGCGAACAGGACGCTCAGTCCGGCACTGTCGAGATAGTCGATCCCGGTGAGGTCGATGACGACGCGCCCCGGCAGGTTCTCCAGCGCGGAGGCGAGCGCGTCGGTGTTGCTCATGTCGATCTCACCGGTGGCT
The DNA here is from genome assembly GCF_042887295.1 of Streptomyces sp. NPDC057950. NCBI lineage: Bacteria > Bacillati > Actinomycetota > Actinomycetes > Kitasatosporales > Streptomycetaceae > Streptomyces > Streptomyces sp. NPDC057950. The sequence goes on from NZ_JBHVPP010000038.1 coordinate 56,953, forward strand.
TTGAGGAACGCGGTTCCGTCCGGCCGGTGCCCTGGGGTGAGGGTGAGGGGTGTGATCATCAGGAGATCCTCGTGTGCATGTCGACGGTGGTGCCGACTGGGCCAGGGGTGATGGTGACCTGCTGCATCATCGCTCGCATCAGGGCCACTCCACGGCCGCGGTGCGCGTTGGCTTCGGGCTGCGGGGTCTTCCAGCGTCCGGTGTCGGCGACGGTCAGCCGCAGGTTGCCCACGAGGGCTTCGGCGCGCAACCGTACGGTCTGTCCCGGGGCATGACGGTGGCCGTGCTCAATGGCGTTGGCACAGGCTTCCCCCGCGGCGACCAGCACTCTCTGCGCGGTGTGGGGCGGGAGGTCACACTTGGCCAGCCAGGTGCGCAAGGCCTTGCGCACCGGGGCGAGTTGCTCCGACTCGGCCGGGAACGTCAGCTCCAGGGGAGCGGGGTGACGGTAGAGCAGGAGAGCCACGTCGTCGTCGTAGCCGTTGGCCGGTGCGAGGCGTGTCATGACCTCCGTGGCCAGCTCGTCGACCGCGGTCTCCCGCCCGTCCTGGACGGCCTCTCCCGCCTGGTCGATGCCGGTGGTGAGCGGGCGCCGGCGGCGTTCGACGAGGCCGTCGGTGTACAGCAGCAGGGTGGCGCGGGCGGGCACGGTGCATTCGGCCTGCGGCCGCTGGGCGCCGGGGCGTACGGCGAGCGGAGCGTACCGGCCACCGTCGAGGAGCTGGGTGGTGCCGTCGGGGTGGGCCAGGATGCCGGGGGGATGCCCGGCACTCGAGTAGGTGAGGTGACCGGTCTCCGGGTCCAGCACTCCGCAGAAGACGGTGGTGCACAGTGCGCCCTGTACGCCGGCCGCGAAGTGGTCCAGAGCCATCAGCGTCCGGCCGGGATCCGAGTCCTGGAGCAGCAGCGCCCGGCAGGCGCTGCGCAGTTGGCCCATCACGGTGGCGGCTTCCAGGCCACGGCCCACACAGTCGCCGACCACGATTCCGATCCGGCCGTTGGGCAGGGCGATGGTGTCGTACCAGTCGCCTCCGACCTCCAGGGGGCGCGCGGCGGGCTCGTAGCGAACGGCGAAGCCCTCGGGCAGCTTGGACGGGCCGAGGATGGCCCTTTGCAGAGCCAGGGCGGTTTCCCGCTGCTGATCGATCTGGTGGGCGCGGGCGAGGCTCTGGGAGAGGTGCCCGCCGAGCAGTGACAGCAGGAGTTGGTCCTGGTCCGTGAACGGCCGGTGCTGACGCAGATCGAGCCAGATGACCAGGGGCCCGTCAGGGTGTTCCAGGGTGATCCCGGCACCCGTGGCGTTCGCGAGCGGAGTCAGCGTCGGGCCGTCGCGCAGCGCGGTCAGCGCCGCCCGCCGGGACTCGTCCAGCGTGTTCCAGGTCAAGGGTGTGTCCGAGCCGGTCAGTCGCGGTCCCTGATCCGCGGAGAACACGACGCCGACGACGCGCTCGGCGCGCCAGAGGGCCTCGAACTCCTCCAGGGCTCCCGACAGCGTCTGGGGAAGGCTGGTTGCCTGGGAAAGGCGCAAGCTGAGAGCGGCCAGAGCGGTCTCCCGCTGGATCGCGTAGTGCTCCGCGGTGACGTCCCGGAAGGTCCCCACGGTGACGGTGCGTCCGGTGTCCGGGTCCTGCGCCTGGTTGAAGGAGGCACTCGCCCACAGCCGGTGTCCGTCGCGGTGCGTGACGGGGATGGTGTAGCTGCCCCGGTCCTCGGCCAGCAGACCGGAGAATGCCTCGGCGACCTGCCGGTGGGCGTCCGCGTCCGTCTCGGCGTCCGGCCACCAGGGGTGGACGGGTGCGTAGGGCAGACCCTCGGGCCCGTAGCCGAGGATGTCGCTGAACGCGGTGTTGATCTCGATGACCGCGCCGTGCTCGTCGCAGACGAAGAACGCCTCCTGCAGGGAGTCGACGAGCGCGGTGCGCCAGCGGGCGTGGTGGTTGCGCAGCCGCGAGAGGTCCAGGTTGCCGCGCACCCGGGCCAGCAGTTCGGCCGCGGCGAAGGGCTTGACGAGATAGTCGTCGGCGCCTGCCTGCAGTCCCTCGATGGACGCTTCCTCGCCCGCGCGGGCGGACAGCAGCAGGACGGGGACGGCGGCGGTGCGCGCTTCGGCGCGCAGCGCCGTGACCAGGGCGAGTCCGTCCATGCGGGGCATCATCACGTCGCTGACGACGAGATCCGGCGGCTGCGCGCGCACGGCCTCCAGAGCCTCCGCACCGTCGGTGACCGTGGCCACTTCGTATCCGGCTCCGGTCAGCAGCCTGGTGAGGTACTCGCGCATGTCGGCGTTGTCGTCGGCGACCAGGACCCTGGCGGCCGCGACCGCTCCGGACGAGGACGCGCCGACAGACGGCTCCTTGACGTCCCGGGGGACCGTGTCCGCCCGCTCGCCGGGCAGCCAGCGCAGGGCCTCCTCCACAAAGGGGGCGGCCGCGGCGGGTACCGCGTCCCGTCGCGTGCCGGGGACCAGGCTGTCGGGCGGCAGGTGCGCGGTGCCGAAGGGCAGCCGAATGGTGAAGCGTGTGCCCTCGTCCTCGGCGCTGGACGCGGTGATCGTGCCTCCGTGCAGGGCGATGAGCTCCTGCACCAGGGCGAGACCGATGCCGCTGCCCTCGTCGGAGCGGGAGCGGGCGTTCTCGATGCGGTGGAAACGTTCGAACAGGCGCGGCATCTCGTGCTCCGGGACACCGATCCCGGTGTCCGTGACGGTCACCACCGCCGTACGGCCGTCGCTGCGCAGCCCCACCTCGATGGAACCGCTGAAGGTGAACTTCAGCGCATTGCTCAGGAGGTTGAGGATCACCTTCTCCCACAGCCCGCGGTCGACGTACACCGGGTTCTCGAGCCCCGGGCAGTCGACCGTGAAGGTCAGCCCGGCCTTCTCGACGGCCGAGCGGAAGACGCTGGAGAGCTCGGCCGTGAACGAGCCCAGATCCACCGGCTCGTACTGGGCCTGCATCCGGCCGGCCTCGATGCGCGAGAAGTCCAGCAGACTGTTGACCAGCTTGCCGAGCCGCAGCGCGTTGCGGTGGATGACCTCAAGTTCCTCCCGCACCTGCGGATCCGACTCGGCCAGCCTGCCGCGCAGTTCCTGCACCGGGCCCATGATCAGGGTGAGCGGGGTGCGGAACTCGTGGCTGATGTTGGAGAAGAACGTGGTCTTGGCCCGGTCCAGTTCCGTGAGTACCTCCGCGCGGCGCTGCTGTGCCTGGTAGCTGCGCGCGCCGGCGATGCCCGCCGCGATGTGACCCGCGGCCAGCTCGACGAAGCCCCGGTAACCTCCGTCCAGCGGCCGGTAGCGGTTCAGCGCCGCCACGAGGAATCCGTACGGAGCGCTGCCGGGCTGCAACAGCGGCACCACCAGGGCCTGCGTCGGGGGCTCCTGCCAGCTTCCGGCAGGCACCGACGCGGACGGGACGCCGTCCAGATCCATCAGTACCGACTGGCCCTGGAGCAACTCGGCGACGGGCCAAACCGGCTGAGTGTCGGCGGCGGACAGTGTCCGCGGAGCCACCGGATCTCCCGCGCCCACTCCGGTCGAGGCCGCCAGCCGGGCGGAGCCGTCGTCCTGGAAGAGGTACGTCAGAGTGAAGGGAAGATCCTGCGGATTGTGCTCCAGCTGCCGGCCGGCGAAGGCCAGCATCTCCTGCTCCGTACGCACCACGCTGGGATCGGATCCGAGATCGCGCAGCGTGGCCATCCGCCGCTCACCGATGACCCGCTCCGTGTCCTCGCTGACCACGCACAGCATGCCGACCACGCGGCCGTCGTCATTGTGCAGGGGGCTGTAGGAGAAGGTGTGGTAGGACTCCTCGGGGAAGCCCGAGCGCTCCACGAACAGCAGCAGCGCCTCGTCCCAGGTCGCCCGGCTCGTGGTCATCACCGTGTCGATCCGCGGGCCGATGTCCGGCCAGATCTCCGCCCACACCTCGCGCGCCGACCGCCCCAGGGCCCACGGGTACTTCCCGCCCAGCGTGTCACTCCGGTAGGCGGCGTTGCAGAAGAACGTCAGTTCCGGGCCCCACGCCATCCACATGGGGAAGCGAGACGACAGGAGAATGCTCACCGCCGTCTGCAGGCTCTGCGGCCAGCCGGACGGTGGTCCGAGCGGCGTCGCCTTCCAGTCCACCGAGGCGAGATCACGACCGACCTCGCTGTCGGCGGCGAAGACATCGGTCCCCGCCGTCGCTCGCGTCTCACGCTCGGGCTTCTCGGTGCCCACTCGACATCCCCTCGTTCCTGTCTGCCGGCACCGTCATGCGCGGTAGCGCGTCCGAAGAACCCTCACGACCGCGCCGACCTCGCCCCGTTCGCCTGCTCGGAGTCTCCTGGAAGTCGCCGCCACGGCCGTGGCGCGGTGGCGCAATCCGTAGGATAGGACAGCCACTCTCACCAGAGGCGTGGGGGACGGACAGGAGCCGGCGGTGGCTGTGCAGGACGACGCCCGTTCTCCTCGAGCGATGACCTCTCTGAGGGGCAAAGCCCGGTGCCCGGACGTCACACGGCGCTATGGCGGCCTGGACGCGGCCGCCGTCGACAGCATCCTCAGGCGAGTCGCCTCGCTGGCCGCCGCCCTCTTCGACGCGCCCGTGGCAACGGTAGCGGTCACCGGCACCGACGGTGCGTGGTTTCGGTCGACGCACGGATCGGACCTGGTGGCCGGTCCCGGTTCCGTCCCGGAGCCGTGGGGCCGCGCGCTCCTGCCCGACCACTCCGGCACGGCCGGCGACACGTCCACCGGTGCCCGTACGGTGATCGGCCGGCCGATCCACCGGGAGCTGGGCATACGGTTCTGCGTCGCCGCACCCGTGGTCACCGCGGACGGTGAGCGACTGGGCAGCATCCAGGTACTGGACACCCGGCCGAGGAAGGCCACCGACAGGCAGATGAGCGCTCTCGAGGACCTGTCCACCCTGCTGGTGGACGAACTCGAACTGCGGCTTTCGGTGAGCGGGACCGTCGCCACCGAGCGTCGCATGCGCAAGGACGCCGAACGCCTGGCCCGCACTCTCCAGCGCACACTGCTCCCGCCCGCCCTGCCGGAGGTTCCCGGGCTCGGTGTCGCCGCCTCGTACCACAACGCCTCGGCGGACGAGGTCGGAGGAGACTTCTACGACCTCTTCCCCCTCAGTGACGGACGCTGGGGTTTCTTCCTGGGGGACGTCTGCGGAAAGGGCGCCGAGGCCGCGGCCCTGACATCGCTGGCCCGCTACACGCTGCGCGCCGCGGCCATATACGACCCCGATCCGCGCGCGGTACTGGCCAATCTCGACACCGTCCTCAAGGGCGAGTACCAAGGCGACGATCCCCGTTACTGCACCGCCGTCTTCGGAGTCCTCCAGCCCGAGGCGGGCGGGTCCTTCACCGTCACGCTGGCAGGGGGAGGCCATCCTCCGGCCCTCGCCCTGCGCGCGGACGGGTCCGTCCATCCCGTCTCCACCAAAGGGGGCCAGCTCATCGGCCTGCTTCCCGACCCGCACTTCGTGACGGCCACCCTGCGACTCGCCGCCGGCGAGACGCTGCTGCTGTACACGGACGGCCTGACCGAGGCGCGCACCGAGACGAGAGCGATGCTCGGCGAAGCGGGACTGATCGCCCATCTCTCCGCGATTCGCCCCCGGGACTCAGGTGCGCTGCTGACCGCCATCGACGAACTTCTCGGCGGCCTCGGCGCGGGTGTCACCGACGACACCGCACTGTTGGCACTCTCCGTCCCGTCTCCCCGCAACGAACCGACCGCCCAGGAGCTCCAGTGACCCAGCGCATCCTCACCGCCGCATCGAAGGCACATTCCTCCGGTGTCACCGTGCTCACGGCGGCCGGTGAACTCGACTACCACACCGCCACGGAACTGCGTGCGGCGGTGGACGACGCCGCGTTCACGGCCGACGGCACGGTGATCGACCTGAGCGGGCTCACCTACTGCGACTCCACGGGCCTCACCGTCCTGGTCACGGCCTACCAGCGGGCCCAGGCCGCCGGATCACCCCTTGCCCTGGCCGGACTCAGCGCGGACCTCGCCCACGTGTTCGAGATCGTGGGACTCGACCAGCTCTTCACCCTCTCCCCGACGGTCGAGGAAGCCATCAGGTCGCTGCGCCGTTGACGTTCCGCCCGGCGCCCCGACAACGCTCCCGGTCCGCGGCGCGGCGCTGGAACATCGCTGGGGCGATGCTCGAGAACCCGGCTGTCGACACGCGAGCCGGACGGACGCTCAGTCGTCCAGGGCCTGTTCGACGGTGGGGCGGCAGGCGATGACGGCGTCGAGGCCGACGAGCTGGATGACGCGCAGGACGGGGCCCTGGGCGCCGGCGACGCGCAGCCACCCGTGGGCGTCTTGGGCGGCCTGGTGGGCGGAGACGAGAACGTTGATTCCGCTGGAGTCCATGAAGGTCACGGCGCTGAGGTCCAGCACGGTACGGGGCGGGTCCTGGCCGTCGGCCGGCAGCACGATGCCGCGAAGGGCGTCGGTGACGTCGTGGTCGATCTCGCCGCCCAGCGTCACGACACGGATTCCGTTCGCCGTGTGTACTTCGACGGACAGCCGGTCCGGCCTGTCCGTTCCCTGGGTGCTGGTCACTGTCTCCTCGTTCGCGTTCAGGGTCTGCCCGGTCCACCGCGTGGAGATTGTGCCCCAACGCCCGTGACGGATGCAGCTGAACGGCTGTGTCGAAGAGCACGTTGTGATTACGTGATTGAGTGACGGGTACACGAGGGCTGTAACACACGGGGAACGAGGGAGTCGGGATGGGAGCCCAGACCGGCGATGAGCACGGTGTGGGGCATGGCACCCAGATACAGGCGAGTTACGCCTTGGGTGACGACGACGGCAGCATCGCCTACGCCCGCCATCTCGCCGTGGCCTTTCTGGAGCAGGCGCGTACCGCGCACGGTCTGACCGTGTCCGCCCGTGTCATGGATGTGACGCAGCTGGTCGTGAGCGAACTGGTCACCAACGCCCGCAAGTACGCGCCGGGTCCGACACTGATGCACCTTCGGATCGCCGACGGCATCGTGGACGTCGCCGTCTGGGACAGCGATCCCACCGTTCCCAGCGCCCGGACCGCCGACCCCGGCAGGATCGGCCAACACGGTCTGGAGATCGTCAAGGCCGTGGCCTGGCACCTCGAGGTCGAACGGGAAGCGGTCGGCAAGCGCATCACCGCCCGGCTGCCGCTGGCCGACACACCCCGGAGCGGGGTCACCGCGCTCCGCCTGCCGTGACGGAACGTCAAGCGGCGTCCTGACTGACTGCCGAGACCGGCCCCGGCGCCCTGGCTCGACGCCCACCTTGCTCGACCGGACTGCCATCGCGCCCTCGCACGAGAGGTGGGGCCGGCCGGAGGGTCTCCGGCCGGCCCCACCCCACGGGGGGGGGGCGGGGCGGTCA
>NZ_JBHVPP010000039.1:0-54515 GCF_042887295.1 Streptomyces sp. NPDC057950
AACGCCGTGTGCAGAACCGCACGCCCCTCGGTCACATTGATCTTCTCACCACGGAACATCGCGTCCCGCAGCCCGAACACATCCGTCGCCACGGCGAGTTCCTGGAGCAGGGCGAGGGTCTCGTCCGTGATCAGGTGCTTGGAGTAGTCGATCCGCAGATCGCCGACCTGTACGACATAGCGCTCGGCGCGCGCGGGGTCGGTGGCGAACAGGTCACGCAGGTGCGTGTGGAGCATGCCGTCCGCGCGGTGGTCCTCAAGGGCCACCCACTCGGGACGCCGGGTGAGCTTGGGGGTGTCAGGCATGACGGGAGGTCTCCTTGGTGCCCTCGCCCCGCAGGGCGATGGCGTACATCTCGTCCGCGTCGAGGCGGCGCAGTTCCTCGGCGATGAGTTCGGAAGTGCTGCGCACCTTCAGGGCGAGGGTGCGCGGCGGCTGTCCGGGCAGGGTCAGCGTGGCCAGCGGGCCCTCGGGGCGGTCGATGACGATCTCCCCGGCCGCCGTGCCGAGCCGTACGGCGGTGACCACCGGGCCGGCGGTGACGACCCGCTCGACCGTGACGTCGAGCCGGGCGCCCAGCCAGCGGGCGAGCAGCTCGGCGCTCGGGTTGTCGGCCTCGCTCTCGACGGCGGCCGAGGTCACCTTCGTCCGGGCCTGGTCGAGGGCTGCGGCCAGCATCGAACGCCACGGGGTCAGCCGCGTCCAGGCCAGGTCGGTGTCGCCCGGCGCGTAGGAGGAGACCCGGGCGTCCAGGGCCGCGAGCGGGGCCTCCACGGCGTACATGTCGGTGATGCGGCGCTGGGCGAGGGCGCCCAGCGGGTCCTTGGCGGGCACGCTGGGCGCGTTCACCGGCCACCAGACGACGACGGGCGCGTCGGGCAGCAGCAGTGGCAACACCACGGAGTCGGCGTGGTCGGACACCTCGCCGTAGGTCCGCAGCACGACCGTCTCACCCGTGCCGGCGTCGGCACCCACCCGGATCTCGGCGTCGAGGTGCGAGTTGGTGCGGTCGCGCGGGGTGCGGGCGTGCCGCTTGATGACGACCAGGGTGCGCGAGGGGTGTTCGCGCGAGGCCTCCTCGGCGGCCTTGATCGAGTCGTAGGCGTTCTCCTCGTCCGTGACGATGACCATCGTCAGGACCATGCCCACGGCGGGGGTGCCGATGGCCCGGCGCCCCCGCACGAGCGCCTTGTTGATCTTGCTTGCCGTGGTGTCGGTCAGGTCGATCTTCATGGCCTGCGCCAGCTCCGTCCGTCTCGTGCGAGCATCTCGTCGGCTTCCTTCGGACCCCAGCTGCCCGAGGGGTACTGCGCGGGCTTGCCGTGCGTCTCCCAGTGCTCCTCGATGGGGTCGAGGATCTTCCAGGACTCTTCCACCTCCTGGTGACGGGGGAAGAGATTGGCGTCGCCGAGCAGGACATCCAGGATCAGCCGTTCGTACGCCTCCGGGCTGGACTCGGTGAACGACTCGCCGTAGGCGAAGTCCATCGAGACGTCCCGGATCTCCATGGAGGTACCCGGCACCTTCGAACCGAAGCGGACCGTCATGCCCTCGTCGGGCTGGACGCGGATGACGATCGCGTTCTGGCCCAGCTCCTCGGTGGCCGTCGAGTCGAAGGGGGAGTGGGGTGCCCGCTGGAAGACCACCGCGATCTCGGTGACCCGCCGGCCCAGACGCTTGCCGGTCCGCAGATAGAACGGGACGCCCGCCCAACGGCGGTTGTCGATCTCCACCTTGACGGCCGCGTAGGTGTCGGTCGTCGACCCGGGGTCGATGCCGTCCTCCTGCAGATAGCCGCGTACCCGCTCGCCGCCCTGCCAGGCCGCCGCGTACTGCCCGCGCACGGTGTGCTCGCCCAGGTTCTCCGGGAGCCTGACCGACTTCAGGACCTTCAGCTTCTCCGTCAGCAGCGACTCGACGTCGAAGGCGATGGGCTCCTCCATCGCGGTCAGCGCCATCAGCTGGAGCAGATGGTTCTGGATGACGTCACGGGCCGAGCCGATGCCGTCGTAGTAGCCGGCCCGGCCGCCGATACCGATGTCCTCGGCCATGGTGATCTGCACGTGGTCGACGTACGACCGGTTCCAGATCGGCTCGTACATCTGATTGGCGAAGCGGAGCGCCAGGATGTTCTGGACGGTCTCCTTACCGAGGTAGTGGTCGATACGGAACACCTGCTCCGGGTCGAACACCTCGTGCACGATCGCGTTCAGCTCCCGCGCGCTGGCCAGGTCGTGACCGAACGGCTTCTCGATGATCGCGCGCCGCCAGGAACCCTCCGGCGCGTCCGCCAGCCCGTGCTTCTTCAGCTGCTGGACGACCTTGGGGAAGAACTTCGGCGGTACCGAGAGGTAGAAGGCGTAGTTGCCGCTGGTTCCCCGGGAGGCGTCCAGCTCCTGCACGGCCTCGCTCAGCTGCTTGAACGCGGCGTCGTCGTCGAAGTCGCCCGGGATGAACCGCATGCCCTCGGCGAGCTGCTGCCAGACCTCCTCACGGAACTCCGTCCGCGCGTGCTCGCGCACCGAGTCGTGCACCACCTGCGCGAAGTCCTGGTCCTCCCACTCGCGCCGGGCGAACCCGAGGAGCGAGAAACCCGGCGGCAGCAGACCCCGGTTGGCGAGGTCGTACACGGCCGGCATCAGCTTCTTGCGGGAGAGGTCACCGGTGACACCGAAGATGACGAGACCGGAGGGGCCCGCGATCCGCGGCAGACGGCGGTCGCGCGGGTCGCGCAGCGGGTTGTCCCAGTCGTCCGGGCCGGCCTCGGAGGAGGCACCCGGCGCGGCGGGCGCGGGCTTCACAGCGCGCGGTTCCACGGCCTGGTCACCGGATCCCTCCGGCGTGGCGGCCGCGTCCTGCGGGGCACCGTCGGGAAGTGCTTCACTGTGGGTCATTCCCCCTCGACTCCCTTTCCGCTCAGCGAGACCTTCACCGCGTCGAGCAGATCGCCCCACGCGGCCTCGAACTTGGCGACGCCCTCGTCCTCCAGCTGCTTGACGACCTCGTCGTACGAGATCCCGAGCCGCTCGACGGCCGCGAGGTCGGCGCGCGCCTGGGCGTAGCCGCCGGTCACCGCGTCGCCGTGGATGTCGCCGTGGTCGGCGGTGGCGTCGAGCGTCGCCTCGGGCATGGTGTTGACCGTGCCCGGCGCGACCAGCTCGTCGACGTACAGCGTGTCCTTGTACGCCGGGTCCTTGACGCCGGTCGAGGCCCACAGGGGGCGCTGCTTGTTGGCGCCCGCCGTGGCGAGGGCGGTCCAGCGGGACGCGCCGAACACGTCCTCGTACGCCTCGTACGCGAGACGCGCGTTGGCCAGCGCCGCCCTGCCCTTGAGGGCCAGCGCCCCGTCCGTGCCGATCTTCGCCAGCCGCTTGTCGATCTCACTGTCGACGCGGGAGACGAAGAAGGAGGCGACGGAGTGGACGCCGGCGAGGTCGACGCCGGCGGCGCGGGCCTTCTCCAGCCCGGCCAGGTAGGCGTCCATGACCTGGCGGTAGCGCTCCAGCGAGAAGATCAGCGTGACGTTGACGCTGATACCGAGGCCGACGACCTCGGTGATCGCCGGGAGACCGGCCTCGGTCGCCGGGATCTTGATCATCACGTTCGGGCGGTCCACCAGCCAGGCCAGCTGCTTGGCCTCGGCGACGGTCGCGGTGGTGTGGTGGGCCAGGCGCGGGTCGACCTCGATCGAGACCCGCCCGTCCCGGCCGCCGGTCGCGTCGTACACCGGGCGCAGGATGTCGGCGGCGGCGCGGACGTCCGCCGTGGTCATCATCCGGACGGCCTCGTCGACCGTCACACCGCGCACGGCGAGCTCGGCCAGCTGCTCCTCGTAGCCCTCGCCCGAGCCGATGGCGGCCTGGAAGATGGAGGGGTTGGTGGTGACGCCCACCACGTGCTTGGTCTCGACGAGTTCGGCGAGACTGCCGGACGCGATGCGCCGCCGTGAGAGGTCGTCCAGCCAGATGGAGACGCCTTCGTCGGAGAGGCGCTTCAGGGTTACCGCGGTCGCGGCTGCTTCGGTCACAGTGATCATCTTCCTTGGTGCGATCGGATCAACCGCGGGCGGCGGCGAGGGATTCCCGCGCGGCGGCGGCGATGTTCTCGGCGGTGAAACCGAACTCGGCGAACAGGGTCGTGGCGTCGGCGGAGGCACCGAAGTGCTCCAGCGAGACAATGCGTCCGTGGTCACCGACGTAGCGGTACCAGGTCAGGCCGATGCCCGCCTCGACCGCCACGCGGGCCTTCACGGACGGCGGAAGCACGCTCCGCCGGTACTCGGCCGGCTGCTCCTCGAACCACTCGACGGACGGCATCGACACCACCCGGGTGCCGACCCCCTCGGCCTCCAGCAGCTCGCGCGCCTCCACCGCGAGGTGCACCTCGGAACCGGTGGCGACCAGAACCACGTCGGGCGTCCCGGTGGACGCCTCACGCAGCACGTAACCGCCCTTCGCGGCCCCGGCGTTGACCTCGTAGGTGGGCACGCCCTGACGGGTGAGCGCCAGACCGTGCGGGGCCGGGTTCGTGGCGTGCCGACGGAGGATCTCGGCCCAGGCGACCGTCGTCTCGTTGGCGTCGGCCGGGCGCACGATGTTCAGACCCGGGATCGCGCGCAGCGAGGCGAGGTGTTCGACCGGCTGGTGGGTGGGGCCGTCCTCGCCGAGCCCGATCGAGTCGTGGGTCCAGACGTAGGTGACGGGGAGCTGCATCAGCGCGGACAGCCGGACGGCGTTGCGCATGTAGTCGGAGAAGACCAGGAAGGTGCCGCCGTAGATGCGGGTGTTGCCGTGCAGCGCGATGCCGTTCATCTCCGCGGCCATCGAGTGCTCACGGATACCGAAGTGGACGGTACGGCCGTACGGGTCGGCCTCCGGCAGCGGATTGCCCACCGGCAGGAAGGAGGAGGTCTTGTCGATGGTGGTGTTGTTCGAGCCCGCCAGGTCGGCCGAGCCGCCCCACAGCTCGGGGAGCACACCACCGAGCGCCTGCAGGACCTCGCCGGACGCGGCACGGGTCGCGACGGAGGCACCGGGCTCGAACACCGGCAGCGCGGCCTCCCAGCCCTCGGGGAGCTGGCCGGCGACGACGCGGTCGAAGAGCTTCGCGCGCTCGGGCTGCGCGGTGCGCCACTCCGCGATCCGCTTGTCCCAGACGGCGTGCGCCTCGGCACCCCGGTCGAGGGCGGCCCGTGTGTGCGCCAGCACATCGGCGTCGACCTGGAAGGACCGTTCGGGGTCGAAGCCCAGCAGCCGCTTGGTGGCGGCGATCTCGTCGGCGCCGAGCGCGGAGCCGTGGGACGCCTCGGTGTTCCGCGCGTTCGGGGCCGGCCACGCGATGATCGTGCGCATCGCGATGATCGAGGGACGCCCGGTCTCGGCCCGCGCCGTCCGCAGCGCCGTGTGGAGCGCGTGGACGTCGATGTCGCCGTCCGCGGTGGGCTCGATCCGCTGCACGTGCCAGCCGTACGCCTCGTAGCGGCCCAGGACGTCCTCGGAGAAGGCCGTCGCGGTGTCGCCCTCGATGGAGATGTGGTTGTCGTCGTAGAGGAAGACGAGGTTGCCGAGCTTCTGGTGGCCCGCGAGCGAGGATGCCTCGGCGGAGATGCCCTCCTCCAGGTCGCCGTCCGAGACGATCGCCCAGATGGTGTGGTCGAAGGGGGACTCGCCCTGAGGGGTCTCGGGGTCGAACAGACCGCGCTCGTAGCGGGCGGCCATCGCCATGCCCACGGCGTTGGCGACACCCTGGCCGAGCGGACCGGTCGTCGTCTCGACCCCCGCGGTGTGCCCGTACTCCGGGTGGCCCGGCGTCTTCGAGCCGTGGGTCCGGAACGCCTTGAGGTCGTCCAGTTCCAGTTCGTAACCGGACAGGAAGAGCTGGGTGTAAAGGGTCAGCGAGGTGTGGCCCGGAGAGAGGACGAAGCGGTCGCGGCCGGTCCACTCCGGGTCGGCGGGGTCGTGCCTCATCACCTTCTGAAAGATCGTGTACGCGGCCGGGGCCAGGCTCATCGCGGTGCCGGGGTGGCCGTTACCGACCTGCTGCACGGCGTCCGCCGCCAGAAGACGAGCGGTGTCGACGGCACGCCGGTCGAGTTCGGTCCACTCGAGACCGTCCGGGGAACGGTCCGGTGTCTGGGTGCTCTGCTGCGTGCTCATCTTCAAGAAGTCCTCGTGGGAAGCGTCTCAACTGCTCGGACGCGTTCAAACTTAAAAGTCTGACTTTTGCCGGGAAAGGTGCCCCTGTGTCAGCCTTCGGTGAAAGTGGGACACGCAGTGCCGCACCGAGACGACGCGAGAAGGACATGGCGGACAGAACCACCCAAGGCGGTGCCGGGAGCGAAGAGGCCCAGGACGGGATCAGGACCTTCCCCTTCCCCACCGACCTGAGCCTCTCCGGCGTCGGCATGCAGATCGGCGGGATGGGGACGGGCCACACCTGGCACGTGGACGCGCCCCTGGAGCGCGTGCACCGCATCGACTTCCACGTCGTGATGCTGTTCCACGAGGGCCCGGTCCGACACATGATCGACTTCGCCGAGTACGAGGTCGCCGCGGGCGACATCCTGTGGATCCGCCCCGGCCAGGTGCACCGCTTCTCCCGTACCGACCGCTATCGCGGCACCGTCCTGACCATGCAGCCCGGCTTCCTGCCGAGGGCGACCGTCGAGGCGACCGGCCTCTACCGCTACGACCTGCCCCCCATGCTGCGCCCCGACCCCGAGCGGCTCGCCGCCCTGGAGCACGCGCTGGCCCAGCTGGAGCGCGAGTACGTCGACACGACCACGCTGCCGCTCAGCCTGCACACCGCGGTGCTGCGGCACTCCCTCACCGCGTTCCTGCTCCGCCTCTCCCACCTCGCGGCCAGCTCCGCCGAGGCCGACCGCGAACGCACCGACACCACCTTCACCCGCTTCCGGGACGCGGTCGAGAAGGGCTTCGCCACCAACCACAGCGTCAGCGCGTACGCCGACGCCCTCGGCTACTCCCGCCGCACCCTGGTGCGCGCGGTGCGCACCGCCACCGGACAGACGCCGAAGGGCTTCATCGACAAGCGGGTGATCCTGGAGGCCAAGCGACTGCTGGCGCACACCGGGATGCCCATCGGCCGCATCGGCGTCGCCGTGGGCTTCCCGGACTCCGCGAACTTCTCGAAGTTCTTCCACCAGCACACGGGGACGACCCCGGTGGTGTTCCGGGCGGAGCTGAGCTGAGCCGACCGAGGGGGCGGGCCGTGCGGCCCGCCCCCTCGGCACCGGTTCACCGTGCGCGGATCGTCTCCGCTGTCAGTGGCCGAAGTCGAACCAGTTGACGTTCACGAAGTCGGCGGGCTGGCCGCTGGTGAAGGTCAGGTAGACGTCGTGGGTGCCGGTGACGCCGGTGATGTTGGCCGGGACCGTCCGCCAGCTCTGCCAGCCACCGGTGTCACCCACCGCGAAGCTGCCGACGGGCGTGCTCGTGCGGCTGTCGAGGCGCACCTCGACCAGGCCGCTGACGCCGCTCGCCGCACCGCTCGCGACCCGGGCGTAGAACTGCCTGGCCGCCGAGGAGCCGAAGTTGACGCCCTTGTAGAGCGCCCAGTCGCCGTTCGCCACCGAGCCGATGTCCTGGCCGCCGCCGGTGTCCGTGGTGGTCTCCGCGATGGTGCCGGACTGGCTGTCGTACGACTCGGCCTGGATGGCGCTGTAGGCGTCGCGGTTGCCGGTCGGGGGCGGCGTGGTACCGCTCCCACCGGCCTGCAGCACCTGGACGTAGTCCACCACCAGCGGGTGACCCGGCACCGTGCCGCCGTCGGGACCGCCGCCGAACGCGCCCGGGAAGCCGCCGCCCATCGCCACGTTCAGGATGACGAAGTAGCCGTGGTTGGTGGCGTTGGCCCAGGTCGCCGCGTCCACCTGGTTCGCCTTCACCGTGTGGAAGTTGACACCGTCGAGGTAGAAACGGATCTCCTCGGGGCTCGTCGACCTGTCCCACTCCATCGCGTACGTGTGGAAACCGGCCTGGCAGGTCGTGCCCGCGCAGGGGGTGTTGCCGCCGATGCCGCTCGTCTCGTTGCACGGGCCGCCCGGATTGGTGCCGCAGTGCATAGTGGCCCACTCGGTGTTGAGGCCCTGGACGTTCTCCATGATGTCCAGCTCGCCGACGCTCGGCCAGTTCTGGTAGTTGCCGCGATAGGGCGCGCCCAGCGCCCAGAAGGCGGGCCAGTATCCCTTGGCGGCGGCGCCGGTCACGTTCGGCATCTGGAGCCGCGACTCGACGCGCAGTTTGCCGCCGGCCGGCGGCTGGAAGTCGGTGCGGGTGGTCTCGATGCGGCCCGAGGTCCAGTTGCCCGCGGCGTCGCGGCGCGGGGTGATCAGCAGGTTGCCGTTGCCGTCCAGGGCGACGTTGCTGGTGCTGGAGGTCATCGTCTCGACCTCGCCGGTGCCCCAGTTGGCGGCGCCGCCGGGATAGCTGGTCCCGGTGTCGTACTGCCAGTTGGAAGTGTTGACGCCGGTTCCGGCCGCTCCGTTGAAGTCGTCGACGAAGACCTGGGACCAGCCGGAGGGGGGAGTGGGCGCGGACGCGTTCGCGGGGAGGGTGGCGGCCGCGGCGGCGGCCGCCACCAGGCTCAGGGTGCCGAGGACGGCCACCAGGCTGCGCCGCAGGGGGCCGCGTCTTGCGAGGGTGCCGGAGGGTTCACGCATGGGTGCCTCTCAGGTACGGGGTGGGGGTGCGCGGGTGCTGCCGACGCACTCTGAGAGCGCTCTCAGAGTGCGTCGGCCAATGTGCTCCCCGCCACTCGCACCGTCAAGAGGTAAAACCGAGAAACTCCTTGTGCCACAAGGGAGTTCACGCCATGAAGGGGGGATTACGGGACATCGTTCAGAAGGCCCTCCCCGCCTTCGGGCCCGACCGGGACGGTTTTCAGCCGTCGAGGTCGCTGAGGTGGCTGAGGCCGTTGGACGCATCGACGGTCCGTCCGCCCGGGTTGGTCACGGCCGCCACCTCACCGAGCCCGACGGCCGAGGACTCCCTCCGGGTCCCTCTGGCGAGCGCCCCCGCGTCCCGGCCGCGTACGGCGGGGTTCTCACGGGTGCGGGGGTGATCAGGCGCCGGTCTTCGACTCCGGGCCCGGGGCAGCCCCGTACGGCCGTCCCGCGGGCCCGAACTCGGCCCGCGCCGGGCCGGCCGACCCCGTCCCCGTGCGGGCCGGCGGCTCCGGCCGGGGCTGCCATCCCAGCGCCCGCGAGATCCCGCGCGCCGCCAGCCGGACCGCCGGAACCAGGGCCGGTATCTGCCGGTCGTGCCAGGGGACCACGACCGACACCGCCGCGACCACCGCCCCGCCCGTCCCGCGCACCGGAGCGGCGACGGACACGGCGTCGTCGGTGACCTGACGGCTGCTCACCGCCACGCCGGTACGGCGCACCTCGGCGAGCTCACGGCGCAACCGTGCCCCGTCGGTGATCGTGTGCGGGGTGAACGCGGTCAACGGACCACGGCAGTAAGCCTCCTGGAACCCCGGATCGCCGTGCGCGAGCAGCGCGAGGCCGACGCCCGTCGCGTGCAGCGGCCAGCGGGCGCCGACCTGGATGCGGACGCCCACCGCGGAGCGTCCGGAGAGCCACTCGATGTACACGACCTCAGGGCCGTCTCGGACCGCCATCTGCACGTTCTCGTGCGTGGCCTCGTACAGGTCCTCCAGGTACGGCAGCGCGGCCTGCCGCAGCGCGAGGCCGCGGGGAGCCAGGGTCGCGATCTCCCACAGGCGCAGCCCCACGTGGTAGGCGCCGTCCTCGTCCCGTTCCAGCGCGCCCCACGCACTGAGCGCGCCCACCAGCCGGTGCGCGGTGGTGAGGGTGAGCCCGGCCCGCCGGCTGATGTCCGTGAGGCACAGCGCCGGGTGCTCGTGGTCGAAGGCGGCGAGCACGGCGAGCAGCCGGTCGGGCGCCGAGAGCGGGCTCGTGCGCCCGGTCCGGGTTCCGCGATCCGTCGCCGGGGAGCGAGCGGGGTGGTCCGCTCGGCCTGGGCCGGCGGGCGGGAGCGGATCACCGGTCACACGGGGACCCGCATCCTCGGTGGCACGCTACGGCCTGTGATGGCGGGCTCCCTGGGCCGGGCCCCGGGCGGGGGCGGATCGTCCGTACTGCGCACAGCATGCCGCGCCGGCGGGTCGGCAACAATGACGGGCGCACGTAATGGTTGCCCCCGTCCGTGCCGCGCCTGCCCACCCCGGCGGTTCACCCCCGCAGCCCCCACTGGTCGTCGCCCACCACGAGCGTGGCCACAAAGCTCCTGGGGCCTGCCGTACTCCCGGGGCCCGCCGTCCGGATCACGTGGCGGACGCGGGGCCTCAGCGCCCGCCCACCACATCGACGAAGACGGGGTTCGTGTAGAACCAGGTGTCGACCCAGGGATCACCGTCTCCGGGCACGTGCGGTATCGGGCCGTGCGGGTCGACCGAGGCGCCGAGGTAGCCCACGCCGTGGCGGTTGCCGTCGCTGCCGCGCAGCCGGACGTAGAAGGACTCGTCACCGGCGACCAGCGGAACGCGCAGGGTGTAGGTCCCCTTGCGGCCGTCCACGTCCAGCGTCCGTACCACTCCGGTGTCCGGCGCCCGCCAGTCGTCGCGGTCGGCCGCCGGGCCGCGCACCGCGCCGCGGATGACGTCGACGTGGGCCAACTTCGGCAGGATGTCGTGGGGGTTGGGGCGCGAGGCGGTGGTCACGGTGACCGCCAGGGTGAGCTTCTCGCCCGCGCGGGCGCGCAGCCGGCCGCCCGTCGTCACGCCGTGTCCGTGATCGCGGTCCCGCTTCAGCCGGACGTCGAGGCCGTCCAGGAGATGGCCGTGGTCGAGCCAGACCCGGCCCGCGCGCAGTCCGGCCATCACGGCGCGGTGGTCGTAGCGGGTCACGCCCACGTGGGTGCGGCTGAACTGGCCGGGCCAGAAGTCGCCGCCCGGCTGCGGGGTATGGGTGTCGACGGGGTCCGGGAGGCGCCCGGTGTTGTCGAAGTTCCGCCCGGGTGCCCAGTCGCCGTTCCTCCAGGTGTCGAAGACGACGCGGTGCACGTCGGAGTTGGTGGTGATCGTGAAGAGCCTGCCCTCGGCGAGCATCGCGTCCCACATGCCGCCCACGGTCGCGGTCATCCAGTCGAAACCGCCGTACAGGACGTAGGCGTCCTCGGCGTAACCCGGCCAGGAGCTCCCGGACGGCTTGTTGGTGTACTCGCCGCGCTGCTGCCCCGAGCCGACCCAGCCCGGGATGCCGCCGCCCTGGGCGCCCGGCGCGCCCTCCATACCGATCATGACCTCGGGTGCCGCGTCCCGCCAGCCGCGCATCTCGTGCGGGGAGTCGATGCCCAGGCGCAGCGGGTGGTTGGCCAGGACGAGTACGTCGTCGACGTATCCGGTGCGGCGCTGCTCGGCGAGCCACCGGATGGCCTCGACCGCGTGTGCCTCGTTGCGCGCCGTGTCCGGATGGGAGGCGGCGCCTTCGGTGTAGCCCAGCAGCTTGCCGTCGTAGGCGAGTTCGAAGCGGGTGAGCAGGTCCGTCTCGTGCGGCCCCGGCGCCGCGAAGACGGTGGCGTGCTCGGCGGCCGGGATGTACCACTCCAGCCCCTGGAAGATCAGCTGGCGCGGGTTCTCGGCGCGGGCCCGGAGGATCTCCTGGTGCTGCGACTGCGCGCCGAAGGCGGCGTGCCCGAAGTTGGCGTGCTCGTTGAAGACCATCCAGTCCAGGCCGTACCGGGCCCCTGCGCGGGCGAGCTGGGAGAACGTGTACTTCGCGTCGTGGCTGTACACGGAGTGGACGTGGTGGTCGCCGACGAGGTAGGCGAGGCACGGGTCGTCGCCGCCGAGGTCCCGGCCCCGGGCGGCGGCCGGGGCGGCCAGCGGCCCTGCCGCCAACGCGGCGCCGAACAGACCCGCCCGGCACAGGAGTCGGCGTCTGGAGACACCTTGCGGGTCGAGGCGGGCGGGGGAAACGGACGGGTCGGCCCAGGCAGGCGGGCGCTGTTCGGTCATGGCCGGGTGGCTCCCTCGGTCAGTGGTTCATGAACGACGTGACGGGAAGGGCGCGTTCGACGATGCGTACGTCGCCGAGCAGGCCGTGCAGGATCTGGTCGATCTTCCCGGCGTACTCGTAGCCGCCGAGCAGCCAGGGCAGCCCGAGCGAGGCGAGTCCGACGGCGGAGGTGTGCGGATTGCGCGCCACCGGGCAGCCCTCGACGTACATCGTGGTGTGCCGGCCGTCGTTGACGACGGCGACGTGCCACCACCGCTCGCGTGCCGTCTCGTCGCCCCAGTTGGTGACGATGCCCTGCTGGTCGAGCGGCCGCGCCGCCCACTGCGGACCCGGCCCGTCGGACAGCGAGAGCGTGGCGAGGGGCTCGTCGGGGTCGTCGGCGGTCTTGCCCGCGTCGCCGCCCGTCCCGGTGCGGCTGACCAGCGCGGCCCACGCGTGGTGGGAGGCGTCCCAGTCGGCGGGGAGCCGGTAGAAGGCCTCGATGGTGTAACCGCGTTCGAGGACGGCGGAGTTGAGGGGAGCGCCGTCGACCGTGCGCAGATAGGCGCCGGCCAGTGGTGGCCTGCCGCCCTGGAAGGCGAGGCTGCCGTGTCCCGGCTGGTCGGGGTGGTGCGCGGACGACCAGGTGAGCGCGCCGCCGCCGACCGGGACCACGGACAGGTCGTTGCCGTGCCCGGACAGGTCACGGACGGTCCCCTCGACCGCCGTGCCGTCCGTGCGTCCGTCGAAGCGCCAGTACGCGACCGTACCCCGGACGAGCATCCGCGCGGCGGGCCGGGACGGGCGCGACGGCACCGGTGCGAAGCCCGCGAACCGCTGCTCGAAGTCGACGGCGACCGAGAACCGGTCGGCGTCGCCGCTGAGTTCGATCTCCTGCCGCTCCAGCTCGTTGAGCCCCTCGGCGGCCCGGCCCAGGATCCACGGCGAGATCGTCTCGACGTCGATGGTGTTCCGGTCGAGGTCGAAGCGGTAGAGACGGATCATCGCCGCCCCGCCGTAGTAACGGTTCTGATAGTTGGTCAGATGCAGGTGCACGTCGTGTCCGGCCGCGTTCGTGCGGGTGGCGCGGGCGGCGGGCCAGTAGTGCCCGTTCAGGGTCAGGAAGATCTGGTCCTGGTCGTGGACCAGTTCGTCCCAGAGCTGCCCGCCGTACGAGGAGAGGGTGTCGTCCTCGACGACGAGTTCGTGGGTGGTGAGGATGACGGGGGTCCTCGGGTGCCGGGCGATGACGTCCTTCGCCCACGCGTACCCCCGCGCCGACAACCGCCAGTCCAGGGCGAGGACGAGCCACTCGCGGCCCCCCGCCTCGAAGACGTGGAAGGTGTTGTAGCCGTCCGGGGACGCGCCGCCGAACGTGTGGCTCGCGCGGAAACGCCGTGGTCCGAAGGCCGTCAGATACGGGGTGGAGCCGCGCTGGTCGTCGGTGGAGGACCCGACGTCGTGGTTGCCCGCGAGCACGCTGTAGCCCACACCGTGCCGGTCGAGCAGCTCGAACGCCTTGCCCGCCGCGTCGAACTCGGCCTGCGCGCCGTGCTCGGTGAGGTCGCCCAGGTGCGTGAGGAAGACGATGTTCTCGTCCTTCCCGTGCTCCAGCAGGTAGCGCAACGAGGCCTCGACCGGCGCGGGGTTGATGCGCGGCCCGTCGAAGAGGTACTGGGTGTCGGGCATGACGGCGAGGGTGAAGCGCCGGCTGTCCGGGTCGGGCCGATGGCCCGTCCCCGCCGAGGCGGTCGCGGCGCGGGCGGTGGCCGCCGGCAGGGTGGCGGCCGCGGTCGCGGCGCCGAGCAGAGCCGTGGCCCGCAGGAAGCCGCGTCTGCCGGCATCGGCGTGCTCGGTCGGTGTCGCGTCATGCGAAGTGCACACGTCTGCTCCATCGGGAAGAAGGTGGGCCGGGAGTGAGGTTGGAGCGGTGCGGCGTCCACGGTCGGCGCCGGGCGCGGACCCGGACGAGCCGAGGGTGCGGACGTCGGGCCCGCGGGCGGCCGCGCCGAGGCCGGGGCGGGCGGTGTCGAGCCCCCCGGCCCGCCGGCGCGGGGGCCGTGCCGGCCGGTCCTCCGTCGTTCACGCGTCGAAGAATGCCGTGGTCCCAGGGCCCCCGGATGAAACCGCACTGAAGCCCCGGGGTGGAGTCGATGGCCTCCCGGTGGTCGCCGAGCGTGCCCTCGCCGTCGTCGACGACGTGCGAGTGCTCGCGATGACCGGGGTGTGCCGCGAGCGGCGATCAGGGCCGTGCGCGCATCGCGACAATCCTGCAGGAGTCAGGCATGGTTGATCACCGAAGTGCGTGAACGCGACGAGTATCGTTCGCACGTCGACCGGATCTTCCCCGGCACCAGCGGGATCTGCGCGGGCGGACAGGTCATGGACACCACCGTGATCGAGGAACCGGTCGAGCGCGCCGTGATCCGGACCGGTGACGGACACGGTCCTCGTCGGAAGAAGCGGGCGTGCACGTGGTCCTGACAGGAAAGGCGGAGACGGCGTGAGGCTGACGATTCTGGGCGGCGGCGGATTCCGCGTGCCGCTCGTGTACGGGGCACTCCTCGGGGACCGCGCCGAGGGCCGCGTCACCCGTGTCGTCCTGCACGACGTGGACGCGGAACGGCTGACGGCCGTCGCCCGTGTGCTGAACGAGCAGGCCGCGGGGGACGCCGACGCCCCCGAGGTGTCCTTCACCACCGACCTCGACGACGCTCTGCGCGGCGCCGACTTCGTCTTCTCGGCGATCCGGGTCGGCGGCCTGGAGGGCCGGGCGGCGGACGAGCGGGTCGCCCTCGAAGAGGGGGTCCTCGGCCAGGAGACGGTCGGCGCCGGCGGCATCGCGTACGGCCTGCGCACGGTGCCGGTCGCCGTCGACATCGCCCGGCGGGTGGCCCGGCTCGCCCCCGACGCCTGGGTCATCAACTTCACCAACCCGGCCGGTCTGGTCACCGAGGCCATGTCCCGCCACCTCGGCGACCGCGTGATCGGCATCTGCGACTCGCCCGTCGGCCTCGGCCGCCGGATCGCCACCGTCCTGGGCGCGAACCCCCGCGAGGCATTCATCGACTACGTGGGGCTCAACCACCTCGGCTGGGTACGGGGGCTGCGCGTCGGGGGCAGGGACGAACTGCCGCGGCTGCTCGCCGATCCCGAACTGCTCGGCTCCTTCGAGGAGGGCAAACTCTTCGGCGTCGACTGGCTGCGCTCCCTGGGCGCCGTCCCGAACGAGTACCTGCACTACTACTACTTCAACCGGGAAGCCGTCAGCGCCTACCAGCGCGCGGAGAAGACGCGCGGCGCGTTCCTGCGCGACCAGCAGGGGCGGTTCTACGAGGAGATGAAGCGCCCGGACACCGCCGCGCTCACCGCCTGGGACCGCACCCGGGCCGAACGCGAGGCCACTTACATGGCCGAGAACCGGGACGCGGCCGGCGCGGGCGAGCGCGCCGCCGACGATCTCTCCGGCGGCTACGAGAAGGTGGCGCTCGCGCTGATGCGGGCCATCGCCCGCGACGAGCGCACCACCCTGATCCTCAACGTCCGCAACCGCGGCACCCTCGCGGTGCTGGACGCGGACGCGGTCGTCGAGGTGCCCTGCCTCGTCGACGCCAACGGCGCGCACCCCGTCTCGGTCGCCCCCCTGCCGGGCCACGCCACCGGACTGGTGTGCTCGGTCAAGGCGGTGGAGCGTGAGGTGCTGTCCGCGGCGGAGTCCGGCTCGCGCACGACCGCCGTCAAGGCCTTCGCCCTCCACCCGCTGGTGGACTCGGTGAACGTGGCCCGGCGACTGGTCGACGGATACACCTCGGTCCACCCCGGTCTGGCGTACCTCGGGTGAGCGCGGGTGGGGGTACCCGGCCGGGTGACGGCCGGGTACCCCCGTGGAGGAGGTGTCAGCCGGTGAACCCGGCGGTGATGGAGGTGAACTGCCAGGTGTTCTGGCTGATGCCCGAGCAGTTGCTCACCACGCCGCCCCCGGGGCAGGGCCGGTCACGGTTGACCGCCCAGTAGGCGAGCCGGGCGATGTGGTGGGTGTTGGCCCAGTCACGGATCGAGGTCCAGATGGCAGGCGTCGTGTTCTCCTGCTGGTCGGACAGGCCGTTCATGCCGGAGATGCCGATGTGGGAGTACGCGGTGGCGTCGTCCCAGCCGAAGGTCGACTTCAGCTTGGCCTTCAGCCCCTCGGTGGCGTTGACGGTGTTGTTGTACATGTCGGAGCCGCCGCCGAAGTCGAACGGCATGATGGTGAAGACGTCGATGCCCGCGTTGAGGGACTGCGCCTGCTCGATGAGCCGGTTGCCGTAGTACGTCGGACCGGTCGTCGAGGTGCCGAAGGTGACGATCGTGCGCAGGCCGGGGTTGTTGGCCTTCACGGTCTTCAGCGCGGTCAGGATCTTCGCCTGGACGGCCTCGTTCTCGAACTCGTCGGTGTTCTCGACGTCCATGTCGATCGCCTTGAGGCCATAGGCGTCGATCACCTTCTGCAGCGCGCCCGCCAGCGCACCGGCGGAGGAGCAGTTGGCGCCGAGCTTGCTGCCCTGCCAGCCGCCGAACGACGGGACGACGTCACCGCCCGCGGAGCGGATCTGGTTGATGACGGTCTGGTCGGTGCCGCCGGTCAGCGGCCGGCTGCTGTCCCAGGCGGGGTTGCAGCCGCCCGAGTCGAGCATGAACGCCATCGTGAACCACTTGACCCCGGTCGAGCTCATCACCGAGGTCGCGCTCGGCGGGTCGCCCCAGCCGAGGTAGAGGTAGGGCGCGGCCTGCTTGAAGCCGGTGGGGCCGCCACCGCCCGCGCTCGTCGTCACGCTCACCGAGTTCGAGGCCGCGGAGGTGTTCCCGGCCGCGTCCCGAGCCTTGACCGTGAAGGTGTACGCCGTGCTCGGCGACAGCCCGCTGACCGTGGCGCTGGTGCCGGAGACGCTGAGCACCTGGTTCGAGCCGCTGTAGACGTCGTACGCGCTGACGCCGACGTTGTCGCTCGAGGCGCCCCACGACAGCGACACGCTCGACGAGGTCTTGCCGGTGGAGGTCAGGTTCGTCGGCGTGGTCGGCGCCTGGGTGTCGGAGCCGCCCCCGCCGCCCGGACCGTCCAGGCTGATGTCGTCGGCGTAGTAGGTGCCCTGCGCGTACCAGCCGTGGACATAGATCTTGGCGCTGGTCTGCGAGGCGCCGGTGGTGAAGGACACGGAGAGCCGGCTGTACGCCGACGGGGAGGTGGTCCAGGTCGAGGCACCGCCGTCCACGCCGAGGTAGACATAGTTGCCGCGCACCCAGCCCGAGAGGCTGTACGTGGTGTTCGGCTGCACCGAGACGGTCTGGCCGCACTGAGCGTTGTCACTCGAACTCACCGCGCCCGCGAGGGCCTTGGAGCCCCCGTGCACGGGACTGGAGACGACCGAGCCGAGGTTCCCCGTACAGGACCAGGGGGAGAGAGTGCCCGACTCGAGGCCGGGATTGGACAGGATGTTGGCCGCCTGGGCCGTGGTGGGGAGGGCGACCGCCCCGGCCAGGGCCAGGGCGGCGGTGCCGAGCAGAGCGAAGAAGCGACGTCTGGAACGTCCGAGGTCGGTGATGCGCACGCGATCTCCCTGAATAAATGGGGGTGTTCGGGAGTGCTGAGAGGTGCGCAACCAAGTTGGTATGGACCAATCGCGCTGTCAAGACGCTGTGCGAGAACTGGTCCGGACCGGTGGGCCGACAGGGGACACGAGGGGAGTGGAGAAGCGGGCCGGGGAGAACGAGGGGAACGGAGAGGGCGCCGGAGGGGGAGACGGTGAAGGAGAGGGCGAAGTCGGTGGGGCGGGGCGGCCCGCGACGACGGGCGCGGCGTCGGTCAGGCGGGAGCCACGGCGGCGCTGCTCGCACCCGTGGACGCGGACGCGGCGGCGGACGCCGTGACCGGTGCCGTGGCGACCTCCGCCGCCGGGGCCGGGACGGCCGGGAGCGTGGGGGCGGGAGCGGCGGCAGGGGCGGGAGTGTGGGACTCGGTGCGCTGCTGCGGCACCGTCACCGGGCGCACCGGACGCGGCCCCGCCACCACGGTGTAGTCCGGCGCGAGCGCCGCCGGCACCAGTTCGCCCGTCTCCTCACCGAGTGCCAACTGCACAGCTGCCCAAGGGGCGTTGACGCCGCACTGGGCGAGCTGGTGCAGACCGCCCGCCGGACGGGTGTTGACGTCCATCAGAACCGGCTCGTCGCCGAACATACGGAACTGGATGTTCGTCAGATAGTGCAGCCCGAACGCCTCCGCGAGCAGCCGCGCGGGCTCGATCCACGAAGGGTGGAGCGTGAAACCCCGGCGTCGCCCGTTCTTGGTGCGCCCCACCGCCATCCGGACCCGGCCGTCCGGACCGGTCAGGCAGTCCACGGACACCTCCGGCTCCGCCAGGCGCGGCATGACCAGCCAGTCGACGGGCTCCTCGGACTGCCGCATCGCCTCCACCACCAGGTCGAGCGGCACGTACGGGCTCGGGAACCCGTTGAGATGCATCATCGTGAAGGGGGTCCGTGTCAGGACGCGGAAGCCCACCCCGCCCGCGCCCGCCGCGGGCTTGAAACAGGCGCGGTGGCCGTCGGCCTCCAGCACCTCGACCGCCGCCACCAGTTCCTCCGGGGTACGCACCCGCCACCACGGAGGCACCGGCACGCCCACGGCCTCCACCGCCCGGTACGCGGTGGCCTTGTCCTGGAAGACGGCCACGGCCTCGACGGTCGGCGCCAGCAGAGCCGTGCCCAGCGCGGCGAACTCCGCGCGGTGCGCCACGATCGCCGGCTGGTGCAGGACCGGCACGAACACGTCGATGGAGTGCCGCGCGCACTGGTCGAGCGCGTACTCGACATAGGCGGCGGGGGAGAGACCGTCCGGCTCCATGGCGGCGGTGTCGGCGGCCGCCAGCACGGGGGAGTCGGGATCACCGTGCGTGGCATGGATCTCGACCGCGCGGCGCTGCGGATTACTTCGCAGCTGGTCCATGAAGAACACGTTCTCCGCGTACGTGCGGTTGAGCCAGACGCGTACGCGAGAGACCATGCAGGCCGCCTTTCACGGTTCCCGGGCACGGCGGAGCGGGCCGTGCCCGGCCAAGGGGGAGGGAGGAACACCAAGCCGCCGTACGCCAAGGTAGGTTCATGGCGGCCGTGTTGGGGCGATCATAAGGGGAGCGGGACCGCAGTGGTGCTACGGGCCTGTTACGGAATTCCCGGGACGCGGCACCGGGCCCCCCGGGCCGCGACAGGACCTCGCCGCGCGCGGTCCGTTCTTGTCCCGCGAGGGTGAATGTGTTCTTGTGTTTCCAGTCCTTTTCTCGGAGGTGGCGAGGGTGCGGTCGACGGCCGGCGGACACGGAAACCTGCTGGCCATCAGCGACCTGCACATCGGGTATCCGGAGAACCGCGCCCTGGTCGAGGAGATGCGCCCCTCGACGGACGACGACTGGCTCCTGGTGGCCGGTGACGTCTCGGAGACCGTGGCCGACATCCGCTGGGCCCTCGAGACACTCGCCGGACGCTTCCGCAAGGTCGTCTGGGTGCCGGGCAACCACGAGCTGTGGACCCATCCCAAGGACACCGTGACGCTGCGCGGTGTGGAGCGCTACGAGCACCTCGTGGCCCTCTGCCGGGAGCTGGGCGTCACGACGCCCGAGGACCCGTACCCCGTCTGGGACGGGCCGGGCGGCCCTGTCGTCGTGGCTCCCCTCTTCCTGCTCTACGACTACTCGTTCCTGCCGCCGGGGTGCGCGACCAAGGACGAGGGCATGGCGTACGCGGAGAAGACCGGGGTGATCTGCACCGACGAGTACACCCTGCACCCCGACCCGTATCAGAGCCGCGAGGCATGGTGCCGGGCCCGGGTCGCCGAGACGGAGCGCAGGCTCACCGAGCTGCCCGACGACCTGCCCACGGTGCTGGTCAACCACTATCCGCTGGACCGCCACCCGACCGACGTCCTGCGCTACCCCGAGTTCGCGATGTGGTGCGGCACCGGGCTGACCGCGGACTGGCACCGCCGGTTCCGCGTCGAGGTCATGGTCTACGGTCACCTTCACATCCCGCGGACCACCCATCACGAGGGCGTCCGCTTCGAAGAGGTCTCGGTGGGCTACCCCCGTGAGTGGCGCCCCCGCCCGGGGCCGCCGGGAACACTGCGCCGCATACTGCCGATGGAGGTCGGAACCGGTGATCGAGGAGCTGCTCCCGGACTCGGTCGTGAGCGTGGAGGCGCTCGGTGACGACGCGGCCGAGGGCACGCGGCTGTATCCCGAGGAAGAGGCGCTCGCGGTCACGTTCGTACACAAACGGCGCAGTGAGTTCGCCGCCGTACGCGGCTGTGCCCGGCAGGCCATGGAGAAGCTCGGGGTGGCCCCGCGCGCCATTCCGCGCGGGGACAGCGGAGCGCCGGTCTGGCCCGCGGGGCTGATCGGCAGCATGACGCACTGCGAGGGCTACTGCGCCGCGTCCCTCGCCCACGCCGGTGACCTGGCCTCCCTCGGTATCGACGCCGAACCGCACCAGGAACTGCCCGAGGACGTCATCGCCTCGGTGGCGTTGCCCACCGAGCTCGACCGCCTGCGCCGGCTGGCGGAGCGGGACCAGTCCGTGCACTGGGACCGGCTGCTCTTCAGCGCCAAGGAGTCGGTCTACAAGGCGTGGTTCCCCCTCATGGGGCGGTGGCTGGACTTCCTGGAGGCGGACATCGACCTCTTCGAGGACGGCGGCCCGGCACCGCACGGCACCGGAGCGGGGGCTTTCGCGCCCGGGGACCCGGTGTCCAGGGACTCTCCGCGGGGTCCCGTCACCGGCGGTCCCGAACGCTCCGGCGGATTCCGGGCCGCTCTCCTGGTACCGGGACCGCCGGTCGGCGGGCGCCGGATCCAGTCCTTCGACGGACGCTGGACCGTCCGGCAGGGCCTGCTGGCCACGGCCGTCACGGTGCCCCACGGCGGAACGGGCGCGGTATAGGACGAGGAGGCCGGCCCCCCGGGGTGCCGGCGGCCTGGGGCAACCTCTCCCGTGGCCGAGGCGATGTCCTTCCCCGCGGCCGGGGAGTCCTTTCCGCGACGGGGACAGCCCACTCTGCGGCCGGGTCCGCCTTCCTCATGGCCGGGTCCGCCGTCCCGTGACCGGGCTGTCCTCACGCGAGCCCCGCCCGGGTCGTGCCGCGGCGCCCGCCCGGGTGCTCCGCCCGGAGCGCGGGGCCTCAGGGCAGCCGCCCGCCGGGCTCCGGACACCAGCGGTGCAGGAGCCGGAAGAACTCCTCCTCGTTGCCCGCGAGTCCGGCCGCCGCCAGCGCCCGCTCCGCCTCCGCGAGCGCGGACGGCGCCACCACAGGCGGCCGGTGCGTGTCCGGCGTACCGTCGAAGGCGGCCCGTACGGTCTGGAGGAGACGCAGATAGGCCTGCACGGCGGCGCGTTCGTGGTCGGTCAGTACGGCGGTCGGCATCGGACGGCTCTCCCCGGGTCGGCTGGTCGTGAGCGGTGCGTGGCACTACGTGACCCCAGCTTGCCGTCCACCACTGACAATGCCGTTTCGATGTGCGGGGGTTCGCCCGCTTAGCGGAGGCGAAACCTCACGGAAATCCCTCGTGGGACAGGAGCCCTAGGCTGGGAGGAGGAGCCGGAGGCCGCCCGCTCGGTGGCCCGGGAACAGGAGGTGAGCCCGTGGCCGACGTACCGCCTCGGCGTCCGAGGCGCAACCTGCGACTGCGCTCGGTGGGCGGCGCGGAACTGCGCCTGCAGCATCGCGTCGTGCACGGCTACCGGCGTGCCTACCGCGTGGCGGGCGAGGGCCCCGCGCTGGTCCTCATCCACGGCATCGGCGACTCCTCGGCGACCTGGGCGGACCTGATCCCCGACCTCGCCCGCACCCACACCGTGATCGCGCCCGACCTGCTGGGCCACGGGGCCTCCGACAAGCCGCGCGCCGACTACTCGGTGGCCGCGTACGCCAACGGCGTCCGCGACCTGCTGACCACGCTCGACATCGAGTCCGCGACCCTGGTCGGTCACTCGCTCGGCGGAGGCGTCGCGATGCAGTTCGCGTACCAGTTCCCCGACCGTACGGAACGGCTGATCCTGGTCAGCGCCGGAGGCGTCGGCGGCGAGGTCAACCCGGTGCTGCGAGCCGTCTCACTGCCGGGTGCCGACCTCCTGCTGTCCGCACTGCGACTGCCCGGCATGAGATTCCAAGTGGGCCTGTTCTTACGTCTGATGAAGCTCCTCGACACCGACCTCGGTCAGGACGCGCCGGAACTGCTGAACCTCGTGGACGCCCTGCCCGACGCGACCTCCCGCAGCGCGTTCATCCGCACCCTGCGCGCCGTGGTCGACTGGCGCGGCCAGTCGGTGACCATGCTGGACCGCTGCTATCTGACCGAGGGCATGCCCACGATGCTGCTCTGGGGCGACCGGGACAGCGTGGTGCCGGTGCGGCACGCGTACGGGGCGCACCGGGCGATGCCCGGCAGCCGGCTGGAGATCTTCGAGGGCGCGGGCCACTTTCCGTTCCACAGCGACCCGGCGCGCTTCCTCGGCCTCGTCGAGGAGTTCACCAGCACCACCAGTCCGGCCGACTGGAGCCGCGAGCACTGGCGTGAACTGCTGCGCGCGGGCCGCCCCGGCACGACGGTGGGGCAGCCGGACACCGCGCACAACCGGGCCGTGGAGCGGGACCTGCGGGAGGCGAGCGAACGCAGCGCGACCTGACCGCCCGGGTCGCCCATCCGACGCCCGCGGTCTCCGGGCAGGCGCGCACGACGTCCTGGGAGACGGCGCGCGCTCCCGGCGGTTCGCCGCCCGCCCTCACCGCAGGAGACCTCGCGGGCGCGGGCGGCTTCCCTCGGGCCCGCGCCACCCGGACCGGGTGGCGCCGTCACCCGTTCGGCCGAGTCGGGTCCCGTCGCTCGCAACCGGTACGGTCCCGGCGGGCTGGGGGCGTCCCTCCTCCGTGGGGGCCGTGTTCCCGTTCCGACGGGGCCGGGCCCGGACCGCGTGGGACCGGGTTCCCGCCCCGGTGGGGTCGGGGGCGGCCCGCGTGGCGCTGGGTCCCCGTGACGACCGGGCCGGGACCGGCCCGGTCGGGACGCGGCCGGGACCTTGCAGGGTCAGCCCGCGGCCGGTGTCACCGAGGGCTCCGGCGCGCTGAACACCGCGGCGCGCTCGTCGGGTGTGAGCGGCGGCTCGGTCAGCGGGGGGCGCCCAGGACCGCGCAGCACCGCGAGGAGCACCTCGGGCTTCACGAGGGCGGTCAGCGGCGCGGACAGGGTGATCACCGCATGGAGGGCCTTCGCGACGTCCGGACGTCCGGCCGCGGTCCGCGTCAGCCGTTCCACGTAGCGGCCGAACAGTCTCCGTGTCGCGCGGGGCTGCTCGCCGATCGCCTCGGGGTAACGGATGTCCGTTCCCGTGGCGAGTTCCCATGCGACCGTCACCGGGAGCGCCACCGCACGCTGCACCCGCCGCGCGAGACCGGGCGCCGTGATCCCGGACTCGGCGACCTGCCCGCGCAGCGCCACCGCACCCTGGGCGGCCACCGACATCCCGTGCCCGTAGACCGGGTTGTACGTGGCGACGGAGTCGCCGAGCGCGACGAACCCCTCGGGCCAGTCCCGCACCTTCTCGAAGAAGCGCCGCCGGCTGATCGTGCTGCGGGTGAGCACGACGTCCGTCAGCGGTTGGGCGCGCGCGATCAGCTCGCCCACCACAGGATGCCGGACGGCGCGCGCGAACAACTCGAACTCCTCTGCGGAGGCGGTCGGTTGCCCGCCGCGGGTGCCCGAGAGCGTCACCAGCCAGCGCCCGCCCTCCAAGGGCACGATGATCGCGGACCGCGCGGGCACGGGCTGCGCCGGGTCGGGCTGCACGGTGACCACCGGGAAGTCCTCGGTGCCCGCCGGGGCCCGGAAGACCCGGCTGGCGAAGGCGAGTCCGGAGTCCACCTCGTCCATCGGCGCCTGCGGGACACCCAGCGCGTCGAGCCACGCGGTGGACCGCGAACCGCGTCCCGAGGCGTCCACCACCAGATCGGCCTCCAGGACCCGCTCGGTGCCGTCGGCCGCCCGTATCCGCACTCCGCTCACGCGGGCGGCGTCACCCTCGAGTCCGAGCAGTTCCGTCCCGTCCAGGACGGTCATCCGCGCCTTGCGCGCGACCTGTTCGCGCAGGACCGCGTCGAGCAGATCACGGCTGCACGAGATCATGAACTCCGTCTCGGGCCAGCGCCGCAGCCAGCCCCGCGCCGACAGCGTGACCAGGCCGGTCGGCAGCGGGATCCGGCGGGCGCCCGCGGCCAGCCAGGCCGCGGTGACGCCGGGGAGCAGTTCCTCCATGGCACGGGCACCGCCGGACCAGAGCGGATGGGCGTGACGGGCCTGGGGCAGGCCCTTGCGCGGTTCGGGCCCGTTGGACAGGACGTCACGCTCGACGACGGTGACGTCGGCGTACGCGTGCAGGGCCGCGGCGGCCAGCAGACCGGCCGGCCCGGCACCGATGACGACGGCCCGACCGGAGCCGGGGGCGCGGTCGCCTGCTGCCGCGCCCCGGGGGGCGCTAGCGGGATTGCTCATGGAAGTCGCTCTCTGACCTGGCCGCGGCGCGCCCTCGGGCGGCCGCGACGACGGGTGACTGACGCAGGGCCATCGACATCCGCACGAGGTCGCGTGGACCGTCGGTGTAGGCGTACGCGGACCCGGGTCCGGCGGGGGCGGTGGCCGCCTCCGCCGCGCTGATGACCCGGCCCTCCGGGTCGGCCGCCCTGGCCCGTACCGCCGCCGTCACCATCGCCGCGTCGGCCTCGGCCTGTGCCTGGACGGGCTCGGAGCCCGCCGCCACCGCAGCGTCGTAGGCGAGGGCGCGTGCCTCGGAGTCGAAGTAGGGGTACAGGCTGAGCATGCCGTCGTGGATGTCGGACTCGCGCTGGGTGACCTGGAGTTCGGCGGCGGACCACCAGGAGATCCGCACGGCGTGGTCCTCATGGGCCGAGACCGACTGCAGTTCGCGCCACAACGGCCCGAGCCGGCGGTACGTCGACCAGGTGCACCAGCTGTCCCCGATGCGCTGGCAGGCCAGCGGGAGCAGGAACCCGACCGCGCTGACCTGTGCTCCGACCGAGGCCAGCACGGGCGCCACGTCGGTGCTCAGGCCGTCCAGGTCGGTGCCGTTCCAGCGGGCGCCCACGGCGATGAACTTGAGCGCCGAGTAGGGGATGTTGAAGAGGAAGCCGACGGCGATCGTCAGCAGCCCGGCCCGCAGCCAGCCGCTCACCTGGAGGGCCCAGCGCCAGCACATGACGTTCATCGCGACGCCGGCGACGGTCAGCGCGGCGAGGTAGAGCACGATCATCTCGCGGATGAACGGGGTGTTGGCGTAGTACGTATCGAGGTCCCGCAGCCGTTCCTCACGGCAGTCCCCGAGCAGGTACAGCGCGACCAGTGCCACGCTCACGACGCCGTACCCGGTGATCCACCGACGGGAGAGCCGCCTGGTCACCTCGGGAGGTCCGCCGCGCCAGTTGATGATCAGCACCAGACAGGAGGCGCTGAAGGCGGTCAGCAGGCAGTAGACGAGGGGCGCCGAGACGTTGGGGATCCCCGTGAGGTCGTTGACCTCGCCGATGGTGGGCGGCGCCGCGAAGAGGAACACCAGGCAGGCCAGTGCCAGCAGGACGCCCACGGACCTCAGCAGCGGGTCGCGCCAGCCGCGGATCAGGGTGGGCGACTTCACGGCCAGGGCGACGCCCATGGCGACCGCCGGGACGTAGTAGCTGGATCCGTCCATTCCTGGGGAGTGTCCTCAGCCCTTCGGCCCGCGATAGCCGAGGGACGCCTCGATCCGGCCGGCCAGGCCGTCCCGGCTCACCGGCCCGCGCAGCGACGAACCCGCGAGCCACGTACGGCACTTACTGGCGAGCAGCAGGCCGAAGCTCTCGGCCTCCTGCTCGTCGGCGAGGTCGAACCGGGTGCGCGCGGCGACCTTCAGCACGGTCGCCCGCAGGTCCGCGTCGTCGCTGAGCAGACGGGCGGCCACGGCCGCGCCCTCGACATGGTGGCCGCAGTGCCCGGCCTTCATGTGCCACAGCTCGTGGCCGAGGATCACCAACTGGTGGTCGGGGGCGGTGCGTTCCTCGATGACGACCAGGTCCTGCTCGGCCATGTCGAGCCACAGCCCGCTGGCCGTACCGGGCGGGAACGCGGCCGTACGGAACTGGACGGGGCGGCCGCGGCGTCTGCTCATGGCGTCGCACAGGGCGGCGTACAGGGTGGCGGGTTCCGCCGGCGCCGGGAGCGCGAGTTCCGCGACCAGCTCGCCGCACAGACGGCGCATGTCCTTTCCGATGCCCACGGCTCTCCCCCGGATCATGACTCGGGCCGCTTGACGCTTTCCAAGAGCATGTCCAGCCATTCGGCGACCTTGTCGCGGTGCTGGTCGGTGGGCAACTGCGCGGCCCGCCAGGCGATGCCGCGGACACCGTGGTCCTGCAGCAGTCTCTCCAGCGGGTCGGCGGCGGCGGCCGCCGCGACGCGCTCGCGGTCGGCGAGCCGTTGCAGCAGCTCCTGCTCGGAGCGCTGCAGGGCACCCACGAGCGCCTCGGAGTCCTCGGCCGTCAGGAATCCCGCGTGCACCCGGAAGAAGCGCTGGATGGCGTCGCAGTGCTCCATCGTGGGGCGCCGGTCGCCGTTGATGAGAGCGCCCGCCTGCTGACGCGACATACCCGCGCCGTCGGCGATCTCCTGCTGGGTGTACCTGCGCCCGTTGGGCTTGAGCCGGGTGCGGCGCAGCAGGTCGAGACGCTGCAGGAAGCGGGCCTGCAGATCGGGCTCGCCGGCGGGGCGGCCACCGAGCAGCGCCCGCACCACGGGCTCGGGGACGCCGGACCCCACCGAAAGGCGCCGTATGTCGAAAACCTCGGTGTGCTGCACACCCAGCCGGTCGGCGAGCGCGGTGACCCGGGCCACGACGGCCGTCAGCAGAACCGTCGCCGTGGCGCCCGGAACTTCGAAGCCATCCGTCACCGACAGATCTCCTACGTCTCTCTCAGGTCTCTCACATGATGCTCAGGACCCCCGGAGACTAGTCGCTCGCTCGAACTCACATCCAGGTCTCGCCACAACTGTGGCGCGAATCAGCCGTCAACAAGCGCCAAATGCCACGATAGTTGACACGACTGAGCTCGGGGCACCAGGATCGGGGCGCCGCGTGAAGGCCGCATAGGCAAGAGGGGTGACCTCCCGATGGCGTACCAGGCAGGAAGGCAGCGGTCCCAGCCGCGACCTGTCCCCGAGAGCCCCGAGGCTCAGGCGTATCTCCAGGACTACGCCACCCTCCTCGATGCCGTGCCGTTCCCCTCCGTCGTCTTCGACCACCGTTGGGACGTCGTCCTGTCCAACGCCGCGTTCCAGACACTTTTCGGCGGCGTCGGTCCTCATCCGACGGCGATGCCGGGCGACAACTTCCTTCGGTTCGTCCTCTTCCACCCGGACGCGGCCACTGTTCTCGGCGAGCACGAGGCGAGCTGGTGCCTGCCGATGCTGGCCCACTTCGCCGCCGCCGTGGAGCGTGACGGGCAGGACCGCGGGCTGCAGTCGATCCGCCGGGACATCGCCCAGGACCCGATCATGGAGGCGGCCTACCGGCACGGCCTGCCGCACTGGATCCGCGCGGTCGGCCAGGACGCCGTCCAGCACGACGGCGCGGTACGGCCGGTGATCCACCCCGACCCCCGCTGGGGGCGCACGGACTGCCGGATCGTCGACGAGACCCCCAAGAACCTCCAGGACCTGGGCTACACGCGAATGACCCTGGTCCTGCGCGAGACGCGCCGCGACGCGCGGCCCCCGCGCAGGATCGTCCGGACACGCCTCGGCGGCACCCACCTCAGGGTCGTCTGACGTCCCCTGCCGGGGTCCGGCAGGGGGCGCGTCCGGTCAGCCGGCGAACTCCCGCATCCAGGACTCGACTTCGGCGGCCGAGCGTGGCAGCCCGCCCGACAGGTTCTCGTAGCCGTCGGCGGTGACCAGCAGGTCGTCCTCGATCCGGACGCCGATGCCGCGCCACTCCTCGGGCACGGTCAGGTCGTCGGGCTGGAAGTAGAGGCCCGGCTCGACGGTCAGCACCATGCCCGGCTCCAGCACCCCGTCGACGTAGTCCTCGTTACGGGCCTGAGCGCAGTCGTGCACGTCGAGGCCGAGCATGTGACCGGTGCCCGCCATGGTGAAGCGGCGCTGCAGGCCGAGCTCGTAGGCGCGCTCGGCCGGCCCCTCGACCAGGCCCCAGGCCACCAGCCGTTCGGTCATCGAGCGCTGGGCCGCCTCATGGAATTCCCGGTACCGGGCACCCGGCTTCACCGCGGCCATGCCGGCCTCCTGGGCCTCGTGCACCGCGTCGTAGACCTTCCGCTGGAGCGGGCTGAACGTGCCGCTGATGGGGAGGGTGCGGGTGACGTCGGCGGTGTAGAGGGTCCGGGTCTCCACGCCCGCGTCGAGCAGGAGTAGTTCGCCCGGACGGACCGGTCCGTCGTTGTCCGTCCAGTGCATGATGGTGGCGTGTTCGCCCGCGGCGCAGATGGAGCCGTAGCCGACGTCGTTGCCCTCGACCCGGGCGCGGCGGAAGAAGGTGCCCTCGATCCAGCGCTCGGAGGTGGCCACCGCCTGGGACAACTCCTTCACGACATCGGTGAATCCGCGCACCGTGGAGTCCACGGCCCGGCGCATCTCGCCGATCTCCCAGGCGTCCTTGACCAGCCGAAGACCGGACAGCGCCTCCTCCAGCTCGGCGTCCCGCTCGTCGTCCGTCCCCGGCGTCGCGTCCAGCGCCGCGTCGTGGCCGCGTACGACGCGCGTAGGTACGGGGGTGTCCCGCAGATGCCCTGGGAGTGTGCGGATGTCCCGGCAGGCGAGGCCGAGTTCGCGCTCCGACTCGGCGAGGGAGGGGCGGCGGCCCGTCCACAGTTCGGCGGTCATGCCGGTCCAGAACCCGTCGGTGTCCCGGCCGTCGCGGGGGAGCCGATAGCAGTACGCGTCGTGGCCGCCCTCGGACCGGGGTTCGAGGACCAGGGCGCAATCCCGAGACTGATCACCCGTCAGGTGAACGTAGCCGGTGTACGGGCGGAACGGGTAATGGCTGTCGTTCGAGCGGATCCTGAGGCTTCCGGAGGGGATGACGAGTCGCTCGCCGGGGAAGAGCGCGCTCAGCGCGGCGCGGCGGCGGGCCGCGTACGGCGCCTGCTCGACCGGTTGTACGTCGCGCCGTTCGGTGTCCGCCCAGCCCGTGCGCATCAGGGCGGACAGTTCCTCGGAGATCTCTGGATACAGACCGTTCTTCCGGGCCTCGGCCACGGTGGGCACCTCTTCTGTCGGTCGGTCGGTTATTCGGCCGGTCGGTTGTTCGGCAGTTCGGTCCGGGTGGGGTCCCGGCACTGTTCCCACCCATAGAAGCATGTGACATAGTACTGACGTGAGCAAGCGACTGACCTGCGATGTCGTGGTGATCGGAGCCGGAATGGTGGGCTCGGCCTGCGCCTTCTACGCGGCTCGGGCAGGCATCGACGTGGCCGTCGTGGACCGCGGCCCGGTGGCCGGCGGCACCACCGGCGCCGGCGAGGGCAATCTGCTCGTCTCCGACAAGCAGCCCGGTCCCGAACTCGACCTGGCGCTGCTGTCGGGACGCCTGTGGTCCGGTCTCGGGGAAGAACTGGGCGGCGCCATCGAGTACGAGTCCAAGGGCGGCGTCGTGGTGGCCGCCACGCCCGAGGGGCTCACCGCACTGGAGAACTTCGCGGCGGGGCAGCGGACGGCCGGGGTCTCGGCCGTACCGGTACCGGCGGACCGGCTCCACGATCTGGAGCCCCACCTGGCGCCCGGCCTGGCGGGCGGCGTGCACTATCCGCAGGACACCCAGGTGATGCCGGCGCTGGCCGCCGCGCATCTGGTACGCGCTTCGGGCGCGCGGCTGCTCACCGGCCGGACCGTGACCGAAGTGCTGCGCGCGGCGGACGGATCGGTCCAGGGTGTACGGACCGACCGGGGGGACCTGCACGCGCCGGTGGTGGTGAACGCGGCGGGGACCTGGGGTTCGGCGGTCGCCGCGCTGGCGGGCGTGCGGCTGCCCGTGCTGCCCCGGCGCGGCTTCGTGCTGGTGACCGAGCCGCTGCCGCGACGGGTGCGGCACAAGGTGTACGCCGCGGACTACGTCGCCGACGTCGCCAGCGACTCGGCCGCGCTGCAGACCTCGCCGGTCGTGGAGGGGACGGCGGCGGGCCCGGTACTGATCGGCGCGAGCCGCGAACGGGTCGGCTTCGACCGCTCGTTCTCGCTGCCGGCCGTACGGGCGCTGGCGGCGGGGGCGATCCGGCTCTTCCCGTTCCTGACGGACGTCCGCGCCCTGCGGACGTACCTCGGATTCCGCCCGTACATGCCCGACCACCTCC
The DNA here is from genome assembly GCF_042887295.1 of Streptomyces sp. NPDC057950. Taxonomy (NCBI): domain Bacteria; kingdom Bacillati; phylum Actinomycetota; class Actinomycetes; order Kitasatosporales; family Streptomycetaceae; genus Streptomyces; species Streptomyces sp. NPDC057950. The sequence goes on from NZ_JBHVPP010000039.1 coordinate 30,405, forward strand.
CCGCGATCGGCCCCGATCCGCGGGTGCCCGGACTCTTCCACGCCTGCGGGCACGAGGGAGCGGGAATCGGTCTCGCCGCCGGCACCGGGCACCTCATCGCCCAGGTCCTCTCCGGCGGGACACCCGACCTGGACCTCACCCCGTTCAGGCCCGACCGCTTCGCGCAGGAGGCCGTGTGAATCCCCTGGAGCAGGCGGGCGCCGAGCCGGGGCCCGCGTTCACCGTCACCCTGGACGGCCGCGCCGTCCCGGCGCTGCCGGGGCAGACCGTCGCCGCGGCGCTGTGGACGGCGGGAATCACCTCCTGGCGCACCACCCGCGGCTCGGGGCGGCCACGCGGAGTCCTCTGCGGCATCGGCGTCTGCTTCGACTGCCTGGTGACCGTCAACGGCCGCCCCAACCAACGGGCCTGTCTGGCGCAGGTGCGACCGGGCGACACGATCCGTACGCAGGAAGGGACCGGACATGGCGACTGAGCGGGCGCGTCTCGCGGTGATCGGCGCGGGTCCGGCGGGCCTGGCCGCCGCCCTGGCCGCGGCGGGACGCGGGGTCCGGGTCACCCTGATCGACTCGGCCGCCCGTGCCGGCGGACAGTTCTACCGGCAGCCCGCGGCCGGCCTGCGGGCGCGGCGCCCGGGGGCCCTGCACCACGGGTGGCGGACCTGGGAACGGTTGTCCCGAGCGCTCGCGGCCGAGGTGGAGGCCGGCACGATCACCCACCTGACGGACCATCATGTCTGGCTCGTGGAACGGGTGGAGCGCTCCGCCGAGACGCGTCCGAGCGCGGGCACCGGCGGTTTCGTCGTGCACGCGCTCCGAGGGCCTCTCCAGGAGGAGCCCGCCGCCGTCCGCGCCGACGCGGTCCTCCTCGCCACCGGCGGCTACGAGAAGGTGCTGCCCTTCCCGGGCTGGACCCTGCCCGGCGTCGTCACCGCCGGGGGTGCGCAGGCCATGCTCAAGGGGGCGCTCGTCGTGCCGGGCCGCACGGCCGTCGTGGCCGGCACCGGCCCGCTGCTGCTGCCCGTGGCGACCGGGCTCGCCGCGGCCGGGGTCGAGATCGCCGCGCTCGTCGAGTCGGCCGACCCACGGGCGTTCCTGCGCCATGCCGCGGTGCTGGCCGCACAGCCGGGGAAGGTCGTCGAAGGCGCCGGGTACGCGGCCCGTCTCCTACGGCACCGCGTCCCGCTGCGCACGCGCCACGCCGTCGTCGAGGCACACGGCGAGGACCGGCTCGACGCCGTGACCGTCGCCGCGCTGGACGCGGAAGGACACGTCAGGTCCGGCACCGAGCGGCGCGTCCCGTGCGACACGCTCGCGGTCGGGCACGGCATGCTGCCGCACACCGACCTCGCCGATTCGCTCGGCTGCCGCCTCAAGGGCGTACGGGTGCACGTCGACGAGGAGCAGCGGACCGATGTGCCGGGCGTGTGGGCCGCGGGCGAGACCACCGGCATCGGCGGCGCGGCCCTGTCGCTCGCCGAGGGCCACATCGCGGGACACTCGATCGCCGCCCGGCTGCGCGGCGCGGAACCCGACCCGCGCGAGCGGTCCGCGGCCACCCGGTCCCGTACGCGGCTGCGGGCGTTCTCCGCCGCGCTCGACACCGTCTACGCACCGCCCGCGCGGTGGACGGAGCGGGTCACCGACGACACCGTCGTCTGCCGCTGCGAGGAGGTCACCGGCGGGGCGGTCCGGGCGGCCGTCGACGAGCTGGGCGCGGGGGACGTACGCACCGTGAAGCTGCTCACCCGCGCGGGGATGGGCTGGTGCCAGGGCCGGATGTGCGAGCCCGCGGTCGCCGGACTCACCGGTTGCGAACAGACCCGCGTGCGAAGGCTGCTGGCGCGCCCCGTCCCACTCGGGGTGCTCGCCGGGGCCGGGGAGCCGACGGACGAGTGACCGACCACCGACCCCGACCGCGCTGCGCCTCATCCTGACCCGCAGCCCATCCGTTCCACCGCATCGCACACGCGTCGGCTCAAGGCAGCCGACGGTCGGTAAAATGTCACACCCCATTGAGAGGGAACCGCTGATGACCACCACCGAGAACCGTCCCTGGCGCGGCGTCCTCGTCGCCACCGCGCTTCCGCTGAACGACGACCTCTCCGTGAACCACGACCGGTACGCCGCGCACTGCGCCTGGCTCGTCGAGAACGGCTGTGACGGGGTCGTCCCCAACGGCTCGCTCGGCGAGTACCAGGTGCTCACGCCGCAGGAGCGCGCACGGGTCGTCGAGACGGCCGTGTCGGCGGTCGGCGGCTCCCGGGTGATGCCCGGTGTCGCCGCCTACGGCTCCGCCGAGGCCCGCCGCTGGGCCGAACAGGCCCGCGACGCGGGCTGCGCGTCGGTGATGCTGCTGCCGCCCAACGCCTACCGTGCCGACGAACGTTCCGTGCTCGCCCACTACGCGGCGGTCGCCGAGGTCGGCCTCCCGGTCGTCGCCTACAACAACCCGATCGACACCAAGGTCGACCTGGTGCCCGAACTCCTCGCGAAGCTGCACGCGGAGGGGTTCGTCCAAGGCGTCAAGGAGTTCTCCGGCGATGTCCGCCGCGCCTACCGGATCGCCGAACTCGCCCCGGAACTCGACCTGTTGGTCGGAGCGGACGACGTCCTCCTGGAGCTCGCCGTGGCGGGCGCCAAGGGCTGGGTGGCCGGCTACCCGAACGCACTGCCCGCGTCGAGCGTCGAGCTTTACCACGCCGCCGTCAAGGGCGACCTCGACACGGCCGGCCGGCTCTACCGGCAGTTGCACCCGCTACTGCGCTGGGACTCCCGGGTCGAGTTCGTCCAGGCCATCAAGCTGTCCATGGACATCGTCGGCCGGCCCGGCGGCCCGGTGCGCCCGCCGCGTGTTCCGCTGCTGCCCGAGCAGGAGGCCGCCGTGCGAGCGGCCACCGAGAAGGCCGTCGCGGCCGGCCTCGGCTGAGCCGCCCCGCCGTCCCCCAACCGCCCTCGCTCACCAGGAGTTACGGACCCATGCGCAGCAAACTCGTCCTGCACGCCGTCGACTCGCACACCGAGGGAATGCCCACCCGGGTGATCACCGGGGGCATCGGCACCATTCCCGGCGCGACGATGAACGAGCGGCGGCTGTACTTCCGCGAACACCGCGACGACATCAAGCGGCTCCTGATGAACGAGCCGCGCGGCCACGCCGCGATGAGCGGCGCCATCCTCCAGCCCTCCACCCGCCCCGACTGCGACTACGGGGTGCTGTACATCGAGGTCTCGGGCTACCTCCCGATGTGCGGGCACGGGACCATCGGCGTCGCCACCGTCCTGGTGGAGACCGGCATGGTCGAGGTCGTGGAGCCCGTCACGACCATCCGGCTCGACACCCCGGCCGGCCCGGTCGTCGCCGAGGTCGAGGTCGAGGACGGCGCCGCGAAGGCGGTCACGCTGAAGAACGTGCCGTCCTTCTCGGCCGGACTCGACCGCAAGACCACCCTGGCCGACGGCCGGACGGTGACCTACGACCTCGCGTACGGCGGCAACTTCTACGCGATCCTGCCACTGGAGCAGTTGGGACTGCCCTTCGACCGCTCCCGCCAGGACGACATCCTCAAGGCGGCCCTCTCGCTCATGGAGGCCGTCAACGCCGAGGACGAACCGGTGCACCCCGAGGACCCGACCATCCGGGGCTGTCACCACGTCCACCTGTACGCGCCCGGCGCCACCGCCCGGCACTCGCGGCACGCGATGGCGATCCACCCCGGCTGGTTCGACCGCTCGCCCTGCGGCACCGGCACCAGCGCGCGCATGGCACAGTTGCACGCGCGCGGTGAACTGCCACTGCACACCGAGTTCGTGAACGAGTCCTTCATCGGGACGCGGTTCACGGGACGGCTGCTCGGCACCACCGAGGTCGCCGGCATCCCGGCCGTGCTGCCCAGCTTCACCGGCCGCGCGTGGATCACCGGCACCGCCCAGTACCTGCTGGACCCCTCCGATCCGTTCCCGGCCGGATTCATCCTGTAGAACCCTGGGATACTGGTGGCACGTGACATTGCACATGCCGGTGCGCCGGCCCGTGCGAGCAGACCGGCGCACCGGCCCGTACGAGGAGACACCCCATGCCCGCCCAGCGCAGCAGCGCACCTTCCGCCGCTCCCGCCGCCCTGCCCACGCTCGGCGGCAAGAAGAGCAGCTACCGCGAGCGCGTCGCCGACGCCCTGCGGGCCGCGCTGATCGCGGGCGAACTCCGCGCGGGTGAGGTCTACTCCGCGCCGACGCTCGCCGCCCGCTTCGGCGTCTCCGCGACGCCCGTGCGCGAGGCCATGCTCGACCTCGCCAAGGAGGGCCTGGTCGACACCGTGCCCAACAAGGGCTTCCGGGTCACCGCGGTGTCCGAGAAGCAGCTGGACGAGTACACGCACATCCGGTCACTCATCGAGATCCCCACCACGGTGCGGCTGGCCACCACCGCCGACCCGGTCTCCCTGGAAGCCCTTCGCCCGGCCGCCCGGGAGATCGTGACCGCGGCGGCGGCCGGTGACCTGATCGCGTACGTCGAGGCGGACATCCGCTTCCATCTCGGCCTGCTCGCCCTCGCCGGCAACGCGCATCTGGTGGAGGTGGTCGGCGACCTGCGCAAGCGCTCCCGCCTCTACGGGCTCAACGCCCTCGTGGAGGCGGGCCGTCTCCAGGACTCCGCGGAGGAGCACCTCGAACTCCTGGAAGCGCTGCTGGACCGGGACGGGGAGGCCGTACGCAGGGTCATGACGCGGCATCTCGGTCATGTCCGGGGTCTGTGGGCGGCCGGCTCGTCGATGGCCTGATTACGCAAGTCGTTTGCAATTCTTGCGGTATTCTTGCGCTCATGACACGACGACTTGCTCAGGTGGCGAAGAAGGTCGGGGTCAGCGAGGCCACGGTCAGCCGGGTGCTCAACGGCAAGCCCGGCGTCTCCGACTCCACCCGGCAGGCAGTGCTCTCCGCGCTCGACGTGCTCGGCTACGAGAGGCCCACCCAACTGCGCGGTGAACGCGCACGGCTGGTGGGTCTCGTCCTGCCCGAGCTGCAGAACCCGATCTTCCCGGCGTTCGCCGAGGTGATCGGGGGAGCGCTGGCGCAGCTCGGTCTGACCCCGGTGCTCTGCACCCAGACCAAGGGCGGGGTCTCCGAGGCGGACTACGTGGACCTGCTGCTCCAGCAGCAGGTCTCCGGTGTGGTGTTCGCCGGCGGTCTGTACGCGCAGGCCGACGCGCCCCACGACCACTACCGGCAACTCGCGGAACGCAACATCCCGGTGGTGCTGGTCAACGCGGCCATCGGGCACCTCGGCTTCCCGGGCGTCTCCTGCGACGACGCGGTGGCCGTCGAACAGGCCTGGCGGCATCTCGTCTCGCTCGGCCACGAGCGGATCGGCCTGGTGCTCGGACCCGCCGACCACATCCCTTCGGGCCGGAAGCTGGCGGCGGTGCGGAGCCTCGCCCCCGAGCTGCCCGACGAGCACATCGGCCGGGCCATGTTCTCCATCGAGGGCGGCCAGGCGGCGGCCTCCCGGCTCATCGACCGAGGGGTCACCGGCTTCATCTGCGCGAGCGACCCGCTCGCCCTCGGCGTGGTGCGGGCCGCCCGCCGCAAGGGACTTGACGTGCCGTCACAGGTGTCGGTCGTCGGGTACGACGACTCCGCGCTGATGAACTGCACCGAGCCGCCGCTGACCACCGTGCGTCAGCCCATCGAGGCCATGGGCCGGGCGGCCGTCGAGTTGCTGAACGCACAGATCGGCGGCAGCAGTGTGACGCCCGAAGAGCTCCTGTTCGAGCCCGAGTTGGTGGTGCGGGGGTCGACCGCGCAGGCGCCTCGCCGTTGAGACCGGCTCGACGGCGTGAGCGCCGTGCCGTCGGCGTCCGTCCGACCGCGCAAGCGCCTCGCCGTCGAGATCCATTCATCTGTCAAATAATTACAGATTCTGCGTGACATCTTGCGCACCCCTGTCGGCGGTGCTTGAGTGTGCGGCGCCCACCGCTCCTGCCCAAGGCGCCCAACCGCTCCTGCCCAAAGGGGTCCACCGATGAGAAATCCCGGGTTCCGCCGTACCTTCGTCGTCTTCACGGCGTCCGCTTTCGCGCTCACCGCCACCGCCTGCGGTTCGAGTGGCGACGACGGTTCCGCGGGTGGCAAGACCCGCATCACGGTCAACTGCGAGCCGCCCAAGAGTGCCAAGGTCGACCGCTCGTTCTTCGATGCCGACGTCAAGGCCTTCGAGAAGGCCAACCCGGACATCGACGTCGTCACCCATGACGCGTTCCCGTGTCAGGACCCCAAGACCTTCGACGCCAAGCTCGCCGGCGGCCAGATGGAGGACGTCTTCTACACGTACTTCACCGACGCCAAGCACGTGGTCGACATCAACCAGGCCGCCGACATCACGTCCTACGTCAAGGACCTCAAGAGCTACGGCACCCTCCAGCAGCAACTGCGCGACATCTACACCGTCGACGGCAAGATCTACGGCGTCCCGCGCACCGGGTACTCGATGGGCCTCATCTACAACAAGGCGCTCTTCACGAAGGCCGGCCTCGACCCCGACAAGCCCCCGGCCACCTGGGAAGAGGTGCGCGCGGACGCCAAGAAGATCGCGGCGCTCGGCGGCGGCACCGTCGGCTACGCCGACTACAGCGCCCAGAACCAGGGCGGCTGGCACTTCACGGCCGAGCTCTACTCGCAGGGCGGCGACGTCGTCGATCCGGACGGCAAGAAGTCCAGCGTCGACACCCCGGAGGGCAAGGCCGTCCTGCAGAACCTGCACGACATGCGCTGGGCCGACAACTCCATGGGCACCAAGCAACTGCTCGTCCTCAACGACGTCCAGCAGATGATGGGCTCCGGCAAGCTCGGCATGTACCTCTCCGCGCCCGACAACATCCCGATCCTGGTGAAGGAGAAGGGCGGCAACTACAAGGATCTCGCCCTCGCCCCCATGCCCGGCGGCAAGGGCACGCTCGTCGGCGGTGACGGCTACATGTTCAACAAGAAGGACAGCCCGGCGCAGATCAAGGCCGGCCTCAAGTGGCTCGAGCACATGTTCCTGACGCCCGGCAAGGGCTTCCTCGGTGACTACGCCCGCGCCAAGCAGAACAACGCCCCGGTCGGCCTGCCCGAGCCGCGTCTGTTCACCGGCGCCGCGGACGCCAAGGACCAGGAGGTCAAGAAGGCCAACGCGAACGTGCCGGTGGAGAACTACCAGGGCTTCCTCGACGGCAACCAGAGCCTGCAGATGAAGATCGAGCCGCCGCAGGCCCAGCAGATCTACTCCGTCCTCGACGGCGCGGTGTCCGCGGTCCTCACCAAGAAGGACGCCAACATCGACCAGCTCCTCAAGGACGCCTCCGGCAAGATCGACTCCATCCTGGCCCGAGGCTGACACCGTTCATGAAGACCGCATCGAAGCCCCCCGCAGCGTTCCCTCCGGCCGCCGTCGGCGCGCCGGAGGTGTCGCGGTCGGCCGGGCGCCGGCCCGGGGGACCGTGGCGCAGGCGCCTGGCCGACCAGACCCGGGCCTACGCCTTCCTGATCGGCGGAGTGCTCTGCTTCGCGCTGTTCTCCTGGTACCCGGCGATCCGCGCGGTCGTGATCGCCTTCCAGAAGTACACGCCGGGCAGCGGCGGCGAGTGGGTCGGCACCGCCAACTTCACCCGGGTCTTCCACGACCCGGAGTTCACCGCCGCCTGGCGCAACACCCTCACCTTCACCCTCCTCGCCCTGCTCATCGGCTTCGCCGTCCCCTTCGTGATGGCCCTGGTCCTCAACGAACTGCGCCACGCGAAGGCATTCTTCCGCGTCGTGGTCTATCTGCCGGTGATGATCCCGCCGGTGGTCAGCGCCCTGTTGTGGAAGTGGTTCTACGATCCCGGAGCGGGCCTCGCCAACGAGACGCTGCGCTTTCTGCACCTGCCGACCTCGAACTGGTCCAACGGCGCCGACACCGCCCTCGTCTCGCTGGTGATCGTCGCCACCTGGGCCAACCTCGGCGGCACCGTCCTCATCTACCTCGCCGCGCTCCAGAGCATCCCCGGCGAATTGTACGAGGCGGCCGAGCTGGACGGCGCGAGCATCCTGCAGCGCATCCGGCACGTGACGATCCCGCAGACCCGCTTCATCATCCTGATGCTGATGCTGCTGCAGATCATCGCCACCATGCAGGTCTTCACGGAACCGTTCGTGATCACCGGCGGCGGTCCGGAGGACAAGACCGTCACGGTGCTCTACCTGATCTACAAGTACGCCTTCCTCTACAACGACTTCGGTGGAGCCTGCGCGTTGAGCGTCATGCTGCTCGTCCTGCTCAGTGCCTTCTCCGCGGTGTACCTGAGGCTGACCCGCTCGGAAGGGGACGACGCATGAGCACCCGCACCCTGGTCTCCCCGCTCGCCCTGGCGCGTCCGCGCGGCAAGGCCGTCTACTGGACGGTCTTCAGCGGTGTCGTCCTGCTCTTCGCGGTGGCCTTCCTCTTCCCCGTCTACTGGATGGTGACCGGCGCCATGAAGTCGCCGGACGAGGTGACGCGCACACCGCCGACCCTCGTACCGCACGGACTGCACCTGAGCGGCTACACCGACGCGTGGGACCTGATGGACCTGCCCACGCACCTGTGGAACACGGTCGTCCAGGCGGCGGGCGCCTGGCTCCTCCAGCTCGTCTTCTGCACCGCCGCCGCGTACGCCCTGTCCAAGCTGAAGCCCGCCTTCGGCAAGGTGGTCCTCGGCGGCATCCTCGCCACCCTGATGGTCCCCGCACAGGCCCTGGTGGTCCCGAAGTACCTGACGGTCGCGGACCTGCCCCTCCTGCACACGAGTCTGCTGAACTCACCGCTCGGCATCTGGCTGCCGGCCGTCGCGAACGCCTTCAACCTGTATCTCCTCAAACGGTTCTTCGACCAGATCCCGCGCGACGTCCTGGAGGCCGCCGAGATCGACGGCGCCGGGAGACTGCGCACCCTGTGGTCGATCGTGCTGCCGATGTCCCGGCCCGTCCTCGGAGTCGTGTCGATCTTCGCCCTGGTCGCCGTCTGGCAGGACTTCCTGTGGCCGCTGATGGTGTTCTCCGACACCGACAAGCAGCCCATCAGCGTGGCTCTCGTCCAGCTGTCGCAGAACATCCAACTGACCGTGCTCATCGCCGCGATGGTGATCGCGAGCATCCCCATGGTCGTGATGTTCCTGGTGTTCCAGCGGCACATCATCGCCGGGATCAGCGCGGGCAGCACCAAGGGCTGACGCCTGTACGTGACCTCCTCGAACGAAAGGCAACGCACCGTGGGACAGCCCCGCCCTGCCCGAAATCAGTCCGCGTGGTGGCGTTCCGCCGTCATCTACCAGGTGTACGTCCGCAGCTTCGCGGACGGCGACGGCGACGGCACCGGCGACCTCGCGGGCGTCCGCGCCAGACTGCCCTACCTCGCCGAACTCGGTGTGGACGCCCTGTGGTTCAACCCCTGGTACCGCTCACCCATGGCGGACGGCGGCTACGACGTCGCAGACTACCGTTCCATCGATCCGGCCTTCGGGACGCTCGCCGAGGCGGAGAAGCTCATCGCCGAGGCCCGGGAACTGGGCATCCGCACCCTCGTCGACATCGTGCCGAACCACGTGTCCGACCAGCATCCCTGGTTCCAGGCGGCCCTGGCGGGCGGCCCGGAGCGCGAGCTGTTCCACTTCCGCCCCGGACGCGGAGAGCACGGCGAACTCCCGCCCAACGACTGGCCGTCCCAGTTCGCCGGCTCCTCCGAACCGGTGTGGACGCGGCTGCCCGACGGCGACTGGTACCTCCATCTCTTCACCCCCGAGCAGCCCGACCTCAACTGGGGGCACCCGGCCGTCCGCCAGGAGCACGAGGAGATCCTGCGCTTCTGGTTCGAGCGGGGCGTGGCCGGCGTCCGCATCGACTCGGCCGCCCTGCTCGCCAAGGACCCCGACCTGCCCGACTACGTCGAGGGCCGCGACCCGAACCCGTACGTCGACCGAGACGAACTCCATGACATCTACCGCTCGTGGCGTTCGGTCGCCGACGCCTACGACGGCATCTTCGTCGGCGAGGTCTGGCTCCCCGACTCCGAGCGCTTCGCCCGCTATCTGCGCCCCGACGAGCTGCACACCGCCTTCAACTTCTCCTTCCTGTCCTGCCCCTGGGACGCCGGGCGGCTGCGCACCTCCATCGACGAGACCCTCGCCGAGCACGCGCCCGTCGGGGCGCCCGCCACCTGGGTGCTGTGCAACCACGATGTGACGCGCACGGTCACCCGTTACGGGCGCACGGACACCGGCTTCGACTTCACGGCCAAGGCATTCGGGACCCCCACCGACCTCGCCCTCGGCACCCGCCGGGCCCGCGCCGCCGCCCTGCTCTCGCTCGCCCTGCCCGGTTCCGTCTACGTCTACCAGGGCGAGGAACTCGGCCTGCCCGAGGTCGAACTGCCCCTCGACAGCATCCAGGACCCGATGCACTTCCGCTCCGGCGGCACCGACCCGGGCCGGGACGGCTGCCGGGTCCCGCTGCCCTGGGACGCCGAGGCCCCGTACGCCGGATTCGGCGGTGACCCCTGGCTGCCCCAGCCCGCCGGCTGGCCCGACTACGCCGCCGACCGCCAGTCCGAGGACCCGGCCTCGATGCTGAGCCTCTACCGGGCCGCGCTTCGCGTCCGCCGCACCGAACCGGGGTTCGGCGACGGCCCGCTCAGCTGGCTGCCCGCCGACGAGGGCGTCCTCGCCTTCGCCCGCACGGACGGTCTGCTCTGCGTGGTCAACCTGGCCGCCGGCCCGGTCGGACTTCCTGAACACTCCGCGTTCCTGCTCGGCAGCGGTCCGTTGGACGCCGACGGACTCCTCCCGCCGGACACGGCGGTGTGGCTGCGCGCCTGAGACCGCCGAATCGCACACCGCTGTCCGCGCCCCCACCCCGAAGTGATCAGCACATGCACAACAGGACAACCGTCAGGCGCATGCCACCGGCATGCGCCGCGTCCGCCGCCCTCGCCGCGGGCATGCCCGGCACCACCACGGCCCACGCCGCGGGCATGCCCGGCACCACCACGGCCCACGCCGCGGTGGCCGCGGCGGGCGCGAGCCACCCCCTCACCTCGGCCGAGTCCGCCACCACCACCGGCACGAAGATCGGCCCCGACCACACACAGGGCACGCTCGCCTCGGAGGCATCCGGGCGGTACACCGGCCAGCGCTGCCCGCGGAACGACGTCACCACCAACACCGCATGGCCCGTGACCCAGTTCAGTGAAGGGGAGGCATATCCCTCCTCGTGACCGCCTCCCCGCGCTTCGCCGCCTGGATCTGCTCGTAGACCTGGGTCCGCAACTCGGCGAAGCGCGGGGCCACCCGGGTGTGCAGCTGGTCGCGCTCCTCGGGCAGGTCGATCCTCAGCTGCTCCCGCACGACGGTGGGGGAGGCCGAGAGGACCAGGACCCGCTCGCCCAGATAGACCGCCTCGTCGATGTCGTGGGTGACGAACAGGATGGTCATGCCGCGCCGTCGCCACAGTCTGCGGACCAGGTCCTCCAGGTCCGCGCGGGTCTGCGCGTCGACCGCCGCGAACGGCTCGTCCATCAGCAGGACCTCGGGCTCGTACGCCAGCGCCCGCGCGATCGCGACCCGCTGCTGCATGCCGCCGGACAGCTGCCACGGATAGGCCCCCGCCGCTTCGGACAGACCGACCGACTCCAGTGCGTCGGCGACCAGTTCGTGCCGCCGGAGTCTGCCCAGCTTCTTCTGCTTCAGCGGAAGTTCGACGTTCTCGCCGACCCGCATCCAGGGGAAGAGGCTGCGCCCGTACTCCTGGAACACGAACGCCATGCCGGGCGGCGGCCCGTTCACCGGACGCCCGGCGAGCCGCACCTCGCCCGCGGTCGGTGCGAGCAGCCCGCCCACGCACTTGAGCAACGTGGTCTTGCCGCAGCCCGACGGGCCCACCAGGCAGACGAGTTCACCCGCGTCCACCGTGAAGGTGAGGTCGCGGACCGCCTCCACGCGGCGCCCCGACCCCTCGTAGACCTTCCGCAGGCCGGTGACGACCAAAGACGCGTGCATGGACCGCCCTCTCACGAGCGTCACGGGGACCGCCGGGAGGAGTCCCGGAAGCCGTGGTACCAGCCGAGCACCCGGCGCTCCACGAACTGGAAGGCGACCGAGAGGAGAAGGCCGAGCAGGCCGAGGACGATGATCCCGGTCCACATGTCGGGGATCGCGAAGCCGCGCTGGAACTGCACGATGGTGAAGCCGAGGCCGTTGCTCGCCGCGAACATCTCGCTGATGACCATCAGGATGATCCCGACGGACAGGGCCTGGCGCAGGCCGGCGAAGATCTGCGGGCTCGCCGCCCGCAGGACCACGTGCCGCAGCCGGGCGGCGCCCGTGACGCCGTACGAACGCGCCGTCTCGGCCATCACGGAGTCGACGGCCCGCACCCCCTCGACCGTGTTGAGCAGGACCGGCCAGAGGCAGCCGCTCGCGATCACGACGATCTTCATCGTGTCGCCGATGCCCGCGAACAGCATGATGACCGGCACGAGGACGGGCGGCGGCACCGCGCGCAGGAATTCCAGGACCGGCTCGCAGAACGCCCGCACCCGCCGGTACGAGCCGATGACCACGCCGAGGAGGATCCCCGCGACGGCCGCCACCGCGTAGCCGCCGAGCAGCCGCAGCACACTGGGCACCAGGTCGGCACGGAGCCGGTCGCCCGTCCAGACGTCGGGGAATGTCCTGAGGATCGTGCGCAGCGGCGGCCAGTAGACGTCGGTGCTGCCGTCCGACGCGAGCCACCAGCCGACGACCAGCAGCACGGGGAGCGCCACGACGAACAGCACCCGCGTCAGGAGGGAACTCCAGACGTTCGGCCTCGTGCGGCCGGACGGGACTCCCGTCACACCGCCACCTCCCCGCGCACCGACTGGTGCCAGGCCAGCGCCCGTCGCTCCACCGCGCGGGCACCCACGTTGATCAGCAGCCCGAGCAGGCCGGTGACCACCACCAGCGCGTACAGGTCCGGGACGGCCTGCGAGGACTGGGCGACCGCGATCCGCGCGCCCAGCCCCGGTGCCCCGATGACGAGTTCGGCGGTCACGGCGAGGATGAGGGCGACCGCGGCGGCCAGCCTGACACCCGTCATGACGTAGGGGAGCGCGGTGGGCCACAGGACGTGCCGGGTGCGCGCCCAGGGGCCGAGGCCGTACGAGCGTGCCGTCTCCTCCGCGACCGGGTCGACGTCGCGGACGCCGTACAGGACCTGGACGAGGACCTGCCAGAAGGAGGCGTACACGACGAGGAGGAGGACGGAGCGCAGCTCGGTGCCGTACAGCAGGACGGCGAGGGGGATCAGCGCGACGGAGGGGATCGGGCGCAGGAACTCGATCGTGGAGGCCGTGGCCTCGCGCAGATACGGCACGACCGAGACGATCAGCCCCACGACCACGCCCGCGACGACCGCGGTCGCGAGGCCCAGCGCCCAGCCGGTGAGGGTGTCGCCGAGGGCCGCCCAGAAGGCGCCGTCGGTGGCCTCCTGCCCGAGCGCGTCGGCGATGCGGCTGGTCGGCGGGAAGTAGACCGCTTTGACGAGGCCGAGCCGCGGCGCCAGCTCGCCCAGGGCGAGGAAGGCCGCGAGCCCGGCCGTACCGAGTGCCGCGTTCGTACCCCTCACGGCAGCAGTGCGTCGAGATCGGGGGCCGACTTGAAGAGCCCGTCCTGTTCGCCCAGTTTCTCCAGCGCCTCGATCGACGCGCGGTCCGGCTCGGCCGGCCACTTCGGCAGGGTGACCTTCGCGAGGACCGCCGCGGGGATCTTCGTGTACGAGGTGACGACGGAGCGGACCTCGTCCGGGTGGGCGTCGGCGTAGGCGAGGGACTCGGCGGTCGCCTCCTGGAACCTCTTCACCACATCGGGGTGCTTCTGCTCGTACTGGGTGGACGTGAAGTACATCGCCACGGTGAGGTCCTTGGCGACGTCGACCAGGGACGACGCGATCTCCGTGCCGCCCTGGCTCCTGACGGTGGCGAGCGCGGGCTCGACGACCATCGCCGCGTCGATCTGACCGCTGTCCAGGGCGGCGGGCATCTGGTCGAAGGCCAGCTCGACGAACTTCACCTTCGAGGGGTCGCCGCCCGCCTTGCGCACCGACTCGCGTACCGCGGTCTCGTTGATGTTCTTCAGCGTGTTGACGGCGACCTTCTTCCCCTCCAGATCCTTCGCCGACGTGAGGGCGCTGCCCTTCTTCACCGTGATGGCACCGAAGTCCTTGCCTGCCGAGCCTGTTGAGGCGACGCCGTTGGCCACCGCCTTGACGGGCACGTTCTGGCTCCGGGCGATCATCAGCGAGGTCATGTTGGAGAAGCCGAACTGGAACTGGCCGCTGACGACGCCCGGGACGATCGCGGCGCCGCCCTGCGCGGTCGTCATGGAGAGCTTCAGACCGCGTTTGCCGTAGAAGCCCTTCTGCCGGCCCAGGTAGAGCGGCGCGACATCGACGATGGGGATGATCCCGACCTCGACCGTGGTGGTACCGCCGGACGACGTGCCCTTGTCCGACGTTCCGGAGTCGTCGGACGATCCACAGGCCGACGCGGCGACCAGGAAGGTTCCGACCGCGAGACCGGCGAGCAGACGACGCATGGCTCCTCCTGTGCAGACGACAGTGTTCCGACAGGCTGTGCGCACACCGCACAGTGGTGCTCAGCGGACGGTAGAACTCCCGTACGACGCGGTCAATGGCCGTGGCTGACAATATTGTTGACAGTTACCGAAGCGTGCTCCCGGTCGCCCGACCGGGCTGCCTACAGGTCGAGCACGAGCCGCTCCCCCCGGCACCGGGAGACACAGATGAGCATGGTTTCCCCGGCCGCCCGCTCCGCCTCGGTGAGCACCGAGTCCCGGTGGTCCGGGGCCCCTTCGAGGACGTCCGTCTCGCACGTACCGCAGGTGCCCTCGGTGCAGGAGAAGAGCACCTCGACGCCCGCACCTCGCACGGTGTCGAGCACGGAGGCGTCCGCGGGGACGGTCAGCGTGCGGCCGCTGCGCGAGAGGACGACCTCGAACTCGCCGTCACCGCCGCGTCCCTGGGCCTTCGGCCGGAAGCGCTCGACGTGCAGCAGCCCGGAGGGGCACCGCTCCTCCACGGCGTCGAGCAGCGGCCCGGGACCGCAGCAGTAGACCAGCGTGTCCCCGGGGACACCGGAGAGCACGGAGTCGAGGTCCAGCAGCCCGCACTCGTCCTGGGGAGCGATCGTCACCCGGTCCCCGTACCGGCTCAACTCCCCTACGAAGGCCATGGAGTCGCGGGTCCGTCCGCCGTACAGCAGCGTCCACCGCGCGCCGGCCGCCTGCGCCGCGGCGAGCATCGGCAGGATCGGGGTGATACCGATACCGCCCGCGACGAACCGGTACCGGGGAACGGGAGTCAGGACGAAGTGGTTGCGCGGACCGCGGACGCGGATCCTGTCGCCCGCTTCCACCCGCTCGTGCACGTACGAGGACCCACCGCGGCCGTGCGGCTCCCGCAGCACCGCGATCCGCCACGTCCCGCGGTCCGCCGGGTCGCCGCACAGCGAGTACTGCCGCTCCAGCCCGGGTCCGAGCACGACGTCGATGTGGGCGCCCGGCTCCCAGCGGGGAAGGTCCTCGCCGAGGGGGTGGCGCAGCGTGAGGGCGACCACCCCCACGGCCGCGAACTCCCGCCGTGACACGACGAGATCGGCTTCGTGGACGGTCATCCCCGGATTTCCGGGGGCGTGTGTCCCTCGGGGTGGGCGAGCATCCACTCCCACATCTCGACCGGATCCTGGGCGGTGTGCTCGGCGCCGCAGTGGCAGGTGCCGTGCAGGACATCGGTGCCCGGGAGCCAGTCGACGCGGTAGACCTCCCGGGGTGCGAAGCGGGGAGCCGGCGTCACCGGACCCGCTCCGTCGGCTTGTCGCCCTCCTCGGCCAGCCGGGCGAGGATACGGCGGGCCGCGAGACCACCGGTGTCGATGTTGATGCTGAGTTCCTGGTATCCGTCGCGCTCGGTGCCCAGCGTCCGCTGCAGCAGGTTGAGCGCGTCTACGTCCTGCATCACGACCGTGTGGTTGAAGTCCCGCAGGAACGCGGTGACTTCGCCGTCCTCGCGGGCGAAGTCCCGGGAGACCGCCCAGAAGTCGTAGACATGGCCGTCCCGCGAGGGGGTGATCGCGTAGGTGATCTCGGTGTGGAAGGCGCGCGGGTCGCCGCCGTCCGCCTCGGGCAGTACCCCGACCGGTGCGACACGGCTGTGCAGCAGATACAGGCACGGCGCGTGGTACTCGATGTCCTGCCAGCGGGTGATCCGGCCTTCGATCCCGGTCGAACGTGCGTAGAACGGCGGGCACTCGGCGTCGTCCATGTGCCGGCTGACGCGCACGATGCCGGCGCCCTCGTCGACCTCCGTCGTGATCGGCGTCTCGGCGACCTCGGGGGTGCCGATGTATCCGCCGTGCAGATAGGTCTCGTGAGAGAGGTCGAGGAGATTGTCGACGAGCAGCCCGTAGTCGGCGTCGATGGGCTCCATGCCCGAGACCGTGGTCCAGTCCGGAGAGTCCATGTGCTCGGCCCGCGGGACGGTCCGCGGGTCGGCGAGCGCCGGGTCGCCGATCCACACCCAGACGAACGCGTCCTGCTCGAGGACCGGGTACGCGGCGACCCGGGCCGTGCGCGGTACGCGTTTCTGCCCCGGCACGTACACGCAGGTACCCGTGGTGTCGTAGGTGAACCCGTGATAGCCGCACACGATCCGGTCCCCGTCGAGCCGGCTCTCGGAGAGCGGGAACCGGCGGTGCACGCAGCGGTCGGCCAGGGCGACGGCAGCCCCCTCGTCCTCGGTCCGGTAGAGGACGAGCGGTTCACCCAGAACCGTCCGGCCGAGCAACTCGCGCCCCACCTCGTGGGCGAGGGCGGCGACGTACCACTGGTTCCTGGCGAAGGCGGTCGTGTGCGGCATCGCTGCGGCTCCCGTCTGACTGCTGTGGTGGCATCGTCGGGAAGGGGTTCACCGTGCCGCAACGGCTCTTCCGTCCCACGGAAGGGAACGGGGAATCCACCTTGTCGGGGCGGGTGCTCGTCCGCCGGTCATGCCGACGAGCGCCGCGGGGCGGGCCGGCTCCTCGGGAAGCCCTCGATCGCCGGCGGCGCGGCAGCAGGCCCCGCCCAGGGGCCGACACGCGTGAGCCCGGGGCGTCGCATCCGATCCTGATCACGGGCCCGAGCCGCCACCCGCTCCGGGGCGGTTCGCCGACTGCCTCCGCGGGCAACGTCCGTGCGCCGGCGCGAAAGACACCCCGGACGTGGTGCCCGAGAGCGGACGTCGTGCCGATCGCCGGCTCGCGGAGGCCGTCGGCGCGGACCCAGGACCGGCGGACCGGACCCAGGACCGGCGGACCGGACCCAGTACCGGCGGACCGGACCCAGTACCGGCGGACCGGACCCAGTACCGGCGGACCGGACCCAGTACCGGCGGACCGGACCCGCCGGGACCGCGTCCCCGCTCGTCGGCCGCTCCCCGCGGAAGACCGCGAAGGTCGCCTACGGGCCCGGAGCCGACGCACGCCTCCGCCGTCCGACCCCCGGACCAGGCGTGTTCCGATGCTTCCCGGGACGGACCGACGGACGGGTGCGGCACCCTCCGTCCGGCTGGAGGAGCCGGGCGCGTGCGGGAGACAATGGTTCCGAGCCCCGATCGCCGGCGTCGGGACCGCACCGTGGGAGGAACGATGCATTCTGCGGAGCTCTCGGACTTTCTGCGGTCGCGCCGCGCGGCACTGACCCCACAGGACGTGGGGCTGCCGTGGCCGTCCGGCGCGCGGCGTGTCAAGGGACTGCGCCGCGAGGAGCTGGCGCTGCTGGCCGGTGTGAGCGCGGACTACTACACCCGCCTGGAACAGGGCAGAGCCAGGAACGTCTCCGCGCAGGTGCTGTCCGCCGTGGCGGACGCGCTGCGGCTGACCGGGCTCGAGCGGCGGCATCTTTTCTCGATGGCCCAGCCGGGGCTCGTGCCGGACGGACCGGCCCGGCCGCACACGGCGCGGGTGCTCAAGGCGCGGCCGGCCGTGCGGATGATGATGGAGGCCCTGGATCCCACTCCGGTCGTGCTGCACGGCCCCCGGCTTGAGGTGATCGCCTCCAACCGGATGGGCAAGGTCCTCATCGACGATTTCGACGCGATGCCGGCGGCCGAGCGGAACCTGGTGCGGTGGATGTTCCTCAACCCCCGTGCCCGCACGGTGTATCCCGACTGGGCGGAGATCGGTGCCCAGATGGTGGCCGTCCTGCGGGTCGCCGCCGGGGAGGAGCCGGACCCGGCGCTCGCCGGGCTGATCGGCGAGCTGACCGCGCGCAGCGACGATTTCTCCCGGGTGTGGGCCGAGTACGAGGTCTTCCAGCACACGCACGGCAGGAAGCGGTTCCATCACGAGGCGGTCGGCATCATGACCGTCAACTACGAGTCCCTCGCGCTGCCCGACGACCCGGGTCTGTCGCTGCTCGTGTACACGGCGGACAGCGGATCGCCCTCCGAGGAGAAGCTGCGCATCCTGTCCAGCTGGGCCGCGGACCTCCGTGCGGAGGCCCTCACCGGGTGTGCCGACCCGGAGGAAGTGCGGCGGACGTCGTAGGGGCGCCACGGCCGGGGCCGGAGGTGTGCGCCACCGGCCCCGGCCTGGCGGCTCCTCAACCGATGGCCACCTCGTCGTCGACGGACAGGGCGGTCTGCCGCCACTGGCGCAGGATGGCATCGGTGGCGGCCAGCTTCGTCCCGACATCGGCGACCGTGGCGCCGCCCAGCGGGATGCGGACCGGGAGGCTGGTACCGCGGACCGCGTCGATCACGACGGCGGCGGCCCTGGCCGGGTCGCCGGCCTGCGCGTGGTTGGAGTCCTGGGCCCAGTCGCGGGACGCTCCCGAGGTCGCGGAGTAGGCGTCGATGACCTTCTCGGCGCGGACCAGCGACGTGGTGTCGAGGAAGTCGGTCCTCAGCGGGCCCGGCTCGACGGCGCTCACCCTGATGCCCAAGGGCCGCAATTCCAGTGCCATGGCCTCGGTCAGCCCTTCCACCGCGAACTTCGTGGCGCAGTAGACGCCCCAGCCGGCCCAGCCGACGAAGCCACCGACCGAGCTGATGTTGATGATGGTGCCGGCCCGCGACGAGCGCATGGCCGGCAGGACGGCGCGGGTGACGTTCAGCAGGCCGAAGACGTTGGTGTCGAACAGCGCGCGTGCCTCGTCGTCGGAGGTCTCCTCCACCGCTCCCACCAGTCCGCGTCCGGCGTTGTTGACCAGTACGTCGACCCGCCCGAAGTGGGACAGCGCACTGTGCACGGCGGCCTCGGCCCGGGCGGAATCGTCGACGTCGAGCGCGAGTGGCAGCAGCCTGTCGCCGTACCCCGGCAGCGCGTCGTGCACCGCCCGCGGATTTCGGGCGGTCGCCACGACGTTGTCGCCGGCGTCGAGGGCCTGCCGGGCGATGTGCAGCCCGAGGCCGCGGGAAGCGCCGGTGACGAACCAGGTGGTGGACATACGAACTCCAGGAGAGGAAGTGCCTTCGGCACAGGTGGGCGTTCCGGGCGGACGCGGGGGCCCCGCGGACGCGGGGTTCCCTTCGCGATGCGACGCGGGACGGGACGGGGCGGGCACCGGCGCCCGGCGGCCTCCGCGACAGCGTCGGCGGTCCGGACCGGGGCGGGCTGTGCCCTCAGTCAACGCCGCCCGCCGGGCCCGTTCCATACGTTGCCTGGCCCTGCCCAGCCTGGTCCCGGCAGACCCAGGATCGCCGCCGCCTGCCGCCTGCCGCCTGCCGCCCGCTTCCGGGGAAACGGAATGGTGCCATCGGAAGATCCGGTCGAAGCGAACCGCGGGGCCACAGGAAATCAGGCACATGAATATCGACGGGAGAGCCGTATCTTCGTGCGGAATTCCGGCTCCGGGTCCATCGGAATGGAATGCGGAGTAATGGTTGAGGCGACGGCCGGAGTAATTCCGAAAATGGTGTGACTGACGTGGTCACACCGCCGTCACCCTTTTGATGATTCCGTCATCCGGTGCCCTTCCCTAACGTTATGTGGCAGGAACGACGACCCACGAACGGAAGGAAGAGGCGATGGCGGAACGCTTCGTCACCGGGCCGCTCGACACGGACCGGGGGACCGGTACGAGCAGAGCCGACGTGCAGGTCCGACGGGCGGGTACGACCCTGCTCATCACGATCGACCGCCCACGAGCACGCAATTCCGTCAACGCCGAGGTCGCCGCCCTGCTGGCGAGCGCCCTGGACGAACTGGAGGCGGACCCGGAACTCCGGGCCGGCGTGCTGACCGGTGCCGAGGGCGCCTTCAGCGCCGGCATGGACCTGAAGGCGGCCCTGCGGGGCGAGTCCCCGGACATCCCGGGGCGCGGATTCGGCGGTGTCACCGAGGTCGACCGGACGAAGCCGCTGATCGCCGCCGTGGAGGGCTGGGCCATGGGCGGCGGCTTCGAACTGGCCCTCGCGTGCGACCTGATCGTGGCCGCCCAGGACGCGCACTTCGGTCTGCCGGAGGTCAAGCGGGGACTGATCGCCGCCGGCGGGGGAGTGATCCGGCTGCCCCGGCGCGTCCCCTACCACCTCGCGATGGAGCTGCTGCTGACCGGCGAACCGGTGAGCGGTGTCCGGGCCGGTGAGCTGGGTCTGGTCAACCGGGTCGTTCCCGCCGGTCAGGCCGTGCCGGAGGCCCTCCGGCTCGCCGAACGGCTGGCGGCGAACGCCCCCCTGGCGCTGGCCGCCGTGAAGGCGGTCGTCCGCGCCGCGGACGGTGTACCCGAGGCCGCCGCCTTCGCCGCGCAGCGCACGGTGATGAGCGAGCTGATGGCCACGGCCGACGTCCGGGAGGGCATGACCGCCTTCGCCGAGCGCCGCGCCCCGCGGTGGACGGGGAAGTGACATGCGGATGGAAGACGTCCGGCGGCATCCGACCACCCCGCTGACCAGCCCCGCGTATGCGCCCACCGTTCCCCGCTTCACCGACCGTGAATACCTCAACATCGTCTACCGCACCGACCCCGACGCGCTGCGTGCCGTCGTGCCCGAACCTCTTCGGATCGATGACCCGCTGGTCCGCTTCGAGATCATGAAGATGGGCGACGTCAGCGGTTTCGGTCCCTACACCGAGGCCGGACAGGCGATCGAGGTCGTCTTCGAGGGCGAGCGGGGCGAGTACCTGCACGCGATGTACCTGGACAACTTCCCGGCGACGGCGTCCGGGCGCGAGGTCAGCGCGTACCCGAAGGTCGCACCCACGCTGTACGTCGACAACGGGACGCTCGTCGGCACGCTCGAGTACGGAACCCTCCGTGTCGCCACCGCGACCATGGGCTACAAGCACCGGACCCTCGACGAGGCCACGGCCAGGGACCAGATCACGGTGCCGACCTTCATGCTCAAGTCCGTCCCGGGCTACCGCCGTGAACTGCGCGTCCAGGAACTGGTGCGCACCGAGATCACCGACGTGGTGGTCAAGGAGGCGTACGCCGGCCCGGCCCGGCTCCAGCTCTTCGCCCATGTCCTCGCCCCGCTGGCGGACCTGCCCGTCCTGGAGGTCGTCTCGGCCAGCCACATCCTCACCGACCTGACCCTCGCACCCGTCGAGCCGGTCTTCGACTACCTGAAGGAAGGCGCGCGGTGACGCACCCGTTCCGTACCGCCGCCGTGATCGGCGCGGGCACCATCGGACTCTCCTGGACAGCCCTGTTCGCCGCACACGGCCTGGACGTCCACGTCAGCGATCCCCGCCCCGACCTGCCGGAGGCGATCACCGAAGCGCTTGTCGCGTTCGCCCCGCACCTGGCCGCCCAGGGTCTGGCCACCGACGGCCTCGCCCACCGCGTACACGTCGCCGCCGACGTCACCGAAGCCGTCCGGCACGCGGACATCGTCCAGGAGAACGGCCCCGAGCGCGTCGAGTTCAAGAAGGAGCTGTTCGCCCGGCTGGTCCGGGCGACCCCCGGGCACGCGCTGCTGCTCAGCTCGTCGTCGGCGATCCCGGCGACCGCTTTCACCACGGAACTCGAGGACGCCGGCCGCATCCTCATCGGGCACCCCTTCAACCCGCCCCACCTGCTGCCGCTCGTCGAGGTCGTACCCGGCGAACGCACCACCGAGGAAGCCGTGCGGGCGGCCGTCGACTTCTACACCGCCGTCGGCCGCACCCCCGTCGTCGAACGCCAGGAGATCCCCGGGTTCGTCGGCAACCGGCTCCAGAACGCGCTCAGCCGCCAGGCCGTCCACCTCGTCCAGGAGGGCGTGGTGACCCCCGAGGACCTGGACACCATCGTGACCCACTCGCTGGGCGTCCGCTGGGCGACGGTCGGGCCGTTCCTCGGCGCGCACCTGGGCGGTGGCCCCGGCGGCTACCGCCACATCACCGAACACATCGGCTCGACCATGCAGCGGATGCCCCTCGGTGAGCCCTCGCAGGACCCCGAGGACCGCGAGCGGGTGATCCAGGCGGTGGAGAGGGCGTATGGCTCCACGCCGTACGCCGACCTCGCCGACGCCCGCGACCGCGGACAACTCGCCGTCCTGTCCGCCCTGGAGGACATCCGGCGCACCGAGCACCCCGAGGAGAAGTGAGATGACCACAGCCACCACGACCGCCACCACCGTCACCCCCGCCGAAGAGCAGGACGAGCAACTGGCCGCCGACTTCTACCAGTACGAGGCGCTGCTCTCGGACGAGGAGCGCGAGATCCTGCTCAAGGCCCGCGCCTTCCTGCGCAAGGAGATCAAGCCACTGGTGAACGAGTACTGGGGCAAAGGCGAGTTCCCCTTCGAGATGATCGAGAAGTTCCGCGCCAGCGGACTGGCCGCCCTGGCCTACGAGGGTTACGGCGAACACAAGCCGGCCGCCAGCCATCTGCTCGGCGGCATGCTCGCCACCGAGCTGGGCCGTGTCGACGCCTCGACCGCCACCTTCTTCGGCGTCCACAACGGGCTCGGCTTCTACTCGATCTACTACGGCGGCGACCAGGAGCAGCGCGACAGGTTCCTGCCCGCCATGGCCTCGATGGACAAGATCGGCGCCTTCGCCCTGACCGAACCGCTCGGCGGCTCCGACGTCTCCGGCGGCATGCGCACGACCGCCAGGCGCGAGGGCGACGAGTGGATCCTCAACGGCGCCAAGAAGTGGATCGGCAACGCCACCTTCGCCGACTACGTCGTGGTCTTCGCGCGGGACGTCGACGACAGCAAGGTCAAGGCCTTCGTCGTAGAGAAGGGCACCCCGGGCTTCCGGCCGGAGAAGATCGATGGCAAGATCGCGCTGCGGATCGTGCAGAACGCCGAGATCACCCTGACCGACGTCCGCGTGTCCGAGGCCAACCGGCTGCACAACATCAAGGGCTTCCGGGACGTCGCGGAGGTCCTGCGCGTCACCCGCGGCGGAGTCGCCTGGCAGGCGCTGGGTGTCATGATCGGCGCCTATGAACTCGCACTCGACTACGCCAAGGAACGCATAGCCTTCGGCCGTCCGATCGCCAAGTTCCAGATGGTGCAGGACCTGCTGGTCAAGAGCCTGGGCAACATCACCGCCTCCTGGGGCATGCTGGTCCAGCTCGCCCGGCTCCAGGACCAGGGCATCTTCCGCGACGAGCAGTCCGCGTTGGCCAAGGAGTACGTCGCGGCCCGCATGCGTGAATCCGTCGCGTGGTGCCGCGAGATCTTCGGCGGCAACGGCATCGTCCTCGACTACGACGTCGCCCGGTTCTTCTCCGACGCCGAGGCCCTCTACTCGTACGAGGGAACCCACCAGATGCAGACCCTCATCGTGGGCAAGTCCATCACCGGCCTCAGCGCCTTCGTGGGGTGACGGCGATGACCACCGAATCCGTCTTCACCGGTCTGAAGGTGCTCGACGCGGCGAGCTTCATCGCGGCACCGGCAGCGGCCACCATGCTCTCCGACTTCGGAGCGGACGTCATCAAGATCGAGCCGCCGGGCGCGGGCGACCCCCAGCGCATGCTGAGTTCGGTCCCGCCCAGCCCCAGGGCACGGGCCAACTACGGCTGGCACCTCGCCAACCGCAACAAGCGCGGCATGGTGATCGACCTGAAGTCACCGGCGGCTGT
>NZ_JBHVPP010000040.1:0-48517 GCF_042887295.1 Streptomyces sp. NPDC057950
TCACTGTTCGCCCGCTTCGCCTCACGCCAGGACGACTCGCCGCAGATGAAGATGATCGCGGCACTGCGCAACCAGTTCGGCGGCCACGCCGTCGAACCGAAGTGATCCACAGATCCACATCCGTATCCACAGATCCGCGGGCCTGAAGGCCGGGGATCCGAGTCCCCGGGGGAGGTCGGCGAACGACCATGCACGTCACGCATCTGTCGCTGGCCGACTTCCGCTCCTACGCCCGGGTCGAGGTCCCGCTCGACCCGGGCGTCACCGCGTTCGTTGGCCCCAACGGACAGGGCAAGACGAACCTGGTCGAGGCGGTCGGCTATCTCGCGAGCCTCGGCAGCCACCGGGTCTCCTCGGACGCGCCCCTGGTGCGGATGGGCGCCGAGCGGGCGGTCATCCGTGCCAATGTCAGACAGGGTGAGCGTCAGCAGCTCATCGAGCTGGAGCTGAACCCCGGCCGGGCCAACCGCGCGCGCGTCAACAGGTCCTCGCAGGTCAGGCCCCGTGACGTGCTCGGCATCGTACGGACGGTGCTGTTCGCACCCGAGGACCTCGCGCTGGTCAAGGGCGACCCCGGTGAGCGACGCCGCTTCCTCGACGAACTGATCACCGCCCGCTCCCCGCGGATGGCGGGCGTCCGCTCCGACTACGACCGGGTCCTCAAGCAGCGCAACACCCTCCTCAAGACGGCCGCGCTGGCCCGCCGCCACGGCGGCCGCACCATGGACCTCTCCACGCTCGACGTCTGGGACCAGCACCTCGCGCGGGTGGGCGCCGAACTGCTCGCCCAGCGCCTCGACCTGGTCGCCGCGGTCCAGCCGCTGACCGACAAGGCATACGAACAGCTGGCGCCCGGTGGGGGCCCCGTCGCCCTGGAGTACAGGCCCTCGTCGGCCGTCCTCACCGGGCACACCCGCGAGGAGCTGTACGAGCAGCTGATGGAGGCCCTCGCCGAGTCCCGCAAGGCGGAGATCGAGCGGGGCGTCACCCTGGTGGGCCCGCACCGGGACGAGCTGCTGCTCAAGCTGGGCGAGCTGCCCGCCAAGGGATACGCGTCACACGGCGAGTCCTGGTCGTACGCGCTGGCGCTGCGACTGGCCTCGTACGACCTCCTGAGGGCCGAGGGCAACGAGCCGGTCCTGGTCCTGGACGACGTCTTCGCCGAGCTGGACAACCGCCGCAGGGAACGTCTGGCGGAACTCGTGGCCCCCGGCGAGCAGGTCCTCGTGACGGCGGCGGTCGACGACGACGTGCCGGGCGCCCTGGCGGGGACGCGTTACGCCGTCTCCGAGGGCACGGTGGAGCGGGTATGACGGAGAACACACCTCGGATCCCGGGGCCGTCCGCGCCGGCCGGTGAAGGCGCCGGGAAGACCCCCGAGCCGTCCGGCGTCGACCTCGCGCGCGTGGCACTGCGCGCCGCGAAGGAACAGGCACGCGCGCGGGGGGACGCGGCGCAGCAGAAGAAGCAGGCGCGCCGCGGCGGTCTGCGCTCCGGCGCGCGCGCCGACGGGCGCGACCCCATGGCGCTGGGCGCCGCGATCAACCGGCTGCTGACCGAGCGCGGCTGGGAGACGCCGGCCGCGGTGGGCGGGGTGATGGGGCGCTGGCCGCAGATCGTCGGAGACGACCTGGCCAAGCACTGCGTCCCGCTGCGGTACGACGACGACCCGGCCGAGCGGGTGCTGACCGTGCAGTGCGACTCGACCGCCTGGGCCACCCAGCTGCGGTTGCTCGCCCCGCAGCTGGTCGCGCGGCTGAACCAGGATCTCGGGCACGGCACCGTGAGGCTGATCAAGGTGCAGGGTCCGGGGGGGCCCGCGCGCCGGTTCGGGCCCCTGCGCGCCCCCGGGAGCACGGGTCCGGGCGACACCTACGGGTGACCGGGGCCAGTGGGAACCGGCCGCCGGGCGCGGGTGTCCGCGGTGGGTACGGGCAATCGCACGCGGTTGCGAACACCGACCTGACTCCGCAGTAGCGAAGGGTTGACACCCGGAAGCGCTGAGTGCCTCTGTGAGCCTCTTTGGGGCCGGGGCCGCATATGGGGAGTCGGGAGAGGCGGGTTCAGGGCGGCACATGCGGACTCAGGTACCGGCAAACCCCCATCACTGTCTGCGCTACCGGTAGACTGGAAGCTAATCCCGCCCCACTTGTGGGGACCGTCCGGGAGAAGCTGAGCAACGCTGATCAAGGCTTACCAACGCAACGTGCCGCAGCCGCTCCGGCAACCCGCCGACGAGCCTGGTTTGTGCTGTGCCAGAAAGGGCGCTTCGTGGCCGATTCCGGCAACCCCAACGAGAACATCCCGTCCACCGACGCAGGCGCCGTCGCCGGGGCAACCGCCTCGAACGGCGAGGTCACGGCCTCGTACGACGCCAGTGCCATCACCGTCCTCGAGGGTCTGGACGCGGTCCGCAAGCGACCCGGCATGTACATCGGCTCGACCGGTGAGCGCGGACTTCACCACCTCGTGTACGAGGTCGTCGACAACTCCGTGGACGAGGCGCTGGCCGGACACGCGGACACGATCGACATCACGATCCTGCCGGACGGCGGCGTGCGCGTGATCGACAACGGCCGCGGCATCCCGGTGGGCATCGTCGCCTCGGAGGGCAAGCCGGCCCTCGAGGTCGTGCTGACCGTCCTGCACGCGGGCGGCAAGTTCGGCGGCGGCGGCTACGCGGTCTCCGGTGGTCTGCACGGCGTGGGCGTCTCCGTCGTGAACGCCCTGTCGAGCAAGGTGTCCGTCGAGGTCAAGACGGACGGCCACCGCCACACGCAGGACTACAAGATGGGCGTCCCGACGGCCCCGCTGGTCCAGCACGAGGCCACCGAGGAGACGGGCACGTCGGTCACCTTCTGGGCCGACGCGGACATCTTCGAGACCACGGAGTACTCCTTCGAGACGCTCTCGCGGCGCTTCCAGGAGATGGCGTTCCTCAACAAGGGCCTGACGATCAACCTCACGGACGAGCGTGAGTCGGCGAAGGCCACCGCGGGCGCCGACGAGGCGGGCGCGGACGAGAAGGACGAGGTCAAGTCCGTCACGTATCACTACGAAGGCGGCATCGTCGACTTCGTGAAGTACCTCAACTCCCGCAAGGGGGACGTGGTGCACCCCACCGTCATCGACCTCGAGGCGGAGGACAAGGACAAGAGCCTGTCCCTCGAAGTCGCGATGCAGTGGAACAGCGGATACAGCGAGGGCGTGTACTCCTTCGCCAACATCATCCACACGCACGAGGGCGGTACGCACGAGGAGGGCTTCCGTGCGGCGCTGACCTCGCTGATCAACAAGTACGCGCGCGACAAGAAGCTGCTGCGCGAGAAGGACGACAACCTCACGGGTGACGACATCCGCGAGGGTCTGACCGCGATCATCTCGGTCAAGCTGAGCGAGCCGCAGTTCGAGGGCCAGACGAAGACCAAGCTGGGCAACACGGAGGCGAAGACCTTCGTCCAGCGCGCGGTCTACGAGCACCTCAACGACTGGCTGGACCGCAACCCGAACGAGGCCGCGGACATCATCCGCAAGTCCATCCAGGCGGCCACCGCGCGCGTGGCGGCCCGCAAGGCGCGCGACCTCACCCGCCGCAAGGGCCTGCTGGAGTCGGCGTCCCTGCCCGGCAAGCTGTCCGACTGCCAGTCGAACGACCCCACCAAGTGCGAGATCTTCATCGTCGAGGGTGACTCCGCCGGCGGCTCGGCCAAGTCCGGCCGTAACCCGCAGTACCAGGCGATCCTCCCGATCCGGGGAAAGATCCTCAACGTCGAGAAGGCGCGGATCGACAAGATCCTGCAGAACCAGGAGATCCAGGCGCTGATCTCCGCCTTCGGCACCGGAGTCCACGAGGACTTCGACATCGAGAAGCTCCGCTATCACAAGATCATCCTGATGGCGGACGCCGACGTCGACGGCCAGCACATCAACACCCTGCTGCTGACCTTCCTGTTCCGCTTCATGCGGCCGCTGGTCGAGGCCGGTCACGTGTTCCTGTCGCGCCCGCCGCTCTACAAGATCAAGTGGGGGCGGGACGACTTCGAGTACGCGTACTCGGACCGTGAGCGCGACGCGCTGATCGAGCTGGGCCGCCAGGCCGGCAAGCGCGTCCGTGAGGACTCCATCCAGCGATTCAAGGGTCTCGGCGAGATGAACGCCGAGGAACTGCGCATCACGACCATGGACCAGGAGCACCGCGTCCTCGGTCAGGTCACGCTCGACGACGCCGCCCAGGCCGACGACCTGTTCTCGGTCCTCATGGGCGAGGACGTCGAGGCGCGTCGCGCGTTCATCCAGCGCAACGCCAAGGACGTCCGCTTCCTCGACATCTGAGTCGGTCTCAGCTGACCGCGTCAGAAAGGATCTGCACCAGCAATGACCGACGAGAACACTCCGAGCGTCCCTGAAGAGGGCGAGATCGCCCTGCGCATCGAGCCCGTCGGGCTCGAGACCGAGATGCAGCGCTCGTACCTGGACTACGCGATGTCCGTCATCGTGTCGCGTGCGCTGCCCGACGTGCGGGACGGTCTCAAGCCCGTCCACCGCCGCGTCCTGTACGCCATGTACGACGGCGGCTACCGGCCCGAGAAGGGCTTCTACAAGTGCGCCCGCGTCGTCGGTGACGTCATGGGCACCTACCACCCGCACGGCGACTCCTCGATCTACGACGCGCTGGTCCGCCTCGCGCAGCCGTGGTCGATGCGGATGCCGCTGGTGGACTCCAACGGCAACTTCGGCTCTCCCGGCAACGACCCGGCCGCTGCCATGCGGTACACCGAGTGCAAGCTGAAGCCGCTGTCCATGGAGATGGTCCGCGACATCGACGAGGAGACCGTCGATTTCACGGACAACTATGACGGCCGCAACCAGGAGCCGACGGTCCTGCCGGCCCGCTTCCCGAACCTGCTGATCAACGGTTCGGCGGGCATCGCGGTTGGTATGGCCACGAACATCCCGCCGCACAACCTGCGCGAGGTCGCGGCCGGCGCCCAGTGGTACCTGGAGAATCCCGAGGCATCCCACGAGGAGCTTCTGGACGCCCTGATCGAGCGCATCAAGGGCCCGGATTTCCCCAGCGGCGCCCTGGTCGTGGGCCGCAAGGGCATCGAGGAGGCGTACCGCACGGGCCGTGGCTCCATCACGATGCGCGCGGTCGTCGACGTCGAGGAGATCCAGAACCGCCAGTGCCTGGTGGTCACCGAACTCCCGTACCAGACCAACCCCGACAACCTCGCCCAGAAGATCGCCGACCTGGTCAAGGACGGCAAGGTCGGCGGCATCGCCGACGTCCGCGACGAGACCAGCTCGCGTACGGGCCAGCGGCTCGTGATCGTGCTCAAGAGGGACGCGGTCGCCAAGGTCGTCCTGAACAACCTCTACAAGCACACCGATCTGCAGTCGAACTTCGGCGCCAACATGCTGGCGCTGGTCGACGGCGTCCCGCGCACGCTGTCGCTGGACGCGTTCATCCGGCACTGGGTGACGCACCAGATCGAGGTCATCGTCCGCCGGACGAAGTTCCGGCTGCGCAAGGCCGAGGAGCGCGCGCACATCCTGCGTGGCCTCCTGAAGGCCCTGGACGCCATCGACGAGGTCATCGCGCTCATCCGGCGCAGTGACACCGTGGAGATCGCGCGAGAGGGCCTGATGGGCCTCCTGGAGATCGACGAGATCCAGGCGAACGCCATCCTCGAGATGCAGCTGCGCCGACTGGCCGCCCTGGAACGTCAGAAGATCATCCAGGAGCACGACGAGCTCCAGGCGAAGATCACCGAGTACAACGCGATCCTGGCTTCGCCGGTGCGTCAGCGCGGCATCATCAGCGAGGAACTCGCCGCGATCGTCGAGAAGTTCGGCGACGACCGGCGTTCCAAGCTGGTGCCGTTCGACGGCGACATGTCCATCGAGGACCTGATCGCCGAAGAGGACATCGTCGTCACCATCACGCGCGGTGGCTACATCAAGCGCACCAAGACCGAGGACTACCGGTCGCAGAAGCGGGGCGGCAAGGGCGTCCGCGGCGCGAAGCTGAAGCAGGACGACATCGTCGACCACTTCTTCGTGTCGACGACGCACCACTGGCTGCTGTTCTTCACGAACAAGGGCCGTGTCTACCGGGCGAAGGCGTACGAGCTGCCGGACGCCGGCCGGGACGCCCGCGGGCAGCACGTCGCGAACCTGCTGGCCTTCCAGCCGGACGAGGCGATCGCCGAGATCCTCGCGATCCGCGACTACGAGGCGGCGTCCTACCTGGTCCTGGCCACCAA
Source organism: Streptomyces sp. NPDC057950 (assembly GCF_042887295.1). Lineage (NCBI taxonomy): Bacteria > Bacillati > Actinomycetota > Actinomycetes > Kitasatosporales > Streptomycetaceae > Streptomyces > Streptomyces sp. NPDC057950. The sequence goes on from NZ_JBHVPP010000040.1 coordinate 6,267, forward strand.
GGGCGGCCTGGTTAAGAAGACGCCACTGAAGGATTACGATTCCCCGCGCTCGGGCGGCGTCATCGCGATCAATCTTCGGGAGACGGAGGACGGATCCGATGACGAACTGATCGGAGCCGAACTCGTCTCGGCCGAGGATGATCTGCTTCTGATCAGCAAGAAGGCCCAGTCGATCAGGTTCACCGCAACGGACGACGCGTTGCGACCGATGGGCCGTGCCACCTCGGGCGTCAAGGGCATGAGTTTCCGCGAGGGGGACCAACTGCTCTCGATGAATGTTGTTCGACCCGGTACGTTCGTGTTCACTGCCACAGACGGTGGGTACGCGAAGCGCACCGCCGTCGACGAGTACCGCGTCCAGGGTCGCGGCGGCCTCGGTATCAAGGCCGCCAAGATCGTCGAGGACCGTGGTTCCCTGGTCGGCGCGCTGGTGGTCGAGGAGACCGACGAGATCCTCGCCATCACCCTGTCCGGCGGTGTGATTCGTACGCGAGTCAACGAGGTCAGGGAGACGGGCCGTGACACCATGGGCGTCCAACTGATCAACCTGGGCAAGCGCGATGCCGTGGTCGGTATCGCACGCAACGCCGAGGCAGGCCGCGAGGCCGAGGAAGTCGACGGCGAGGGTGCCGAGGACGAGACCGCCGAGGCCATCGAGGCCGTCGGTACGGACGAGGGCGAGCAGTCCTCGTCCGAGTAGCGCGAGGAGTGAGTCATCGTGAGCGGAGCCACGGGCGCCGGATCGGCCGGTACGGACACGGACGGCGGCCGTGGCCCCGCCACGAACTCGACTGACTCCCATGACTCTCATGGATCCCAGGGGGGAACTGTGACGGACACCCGAGGTTCGCAGGGCCAGCAGTACGCGGCCGGAGCGGGCCCCGCGGCTCCGGGCGGGCCGGCCGCGGCCGGCCCTGCCACGACCAAGGCGGCGCCCGGCGCGCCGGCCACTTCGCCGACGCCTCCCGCGGGCCCGGCCACGGCCGCTCCGGCGGGCGCATCCGCACTGCCGGGGGAGCGGCAGCCGCAGCAGCCCTCGCAGCCGTACCACCCACCGCAGGCGTACGCGGCCCAGACGCCGTCCGGCGCCGTGCGCCGGCCTCGGACCGGGGCGCGTACCACGCCGCGCACCCGCAAGGCGCGGCTGAGGGTGGCCAAGACCGACCCCTGGTCGGTGATGAAGGTCAGCTTCCTGCTCTCCATCGCGCTCGGCATCTGCACGGTCGTGGCGGCGGCGGTGCTGTGGATGGTCATGGACGCGATGGGCGTCTTCTCGACGGTCGGCGGCACGATCTCCGAGGCGACGGGGTCGAACGAGGCGAACGGTTTCGACCTGCAGTCGTTCCTCTCCCTGCCGAACGTCCTGTTGTTCACGTCGATCATCGCGGTCATCGACGTCGTGCTCGCCACGGCGCTCGCGACGCTCGGATCCTTCATCTACAACCTCTCCGCGGGCTTCGTCGGCGGCATTGAGCTGACCCTCGCCGAGGACGAATAGCGGCGGCCCGCGAGCCTCCGTGAGGGGCCCGGGATACCGATTTTGGGACTGGCCGCGTCGTGCGCTAATCTTCAGAGGTCAGCGCGCGGGACACACACCGCAAAGCGCGGCGGGGCTATAGCTCAGTTGGTTAGAGCGCATCCCTGATAAGGATGAGGCCACAGGTTCAAATCCTGTTAGCCCCACCAGCAGAAAGACCCCCGGTCCACTAGGGCCGGGGGTCTTTTGACACCCATGATTGACACCAACAGCGGCGATCAGCCGATGAGCGGGTCTTCTAGCAGCTCCGCAAGCAGCGTGACGGCTTCCCGTTCGCTGTCGCCCACCACGTGCGTATAGACGTCCATGGTCATGCTGATCTGGCTGTGCCGAAGGATCGCCTGAGCGACCTTGGGGTGCACCTTCAGGAAGGCGAGGAGGGTGCCGCAGGTATGCCGGGCGAGCCGGACCGTGATGCGGCGGACGCCGGCGCGCTTCACGAGACGATCGAAGGTCCGGGAGAATCCGGTGGGGTCGATCATGCCGCCGTGCTCTGAGGAAAAGATCAGATCGTGGCCTTCCTCCTGCACCCACCGGGCTCCAGCGATCTTCTGTTCCAGCTCTTGAAGAGTCCGGCGCTCCCTCAGGGCGCGGGCGCAGAACTCCGGGAGGGGGAGCACCGCCTGTGAGGACTCGGTCTTGAGGTCCTTGAGGACCAGGCCGACGCCCTTCTCACGCTGCACCTGTTTGACCGGGATGAACCGGTTTGCCTCGAAGTCGATGTCCTGCCACCGCAGGCCGAGGACTTCACTCCGCCGAAGGCCGAGCACCAGGACCAGCACACAGGCCGCGTACAGGCGGTGCGCGCGGACCGAACGAAGGAAGGCGATCGCCTCCCGCGCGTTCCACGCTGCGCCCTTGTCCTTGGAGACCTTGGGCATGTCCACCAGGAGCGCGACGTTTCGAGTGAGCAGTTCCTCCTGCATTGCCCGGTTGAGGGCGTTGCGAAGGACCCGAAGCACCTCGAAGCGGGTGGCCGCGCCGACCTTCTCGCGCTTGAGTGCCGCCATGAACGTACGGAGCTGCGCCGGCGTGAGCTTGACGAGCGGCTTCTTGCCGAGGTGAGGCAGCAGGTAGAGACGGACCTTGGACTCGTACTTTGCGTAGGTGTTGTGCTCGCGCTCCGGCAGGACGATGTGCTCCAACCAGTACGTCAGCCACTCACCCAGCGTCCAGGCACGAGACGGCACCGGGACCCCGTTACGCTCCTGATTCTGGAGGCCCCCGAGCTTCTCGTTCGCTTCGTCCCAGGTGGCGCCATACACGGTCTTACGGACACGATTCCCGTCCGTGTCCGTGACGTACGCACGGCCCATGTAGCGGCCGTCCGCACGCCTGGAGATGCTGCCCCCGCCGTTGGGGCGACGCTTAGCCATCAGGCAGCCTCTCCGATCTGACCAACGATGAAGGTGCGCACCGCGTCCGTGGGGATACGACGGCAGCCGTCGACCTTGATGGACACGAGCCGATGAGTGCGGATCAGGTCGTAGACCTTGGTACGGCCCACGTTGAGCCGTTGCATGACCTCGGGAACGGTCAGAAGCTCGGGCGTGGCAGCGGTCATGCAACGGCTCCTTCCAAGTCGAGCAGGGCGGGCAGTTCCTCGCGTGCGGTCTCGCGGTTGAGTTGGATGTCGCGGTGGATGTTGGCGGCGAGCCAGGATTCGCCGGGGGTGTGGCCGTGGCCGGCGTAGGTCCAGTGGGAGAGCACGAGGGTGGTGGCTTCCGGGTGGTCGTCGGGGTCGGGCAGGCCGAGGGCGGTGCGTTGCTGGGCTGCGCGGTAGTCGGCTCTGACCTGGCGGAGGGCGCCGAGGGTGGTGGAGTAGCGGCGGGATTTGGTGGAGAAGTGGCCGCGGAAGCCGAGCATGTGGGCCCACTCGCGTAACTTCCGGTCGGGGTAGAGCGCGTGGAGGTCGAGGCAGGCTTCCATCAGTCGGCGAGGATGCTCGGGCACGTCCAGGAGCACGAGGGCTTCCTTGTTGCCGACCCTGCGGTCCACGGCGCCCGTGTTCTCAGCGGCCTTCGTGGCGTACTTGGCGACGTAGGAGGCCACGGCCGCTTCCGTGATCTCCTTCCCCTCCCCGAAGGCGCTGATCGGCTGGACGTCGAGCTGTGTCCCCCACCGCAGCGTCCGAGCCGACTGGTCCCCCACGGCAGCCACGTCGACGGCTACGCGGGCAGCGGCGGCGCCGATTGCGTCGGTGAGAAGGTCGAGGGTGGCCCAGTGCGGGGGCGGGGTGTCGGGTCCTTCGGGTCCGTCGAAGCGGATCACGGCGTGGAAGTGGACGGCACCGCGCTTCTGATACTCGGCGACCTTCCCGAACGAGATCCGGGACTGTTCGCGAGCGTCCTTCTGTGTCAGGCCGGCGCGCTTGGCGATCTCGCGGCGGAGGTAGATCGAGAAGTAGCGCCACAGGTCGGATGCGTGGTTGTTCCACAGCACCGCCCCCGCGTAGTCGTACGACTCGGGATCGAGCGGCGTACCCAGCTCTGGCGCGTCCTCCGGGTGCCGGGCGCCGCAGCGGCAGGGCCGGTTGCCGGGCCGGTTGTGGACGGGGCCGAAGGAGGGGGCGGTGAGGGTGGCGAAGACGCGGGGGTGTTCGCGGACGGTGTGCGGGGTGCCCTTGTCCGGGTCTCCGGTGAGTCCGGCTCGGATGAGGTGGTAGGTGTCGCCGGCGTAGGTCCAGGCGCAGGCCGGGCAGCGGGAGGCGCGGCGGTTGCCGCACGCGATGCGGAGCATGCCGCCCGGCTCATCCTCGGTCGAGTAGTAGTGGAGAACGGTCTTCGTTGTCGGGTCGATGGTCTTGGTTGCGCCGGTCAGACGGATGGGGTCGGAGCAGCCTCCGGTGCGGCGGATCTGGTCTTGCCAGCGGTCGAAGTCAGCCGAACCGGCCACCCTCAGCACATCGGCGAGGGTGGCCGGGTCGAGACCCACCGCGGTGGGGGTCGTCACTGGTCGTCGTCCTTACGGGTGTGGGCATTGATCCAGTCCTCGGCGCAGACCTTGTGGACGGGCTTGCCCCGGTCGGAGCGCAGCGGGGTGGGCTTGGTGCAGATCACGCAGGGCTGGTCACCGGTGTGGTCGAAGTGCTCCGGAGAGCGCCAGTCGAGGAGAGCCATGCCCGTCACCTCCCGGCCCGGGCGAGGGCGGAGCGGCGGACCGTACCGGTGCCCTTGCAGGCCCGGCAGGCGATCTGGAGGGTGGTGCGGGAGCCGTCGCGGTCGCGTCCACCGGTGGTGATGGCGACGACGGGGAAGCCGTCGCAGTTGCGGCAGACGGGCGTGTTCGGGACGTGCTGAGGCATGATGAGCGAGCCCTTTCGGGTCGGAAGATCAGGAAGCGGTGGAGCCGTCCGGGGCGGCGGATACTTGGCGGTAGAGGCCGTCCCGGAGGGTGTTACTTGTGGCGGCGGTTGATCGTGTAGCTGATTCCGCCGCTCGCGGAGATGACCGCGACCGCAGCGGCGGCGATGACCTGGACGACGTAGGCGACCACCAGCAGGACCGCGATGGAGCCGGCGGCGATGACCAGGGTCAGGACGATGGGGCCCTTGTAGGAGCGGGGCGCTTCCTGCACGATCACCAGCCGGCGGACGTCGGTGCCGGGCGGGATCTGCCGGTAGAGGTCGGCGGGGATGTGACCGGCGCGAAGTTGGTCCTCGGGTATCTGCACGGTTCGGCCCTCCCGGCTCAGGCGGTGCAGCGGTGGGTGCGGGCGGCGAGTTCCGCGGCCGAGCGGTCGCGGTGCTCGGTGGAGAAGCCGCAGTTCGGGGCCGTGCAGGCGGCGGTGTGTCGGGTCTGGCCTCGGCCGTTGTTGAACGTGCCGACCTTGACCGGACCGATGCGGATCACGTCGTAGAAGCGGTTCGGACGCATGCGAGGGATCTCCCTTCTGATCAGGTGAGTTGGAGTTCAGCGGCGATCGCGTCGAAGGTGGGGCCGGGCAGACCGAGCCGGGCGGAGAGTGCGTCCGCCGGCATCGGGGCGCCCGTCGTGGCACGGTGCGCGTCGGCGATCTTCCGGGCGTGGTCGACCAACGCAGCCGGAACAGCCACCGCGGCCGCGGCAGGAACGTCGGGCCGTGCGGGTGGCAGCTCGGGAGCAGCCAGCGGGGACGGGGTGGGGTCGTCGCGGTGCATGTCGACCTCGGTCACGGCCGGTTCGCCCACAGGCTGTGGGCGAGGTTCGGTCGGGGCCGGGGTGTCGGTGGGCGAGTGGACGAGGAGGGTGCCGCCCAGGAAGGCGAGGGCGGGCCAGCCGGCGACGAGGATGCGCAGCCAGGCCGGGACGTCGCGCAGGTCGAGGAGTCCGGCGGTGGCGATGTTGGCACCGAGGGAGGCGACCAGGGCGATCACGAACCAGACCCAGGCCGCCCGGTCCCGGCGGGCCGTGCGCAGCCGGCGCCAGGCGGCGACCATCAGCAGGTCGACGCTGATCGGGTAGACCCATCCCTTCCACCCGGACTGGCCAGCGGCTTCGGCCAGGTCATGCAGGTGGGCGAAGGACAGAGCACCAGCGATCACGGCCTGGACGAGGACGGCATCGGGGCGCAGCGAGCGGGGCATGTCTTCACCTCCTTCACGGAGATCAGGCCGGGGACGGGGCGGGAGCGGTGTCCGTGCCGCCCCATCCCGGCAGGTCAGTTGGTGGCTTCGCCGGTGCCGAAGCAGGCCAGGCAGATACCGGCCTGTTGGCCGACCGTGCGGCGGTTGCGGCCCACACGGACCGCGGCGGGAACCTCTCCGGTGCCGCCGCAGGGGCCGCACTTCGGTGTGACCGGCGCCGGGGGCGGGGGCGGCTTTTTCGAGGCCACGGGATCAGTCCTCCTGTCTTGTGGCATGACGGGGTAGGGACTTGGCGCGAGGCGGTCACGCCAACCGGATGGGGCAGGGGATGCGCTATTCGGTGACCGGCCGGGGCTTCACGAGCGGCGGCGCGGTGGGCATCGGCACAGGGCGGACGGCCGGGCGGAACGGGGCCAGGAACGGCAGCTCCGGGGTCAGGTGGGCGAACTCCCGGCAGACGGCCGCAGCCTCATCCGGGGTGATCTCCGGGGTACGGATGCGGGACCAGCCACCGGAAGTGTCGCCGGCCACCGCGACGCCGGGGCGGTCCGGAGCGATCCCGGTCACCGCGACCACCGCGTCCGGGGCGATGTCGCCCAAGCCCATCTCTGCCGTCTGTTTGTCGTTGACGCGGTGCACGACACGGCCGGTGAGCTGGGCACGCAGGGCTGTGGCGCCCTTGCCGAGGTCGGAGCCGAAGCGCTGCCCGCAGACCTCCAGGTAGATCCCGACCGCACGGGCCATCTGTCCCAGCCGCACCAGTTGCATGACTGCCCGGTCGCGGGCCGGCTCCTCCTTCTTGGATGCCACGAGGAACAGTTCGGCGATCTCATCGATCAGGACCACCAGCGGCACCGGCCGCACCTTCTCCGGCAGGTCCCACAGCTCGGAGACCCCGTGACCGGCGAGCAGGTCGAAGCGGTCTTCCATCTCGGCGACGAGCACGTCGAGCAGGGCGCCGGCGGTCTCCGGGGTGGTGGCCAGGGCGGAGAGGCGAGGCGCGTAGCGGCCTTGTTCGACACCGCGCTTGCAGTCGATACCGACCAGGCCGATCGGCAGGCGTGCCAGGCCCGTCACCAGGTTGCGTTGGAACATCGACTTGCCCGACAGCGTGGCGCCGAGGGTGAGGGCCATCGGGACCTTGCGGTAGTCCCGCTCGAAGACCGTGCCGTCCTCCCGCAGAGCGACCGGGACGACCATGTCCGCGGGCACCGCCCGACGCGGCAGACGGACCCGGTTGAGGACGTCGTAACCGGTCATCCGCAGTTCCACGAACCCCGGCTTCGTCTCGACCACCGACACCGACCGCACGCCCCACGCATGACGCAGACGCTCCGCGGACGCGGCCAGATCGGCGGGCTCCAGACCGGCAGGCAGACGCAGGGTGATGCGCAGGCCGGCCGAGGTCGGACGGACCCGGCGGACCTTCGGCGGCACCGGTCGAACCTCACGCCGGGCGACGTTGCGAGTCATGAACGCCCTAAAGCCGGACGGCTGCACCGTCAGCCCGCAGACATCCATCGTGGACCGGTACGTCAGCGTGAACCGGCCCCACGTGGCCGGCAGTCCGACCAGCGACCAGTACACCCGCGGGGCCCGGACCTTCGCGTAGCCGAGACCACCAGCGCCGGTTAAGGCCCCGGTCGCCTCCAGCCACAGGGACAGATCGGTCATGGCTCAGACCCCGGCCGCGACGGCGACGGCGCGGAACGAGATGCCGTGGCGCTTCTGCCCGTTGAACTCGTTCTCCCAGTCACGGGCCTTGAGCCCGATCACCTTCACCGGGGTACCCGGCGCCAGGCCCTCCGGGATACCCGTCTCGGGAACAGCGACCTGGTAGAGGTTGCCCTCCCCCTCGTCGGAGACCAGCAGGCCCACCGTGGTCATGCCCGCACCGGTCTCCCGGTCCACGGCCCGCTCCCCGGTCTTCTTGTTGACCATCTTCGGCTCCGGCGCAGTCGCGACGAAGACCACAGCGGTCGAAAGGTCGATCTTGAACGACGGCATACGTCACTCCTCGTTCATGGAGGCGCTTGTGCAACCTCTCTAGACATCTCTATTTGAGCGCACATCTCTAGAGACGTCAACGCCTCTCTAGAGATGTTTCGAAGGCGGAGGTATGGCCAGTCGAGTTGCAAGGTTGTAGCGGCAGGCTGGTGTGGCCGTGTAGCTACAAACCCCTAAGGTGTCTAGAGAGGAAGGGAGGGATCACATGACCACCCAGGGCGGCGAACGCCAGCCGAAGTACCAGCGCATTGCCGACAAGCTGCGGGAAGCGATTCAGGCCGGCGAGTACGGCCCGGGCGACCGGCTACCAGGAGAGAACGAGCTCATGGCCACCTACGAGGTGGCCCGAATGACTGCACGGCAGGCTCTCGGCATGCTCCAGAACGAGGGACTGACCGAGTCCCGCAAGGGCGCCGGAGTGTTCGTACGGGACTTCAAGCCGCTTAGGCGTCGAGGAATTCAGCGACTGTCGCGGGACCAGTGGGGTTCGGGGCGGTCCATCTGGTCGGCAGACATCGAGGACCGCACTTTGGTCGTCGACCAGGTGCAGGTCTTCGAGGCGACTGCCCCCGAGCGGATCAGCCAGGTGCTCGACATCCAGGCCGGTGCGTCAGCATGCGTACGCAGCCGCCGCTTCGTGCTGGACGACAAGCCCGTTCTTCTGTCTACGTCGTACCTGCCCGCGGACATGGTGGCGGGGTCGGCGATCACTCAGGAAGACACCGGCCCTGGCGGCACCTACGCCCGTCTGGCCGAGCTTGGCTACAAGCCGGTCCACTTCCGCGAGGAGATCCGCGGGCGGATGCCGTCACAGGAGGAGGCAAGTCGCCTCCAGCTCTCCATGGGCACCCCTGTAATCATGATCTGCCGTACGGCATTCGCGGACGAGGGACGTCCCGTAGAGGTGAACGAGATGATCCTCGACTCTGCCGCCTATGTGTTGGAGTACGACTTCGACGCCTGATCAGCCGGCCCAGGTCCGAGCGTCCCGCGCCACACCGTAGATGTGCGCGACATGGTCGGGTGAGAGCGTGGGTGAGAGTCCCGACAGGACGCGGTCAAGGTGTTCCACGGCGAGGACGAGCACCGGAGGGCTTGCGCTCTTGATCGTGAGTTTCGCCGCGTGGACCACGGAGATCACAGGGCGGACAGAAACGTCAGTTCCGGAGCGCCTGGACAGGACACGCGACACGCGACGCGCTTCGGACTGACTGATCGCAATGTGCCGAGTGACGGACCCGTTCACGGTAATGGCGGAGTCGCCGTACCAAACGGACTTGCCCCGATGCCGCTTGGAGTTGATGGAGAAAACGCCGGCAGGGCCGATGGCGAGGTGGTCAATGTCTGCGCCGCTCGCCCACTGAACGGCGTGGAGGGTGAACCAGCCACGGCTCCGGAGTCTGTTCAATCGCCTACCGGTGGCCCGCTCACCGACAAGCCCGTCCGACCAACTACGGGTTTCCGAGCCCGGCACCCAGCGGTTGATCAGCCTCAGCGCCGGGTTCGGCTGGAGCTCCTGGATCTTCCGGCGCACCGCGTCGCCCGGCCGATTCCGTGCCAAGTCATCCGGTAACGGTTGCACCCTGCCCCCTTGTGAGCACCCTTTGCCGTCAGACGACCACGGAGGCATCCCGGCGCCAAGGCCCGTATCAGCCATGAGCTGTTACAGGTTTCTCTACCTCATCAAGCCCCGGCTGCGCTCCGCTCCGCCGGGCGCGCTCCCGGCTCTGGCTGCGCCCGCGCTCCTGCCTTCGGCCCGCTCGGCGCTGCCGCCGCCGACGCGCGCCCACATGTGGGTGGGCCGGTAGGCGTGAGTCGATCACCGCGTAGAGCGGCCTACGGTCAAGACGATGCCTCCGGCGGGGGATCGGCCGGCACCGGGATGGAGGGGGCGCCGTTCCCGACTGCGGGCCCGTAGTGGCGTGCGCAGGGTGCTCCCATCCCGTCCACCGTCGACCCAGGCAGAGCCGAGCAGACGCGGCCCATGGCGTCCAGGTCGTTCGTACAGTGGTGCGCTCCACCTGGACGCCATGAACCACGCCCGCTCCACGGTGTGTGGGTCGACGGCGGACGGGATGGGAGCTGGGGTGGGTGGTGGGCCGAGGTGGGGAAGCTTGGTTCCACGTGAAACGTCGATGAGTAGCGAAGGGTAAAACGATGCCCCCGGACCGCATCGAGGTCCAGGGGCAGGGGTGGCTAGGCAGGGGCGCCTACTGGGTCGGGCGGTGAACCATCACTCGCTCGTAGATCACGAGGAAAGGCGCCACATATCCGGAGGCTTCCGCAGGCGTAGCGCTATGAGTCGCGATCAGCGCCGCTCCAGCCATGAGAGCGCCGATGTAGGTGAGCCCGGTGACCCACGGCGGCGGAGGTGGAGGGGGCGTGTGGAAAACCTTCTCGGGCTTGCCCATAATGAGGCTGTTCCCTTCTATTGGGACCAACGGCCACCCGCATGTGTTTGAGAGCGCGCGCGGGTGGCCTTAAGTGTTCGTGCGGCAACGTCACCGCGCGTAGGGATTCTTCACCATGTGCCACGCGAAGTGCAAATCATTCGAAGGCTGAACGCCTGTTTCACGTGAAACATCGAAGGTGAAGTGCGCCTGGAACGGTATCAAACCTTTGATTCAAAGGCTCGCTGATCCCTTCGTGCCCAGGAAGCGGCAGCAGGTCGGGGAGTGTGGCGAAACTGTCAGGTCCACCCCAGGTAGCTGACACCAGCGCGTGACACCAACAGGCTTGAACGGCAGCGGTCAACGCCGAACCTCAGTGGATGCGCCGTCAAAGGTCGCGGCCGGTTGACCCGTATCGCCGCCCCTGCGTGATCGACCTGATAAGGATGAGGCCACAGGTTCAAATCCTGTTAGCCCCACCAGCACGAAGACCCCCGGTCCACCAGGACCGGGGGTTTTTGGCGTCCACGGCGGACATCAGCCGCCGCGTGGCTTTCCTCCGGGCGTTTCAAGCGCCTGTTGTCGACGCCTCCGTGGACCTAGGCTCTGCGGATGACCTTGGAATGGGAACAGGTAATCGTTCACTCGGCGGATCCGGTGGCCCTGGGGCAGTGGTGGGCGAAGGCTCTCGGCTGGGTCGTGGTGCACTCCTCCGACGAGGAGTTCGAGATCCGCCCGGAGCCGGATCGCCTGCCGGGGCTGGACTTCGTCCGGCTCGATGAGAGCAGGAAGGTCAAGAGCCGGCTGCATCTCGACTTCAGGCCCGATGACCAGGACGCCGAGGTGGCTCGTCTCGAGGCTCACGGCGCCAAGCGTGTCGACATCGGCCAGGGCGACCAGTCGTGGGTGGTCCTGGCGGACCCCGAGGGCAACGAGTTCTGTGTCCTCGGCCAACGGCGTCAGTGAGAACCGCCGAGCGGGATTCCCCGGCCGTCGTCCGCGCATGAGAAAGCCCGGCAGCTCTTTCGAGGTGCCGGGCCTTCGGTTTCCGGGTGTGGCGGTGTACGCAAGTTCGCCGCTACGTCGGGCAGGAGGGGCAGGGTCGGTGAGGTGGTGCGGTGCGCGTCAGCGCTGGAGCGGGGCCTCGCCGTGCTGGAGGGACGTATCACGGTCGGTCGTGGCATCGGGGGCGCACGGGGCGGTGAGGCCGTTCGCTTCGGCGTCGACCCGCGGGCGGTGCCGGCAGCTCGGTGAGGAGCCGTGGGCCTCGGCGTGGATTCGTTGTTTCATCGTGGGGGGCAGGGCCCGACTGTAGGACGCTGTCCACGGGGCCGGTGCCGGCACCGTCACGGGGGCCGCGCTGTTGTGCGCCGCTCCGGTCTGCGGTACGGCCGCGGCCGCGGTGGTCGTGATGAATCCGAGCGTCGTGCAGAGCGCCAGGAAGGCGGTCACGATGACGGTCCACAGCTTCATGACCTTGTTCTGGGTCATGGCCCCTCACTTTCGGGTCAGGCGATTTGCGTACTTTCCTCATGATGTGTAAGCGGGCCGCGAAGTGGTGGACCGACGCTCATGGCGCGTCGATGTTCCGATGAACACCACCCGTATGGGTGCAAGAGGTCGCGAAAGCCCATAAAAACCGCAAAAACGCAGGGAAGGGTCACCGTGTGTGAGGTGTGATCACCGTGAGATCGGTGTGGTCACGCCCCGTCCTACTGCTCTCCACCGGGCGGGAGTTGGGGGTGGATGCAGGTCACCGATCGATATCGGTCGGTGTGTATAGTCGGGCGCCAGAGGTCCCCTACGTCAAGAAAGACGAGGTCGCGCGGTGAAGAAGCTTCTCCTGGTCGCACTGGCCGCCATCGGCGGACTCCTCGTGTACCGCCAGATCCAGGCGGATCGCGCCGAGCAGGATCTGTGGACGGAGGCGACTGACTCCGTACCCACGGGTTCGTGAGTACCGACACCAGTCTCAGAGCAGACCCCGGCCGCCTCGCGGTCGGGGTTTTGTGTTTCCCGGGCCGTCCATCCGCCGGCCATTCGCTTCCGCACACGAACTGATTGCGAGAGTGAAGCGTCCTGCTCTACGGACAGGCGGTTTCGGCCGCTTGTCCGATAGCAAGGGCGAACCCGCGCCCGGCGCGGCAGGATGGCCACGGTCCGGGGACACGACGAGGGGTGGCGCGTGATGGGGCGGCGGGTGGGACGGCGAGCGTCGTCACGGTACGGACGGGCGCCGGCAGCCCTGGCCCTGGGAGCGGCGCTGTGCGCGACGGCCGCGCTCACGGGGAGTGCCTCGGCGGCCTCTCCCGTGACGGAGTCCGGCAACCCGAAGCCGTACGCCTACGCCGAGGGCGACACGACGGTCGAAGGCGCCGCGAGCACCACCGACGCCGCACGGCTGGAGCCCGGAAGAACGTACCGGAGTTCCATCGGTGAGGGCGGCAAGCTGTACTACCGCCTGGCACTCGACGCCGGCTCCGACGCCTACGTCTCCGCCACCGCGGTTCCCAGGCCGGGCACCGCGGTGTCCTACGCGGACGGCGTCAGGGTCTCCGTCCAGGACGACAACAGCCGCCGCTGCTCCTCCTCCGCGGCCGCGCACTTCGGCGCCTCCGAGAGTCCGCGTCCCATCGCCGCCTGGGCGTCCCGCGAGATCGGCCCCACCAAATACTCCTGCCAGACGGCGGGGACGTACTACATGGTCGTCGAGCGCGTCGACACGGCCGGTTCGTCGGCGTCCGCGTCCCTCTCCCCCGGCGACTGGGACCTCGAGCTCGCCTATGTGTCGGAACCCGCCCTGAAGAAGGCCGGTTCGACGAAGGCCCCCGAGGTGTGGAACTCCGCCTCGCCCGAAGCCCTTCAGGGAGACGCCCGGACCCGGGAGGGCGGCGCGGGGTTCGCCACGGCCGCCGCTCTCGAGAAGGGCGTCTGGAAGGACGGGATCAGACCCGGGCAGACGCTCTTCTACAAGGTGCCGGTCGACTGGGGACAGCAGATCTATGCCGGCGCGGAGCTCGGCAGCTCGACCGGTGGCGACGGGTTCCTGGGTACGGCCCTGGTCGTCTCCCTCTACAACCCCGTCCGCGGCTTCGTCGAAGACGTGGGCTGCGGATACGACGGCAGTCAGCGAGCCGCGGTACTGGATCCGCTGCCGCCCGTCGCGTACCGGAACCGCTACGCCCTCAACGACCGCACCAGCGGTATGCGGTTCGCGGGTTCGTACTACCTCGCCGTGCACCTCGCCGCGCAGGTCGCCGACAAGTTCGGCGACGGGCCGTTCGGGCTGACGCTGCGGGTACGGGTGGAGGGCGCCGCCCGGCCGGGGCCGGCGTACGCGGGGCGGGCGGATCCCCGGGACGTGTTCGACGCCGCGGCCGGTGCCCCGGTGGGGGCATCCGGCGGGACGACGGCGGGATCCGGGGACCGTGCGGTGGACTCCGGCAGTGGCACCGACCCGCACATGAGGGTGGTCGCCGCGGGCGGACTCGGCACGGGGACGGCCCTGTTGCTGGTGCTCGCGGTGTGGACGGCGGTAGCACGGCGGCGGGCGAGGAGGTGGGCGGCGGCCGGGGACACGTCCGCGCCGGCTTCGTCCACGGCTCCCCCCGCCCTGCCCTGGGACCCAGAGGCGCCGCGGGGCCGGTAGAGCCGCTGGGGCGTGTTGTGTGAAAGTCCCGCCTACCTCCCGACGCCTGGCACGTTCCCCCGCTGCCTCGAGGGCGTGGGAGGTGCCCCCACTCGCCGCACCGGGCGAAAACCCGAGTACGGTCCCGTACGCGGGCTTTCGCACGCCTGGCACGTTCCCCCGCTGCCTCGAGGGCGTGGCACGTGCGCCCACTCGCCCACTTGCCGCACCGGGCGAAAACCCGAGTACGGTCCCGTACGCGGGCTTCCGCCCGGCACACCGAGAGCATGTATCGGACGGTGCGAGGCCCGCCCTCCGGGCGGACGACGGGACTTTCTCAACACGGCCCTCCGGGCGGACGACGGGACTCTCGCAACACGGCCCAGCGGGCGGACGACCGGGTTCAGAGCCGCGTCAGCGCCCAGAAACCCACCGCGAAACAGGCCAGCGCGAGGAGCAGGAGCGGGACGGCCACCCGCCTGGGTGGTCCGGGGCGGGCCGCCCGCCGGGACACGGCCCGGTGGGAACCGGCGGAACCGGGCAGGTGCTGCTGGACCACGACGGTCGGATCCGCGGGCCGCTGCGGGACCGGCACCGGCGCGGACCGGAGGCCGAAGGGCTGTGCGTGCGCGGGAGTCGTGCTCGGCACGTTGACCGCGGTGGGGGGAGTGGGCGGCTGTTCGGGCGGACGCCACGGGTGGCCAGGGACGGGACGCCGCTGAGTCTCGTGCCAGGCGTGTTGCGGCTGGGGCTGGGGCTGGGGCTGTTGCTGCGGTGAGTCGTGGGACGGGGGCTGGTGTCGGGGCTGCGGTGTCGGTTGCGGCCGGGACTGGGACCGTGGTGGTTCCTGGGGGGCGGCTGCCCGGGGCGGCGGCAGGAGGAAGCTCCCGGTGTCCGACATCGTGGACGGCCTCGGGGTCACGGAGTCCGGCGCGGGGCGCGGTGTCACGTCACCGGGGGCGGCCGTCCCGGGCCACGCGGCTTCGACAGCATCCCAACCGGAGGCGGGGCCGGGAGCGGGGACCGAGCCGGGATCGGGGCCGGGGACCGAGCGGGGATCGGGGCCGGGGGCGGAACGACGGCCGGGGGTGGAACCTGTTCCGGGCGCCGGGTCCTCGTCAGGAACGGCGCCTCGGCCGTGAGCGGGGCTCCGGCCGGAGGGGAGACTCCGGTCGGGAAGGGGAACCTGGTCGGGATCCGTCCCTCGGGCGGCGGCCGGGCCGGAGAAGGTCCCGGGCCGGGAAGCCGTGTCCGCGGTGGTCCCGGGTGCCGTCCCGGCCGGTCCGGTGGGTCCGGTGCGTCCGGTGGGGACGGTGGGTCCGGTGGGGCCGAACCCCGAGGGAAGCGGGCCGACTTGGTCGAAGACCTCGACCAACTCGTCGTCGGGGCCGGGTTCGGGCAGCAGCTCGGCGGCCGAGGCCAGCGCCTTGCGCGCGCCCGTCGCCGTGCGGAACCGCGCCTGGGGGTCCGGCTGCAGCAGCGTGGCCACGACCTGCCACAGCGGCTCGGGTATGCCCTGCGGCGCGGTCGGTGTGCCGTTCTCCGCGAAGTACTCGATCAGCGCCTTGGCGTCCGGCTTGGCCCCCTCCAGCAGGTACAGGGCGACCAGACCCACGGCGAACAGATCGGCGGGAAAGTCCGGCTCGGCGCCCATCATCTGCTCGGGCGCGAAGTAACCGGGCGTTCCCACCACGTAGTCGGTCTCGGTCAGCCGTGGTTCGCCCAGCCGCATCGAGATGCCGAAGTCGGACAGCCGCAGCCGCGGCCGGGCCGTCCCCGTCGCTTCGAGCAGCACGTTGGCGGGCTTGATGTCACGGTGCACGACCCCCTCGGCGTGCACCGCGGCGAGCCCCGCGAGGAGCTGGTCGAGCAGGGTGCAGACGAAGGCGGGAGGCAATGGGCCGTAGTCGTTGACCAGATGGACCAGGGATCCCCCCGCGACCAGGTCCATGGTGAAGAGGACCTTGTCGTCGTCGGCGGCCCAGCTGGCGGGCGCCAGCACATGAGGGTGATCGATCCGCAGCGCCTGCTCCCGTACGAAGCGCAGTAGCGCGTGCGCGTCGCTCTGCTGGAGCACCTTGGCGGCCACGTACCGGCGGCGCCGCCGGTCCCAGGCACGCCATACGGCACCGACTCCCCCGTGGCCGATCGGGTCGACCAGCTCGTACCGTCCGGCGAAGACCTCACCCATGGTCGTGCGTCGCTCCCCTTCGGCAGTCGGTCCTGCGGCTTCCGCGAGGTGCCCGGTGGCCCGGGACGCGGCGCTGGACGGCGTTGCGAGCCCTCCAGCGCGGGGCGTGCGGCCGGCCGGACCGTCGGCTCAGTTCTGGTGCGACTGGTAGTGGGCGACGGCGTCGGACGTGCGGCCGGCGCCGTACACCCGGAGGAACTCTGCCAGTTCCGGATGGGTCGGAGCGAGGGTGTCGGCGGCTTCGATGATGTCCCCGGCGGCCGCCACGGAGCGCAGCAGCGACTGGATCTCGCGGACCACCCGCTTGACCGTGGGCGCACCGGAACTGCTCGTCGACTGCGTGGTGTTGTTGAGCACGGAGCCCCCCTGCGACTTCTTGATCTCGTCCATGCGCTCGGTCGCCTCGGCGGCGCTGACACTGCCGTCCGCCACCTGCCCCGCGAGATCCTGCAGCAACTGGACTCGCTGCACCACCGCGGGGTTGCCGATCTTGGCACGCTGGCCGCTCATCAGCTGCGACAACATGGGCGCGGACAGGCCCAGTACTCCGGCAAGACGCGCCTGGTTGAGGCCCAGATCGTCTATGAGCCTGCGGAAGAGCGTCCCCAGCGGCTCCCCGTACCAGTTCCGCTGCAGCTCCTGGGCTCTTGCGGTTGCTTCTTGCTGTGCGGCGTCCATTGCGTCTCCCCATCGCTTCCCCAAAACCGCGGTTCGCTGTCGCGAACCACGTCGAGCATCTTACGGAGAGTGGTCGCCCACGGGGACCCCCAATCTTTTTGCGAGATACCGGGGGTGACCCGGTACTCTGGTCCCCGGCGCCAGTCGGTATCCGAATCAACCGGCCGGACGCTTCCCTTCAGGGGCCTTAGCTCAGTTGGTAGAGCGCTGTCTTTGCATGGCAGATGTCAGGGGTTCGACTCCCCTAGGCTCCACACCTCGGACCGGCCAGACGCCTTCACGGCGACTGGCCGGTTTTCGTATGCCCCGCTTTGGGCGTCCATGGTGACCTGTGTCACAGGGTCCGATTCGCAGGCGTTGCATTTGTTTGCGCAAATGGATGGGGTGGGGAAGGGTGCCGGGGCCGTCGCACAGGTGGTCGCGGCGCCTCACGGGATGCCGGGCTCCGATCTCGGAGCCGTGCGTGAACTGGTGCGAGCAGACCTGCGTAATCGGGGCAATGCACACGGTGAAGAGAGTCTGTGTGGATGTTGTGCGGGGCGGCCGTTGCAAACGTCATCACGGACGGGATCCGTAAACGGACGCCTTCCCCGTCGTCCTCCCCGCCGCCTTTCCCGCCGTCGTCCCCGTGCGGTGGGCGCCGCCGTTGCGGCCCGTTCCACGTGAAACACCGCTGTGGGGCAGGAGACCCTCAAGTCTCCTGCCCCACAGCGGTGTTGATGTTTTGCGTCAGGACTCAGTGGCGATCGTCGCGCTTCGCCGCTTCCTCCTCGGCCTGCTTGGCCTGGACCTCGGGGTCGAGGTCGGGCCGGCCGCTGCCGTCGACCGACGTCAGGCGGCCGGGCTCGGGTACCTCCGTGGCGGCGGGAGGCTCGACCAGCCAGTCGGGGTTGGCCTGCTTGTCCCACCACTTCCAGGCGGCGTAGGCGCCACCTGCCAGCAGCCCCAGGACGGCCAGTCCCTTGACGGCCCGGCCGGCCTTCGCCCGCCGCCGGTGCTTGCGGACCAGCTTCTCGATCTCCTTGGGGGAGACCTGTCCGCGCAGAGCGGCCAGCGCCGCCGCACCGCGCGCCGCGGCCTCCTCCCGCACCGGCCCGGCCGCGGCCACGGCCTGCTCGATTCTCGGCTTGGTGTAGTCGGCGGCCTGGAGCGCCGCCAGGCGGGTACGGACGGCGGCCGTGTGGGCGGCGTGGTCGACCTTCGGCGGCACATGGGTACGCGCCTGCTCGAGGCGCGGTGCGAGATGGGCGCCGTACTGCACGCGGGCCTGCTCTGCGGCCAGCGACATCTTGGGCGCGAGCCGTACGCGTGCCTCGTTCGCGTAGTGCGAGGCCCGGTCCTTGGCCGTGTCGGCGTAAGGCGCCACCACTTCCGCGGCGTGCAGCACGCTGTCCTTCGCCGAGCCGGTCGCGGCGCGCACGCTGTCAATGCGGGTCACGGGTTTTCCTCCTCCTCGGTGGCGTACTTGGGCGTTCGAGTACCCCAAACAGGCACAGTCCACCTTTCCACCCTTTTCGAGATCATGCCCCTCGCGCGACCGCGGGGCATGCGAGATAGGGCATACGGGGCAACAGGGCCTTGTCGCCGACCCTGCCACGGATCGGCGCTCCCGGCGCCGCCCGCGGGAGGACTCGACGCGTTTTCCGCAAGAGGGAGGACGGGATGTTCCCCCGGAGGTGGCGGTCGGGCGACGCGAGGCGCGGTCCGTGCGAGGATCGGGGGGTCAAAAAAAGGCAACGGAAGGCAGATCGTGGCCGAGCAGCTTTACGCCACCCTGAAGACCAACCAAGGCGACATCGAAGTCCGGCTCCTGCCGAACCACGCGCCCAAGACGGTCCGGAACTTCGTCGAGCTCGCCACGGGTGAGCGTGAGTGGGTCAACCCGGAGACGGGTGCGAAGTCCACGGACAAGCTCTACGACGGCACGGTCTTCCACCGGGTGATCAGCGGATTCATGATCCAGGGCGGTGACCCGCTCGGCAACGGCACGGGTGGCCCGGGCTACCAGTTCGAGGACGAGTTCCACCCCGACCTCGCCTTCGACAAGCCGTATCTGCTGGCCATGGCCAACGCGGGCCCGGGTACCAACGGCTCGCAGTTCTTCATCACCGTCTCCCCGACGGCGTGGCTGACCCGCAAGCACACCATCTTCGGCGAGATCGTCGGCCCGGCCAGCCAGAAGGTCGTGGATGCCATCGCGGGCACCCAGACCAACCCGCGCACCGACCGTCCGGTCAACGACGTCGTCATCGAGTCGGTCGTCGTCGAGACCCGCGAGGGCTGATCCCGGAGGTCCGAGGGGCCCCGAGGACTCCCGCAGGGAACCATTCGCCCCGTTCATCCGTAAGGATGGGCGGGGCGGTGCAGTGCGTACGACCGATTGAGGGGACCCCATGGACCAGGCGCCAGGCAGCCCACAGGGCCCGAAGGACCAGGGATCTCCGGATGCCCAGGGCCTGCCGACCTGCTACCGGCACCCGGACCGCGAGACCGGGGTGCGCTGCAGCCGCTGCGAGCGCCCGATCTGCCCCGCGTGCATGGTCAGCGCGTCCGTGGGCTTCCAGTGCCCCGAATGCGTCCGGGGCGGCTCCGGCACGGGGCATTCGCCGGCGGCCTCCCAGCCCCGCACCCTGGCGGGCGGCACCGTCGCCGCGGACCCCCGGCTCGTCACCAAGATCCTGATGGGGATCAACGTCGCCCTCTTCCTGGTGCAGCAGGCCGTGGGAGACCGCTTCACCGACAGTTTCGACCTCATCGGCCGGGCGTACGTCCCCGTTCTCGGCTCGGTCGGGGGCATCGCGGAAGGCCAGTGGTACCGGCTGCTGACGTCTATGTTCCTGCACGCCGGCTATGTCCACATCCTGTTCAACATGCTCAGCCTGTGGTGGATCGGCGGCCCCCTGGAAGCCGCCCTCGGCCGGGCCCGCTACCTCGCGCTGTACTTCGTCTCGGGGCTCGCCGGCAGCGCGCTCACCTACCTGCTCGCCGCCCCGAACCAGCCGTCGCTCGGCGCCTCCGGCGCGATCTTCGGCCTCTTCGGCGCGACCGGGGTCCTCATGCGCCGGCTCAACTACGACATGCGCCCGTTGATCGGCCTGCTGGTGGTCAACCTGATCTTCACCTTCACCCCCGCGTTCGGCATCTCCTGGCAGGCCCACATCGGCGGCCTCGTGGGCGGTGTCGTCGTCGGCTACGCGATGGTCCACGCGCCGCGCGGGCGGCGGGCCCTGGTCCAGTACGGGGTGTGCGCGCTGGTGCTGGTCGCGGTGGTGGTCGCGACGCTGGTCAGGACGGCTCAGCTCACCTGAGCCGCCCCGCTCACCGCTGTTGTCCACAGACGGTGGCGGATCTTGTGCACGCTGTGGGGGAACAGCTGTGCCCCCTGTCATCGACCCGAGTTTTCCCAGGTCGGACAGGGGGCGAACAAGCTTGCGGATCCCGGTAGGCCAGTCACACCGGCGTCAACCCTGGATGAGTTATCCACAGATCGTCGTTCTTTTTCCACCTGTGGAAAACAGTTGTGGATAACTCAGTGGACAGCCCTGGGGAGAGCTGTCGGAAAGCTGCTGGAACGTCGGTCGCGGAGCGCTACTTCCACTGGGTGGAGACGCCGAATCCCGCCGCGATGAAGCCGAAACCGACCACGATGTTCCAGTTGTCCAGCGCGTCGACCGGCAGTGAGCCGTCGGTCACGTAGAAGACGACGATCCAGGCGAGGCCGATGAGGAACATGGCCAGCATGACCGGTGCGACCCAGCCGCGATTGGTGAGCTTGATGTTGGCCGTCTGCCTCGCCGGGGGTGGCGTGTAGTCGGCCTTCTTGCGGATACGTGACTTCGGCACGAGGGTCTCTCCTGTCGATGCGCTGCGTGGCCGCGCAGGGAACTGGGGCGGGCTCCGGGGCAGCGTACAAGGGGACACTGAGCGCTCCCCCGGGCGTCCGTTAGCGTAGTGCTTCCGCGGCGCCGAAGGAGATAAGGGTACGTTGAGCAATTCTGCCGACTCTCCAGGGACGGGTTCCAGTCCTGCCGATACGCGCCGTTTCCGGCCCGTTCGCGTGCTCACCGTGGCCGTCTTCGCCCTCGCCGGGCTTATTTTCTTCACCAGCTTCAACACGGCCAAAGGCACCAATATCCGCACCGACGCGTCCCTGCTGAAGCTCTCCGACCTGATCCAGGAGCGCAGCCACAAGAACGCGTCGCTCGACGATTCCAACGGCGCGCTGCGGGACCAGGTCGACGCCCTGGCCGGCCGGGAGAACGGCGGCAGCACGGCGGAGACCGCCAAGGTCGCCGCGCTGGAGAAGAAGGCGGGCACCCGGCCGCTCAAGGGCAAGGCCGTCACGGTCACCCTCAACGACGCCCCGCCGAACGCCACGGCCAAGCTGCCCGGCTACCCCGCGCCGCAGCCCGACTATCTGGTGATCCACCAGCAGGACCTGCAGGCCGTGGTGAACGCCCTGTGGCTGGGCGGCGCCCAGGGCATCAAGGTGATGGACCAGCGGCTGATCTCCACGAGCGCCGTGCGCTGCGTCGGCAACACGCTGATTCTGCAGGGACGCGTCTACTCACCCCCGTACAAGATCACCGCGGTCGGTGACCCGCAGAAGCTCCAGAAGGCGCTGGCGGACTCCCGGGCGATCCAGAACTACATGGTGTACGTCAACGTCTACGGGCTCGGCTGGAAAGTCGAGGACAACGGGACGGTGACTCTTCCCGGCTACTCGGGCACAGTGGATCTCCACTACGCGAAGCCTGTGGAGTAGCCGGAGCCGCTGCCGCTGGGGGGCCTGTGTCGGTGCGAGTGGTCGTCAGGACGCTGAGCGAACTCTGCATCACCGTCGGCACGCTGATCGTGCTCTTCGTGGTCTACGTGCTGTTCTGGACGGGCGTGAAGGCCGACAGCGAGATGGGCCACCAGATCGACCAGCTCCAGCGGCAGTGGTCGAAGGGGGCACTCGCGCAGCGGCCGGGGACACCCACCGCCGCCCCGGCCACCGGGAGCCCGAAGGCGCCGCCCTCCTACACGTACGGCAAGCCCTTCGCGGTGATGTACATCCCGCGTCTTGGTTTCACGTGGAACAAGCCCGTGCTCGAAGGCACCGGAACGAGTGTCCTGAAGAAGGGCCTCGGCCACTACCGGGGGACCGCCCAGCTGGGGCAGACGGGGAACTTCGCCGTCGCGGGACACCGCCGGACCTACGGCGACCCGTTCAAGGACTTTCCGAAACTGCGACACGGCGACGCGGTGGTGCTGACCGACGGGACCACCTGGTTCACGTATCGGATCGACAAAGGCCCCTACAAAACCGTGCCCGCGGACGTTGAGGTGATCGACCCTGTGCCACGTAAGTCCGGGTATACGGCTCCAGGCCGCTACCTCACGCTGACCACCTGCGAACCGGAGTGGGGGCACAGCCACCGGCTGATCGTCTGGGCGCACCTGGATTCCACACAGCCCGTGGAGGCTGGGAAACCGGGGGCGCTCCGCCGTTAGTCTGGTCCCGTACGGCGTGGGTCCGGTGGTGCGGGGCGTGGCTCTGACGCCGTGGTGCGACGGAAGGGACGGCATGTACGGCTTCATCTGGCGGCATCTGCCGGGGAACGCGTGGGTCAAGGCGCTGATTTCACTCGTGCTCGCCCTGGCGGTGGTCTACGTGCTCTTCCAGTACGTCTTCCCCTGGGCCGAACCGCTGCTGCCCTTCAACGATGTGACGGTGAACAACCAGTGAGCGCGCGGATCCTGGTCGTCGACAACTACGACAGCTTCGTCTTCAACCTGGTCCAGTACCTGTACCAGCTGGGCGCCGAGTGCGAGGTGCTGCGCAACGACGAGGTGTCCACCGCGCACGCGCAGGACGGGTTCGACGGAGTGCTCCTGTCGCCCGGCCCGGGGGCTCCCGAGCAGGCCGGCGTCTGCATCGAGATGGTCCGCCACTGCGCGGACACCGGGGTACCCGTCTTCGGCGTCTGCCTCGGCATGCAGTCGATGCAGGTGGCGTACGGCGGGGTCGTGGACCGTGCCCCGGAGCTGCTGCACGGCAAGACCTCGCTGGTGGAGCACGAGGGCGGCGGCGTCTTCGCCGGGCTGCCGTCCCCCTTCACCGCGACGCGTTACCACTCGCTCGCGGCGGAGCCGGAGACCGTGCCCGCCGCGCTGGAGGTCACCGCTCGCACCCACGACGGGATCATCATGGGCCTCAGACACCGTGAACTCCCGGTCGAGGGGGTTCAGTTCCACCCCGAGTCGGTGCTGACCGAACACGGGCACCGGATGCTCGCCAACTGGCTCGTGGAGTGCGGCGACCAGGGTGCCGTGGCGAGGTCGGCGGGGCTCGCCCCGGTGGTGGGCAGGGCCACGGCGTGACCGCGCTGCGCCCCGAGCGCGAGTCCGGTGCCGCCTACGGCGCCGCCGGAGGAGACGGGTCCTCGTACGGGCAGCAGCCGTACGGGGCGCCCGGCGCGTTCGAGGTCGCGGTCGAGCAGCTGGCGGACCCGCTCACCGATCCCCTTCCTGGCACCGCCCCCGCCCCCGGCCACTCCGTGCCGGCCGCGCCCGTCGCCGGGCCGCAGGCCGGTCCGGGGCAGCAGTGGCCCGGCCACCACCAGTACGCGGGGGACGATTCCGCCGGGTACGCGCAGCAGTGGCAGGGCGCGGCACAGGGCGGCTACGACGGTGCGCGGCAGCGACAGCCGTACGCGGACCCGGCGACGACGGCCATGCCGGCCACGCCGTCCTTCCAGGAGTCCACGCCCCGGTACGGGGCGTCCGCCACTCCGCCCCCGTACACGCCGCCCGGCACCCCGTCCGCGCCGGTGTACGAGGCCTCCACGGCCTCGCCCGGTCCCGCGTCCGGTGCGGGCTACGGCGTGCCTCCTGCGGCGGCCCGGCCGCTGGACGACGAGACCGTGGCCCTGCGGGCCTCGGAGGTATCGCAGGCACGGCTCATGGCCGCGCCTGCGACGCGCGCGGACGCCCCGGACGACGCGGGGGCCGCGCCCGGGGGCCGCGCGGCCCGACGCAAGGCGGCACGGCGCCATGGGCGCCACGGAGGGCCTCTGGAGTCCCAGGAGTCCCAGGTGCCCACGGAAGGGGCTCAGGAGGCCGCTGAGGCGCCGCTGAGCCGTGTCGCGGCCCGGCGCGCGGCGCAGGCACGGAAACCCGGCGCCGCGGTCATGGTGAGCCGGATGATCGGCGAGGCCTTCATCACCACCGGCGTCCTGATGCTGCTGTTCGTGACCTACCAATTGTGGTGGTCGAACGTACGGGCGCACCAGCAGGCCGGCAGCGCCGCGCACCACCTCCAGGAGGACTGGGCGAGCGGCAAGCGGAGCCCGGGGACGTTCGAGCCGGGACAGGGCTTCGCCATCCTGCACATCCCGAAGCTGGACGTCGTCGCGCCGATCGCGGAGGGAACGAGCAAGACGAAGGTGCTCGACCGCGGGATGGTGGGCCACTACGGCGAGGGTGGCCTGAAGACGGCGATGCCGGACGCCAAGACGGGCAACTTCGGTCTCGCGGGCCACCGCAACACGCACGGCGAGCCGTTCCGCTACATCAATCACCTCAAGCCGGGCGACTCGATCGTCGTCGAGACGCAGGACGACTACTTCGTCTACAAGATGACGTCGATCCTGCCGGTGACGTCCCCTTCGAACACAAGTGTGCTGGCCCCCGTCCCCAAGGGGTCCGGATTCACGGGGCCCGGCCGCTACATCACCCTGACCACCTGCACGCCCGAATTCACCAGCACCTACCGGATGATCGTGTGGGGCAAGATGGTCGAGGAACGCCCGCGCAGCAAGGGCAAGCCGGACGCCCTCATCGGCTAGGCGCATCCAGCGGTGCGCTGTCGGCCCCTCGGGCGAAGAGCACGTGAGACAACCTGAGACAGACCAGACGGGGCAGATGCACAGTGGCAGCGCGGACCGACCACGACGAACGCACCGACGCCGACGCCGAGGCGCCCGCACCGAAACGGCGTGGTCCCGGCCGGATCGCGATGGTGGTCAGTGTCTTCGGTGAACTCCTCATCACCGCGGGCCTGGTGCTCGGCCTCTTCGTCGTCTACTCGCTGTGGTGGACGAACGTCGTCGCGGACCGCGCGGCGCACACGCAGGGCGACAAGGTCCGCGACAACTGGGCGGGGGACAAGGGCCCCGGAGCGCTGGACACCAAGGACGGCATCGGCTTCCTGCACGTCCCGTCCATGAAGAACGGTGAGGTGCTCGTCGAGAAGGGCACCTCCACGGAGATCCTCAACGACGGCGTCGCC
This sequence comes from Streptomyces sp. NPDC057950, assembly GCF_042887295.1. Classification (NCBI taxonomy): domain Bacteria; kingdom Bacillati; phylum Actinomycetota; class Actinomycetes; order Kitasatosporales; family Streptomycetaceae; genus Streptomyces; species Streptomyces sp. NPDC057950. The sequence continues at coordinate 31,537 of NZ_JBHVPP010000040.1, forward strand.
GGCTACTACACGGACCCCGTCAAGTCGTCCCTGCCGATGACGGGCAAGAACGGCAACTTCACGCTCGCCGCCCACCGTGACGGCCACGGCGCCAAGTTCCACAACATCGACAAGGTGGAGAAGGGCGACCCGATCGTCTTCGAGACCAAGGACAAGTGGTACGTCTACAAGGTCTTCGGCATCCTCCCCGAGACCTCGAAGTACAACGTCAAGGTCCTCCAGACGGTCCCCAAGGAGTCCGGCAAGAAGAAGCCGGGTCACTACATCACCCTGACGACCTGCACGCCGGTCTACACGTCCCGCTACCGGTACGTCGTCTGGGGCGAGTTGGAGCGCGTCGACAAGGTGGACGGCGCGCGGACGCCGCCGAAGGAACTCCGCTGAGCGGACGCACCGCACCGCGGCCCGCGGGCGGCGTCCCGGCGAGGGGCCGCACACACGACGGATCCCCGGCACCTCTCCTCGAGGTGCCGGGGATCCGTCGTACGGGAGGGGCGGCGAGGGCCCCGCGGCCCGCCTACCCGGTGACGCCACCGAAGAAGTTGGTACCGCCGTTGTTCCCGCCGTTGTTGCCGTTGCCGCCGATGGTGGTCAGATTGATCGTCGTCGCGTTCGGATCGGCCTGGCCCTGTTGCGGGTCCTGCGCCACGACGCGGGCGTTGTCGTTCTGATCGCCGTTGACCTGGATGTTGTTGAAGCCGTTCTGCTGCAGGATCTGCCTGGCCTCCTGAAGCGTCCTGCCCCTGACGTCCGGGATGGGCTTCTGCGGGGCCTGGGCCTTCTTGCCGATCTGGACGTTCACCGTGGAGTTCTTGTCGACCGAGCTGCCCGCCTGCGGGCTGGTCGAGACGACCTTGTCGACCTGGCCGTCGTCCGCGGTGTCCACCTGGGTGCAGTTGCCGACCAGGTTGTTCGCGGTCATCAGCGCCTTGGCCTCGTCACAGGACTTGCCCGTCACGTCCGGCACGGTCGACTTCTCCTGCACCTTGGCGATGGTGAGGGTGATCGTCGAACCCTTCTGGACCTCCGCGCCGAGCTTCGGGTCCTGCTCCAGGACCGTGTTCGGGTCCTCCGTGGAGATCTGGGTCTTCGTCTTGACCTGGAACCGGTACCCGTCGCCCTCGAGCTTCGCCTTGGCGTCGTCGAGGCTCTGGCCGGTCACGCCGGGCACGACCACCTTCGGCGCGCCCGTCGAGACGACCAGGTCGACGGTGTCGCCCTTCTTGACGTCCGCGCCGGCCTTCGGGTCCTGCTCGCACACGCTGCCCTTGGGCTGGGCCTCGCACGGCTTCTTGGTGGTCGTCACCGTCAGCTCGACGTTGGTGGCCATCGCCTTGGCGTCGACCAGGGTCTGGCCGACGAAGTTCGGGGCCGCGAAGGGCTTGTTGCCGTTGCCGTTGCCGCTGAAGGCCCACTTGCCGATCAGGATCGCGCCGATGAGGACCAGGACCGCCGCCACGACCAGCAGGATCGTCGAGGTGTTCGACTTCTTCTGCTGGCGGCGCCGGGGCGGACGGTCGTCGTAGCCGCCGAAGCCGCCGTCGTCCGGGTTCATCGGCGGAAGCATGGAGGTGGCCTGGGCGTCCGTGGAGCGCAGGGCCGTGGTGGCCTGGTCGTCCGGGTAGCCGCCGTAGCCGACCGAGCCCATGGCGGCGGTGGCCGCGACCGGCTGGCCGTCGAGGCAGGCCTCGATGTCCTGGCGCATCTCGTCGGCGGACTGGTACCGGTAGTTCGGGTCCTTGACGAGCGCCTTCAGCACGATCGCGTCCATCTCGGGCGTGATCTCCGGGTCGAAGACGCTCGGCGGCTGCGGCTCCTCCCGTACGTGCTGGTAGGCGACCGCGACCGGCGAGTCGCCCACGAACGGCGGGCGGACCGTCAGCAGCTCGTAGAGGAGACAGCCGCTCGAGTAGAGGTCGCTTCGCGCGTCCACCTGCTCGCCCTTGGCCTGCTCCGGGGAGAGGTACTGGGCGGTGCCGATGACCGCGGCCGTCTGCGTCATGGTCATGCCGGCGTCGCCCATGGCGCGGGCGATGCCGAAGTCCATCACCTTGACCTGGCCGTTGCGCGTCAGCATGACGTTGGCGGGCTTGATGTCGCGGTGGACGATCCCGGCGCGGTGGGAGTACTCCAGGGCCTGGAGGATCCCGATGGTCATCTCCATGGACCGTTCGGGCAGCAGTCTGCGTCCCGAGTGGAGCAGCTCACGCAGGGTGGAACCGTCCACGTACTCCATCACGATGTACGGGATGGAGATGCCCTCGATGTAGTCCTCACCGGTGTCGTACACGGCGACGATCGCGGGATGGTTGAGCGAGGCGGCCGACTGGGCCTCCCGGCGGAACCGGGCCTGGAACGACGGGTCGCGTGCGAGATCCGCCCGCAGCGTCTTCACCGCCACGGTGCGACCGAGCCGGGTGTCATGGGCGAGATGGACCTCCGCCATGCCACCACGGCCGAGCACCTGGCCCAGCTCGTACCGGCCGCCGAGGCGACGCGGCTCTTCCATAGCTACCTACCAGCCCTCTCCGTCGATCCCGACCGCACACATGTGTGGTCCGGCGGTGTGCCGTCCGGGCATACCGTACCCGGATCGACTTGTGTGACCTGGCCGAGCCCGTCACCCGATACAGGACCGGTATCGCAACGTGCAGCGATGTGAAGGGGACGTGACAGGGTTCACTTCTTGCTGTCGATTACTGCCTTCATCACACTCTTGGCGATCGGGGCGGCGAGACCACCACCGGAGATGTCGTCCCGGTTGGCGCTCTCGTCCTCGACCACCACGGCGACGGCGACCGGAGAGCTGCCGTCGGCGAGCTTCGCGTACGAGATGAACCAGGCGTACGGATTCTCGCTGTTGGCCACACCGTGCTGGGCGGTACCGGTCTTGCCGCCCACCGTGACGCCGTTCTCGTCGATCTTGGCGTTGGTTCCGGTGCCCTCCTTGACGACCGTCTCCATCATCGACTGAAGGATCTGGGCGTTGTCCTTGGAGAGCGGCTCGCTCAGCTTCTGCGGCTCGGTCTGCGAGATCACGTCCAGGTTCGGGGCCTGCAGCTTGTCGACCATGTACGGCTTCATGAGCGTGCCGTCGTTGGCGACCGCCGAGGCGACCATGGCCATCTGCAGCGGGGTGGCCGCGGTCTCGAACTGACCGATGGAGCTGAGCGCCGTCTGCGGCTTGTCCATCGACTTGGGGAAGACGGAGGCGTTCGAGCGGACCGGCGTGAACTGCTGGGCGTTGAAGCCGAACTTCTCGGCCTCCGACAGCATCTTGTCCTTGCCGAGGTCGGCGCCGATCTTGCCGAAGACGGTGTTGCAGGAGTAGCGGAGCGCGATGCGCATGGTCGCGTCCTTGCAGGGGATGCTGCCCTCGTTCTTCAGCTCGGTCCTGGTGTCCGGCAGGGTGTACGGCAGGGGTGAGTCCGTCTTCTGGTCCGCGGACGAGTACAGCCCGTTCTGCAGCGCCGCCGCCGCCGTGACCACCTTGAAGGTGGAGCCCGGCGGGTAGGTCTCGCGCAGCGCCCGGTTGAGCAGCGGGTCGTCGGGGCTGTTCTTCTTCAGAAGCTTGTTCCAGGCCTTCGTGTCCGTCGTGGTGGAGTTCCCGGCGAAGGTCGACGGGTCGTACGACGGGGTGGAGGCCAGTGCCAGGATCGCGCCGGTCTTGGGGTCGATCGCCGCGACGGCGCCCTTGCCCTGCTTCAGCAGGCCCTGGTACGCGGCCTTCTGCGCGGCGGCGTTGAGGGTGGTGACGACGTTGCCGCCCTGCTTCTTCTTGCCCGTGAGCATGTCGAGGGTGTTGCGGAAGAAGAGCCGGTCGTCGCTACCGGTGAGGATGCCGTTCTCGAGGTTCTCGATCTGGGTGCTGCCGAAGGCCTGGGAGGCGTAGCCGGTGACGGGCGCCCACATGGCGCCGTCCTTGTACGTCCGCTTGTACTCGAAGTCACTGCCCGAGGTCTTCGTGGACCCGGTGATCGACTTGCCGTCCACGATGATGTCGCCGAGCGGCTGGGCGTAGCGCTCGATGGCGACGCGGCGGTTGTGCACGTTGTTCTGCAGGGCGTCGGCCTGCACGTACTGGATCCAGTTGTCGCGAATGAGCAGGGCGAGGACGAGGAGTCCGCAGAAGATCGCGATCCGGCGCAGGGGCTTGTTCACGGGCGGACCACCTGGGTCATCTCGGCGTCGGGGCTGGGTGCGGGAGCGGGCGCGGGGCGGCGCGCGGTGTCGCTGATGCGGATGAGGATGCCGATCAGGGCCCAGTTGGCGATCACGGAGGAACCGCCGTACGCGACGAAGGGCATCGTCATACCGCTGAGCGGGATGAGGCCCATCACGCCGCCCGCGACCACGAAGATCTGGATGGCGAAAGCACTGGCCAGACCGACGGCGAGCAGCTTGCCGAAGGGATCGCGGGCGGCGAGCGCCGTGCGCACGCCGCGTTCCACGATCAGGCCGTAGAGGATCAGGACGGCCATGACACCGGCCAGGCCGAGCTCCTCGCCGAAGGTGGCGAAGATGAAGTCGGAGTTGGCGGCGAAGCCGATCAGGTCGGAGTTGCCCTGACCGAGGCCGGTGCCGAGGACGCCGCCGGAGCCGAAGGACATGAGCGACTGGGCGATCTGGTCGCTCTGTGCCATCACCGACTTGGAGAACGGGTGCAGCCAGGCGTCCACACGCTGCTGGACGTGCGGCTCGAAGGAGGCGACGCCGACCGCGCCGGCCCCTGACATCAGCAGACCGAAGACGATCCAGCTGGTGCGCTCGGTGGCCACGTACAGGACGACGACGAACATGCCGAAGAACAGCAGCGAGGTACCGAGGTCGGTCTCGAAGACGAGGATGAGCAGGCTGATCGCCCACACGGCGAGGATCGGGCCGAGGTCGCGGCCGCGCGGCAGGTACAGGCCCATGAACCGGCGGCTCGCGAGCGCGAGTGCGTCTCTTTTCACCATGAGGTAGCCGGAGAAGAAGATCGCGATGACGATCTTCGCGAACTCACCGGGCTGGATGGTGAATCCGCCGATGCTGATCCAGATCTTGGCGCCGTTGACCGCGGGGAAGAACACCGGTGCGATCAGCAGCACGAGCGCCACGACCATGGAGATGTACGTGTAGCGCTGCAGGATCCGGTGGTCCTTGAGGAACACGATGATCAGGGCGAAGCACGCGATGCCGAGTGCCGAGTACAGCAGCTGCTTGGGGGCGTCCGGGCTGAACCCGCCGAACAGGGTCTTCGCGCGCTGCTGCAACCGGGGCGACTGGTCCAGGCGCCAGATGATGACCAGACCGAGCCCGTTCAGCAGCGTCGCCAGCGGCAGCAGCAGCGGGTCGGCGTACGCGGCGAACTTGCGGACGACGAGATGTCCGACGCCTGCGAGCAGGCCGAGGCCGAGGCCGTAGCCCAGCAGTCCCGACGGCACCGAGCCTTCCATGGCCAGGCCCACGTTGGCGTAGGCGAAGACCGGGATGACGACGGCGAACACCAGCAGTGCCAACTCGGTGTTGCGCCGGCTCGGCGTACCGATCGAGCCGATCGTCGACGTGTGGTGCGTCGGCGTGTTCGTACTACTGCTCATGGTGTGACAGGGCCCCTCACGGCTTCTTACTGCTTACCGCACAGCGAGACCAGCTTCTGCTCCTCGTCGGAGAGGCTGGGGCCGGGTGTGGGAGTAGGTGCGGTCTTGGACGGGTTCGACGACGGTGAACTCGACGAGTTCGGGGTCGGCGTCGGACTGGACGTGGCCTTGGACGTCAGCGAGGTGGTTGTGGTTCCCGTGGTCCCACCTGCCTCGCCCACACCGGCCTTTGCGTTGTTCTGCGTTCCGGCGGAGCGCCGCTCGGAGTCCTTCTTGCACGCGGACGCCTGCACGGCGAGCTCGTCGATCTTGGACCGGGCGTCGCTGAGACCGCCCTCCGCGATGGTCGCCTTGACCTGCTTCTGCTGATACGGCGGCAGGTACTTGAGTTCGATCTCGGGGTGGTCCTTCGCCACCTTCGAGAGCGAGACCCAGGCGAGGTCCTGGCTGATGCCGCGGTACAGCGCGACGTGCTGCCCGTTGCTGCCGACGTAGTACTGCGTCTGCGTCCACCGGTAGCCGCCGTACGCGCCGCCGCCGATGACGGCGAGCGCGAGCACGGAATAGAAGGATCTCTTCAGCCACCTGCGTCCGCGGCGCGGCTTGACGAAGTCCTCGTCCGAGTAGTCGGCGAAGCCGCCGGTGGGGGCGTAGCCGTCGGCCTCGCCGCTGCCGGGCGGCCCGAACTCGCCGCCACCGCCCTGTCCGGGCACCGGACGGCCGAGACCGGAGGCGCGGCCCGCGGGGGTCTGCATGGCGCCGTTGTCGTGAAGCTGGTGCTGGTTCTCGGCGACCGCGCCCACCACGACGGGGGTGTCGGAGAGCTGTGCGGCGAGGGTGTCGCCGGAGTCGATGTCGAGGACGTCGGCGACGATGACGGTGATGTTGTCCGGGCCGCCGCCGCGCAGTGCGAGCTCGATGAGGTTCTGGACGGTCTCCTGGGGGCCCTGGTAGCTGGCGAGGGTGTCCTCCATCGTCTGGTGCGAGACGACGCCGGACAGTCCGTCGGAGCAGATCAGGTAGCGGTCGCCGGCGCGGACCTCGCGGATGGAGAGGTCGGGCTCGACGTGGTCGCCGCTGCCCAGCGCGCGCATCAGCAGGGAGCGCTGCGGGTGGGTGGTGGCTTCTTCCTCGGTGATGCGGCCCTCGTCGACGAGGCGCTGCACCCAGGTGTGGTCCTGGGTGATCTGCGTGAGGACGCCGTCCCGGAGCAGATAGGCGCGGGAGTCGCCGACGTGCACGAGGCCGAGGCGCTGGCCCGTCCACAGGAGCGCGGTGAGGGTGGTCCCCATGCCCTCCAGCTGGGGGTCCTCCTCGACCATCATCCTGAGCTGGTCGTTGGCACGCTGTACGGCGGTGCCGAGCGAGGTGAGGATGTCGGAGCCGGGCACGTCGTCGTCGAGCGCCACGATGGTGGAGATCACCTCGGAGGAGGCGACCTCACCGGCGGCCTGGCCGCCCATTCCGTCGGCGATCGCGAGCAGCCGGGGACCGGCGTAACCGGAGTCCTCGTTGCCCTCGCGGATCATGCCTTTGTGCGATCCGGCGGCGAAGCGCAGTGACAGACTCATGCGCACCTCGCCCGTCGGCTCCGGGTACATCCGCACGGTGCCCACCCTCCGGTCGGGAGCGCGCCGGGGTCCTTCGGCTGGACCGCCGCTGCGTGCTCGCTCCGCTCGCGCTCATTCATGACGTGGCACTACTTCCGCAGCTCGATGACGGTCTTGCCGATGCGGATCGGCGCACCCAGCGGGATCGGCGTGGGAGTCGTCAGTCGGCTCCGGTCGAGATACGTGCCGTTGGTGGAGCCGAGATCCTCGACGATCCACTGGCCGTCCCGGTCCGGGTAGATCCTGGCATGACGGCTGGACGCGTAGTCGTCGTCCAGCACGATGGTGCTGTCGTGCGCGCGGCCGAGCGTGATGGTCTGCCCCTGGAGCGCGACCGTCGTGCCCGTGAGCGTGCCCTCGGAGACGACGAGTTTGCTGGGGGCGCCGCGGCGCTGGCGGCCGCCGCCGCTCGGCGGCGCCTGCTGCTGGCGCTGCGGCGGTGGCGCCGCAGCCTGGCGTGCGGCCTGTTGCGGCCTGGCGGCGTCCCTGCGCGAGCCGCGCTGTGTGACACGCGTTCCGAACAGGTCGCTGCGGATGACCTGCACGGCCACGATCACGAACAGCCACAGTACGGCCAGGAAACCCAGCCGCATGACCGTGAGGGTCAGCTCTGACATTGCCCCCGCTTCACCCTTCGGCTTGCCGGTAAATGATGGTGGTGCTGCCCACGACGATCCGCGAGCCGTCGCGGAGCGTAGCGCGGGTGGTGTGCTGCCCGTCCACCACGATGCCGTTGGTGGACCCGAGATCCTGGATCGTCGAGGGCGTTCCGGTCCGGATCTCACAGTGCCGGCGGGATACGCCGGGGTCGTCGATCCGCACGTCGGCTTCGGTGCTGCGGCCCAGCACCAGCGTCGGGCGGGAGATCTGATGGCGGGCGCCGTTGATCTCGATCCAGTGCCGTGTGCGGCCACCGCTCGCCGGTCCGGCGGCCGCGCCGGGCCGCTGGCCCATGGGCGAGGGACCCGGGCGTCCGGGCGGTGGCGCGGACGGCATGGGCGGAGCGGCCGCCGGCGGGTAGCCGTACCCGCCCTGGCCCCCCTGGCCGCCGCCCTGGCCGCGCGGGGACGCCGGAGCGGGGCCCGCGGGGGCGCGATCGGGCGCCTGCTGGTCGGTGGAGGAGGCGAGCGTACGGCTGCGTACCCGGTACAGGCCGGTGTCGAGGTCGTCCGCCTTCTCCAGGTGGACCTTGATGGGGCCCATGAACGTGTAGCGCTGCTGCTTGGCGTAGTCGCGGACCATCCCGGCGAGCTCGTCGCCGAGCTGGCCCGCGTAGGGGCTGAGGCGCTCGAAGTCCGGTGTGCTCAGCTCCACGATGAAGTCGTTCGGTACGACGGTCCGCTCGCGGTTCCAGATCGTGGCGTTGTTGTCGCACTCGCGCTGCAGCGCTCCGGCGATCTCCACGGGCTGGACCTCGGACTTGAACACCTTGGCGAAGGTGCCGTTGACCAGACCTTCGAGACGCTGCTCGAATTTCTTCAGGACTCCCATGGGGCACCTCCTCCTTCGTAGCCGTCCTGGTACTGCGTGCTGCCTGTGCCGTACTGCGCACGGCCCGCCGCGTCGTACGGTCGGCCGCTGTCGCGCTGGTCGTGCTGGTACTGCTTACTGATCGTATCCACGCGCCGGGAAATCGGCTGGTTCCCCCTGTCGGCTCGGTCGACGGGTTGTCGACGCCTTCCGAAGTCCCCTCCCGAGGTTCCCTGCGAGGCACCTTTTCGAACTCTTCCCTGCACTACTCCTGCCAAGGATCGTAGAGGCGGCCCGGGACCAGTGTCCCGCACCCGACTGTGCACGCTGTCCTGCTCCTGGGGAGATGGCCTGGACCGGTACGAGGTTGATACGTGAACCGGTTCTCGTCGATACGTGCGACGGAGCCGACGTGCTCGGGCCCGTCGCACGGGGCGTCGCGCGGGCCCCAGGGGCACCGGGGCCGCTCGGAAAGCGATGTGAATCCGCCCCTGCCACCGTGCTAATCTTCTGCATGTCGGAAGGCGGTCGCACCACACGGTGGGGCGCCGGAGGACACACCCAATGCGCGGGTGGCGGAATAGGCAGACGCGCTGGATTCAGGTTCCAGTGCCCGAAAGGGCGTGGGGGTTCAACTCCCCCCTCGCGCACCAGTGAAGAGGGCCCGTCGTGATCACGACGGGCCCTCTTCCGTATGCCCGTGACCGGGGTGGATCCGGGCGGCCCCGGTCGGAGTGTGTTCTGTCTCTCAATTTTCCCCGGGCCCCCGGGCGAGGTCTCAGGGGTGCCGGCGCAGGGGGAGATGGATCTCCAGGAGCGTGCCGGTGGGGGTGCCCGGAGTGACGCGCGTACGGCCGCCGAGGTCGTCGATCCGGTCGGTCAGGGAGCGCAGCGCCTCGGTGGAGCCGGCCGCGGGTCCGTGGCCGTCGTCGGCCACCTTCGCGTAGAGCCAGCGTCTGGTGACGCGTACGACGGTGTCCACGCGCAGTGCGCCCGAGCGGGCCAGGCGGTCGCGCAGGGCCTCGCGCAGGGCGAGGAAGACCTCCTCCCGGTACCGCTCGGAGAGGGTCCGCTCGTCCCCCACCACCTCGACGGAGGTCCGGATGCCGAGGCCGGCGTGCGGGCGGGGGCCCGCGAGGAAGGCCTCCAGGGCCTCGCGCAGGGGCGGCAGGGCGGCGCGGTGGCGCAGGCCGCCGATGAGCGCCTGGTTGTGCCGGTCCGCCTCGGCCAACGCCTGCCGCGCTGCGGCGAGATGAGAGGCCAGGTGGGAGGCGGGGGGCTGCGAGGAGGCGGGGGGCTGCGAGGAGGCGGGGGGCCGCGAGGCGGCGGGGGAGCCGGGGGACGAGGGCGGGGCCAGGGTCGCGCGTGTGCCGGAGGCGTCGGAGATCGCCGCGGTCGGTGTGGCCTTCGTGGCGGCGGGCGTCGTGGCGGCCTCGAGGCCGAGGCGGGCCGTGGACAGAGCGCCGCCCAGTTCGTCTCGGAGCTGCCGGGCCAGTCTGCGCCGCTCACCGCGGCCGTCGTCGCCGCACCACACGCCCTCCCCCGCGTCCCGGAGCACCTCGCCGAGGCGCCGGACGACCGCGACCGCGCGCGGCAGCGCGCTCTCCCGGTGCGTGATGCCGTGCTCGAGGACGTGCAGCAGGGCGCACTCCAGGAGCAGCGCGACGGCGGCCGCCACCTGGTGGGGGGAGGCCGAGGGCGGGGCCACGGGGGCGGGCGGATCGTCCGCGGCGGGGGGTGCGGACGAGGCCGGGGCCGTTTCCGCGGCGCGCACCAGGACGGTACGGGCGAACTCCGTCAGCGTGCCGCGCAGCGCCGGCACCTCCGCCTCTGCGGGGGTGAGTACGTCGGGCAGCCGGGCGGCGAAGCGGGCGAGGACGGTGTCGGTCTCCCAGGTCCCCAGGGCGTCGCAGGCCGGGCCGGTGGCGGGGCCGTGGCGCGGTGACATCCGGGACGCCGCACGGACCAGGCCCTCGTGCAGGGCCTCGCCGAATCCGCTGCCGGCGACCGGTACGCCGCCGGGAACGGAGACGGCCGGAGGGACGGGGGCGGGGGCGGTCGTGCTGCTCATCGGACTCCTCAACGCTCGGGTGACGCTCGGGTGCCGGGGGCGCCGTGGCCCTCGTCAACGTAACAAACAGACTTGTCTGATTGTCAAGGGTCGGCGAGGGTTCCGGGCGCGTGGTGCCCACGGGATCGCGCTTCCGTCAAGGGTCCGGTCATGGCCAAGAGCAGCGGGTTGTATGGGGATTGGATGGAGGTCTGTGTTCACAGGGCTGTCAACCAAAACAGGCATGGTTGTATGATTCCGGTTGTCGCCGGCGCCCACGGGCACCCGCGCTCCTTCATGCCAAGCGCAGGAATAGGCAGGTGCAGCCTGATGCAGACTCGGTCCGAACAGACCCGTCAGGCTCTCGTCCGTGCCGCGGCGGAACTGATAGCGAACGGCCGGCTCGCCGATGCGGGGCTGGTCAACATCTGCCGCCGGGCCGGAGTGAGCCGGGGGGCTCTCTACCACCACTTCTCCTCCATCGCGGAGTTGAACGCCGCCGTCTACGAGCAGGCGCACGACCGGGTCGTCGCGCTCATGGACGAGGCCTTCGGGGGCGGCCCCGCGCAGGACGCCCCAGAGCGCCTCCTGATCGCCTTCTGCGAGGCCCTGCGGACGGAGGAACTCGTCCGGGCCGGAATCCAGTTGGCGGTGGACGGGTCGGCGGGGCCGCCCCGGCTGCGCGACGACGTGCTGACCCTCGTACGCGGGCGTGTGGCCGACACGCACCGGGACGCCGTGCCGGCGCCGGAGGACCTCGCCGACCTCGCGGTGGTGGTGGCCGCGGGGCTGGAGACCCTGGGGCACACGGATGCCGAGTGGTGGGACGCCAGGACGTCCAAGAGGCTGTGGGCGCTGTTGCGGCCGTTGTTCTCGGTGGCAGCCGTCGGGGGCGCCGGTGCGGTGAGCGCCATCGGAGCGGGGGGCGCGGGGGGTGCGGTGGGTACGGAGGGGGCCGGGCGGCGGGGGGAGGCGGAGCGGGTTTGAGGTGCGGCGGTGGGTCGCGTCCGGCCTGGACGGCGCCGTGGCGGGACGCACCCGTGCCGTGCGGCGGTGTGCGTGGCACGGGGCAGCTGTCCTGCGCGGCCGGGTGGCGGGGCGCGCCTGGTCCGGGAGGGGCGCGGTGAGGTGTGCCGGAGCGGGCCGGATCGCGGATCGGTGGCCTTCCGTCCGGGGCGAGTCGTGTGTGCCGTGGGTACGGAGGGGCCCGGGATGTCGGCGTGGCCCGTGCGTCGGTGCCCCGGTGCGGATCAGGGGCGAAACGAGGCGAGGCGCCGGCGGTGCCGTACGGGCGGGGAGCGTGGCAGCCGTCCACGGGGTCCACGGGGTCCACGGGGTCCACGGGGTCCACGGGGTCCATGGGGTCCATGGGGTCCATGGGGTCCATGGGGACGCGAGGACGAGGGTGTCAGGGGCGCTGGTCGCGTTCCGGGCGTCCGGAGGCGGCGCGCGGTCGGGTTCCGGGTCCGGGCGGCGGCTTGGGGGCGCCTGACCGCTCGGCGGGGGTCCGGCCGGGTCAGCCGGTCCGGCGGGGTGCCGCGGGGCGCGGCCGCGCTCAGACGTCCTCGGACTCGGGCTGAGCGGTCATGGTGGTGCGCAGACGGCCGAGCAGGCCGGGAGTGGCCAGGCCGGGCAGCACGAAACGCCAGAACGCGCCGATGCGGTCGGGCAGGTCCTCACGGTTGGTGTACACCTGCGACATCAACTGCAGCCCGGTGAAGGCGCCGACGATGGTCGAGGTGGCTTCCTGGATGTCCACGCCGGGCAGGATCTCGCCCTGCTCCTCGGCCTGCCGCAGCAGCGCCAGGATCGCCGCGCCGGACTGCTCGTACGCGGTCTGCGGCGGGCGGGAGAAGGACGTCTGCTCGACCGCGAGCCGCACACTCGCGCGCAGCACCGGGTCGCGCTGGAGGCGCTGGGCGAACTCCAGGGTCAGGTCGATGACGGCCTGGAGCTTCACCGCCCGGTCCGGCACCACGAGTGCTTCGCTGTGCGCGGTCACCAGGGCCACGGCGATCGCTTCCTTGGAGGGGAAGTGGTGGTACAGCGCGCCTCGGGTGAGACCCGTCCGGGCCAGGATGTCGTTGGTGCTCGCCGCGTCGTAGCCGCGCTCGTCGAACACGCGGGCCGCGGACTCCAGGATCGAGTGCCTCGACCTCGTTCCGCGCTCTTGTGTGGCCATGCCAGGTCCTTGCTCTCGCCCGCTCAAATTTTACCGACTGGTCTGTATTGTATCGGCAAGGCGGCACGCCGCCAGAGGGCGGAAGTACTTGGTTCCGGTTCGGCTCGGTCCGGCTCGGTTTTCGGTCGGTCCGGGTGTGGCTCTCCAGCGTTCCTCCGGCGGTCCTCGAGCGGGTCGTGCGGGGCGGTCCCGGGGCGCCCCGGGCGGTCGCGGACGACCGCCCGGGACTACGGACGGCCGAGCCGGAAGCCGACCCCGCGGACGGTGATGATCCAGCCGCTCGAACCGAGCTTGCCGCGCAGGCTGCTGACGTGGGTGTCGATGGTGCGGCCGCGGTGGGACCAGGTGTCGTCCCAGACCTGTGCCATGAGCTGGCGGCGCGGCATCACGGTGCCGGGCTGCGAGGCCAGCAGGTGCAGCAGGTCGAACTCCTTGCGGGTCAGGTCCACCGGCTCCCCGTCCAGCGTGGCCACCCGGGTGCCCACGTCGATGCGCAGCGGCCCGTGGGTGATGACCTGGGCGGACGCCGGCTGCTGGCGTACCCGGCGCATCACCGCCTCCATCCGTGCCAGCAGTTCGCGGAAACCGTAGGGCTTGACCAGGTAGTCGTCGGATCCGGCCTGCAGTCCGAGCACGCGGTCGAGCTCCGAGCCGCGCGCGGTGACGGCGATGACCGGGGTGTCGCAGACCGCCCGGATGCCCCGGCACACCTCCAGCCCGTCCAGGTCGGGCAGGTCGAGGTCGAGCAGCAGGAGATCGGCGTCGCGGTGCGCCTGGAGCGCCTTGGTGCCGGTGGCCACGCTCTGCGCGGCGTACCCCTGCCGCAAAAGGCCCTGGACGAGGGAGTCGGCGGCCCTGGCGTCGTTCTCCACGACCAGGACGCGCAGGGCTCCGGCCGGCGGGCCGGGGTGGTTGGTGGCAGCGTGTGCGGCAACCGGCCGCCCGGGGTGGGGAATCGTGGGGCGGTGCGGGAGATTGCGCTGCGATCGGACGTCGAGTAGATCCACGGCTTGCCGATTCATCTGCTCCTCCTGAGGCACAGTCTCGTCAGCACGGAACGGACTGCTGAACGCTCACCTTGAGGACGATAGCAAACAGACTTGTCTGATTGTCAACGCGTTCTCCGTCCCCCGCGCGTCGGTCCGCGTCCTTCGCCAGAAGTCCTTGCTGACCTGCTTGGACGTGCGGTTCCTGGCCAATTCGAGGTCGCGTGTCCAGGAGGTCCGCAGGGGATGGCGAGCCCGGTCCGGTCGGGCCTCGGGACTCTAACCATGCAGGTCTGCACGGTTTCGAGGGAGCGAGGTCGCAAGTGGCGCGATCGTGTCGTACCCGCCGGTAATGACGGCCTGAACCTAGAGGGATACTAAAGCTTTACTTGAAGAACCGAACAGACATGTCTGTATCTTGTGCGAGCAAGAGAACGTCGGCCACGGGGGGTGGCTGCCGACAGTGCGGAGTGCTGCCCCCTGCTCGGAAACAGACAGGAGTGCCGTACATGTCGTACACCACCTCCACCCGTGTGTCCGTCGAAAGCGACGTCGCGACGGTGGCCACGAGGGCCCCGCGAACCACCACGAGGACGCCGCAGCCCCGGCTGACCACGACGGTTCCGCGCGAGTACGTGCACCGCGCCGCCGTGTCCGAAGTGCTCCTGACCGGCTGGGAGGCCGCCGCCGCGCCCGCCGGACCCGCCGGGCCCGACCGCTCCGACGTCTTCGCGGTCAGCGCCCAATGGCCGCGCAGCCACTCGTTCTTCACCCAGTCCGGCGGCTATCAGGACCCGATGCTGCTGATCGAGTCCGTCCGCCAGATCGGCTCCCTGCTCGCGCACGCCGAGTTCGGCGTCCCCTTCGGGCACCAGTTCCTGATGTGGGACATGTCGTTCAGCACCGTTCCCGAACTCCTCGTCGCGGACGCCGTGCCCACCGAGGTCGAACTGCGCACCGTCTGCCGCGACATCGTCCGCCGGGGCCGTGTGCTCGGCGGTATGCGCTACGACGTCACCGTGCTGCGTGACGGGAAGGCCCTGGCCACCGGGGGCGCCGCGTTCAGCTGCACCAGCCCGGCCGTCCACCGCAGGCTGCGGGCCGGCCGCCCCACCACCACCGACCGCGTCGTGCCGCCGGGGATCGATCCCGCCGCCGTGGGCCACTCCGGCGACCACCATGTGCTGCTCGCCGAGCCCGGGTCCGGGTCCGGGGCGGCGCCCGGCGCCGGCGACCGCTGGGAACTGCGCGTCGACACCGCCCATCCCACCTTCTTCGACCATCCCGTCGACCACATACCGGGCATGGTCCTGCTGGAGGCGGCCCGGCAGGCCGCCCTCGTCGCGACGGGCATGCCCGACGCCCTGCTGCTGGGCCTCAAGAGCAACTTCGCGCGCTACGCCGAGTTCGACGCCCCGTGCTGGATCGAACCGCGGGTCGAACCGCACGGCACCGACGGCGGCGTACTGGTGCGGGTGCGCGGCACGCAGCACGCTGAGACGGTCTTCACCGCCGAGCTCGTCCTGAGCCCGCGTGGACGCTGAACCCGTACACCGTCCGGGCCCCTTGGCGAGCGTCCCATCCCGAGGAGAGTGTTCCGTGCCCACCCTTCTGATCACCGGCGCGGCCGGCTTCGTCGGCAGCCATGTCGCCCGCGAGGCGGGGCGGCGGCGGGCCGAGTTGAGGCTGATGTCGCACCGCAGTCCCCTGCCGGGCTCCGGCCCCCGGGTCGTACGGGCCGACCTGAGTGAACCCGCGTCCCTGCGCGGGGTGTGCGAGGGCGTCGACGTCCTGATCCACTGCGCCTCGCGCATCGGTGGAGACGTCGAGGCCAACGAGGCCGTCAACGCCCGTGGTACGGCGGCCCTCGTCGAGGAGGCACGCGGCGCGGGGGTCGCGCGCATCGTCCAGCTCAGCACCGCTTCCGTCTACGGCCGCGGTACCTTCCGCGGCGGCCGGCCCGGGGAGCTGACGCGCCGCCCCGGCTCGCCCACCTCCCGTACCCGGGCGCAGGCCGAGGACGCCGTTCTCGCGGCCGGCGGCATCGTCCTGCGGCCGCACCTGGTGTACGGGGAGGGCGACACGTGGGTGGTTCCGGGACTGGCCCGGCTGCTGTCCACGCTGCCGGGCACCGTGGACGGCTGGCCCTCGCGGACGTCGATGATCGCGGTGTCCGAGCTGGCCGGTCTGCTGGTGGCGACCGCGCTGGCCCCGGCCGCCGACCTGACGGCCTCCGTGTATCACGCGGCCCACCCGGAGCCCGTCCCGGTGGACGCCCTGCTGCGCGCGGTGGCCGCCTGCGCCGGCATCGACCGGCCGGACCGGGATCTGACCGCCGACCAGGCTCGGGCGGCCCTTGAGGAACGCGGCGTACCGGCGTCGGGGCTCGACATGTTCATCACCGACCACGTCTTCGACAGCGCCCCGCTCTGGTCCGATCTGCGCCGTGCTCCCGGCCCGGGGTTCGACACCGATTTCGCGCAGGCGGAGCCCTGGTACCGCAAGGTCCTGCGTTCCGGCTGAGAGTCCCCGCGCTCCGGCCGACAGTCCCCGCACTCCGCCTGGAAGTGCCCGCGCACCGCCCGGAAGTTTCCGTACTCCGCCCGAAAGCGCTCGCACTCCGTCTCGAGGTCCCCCTACCGCGACCCTCTCGGTTCCCGCACCCCGGCCGGCGCTACCTCCGGCGGCCCGGAAAATCTGCGGGAAGGCCGAAAGCATCTCCACGGAATACTGCATTCCTTCCCTTTCCGGACCCGACGGTTCCGACCGTCGGGTCCGGTTCTTTGACGGAAGCCTGACCTTTTTCTTTCGTCTTCCGCAAACTGCTGCCCCGGGTCTGCGGATTCTGACCCAGTTCTGCAACGGACCGTATTGAAGGGGGGTGCGCGCTCGAACAGTGTTGGGGCTCCGAGCGGAGTCAGGGGAGGTTCATCGTGCGCAAGGTGCTCATCGCCAACCGTGGCGAAATCGCTGTCCGCGTGGCCCGGGCGTGCCGGGATGCCGGGGTCGCGAGCGTTGCCGTGTATGCGGAACCGGACCGGGACGCTGTGCATGTCCGAGCGGCGGACGAGGCGTTCGCGCTGGGCGGTGACACTCCGGCC
>NZ_JBHVPP010000041.1:0-37946 GCF_042887295.1 Streptomyces sp. NPDC057950
ACCTGACGAACAGGACGACAAGAGCCGTGTAACGGGAGACTGTTACGCACGGTTCTGTGAGAGCCGGGAGGTGAGATTCCTCCCGGCTACTCGGCGGTCCGCCGCGGGAGCGGCCGATTGCCTCGTCCGGCCAGGGCTGCCCCTTATTCGGGCCCCGGCGGCGTGCTGGTGGGCCCGCACGGTGGTCGAGTCGGTGCACACGATCGACCAGTCGACCTCGCCGACGGCATCGCAGTGCTGCTGGAGAGGCGACAGCAGCCGGTCCCAGGTTCCGTCGGCCGACCAGCGTCGGAAACGCTCGTAGACCGTCTTCCACGGCCCGTACCGGTCGGGCAGATCCCGCCAGGCCGCCCCGGTGGACAGCTTCCACAGGATCCCGTTGACTAACCTGCCGACGGTCCCGCACCGGCCCGATCACCGCCCATGCCTGATCAGTCACCTCATGATGACGCACCACAAACAGACCAACGACCCAACCACTTTGCGGACACGCCCTAGAGATGGTGTTCTCGCTGGGTAGGCGGCGGGCCAGGACGTCGGTCATCGCGAGGTGAATCATGGCTTCGGAGCGTGCGGGCAGGGCTTCGTAGTCACGGGCCAGGCGGCGGCGGTGGAGCATGAGCCAGCCGTAGGTCCGCTCGACCGCCCACAGTTTCAGGATCGGAGTGAAACCTCTGGTCCCGGGTGTGCGTTGAGTGCTTTCCATGTCGATGGTGTCCGGACCCGGGTAGCGCCCTCTCACCGTCTAGGGTCACCCGTACGCACTCTCGACGCTCCACGCTCCTGGGACGTCAGAGTCGGGTGGCCATCACGTGCGCGAGGCGCAAGAGGTCGCGCACTCCCGGATCATCCCCGTGAGCCCGGGCCAAAGCTGCGCGCTCGGCGTCACCCAGACCGGCCGTCGGCCGCCGCAACAGCGAGCCGGGATGGTGTAGATCGTGCACCCTGGTCACGAACGCGAAGGAGCGGCGCCGTAGCGGCGCGTCTACGTCGAGCTGCCCGGAGTAGAGGACGTGACGTCCGCCCGGTGCCGCCAGCACGGCACGCAGACGGCGGGCGGAGCCGACGATCGCGGGCGGGGGATCGACCGGGGCGAGCTCCCGCCACGGGTCGAAAAAGCGGACCCGGTCCTCGGACCCGGCATGGCCGCAGACCACGTCCCAGGCCGGGATGGCGCACAGCTGCGACAGTATCGGGGTATCGCTAGACGCCACCGGCCGCATTCCGTCGGCGTCCAGCCGCCACAGCACCAGCCCGCCGTGCCGCCCCGCCGTCACGAGCGCGTCCTCTCCGGCGAAGACTAGCTCTCGTACCGGGGCGTGCTCCGTCGGTACCGGGGCCGCGTCCAGCGCGTGGCCGAGTCCCGCGTGGACGGCGATCAGACGGTAGCCGTCGCACAGAACCATGCGGTCGCCATCAGGGGTCACCGCCATCGGGCCGCCGGTGCTCAGCGCCCACTGCCCGAGGTCTACCTGACGCAACTCCCCGGTCGTCCTCAGGACCAGGGCCTGCGGCCTGAGGGGCAGCGAGACCACACATCCGAACGCCGTGGCCGCCAGGTGCGCGCCGGTCAATGTACGTCCTCGCGCCAGCATCCGAGTCTCGAACGACGTGTGCCGGACCAGTTCTGCCCGGGCCGCGTACCCCTCGCTGCGGCGCAGCGCGAGGACGTCCCCGGGGCCCATAACGGCGAGCGACTCGTGGCACACGGGGCCTCGGTGGAGCACTGTCCGCGTGCCGGGCTCCGGCTCAAGGGTTTCGATCACCTCACGCGACTGTTCGTCCGGGTCGTCCGTCACCTGCGCGGTGGCCAGCACCTCGCCGCCGTGCCCGAACGCGCTGTGCGCCGCGGAGAACACGCCGAAGTCCTCGGGCAGCGCCCGGGTGGCCGTGCCGGCCGCTCTCTCTACGAGAGCCCGCGCGCGGCGAGGGGAGAGGGACCGCAGCCAGCCGAACAGTTCCGCGTCCAGCGGATGGTCCGGCGCCCCGGCGCGCCGCGGGATCCGGTGTACGAGGCGCACCGCGTCGGCGAGGGGAGCGGAGCAGACGAGCTCCCAGTACGCCGGCCAGTCCCGCCGACGGGCAAGCTCGCTCGCCGTGTCCTCCAGTGCCGCCACCGACACGTGCGGTACGGGCAGCAGTTCCGGGAGCCACCCGTCCACCGCGATCCGGGCCTCCGGTATGTGCCGGCCCAGGGAGTCGAGGTCGAGCACTTGCCGCGCAACGTCGACCTCCGGCACCGTCGGCAGGCCCGCCGCCCGCAGCGCGCGGTTCTGCCGTGACACCGCGTCGCCCAGGGACGGCATGTAGGTGGCAGGCGCGCGGTCGGCCAGCCGGCGCAGCCACGTCACCGCCTCCTCGCCGGCCTCCACGGCTTCCTGGGGACGGTCTGCGTCGAGCAGGATCGCGTGCAGGCTCATCAGAGCCGTCGTCCACGCAGCGGTGTAGCGGCGCGGATCGGCCTCGGCGAGGCGCTGGTTGAGCTCGGCCACCTCCCGGGCCGGCGCGACGGCCTCGGCGTGCCGACCGCGCGCGGACAGGTGCCCGCGCAGCCACTCCAGCGACGCGACGAGTGGCGTGTCCTCGACCAGCGTTCCCTCGCGCACCAACTCCCGGCTCAACTCGATCGCTTCGCGCAGGGCGACGTCTTCCGCAGGCGGGCGGAACGTGAGGGCCGCCCCGTTGGACAGCGCGATCGCCAACCCCCTGCGCTGCCCCGGATCGAGGACGGCGGCCCCCCGGTAGGCGCTCGCCGCCTCCTGGTTGGCCCGGTACGCCTCCTCCCACCGACCGGCCGACTCCAGATGCACACTGACATTGGCCAGCGCGGTCGCCCGGTACGGTTCGTACCGGCTCAGATCCTCCCCGGCGAGACGGGTGAAAAGTTCCACCACGCGCTGCTGCGTCGCCACCGCGTCGTCGACCTCGCCGGTGTGGTGCAGCAGGCCGGCGACGTTGGTCAGGCTACGGCCGACGTGCTCCTCGTACGTCTCAGGATCGTCGCTGGCCAGCTCCTGGAAGAGCTCGGCCCCGTGCCGCGCCGCCCGCAGCGCCTCCTTCGTGCGCCCTAGTTCGTGCAGGTCGTTGCTGTGCCCGGCGTACAGCCAGGCGTGTTCGTGCCGGTCCGGTGCCACCGCGATCCGGGACGCGAACAGCCGGACGTTGACGGCCGCCTGTCCCATTACGAGGTTCGCGGGGGCCGGGTGCGGCACGGCGTGCACCACGTCCTCCAGGAGCGCCGTGGTGATGTCGGGCAGTTCGGCCAGAGCGGTGAGGGCGGCGCCCCCGGCGGCTACGCCGAGGCCGGGGTCGGCGGCCAGCAGCGGATACAGGCAGGCGGGCCCGAGGTGCGGCCAGCGGCCCGCCGCCGCGATCAGTGTCGACACCCCCCGGACGGGACCGGAACCGTGCTGCAGCACGGTGCCCGCGGTGTCCGCCGCCCAGGACTGGGCTGGATAGTCGGCCGCGTGGCCCGGCACGGTCAGGGCTACGAAGTCCTCCGCCAGCCTGTCCGGATAGAGCGGTTCCAGGACCGTACCGTGCACGCCCTCGGACGGCGGATAGCAGACGCTGTGATCCGCCAGCACGGTGTGCGTCGGCTGTCCGATTTCCAGTGCGTCTACCAGCGATGCTCCCCGTTCTTGTGGCTGCGCGCCGCTTAGGGTGGCGGCGAAGACTACCTGGTTCATGACCGTGGGGGGCAGGGTGATCCGTCCCGCGCCCCGTCGGTCGTGCAGCAGCACCCAACCCAGGTGCTCGCAGTCGAGGAGGTAGAGGGTGAGCCCCGCCAGATCGGGCGGGGCGCGCCGACCCGAGGCCGCGGCGTCGATGGCGACCAGGGCGGCCATGTGCACGGCGAGGACCAGTCCGAAGTCGTCGTCGACGAGGTCGGGTTCGCCCGCCGGCGCTACGATTCCGTACCGCTCGGCGAAGGCGGCGCGTGCCACACGGAACATCGCCCCCCGCTCGCCCTGCCCGGCCGCCGCGCCGCTCGGCTCGTCCAAAGGCGCGAGGGCCTGTGTCGACACATCGATCTGCTCGCTGGCGAGCGCCCCGCGCAGCGCCGGCCACGGATCGGTGCCGCGCGCCAGCAGCAGAACGCGGGCGCGCACGTTCGGCCGGTGCAGCAGAGCGTTGCTGAACAGCCAGGTGAGGGTGGTCAGCGGCCAGCGATCCGCGTAGTCGACCAAGAGCAGGAGCCCGGCCGCACTGTCCGGCGTCAGGTCCTGGCTGCCGGGTGGCGGCAGCACGGTCCCCGGCCCCTCGACCGCGGTGACCACCTTCCAGCCCTGTCCGGACAACTCGGCGGCCAACTGATGGGCCAGCCGGGTCTTTCCCTGCCCGCCCGGCGCGTGCAGCCAGCGTGCCGCCCGCTGCGGACCGCCGGCGCACCAGGCGCGCAGCGCCCCCAGCTCGTCCTCCCGGCCGGTGAACGGCGCCACGGCGAACCGCGCGTGGAGCATCCTGCTGGGCTGCTGCCGCAGCCACTGCGGATCCGCCTCGGGGGCTGGCGCCCACCGGCGCAGCACGTACAACGGCGTGCCGTCACCGAACACATGGATGTCCGCCCCGACGACACCGTAGGCGAACCCGCCCGTTGCGCTGACGTGCTGCTCGCTCACGTCGCGCGGTCACCGCGGCCAGCGCCGGGCTCCTGATGGACGATCACGTTTCCACCCTGCGCGCCGAACGCCTGCCCGTGGTCGCGCGCCTCGACGTGCTGTACCCAGTGGCGCTGCTGGGCAGGCAGTTCGTCCTGCAACCGGCGGGTCAACTCCCGCACGTCATCGGCCACCTCAGGGTGCGCGCGAAGGAACTGCTCGAGCCGCAACTGCCATGCCGGCGCCAACTGCCGGCGCGCGGCCTCCGGGTCCTCCGCCGCGGACACCAGCGCGGCCTCGCTCTCCAACAGCGCGACCAGTGGACCCTGCTCGGCCGCGTCGCCTCGCCCGAACAGCCGCAGCAACCCGGAGCGCGCGGCGCTCCAGGCGTCGGTCGCCATCGCGGCGACGAGCGTCGTCGAAGCGGCCGTCGCGACCGCCGCCAATGATTCGATCACAGGTGTCCTCCCGTTGCCGATCCCGCCCTATCGTGACACCACGGTGCGGCCCGCGCGCTCCCCGATCAACATGCCGCAGCGATATGATGGTTGGCCATACCATCGGAACAACGACACGGCGACGACGTGGGCGAGGGGGGAGTCGTGTGGCGTCGCAAGGGCCCGAACCGCGCTGGTCTGCGCCGGCAGCTCCGCACGGCGCGCGTCCTGTTCGATACCGATGACTTCGCCGCGGCGGAGGTGCTCCTGCGCCGCCTGCTGCCCGACTGCGAGGCGGCGCTGGGCGCGAATCACGAAGAGACCATCGGCCTGCTCAACCTGCTCGGCTCCACCCTCTATCAGCAACGCAAAGCGGTAGCGTCCGCGCGGATCGCCCGCGAGGCTACCGACCGTGCGATCCGTGCCTGGGGCCCTGACGAGCCCGCAACCCTCGACTGCGCCCAAAACCTCGGCGCAGCCCTGGCCATTCAGGGCGATGTCTCCGCGTCCGTCGCGGTTCTCGACGACACCTGGCAGCGCCGTGCCCGCCGTCTCGGAACCGCCCACGAATCCACTCTCACCACAGCCAACACCCTCGGCGCGACCCTCTTCGCCGCAGGCCTCCACAGCGACGGCCTCACGGTTCTGCGTCACGCCCACGCTCAGAGCACGGGCCTGCCGGCCGGACATCCGGTGCGCGAGAACATCGCCGACAATCTGCGAATTGCAGAACGGAACGCGGGGGCCTGACCAGCGGCACCCCGACTGGGGACGCCACGGGCAGGCCGACCGATCCCCCTAGAGGATCTGTCCGGCGACTGCCTCCGTCTTCACCGACGCCGAGCGGGAGTCCTTGTAGTGCCCTGTGTACCAGATCCCACACTGACCCCCGAACACCAGTCGCCCACTTTCTGGCCGCCCACTGCTCGAGTCGATCAGCCGGAGCTCGGGCAGGGCATCACGGCTGAGGAATCCTTCGATCTGGCACACCAGCAGCCCGACCGTGGCGCCGCGATCCACCCGCCACGCCATCCGCACGGAACGCCGCACGAGCGCGGGCAGCCGTCGCGCCATCGTGCGGGTCGTCAAGAGCGATCCTGCCCGGAGCCGTGACGGGTCCCGGTAGAGGAACTCCTCCTCTCGAACACCGGCCCCCGCGGATTTGTTGTCGGGTGAGGTGCCGTTCGATGGTTGGGGCGGCTGTTGCGGTGTGATGGCCGAGGTCATCGTTCCCCCTGAGCGGTCGCTGTGGCGGCGACGTGAAGGCCAACGACCTGGCGGATATTTCGAACACACGTCATTCGGTCGTGCTCGCACGCCCGTAATCGCAGGCGTGAGAGAGCCCGGTGGGCCCGCGAAACCAGGTCTTGCTTGGAGCGGCTGAGCCCTCGGAATGGCCGAAACGCCTGCACCGGGCCCGTGCGGGATTGGACCTGTGTGGGTGGAGACCCGTTTCTTCCGTCCCCGGGAGTTCTCTGTGGAGCCGATAGTGCGGGACGGTGGCTCGTACCGGTCGTGCCGTGGCTGCGGGCTCCCGACCCGCGAGGCCGCGTTCTCGTCGTGGCAGGGCGGACACCTGCGTGGTGGTGTGACGTACGCCGCGCGGGTGGAGCGGAGGGTGCCCGGCTGGGGCACCGGATCAGTTCTGGCAGTGGAGGAGGAGCTCGCTGAGCACGGCAGCGTCTGGTCGGTCCTGTGGCGGACGGTTGGGATTGGCGGTGTATCTGGTGGCGGGGATCTGCCGAACTGTCGGCGGTGGAGGAGGCGTTGTCGCTGGCGCCAAGCGCAGGGTGGCGATGTAGGCGCGGACCATCTGGTAGGTGACCGCGGCGTTCTCGGTGAGGAGTTCGCGGTGCAGGCGGGTGACGCTCGTGCATCCCGCCGCGAACCGCCGTTCCAGGTAGGGCTTGTAAAGGGTCGAGCCTGGTGGGGCGGGGCCGGTTCTGCTGATGCCAACTGGCTTCAGCGGTCGGAAGAGCTGAACCAGAGAGATGGTCGGCACTTTGGTACAGCACAGTTCGCGGTATCTATGGCTGCCGTGCCTCCGACATCGTTGTCGAAGGCACGGCCTGCCGGAGACGCGGCCCTACGGGATGCAGCAAGCCCCGCGGGGGCACTGGACGCCGGGGAGCGCGGTCGGCCTACGGCGTGTAGCGGGCGTCACTGCCGTACAGCTCCCTGGTGAACGCTGAGACATCGGCACTGCGATTGGCGCCGTCAAGGTTGTACGTCAGATAGACGCCGTACCCCTCACTGACCGTGCGTCGGGCGAGACTGGCGGCCGTGCTCTGCGAGGTCCCGCCGATCTCCACGGCCGCCGGCGACAGCTTCGACTTGGGCAGCGCGATGTCGGGCACCTGCCAGGAGCCGTAGTACGGGTTCCAGGCGTAGTTGAACTTGGACGAGACGTCGACACCGCCGTAGGACACACGCGACGCGGCCGGGCCGATGTTGTAGAGGCTGATGATCTTGTCCGGCATATTGGTGCGCAATGCCGACACCAGGTACACGAACGAACTGGCGTTGGGCTGGCCGGTGCCGTTGTTGCCGTACTCGGCATACTCGTCGTCGAAGTCGATGCCGTCGAGGCCGTACTTGGTCACGGTGTCGGACAGTTGTTTCGCGAACGTCGAAGCCGACTGCTGGGATGGGAAGTTGGCGAAGCCCGCGCCCTGGTGGTTGCCGAGGACCGAGAGGACGACCTTGATGCCCTTCTGCTGCAACGGTCGTATCTGCGTGGCGGCGTTGGCGAGGACGCGTTGCACGTTCTCGTTGAAATACAGAGTCGCCGCCTTCCTCCCCGTGTCGTAGTTGATGTTCGCCGCGAAGATCACGGCGACGTCGAAGACGTTGCCGCCGCCGTTGGCGAGGGTGTACTTACCGACGTTCAGCATGCTGTTGTTGTTCACCTCGACGTACGCCACCGAGGTTGGTCCCTGTTTCGCGGCTGCTGGGACCGCTGCCGCGCCGGTCGTGGCGGTCGCGCCTAAAGCGAGGCCCGCAATGGCCGAGAGCGCGAGCGCGACCGTCCGTACTCTGCTCCGCACCGGAGTGAACATCGTTGATCGGTCTCCCATCGTATGGGCGGCGCCCAACCTGTTCGCGAGCGCCGTGTGAGACCCCCGATCATTCCGTCCCCGAGACCGAATCCCCAGAGCCGCGTGAGAACTTTCCGCGACGCCCGCGCACATCGTGCGATAACTTGCCCCTCGGCGGGGTGACGACCGCTGGCGACCCTTGGGGGAACCGTACGTATTGAATACATCAGCCACCAGATCCGCCACGTTATCCGACCCGATGGACATGCCCTATCCTGCCGGTAGCTGCACGACCTGAGTCGAAAAGGTCGGGTAGGACACTCGGTGTGGATGACCGATGCAAGTCGCCTTCGTGCTCCAGTGGGCTCTCAGATGTCCCGCGTTCGGTATCCACGGTCGACCGCGGGAAGCCCTGTGTACGCGCGCAGCCCGGCATGAGTGTCCGGAAGTTTGTATGTGGCGAGGTGCTCGCCGATGTCACCTGCCGTGTTCCACCAGCCTTCGTCGAGGTCGGCAAGTGCATACAAAACCTGCTGCTGGGGTCGGGCGAGGCTCGCGTACGGGGGGCGGGGGTCCGGCAGGGGGCTGTGGAACAGGTTCGGCAGGACCGCCTTTGCCGTGGGCGCCCGTAGGTACGTGCTGACGGACGGCAGGCAGGCGGCCACGGCGGCGCGTGATGTGGGGGAGGGGGGAAGGGCGAGCAGAACGTCGGCGGTGTGGCCGTGGAAGTCGCCCTCGCTGTAGTCGGTCGCGGGCACTGGCGCGGGGGCCGAAGCCGCAGCTGCGAGTTCAGCGACGGCTCGGTCGAGAAGCGGGTCGTCGAATTTTGTGGTGGAGTTTCGAGCGGTCTGAGCGATGGTAACGGCGGCAGCCCAGCGTACGAGTCCGTCTTCGGCATCCAAAGAGGTGCTGCAACTCTCCTGGAGGGCCGTCGTGCCGAGAATGCCCAGAGCTACGAGCGCAGTGGCCTTCGTGACGACATCGTCCTCGTGCGCGGCAAGGCGGAGCAGCAGGGGCAGGGAGGTGCTTGCCCATTCGGGGAACCAGGCCAGCAGGTAGGCGGTTTTGGTACGGATCCGAGGATTTTCATCGTCCAAGAGACTGGCCAGGAGGGGAAGCTCGGCAAGTACGGCGTCGTATGACCGTATCGAAGCGTCGCGGGCTGCGACCGGATTCCCGGCGGCCACCCAGTCCCGCATGTCTTGCAGGTTCCGGCGTCGCTGCTCGTCCCGCTCGGTGGCCAGATCCCTTTCGTACCGGGGAAGGAGTTTCTCGGGGGCGTTTTCGGCGGCTTCCGCACGCCAGGCGGCGATGTCGGCCCCGTCGATGATCTCGCGCTCCTCGTCCGGGTTGACGGCAAGGCCGGACAGGAGCTCCAGTGCGTGTTCACGTGCAGGACCCGGGCCGGCGAGAGCGATACGGGAAAGGAACGGCACCGCGTACGGAGACGCTTGACAGCGGCTGCCCTGGTGCGCGAGATGGTTGAACAGGGAGCTGACGGCCTGTTGTCGGGCCTGTTCATCGATTCCGCACAGGGCGCGCAGCTGGCCGGGTACGTCGGCAGCCGTCCCGTAGGCGTGGTTCAGATTCGACCAGTCCACCTCGTCCAGGCCGGTCAATAGGTTGTGGTACGAATTGATCATGGCCGCATGATGGCAGGGCCCTCTGACATCGCACCCGGGGCGTCCTCGGGCGAACCGTCGTGCTGCTGGTGCTGTTGGGGCGCAGGCCATGCCGTGATCACCTTGATGCCAGGGCTACTGAGGCCCGGCACAACGCCGTTGGTCTCGGTCCCGACAGCCCGACCTCGTCGACCAGTGATGAAGCAGAAGCAGCAGTTCGCCTCGGTGGTTGGCGAGGAAGGCGACTGACCCGCGGGCGGCGGCCGTGGCCGCGAGGGAAGTTGTGTGCATCGCGCGATCATGGCAACCGCGCCGTCGAGATGGTGTCCACGCGGCTATTTTTGACGGCGTGTTCGGTCTCGGACGGCTGGCGACGCGTAATGGCGGCGGGACAGGTGATGGGGTGGGGTGGGATCGACAGTCGGCGGGAGTTGGTTGAGGCGGTCCGGGAGCGGCTGCGGGCGGGGGTGGTGCCGGCCGTGGTGTGTGGCGAGTTTGCCGTGTGGACGCCGCGGTGGTCGGAGGCTGCCGTGGTGGTTGGGCTGGCGCTAGGGATTGCGGAGTCGGAGTTGGTGCGTCGGCTTCACGGTGAGCCGGAGCAGGTGCAGGGTCAGTTCTGCTCGGGGGAGGAGCTGCTGTACGGCGAACTCCTGGAAACTCTCGGAGTGTTCGATGTTCCGAAGCAACTCAATGAGCGGGAGGCCCAGGTCGCGGAGCACTTGCGGACAACGATTTCTGCCGCCGGCGGAGTGTCGAGTGGCGTCGGCCTTGGTCTCTCACGGCAGTTCGTCAGGGGCGAGTTGACGGAAGCGTTTCGCACGCTCACGCGTATGGGGCCTCGTGCCTCCGGTGGCCGGCCGGTGGAGTTCTGGGCGGCTTTGGTTGCTGCTGGTGAGGTCCTTGACCTGGCGAACGATGGCCGCCGGACGACTTTTCACGCGCTCGGCGAGTGCCGGCGGCGTTTGGATGCAGCTATCCGCTCGATTGATCCAGGAGCGTGATTACGAGATGCTCGTGTCCTGCCCCGACTCGGTCGGGGCAGGACACACGTCCGCCCTGATCGCGCATGGGCCGACAGGGCATACGCTTCCCGGAAGAACCGCGCTTACCTGCGCCGCCGTGGGATCTGCTGCACCATCCCGGAGAAGGCCGACCCGCCACGCAACCGCCAAAAGCTCGGCTCCCGCGGCCGCCGACCGCCACGCTTCGACCCGGTCGACTCGGACCAGGCGGCAAGGACAACTTGGACAGGGTCGGCGCGCACCCCGATCCCGTTAGCGCCACACCGGTAGTCTCGCCGGCCGTCGCCGCCAGCGGAACCCAGCACCGGCGTCCGCCTCGCCGACGGCACATCAATACCGATCAGCAAGGTGAAAGCCGGCGACACGGTTTTGGCCACCGACCCGCAGACCGGCATCACGGCACCGGAGAAAGTCCAGGCCGTCATCGTCACCACGACGGACAAGGACGTCACCACCTTGACCCTGGACACGTCCCCGACCCGAGGCCTCCCACAGCACAAACCCGGCACGCAGACCCCCACCACCACCTGGCACCACCCCTTCTGGAACGCCACCCACCACCGCTGGACCGACGCCCACGACCTCACCCCCGGCACCAAGCTCCGCACCGCGGACGGCACCACCGCCACCGTGGCTGGGATCCGCAACTTCCACCAGCACAAGACGACTTACGACCTCACGGTCGGCACCCTGCACACGTACTACGTGCTCGCAGGCGTCACCCCGTTCCTGGTTCACAATTGTCCGACCGGCGGGGCTGCCGATCTCCCGGACTTCGACCCCAGTGGCGCCCCTCGGCATCAGCCGGGCGCGGCGGCCAGCCGGTCGGGCGAGTCTTCGGCCGAGGCCGAAGCCGAGGAGGGCAAGGAACGAGCGGAGTCCAGGACAAGTGCGGTCGAGGAGGTGTCCAGCGTTGCGCAGCAGGTCGGCGATCGCATCGGGGGCGGCGTGCAGGCGACAGACCCCGTCAGCGCGGTGGCCGTGACCGTTGCGGTGGGGATCGACGCAATCAAAAAGGGGCTGGCACGTAGAGCACGTAGGGCGGTAGAAGGCGACTGATGAACCGGGTCAGGGAGAATGCCAAGGAGATCGTCGACCAGTATGGCCGGGACGGATCCCTGTCTGCGGAGAGCCTCCACGCGGCAGAGTTCGGTGTCTGGGACCGGCTGACTCCGGGCGTGCTCCTCGTAACCGCATTCTGTATCGCGGCGGTCGAGGAACCGACACTTGGCGAGCAGATCGCGGAGTCGGGCGACAGTGTGTTGTCCCGACTGATCTCGGGCGACTTTCAGGCGATCGAACTGGACGCCGATGACGCGGCCACGGCCTGGGAGCGAGCGGTCGCTCGGCTCTCGGAGTGCTCCCGACGGCCCGGTTTCTCGCCGCGTGGCCTTGACACCCTGCTGGCGCAGGCCGAAGACCTTTGGTCCGAAAGCCTCGCGTCCGGCGAGGTGACCTGTTCCCGAGTCAGGGACGGCGAGTCCGGGCCCTGGGACGCGGCCGAGACACCGGTGCCCTCCGGAGTGGAACGGCTCGACTGCGGCGTGCTGAGGGTGCCGCGTCTGGAGGGCGCGCGAATCCACCCTTTGAATGCCGACGAGCGTACCGTCGGGGTGGTCGTCTCTCTCGGAGACCATGCCTTCAGCCTCCAGGCGTTCAGGGCTCCATCGGGCCCGGTCTGGGGGAATGTGCGGCCGAAGGTCATCCAGGAGGTCCTGAACCAGGGTGGTGCCGCGGAGGAAGCGGAGAGCGGCCTCGGTGCCGAGATCCGAGCCCAGGTACCTGTTGTGAAGGACGGACAGCAGGTGCTTCAGCCGACGCGGATCGTCGGGTGCGACGGGCCGGGATGGCTGCTGCGTGGGGTCTACGGGGGGCCGACAGCGCTGGCAGACGCGATAGATCTGCGGGCCTATCACCTCTTCACCCAGACCATCGTCGACCTGCCCCCCCGCCCCTACGGATGACACCGCGGAAATCACCGTGGTGGAAGTCACCATGCGGTAGGCGGGCTTGTATGAATGGCAATGCCAGAAGCGAATCCAGCCAGGCTAGACGTGTGTCCATCGAGCGAAAGTGCAAATGCAAAGACAAATAGGAGTGGCCCGGGTTGGGATGGTCCTCGGCGCGGTGCTGTTGGCCACGGGATGTGGAGGGTATGCCGCCTCCTCCAAGGCGGCTGAGCCTGCAGCGAAGGCGAGTGGCACAAGTGCTGTTGCGGCCGGCGGGAAGGCAGCCGTGGATCAGGTGGGTTCGGAGTGCGGCGCAGCCCGCGGGTAGGCGCGCCCAGGTCAGGCTTCCGCAGGCGGGGGCCCGTGCCGCGTTCGGCAGATCGGGCGGCTGGGGTGTTTCCGTGTCACGATCGATTTGATGTTGTCGATCACGAGCGGCACTCCTTGCTGGGAGAAGGTATGAGCGGCCAGCGCGTTTCAGGCACGGTGAAGTGGTTCAACGACTCGAAGGGCTTCGGGTACATCGAGCGGGACGCGGGGCCGGATGTCTTCGTGCATCACTCGGTGATCCAGGCCACCGGCTTCAAGTCGCTGAAGGAAGGCCAGAAGGTGACGATGGAGGTCACCCAGGGCAAGAAGGGCCCCCAGGCCGAGAACGTCGTCCCTGGGTAGGTATGCCTCCCGGAGCGAAGCCGGCGTCGGCGGTTCAACTTGCCTGCGCCGGGGCTTGGTTCGCCGGCTATCCGTTCCAGACCTGGGTGACACCGGCGTTTGTGCGCCCCGCTGACGGCGCTTGCGTAAGTGGCCGCGAGGGGCCCTCACCAGCATGTTCTCGTGGGGCTGGATGCCCACGGCCCACATCGGTGCAGTGATTCCGCCGGCGCCCGGTCGTTGCGCAGTCTCGCCGGACAGTCTGCGCAGGTGGTGCGTACCGGCTGCGCAACGCCGTGGCCTGCCGTGGTCGGGTCCGTGGTCGGGGTGCGGCGGTGCATAGCGGAGTGCGCTGCCGGGGCGTGGTTGCCCTGGCCGAATCTTGTTGTTTGACAGGCGCGCCGCGTCATCGAATGTCCTGCGGTCCACAGGGCGGGCCGGGGTCGTCATCCTTGCGACACCAGTTCCAGCATGCTCACAATTTGTAACCGTATTGGTTACTCTCTGTGTTCAGTCGTGAAGTGCACGACGCCCGGAACCGAGGAGAGAACCCCATGCGACGCGTGTTCACCAAGGCGGCCGGCCTCGCCGCCGTAGGCGTGCTGGCCTTCACCACGGCGCAGCCCGCCCAGGCCGGCGGCCTCAGCAGCCGGCCCGCCCGCGCCGCCGCCGAGAGCGCCGCGTACTTCGAGATGACCGACGTCACCCGTGAACGTTTCATCGTCAAGCTGACCGAACCCAAGGACATCGAGCACGCGCGGGAACTCGTCAGCGGGGAGACCACCGACCGCCCTCACCTGTTGACGCGGATCGTCAAGCGCACAGCCCCCTACAACCCGCGCTGGAGCTACCACAGCAACCCCGACAACACGCACTTCTTCGACCAGGCCATCGAGGTCTGCGACGCGACCATCCCTTACGTGGAAGAGCACCTCGACGAAGCCGGCGGCGCCTTCCTGCCCGGTCTGGTCTGGTGCGACTGGACCTCCCGCCTCGTCAGGGAGCTCCCCGCCCCGTAGGTCCCCAATCGGGCCGGCTGGCACCGTACCTTCACACGCCGACCCATGCAGGGCTGCTCGGGCCGACCGCTCGCGGCCGGCCCGAGCCCGTATGTCCAACGCGCTCCCCACCCGGGCGGGGAGTGCTGGGCACCGCCGGATGGGGCGGTGCCCAGCGCCGGCCGCGCGGCGCGTCAGCCGGCGGTGTCGTCCGGCTTGGCTTCCGGCCGGCAGAAGCCAGAGGTCTCGATGTACTCGGTGTCCCGGACCACGGTGCGGAACTGGGCTGCGGAGATCGGCGACGTCTTCCGGCCGGCCATGGTGCAGTTCGCGACGTGCAGCACGGCGGGCTGGGGGGTCTTTGGGTGGCGCTTGCTCTCCAGCATGTAGCCGTCTCCCGCCCCGGTGGGGCCGTTGGGAGGCCGTTCGGCGGGGAACGGCAGTGGCGCCAGAGCGGGCCGCGGCTGCGGTCGTGTCGGGCGGGGTGGTCGTCCGGCTGCCTGGAGGGCGCGCTGTAGCGCCTCGCGCTGCAGGCGGAGGTAGGCGCGGATGGCGTCCGTGTCGGCGAGCTGCCTGTCGAGGTGGGCGAGGATCGCGCGCAGGCGAGCGGGATCAGGCGGCAGGTCGGCCATGTGTTCGATTATATTCGAGCCGCCGGAGTTCGCGGCTGCGCGGGTTCGCTGTCCTGTGTCATCGAACTTTGAGTGTGTGCCACCGAACCTTGAGCGGTAGTCGTGAGTGGCACCGCCCTTCGCTCAGGACCGCATGCGATAGGTCACGTGTGTGACCGAGTTCGCTGCTCGCGACTCCACCTGTTCAAGATTCAGTGACGGCACGCCATCGAACAGCCGCGTACCGGCGCCGAGCGTGAACGGCACGATGTGGAGCCGCAGCTCGTCGATCAAGCCCGCGGCGAGGTACTGGTTGATGGTGGTCGCGCCCCCGTGGATCGACACGTTGCGGTCCCCTGCCGCCTCGCGAGCCTGCCGCAGCGCGGACTCAATGCCGTCGGTGACAAAGCGGAAGGTGGTGCCGCCGTCCATCGGTTGTGGGTCGCGCGGGTGGTGGGTGAGCACGAAGACCGGTTCGTGAAATGGCGGATTGTCGCCCCACCATCCCTTCCACTGTCGATCCCATGCGCCGCGTACGGGGCCGAACATGTTGCGCCCAATGATGAAGGCGCCGACCGCCGCCAGCCCGTCGAGCTCAGCCTGCCGCTGCTCCGGGGTTTCGAACATCCAGGAGTGCAGTCTGTCGCCCCAGCCATCGCCGGCGTCGTCGCCGAACGGGCGCTGCTCGGACTGGTTGAGCCCTGCCGCGTACCCGTCGACGGAGATCGAGAGGTCGCAGGTCACCTTGCTCAAATGTTCGGTCACTGAGTCGTCCTCCTGGTGGCGACCTTGCGTCGCCTTCGCGGTCCGTCCGATCCGTTTGTCGCTGGGGTAGACCGTTCCGGGCTCGCAGACTCATTGCCCGGCCGTACCGCCTTTCCCAGCGTCACTCAGCTACTCGCGACCTTCGACGCCGTTCTCAGACTTCGACGACCCGAACTCGCGTCCGTCAAGGTTCGATGGCACGCGATCAAGGTTTCGGCGGCACGGGACATTGCCGAAGGGTGGCGGTGGGGTGTGCGTCTGGACTCGTGACATACCTGCACGGGATGGCGAGGGTCCGACAATCAGGGAGAGTTCTATTCTCTGTTCGAGGTGGTGAGTGTTCGCCGCCCGGATGAGGACACCGTGATGACGACCGCAGCGCCCCGGGTATCGGAACCGGACCCGAGCACGATGCACTGCGCGGGCAGTCAGGTCGGTCTGCGTGCGGGGTGTCAGCGGCAGGCCTTGCGTTACGGGCCTGGAGGCCTGCCTCTGTGCAGTTGGTGCATGTCTGATCAGCAGGCGCGGTGGGGTTCCGCGGTGCGGTTCAAGAGCACCCGTCCGTAGCCGTGCTCCCGGCAGCCGTAGGGGTCCACGTGGTCGTGCCGGGCGGGGAACATCCGGGGCTGTACGCCGGTTATACCGGGCGTGGTTGTGGAGGGGACGGTGTCCCCGGGCCTCACTTCTGGCCCATGAGGACGATCGTTCGGCTGAAGCCTCATGGAGCCTTTCGCCGCGTAGGCGACCGCCCTTCACGACCACGCACAAGGACAGCCCCGGCCGGGACCGACACCGGACCGGGGCTGCTTGCGTCCCGGTCCGGCGTGGGACTGTCTTCCGAAGCGGTGAAACTACTCTTCCCGTCGGCGGGCGGGCGTGCCCTGTTGTGGGTGAGTCCGGTTACGTGAGGTGACTGCCTGTCGGAGCCTTTCCGATGAGCGGTCTCCGTCCGTGAAATCAGGAGGACCCATGAGCAAGATGACCGAGGCCGAAGCCGAGGAGCTGTTCGCGCAGATCGACGCGGATGGAAGCGGCGAGATCCGGCTGCGCGAGCTGAGGGACTACGGCCAGGCCAACGGCGGCGCCATCGCCGGGGTCAGGCTTGCCGACTTCGTCCGGGGTGCCGACACGGACGAAGACCGGCGGATCACACTCACCGAGTTCAAGTCGTTCCTCGTCTGACACGACGGCGCCGGGACGGGTGAGGTCCACACGCGTGGGGGCCGGCCTGCGGGAAGAGGCCGGCCCCGTGGCATCCACCGATCCCCCTTGACCGTCACGCACGCAGCCGCGGCCGGCACTGACAACCGGACCGGGGCTGCGTGCGTGAGGGCCGCGCGGATGTCGACGGGACGGGATCGATGCGGAAGGCGTCGGCTTGCGGGGCAGTTGATGACGCAGGGCCCGCGCGATGCAGTAGCTGTGGTGATTGCGGCGTTCTGCGTTCGGGGGAGCGGAGCGTCAGCCCCACATGCCGACGTTCTTCTGCTCCGCGGGCTGGTAGTTGTCGGCTGCCTGGCCGAGTGCCTGCTGAAGGTCGGCGATGGATGACTTTGTCGAGTCCCTGTGTGGCGGTGTTCCACTCCTGTTGCAACCGCTGCCAGGCATTGGCCGCCTCGCCTTCGTAGGAGCCGGCGAGCTTGGTGATGTGGTTGTTCATCTGGTCGATGTCGCTCCGCAGCTTGACCGCGGTGTCGCTGACATCGGACTGGGTCTGGCGGATCTGGGCGGCTGGCTCTGCTTCGAGGACGAAGCCGGCCAGGGGCGGAGGCCGCCCAAAGGCCGCACCTGGAGCCGCCGAGGCCACACGCCTGTCGTGCGGGTCACCGCCGCGGGCACCAAACGCGTCTCCATGGCGGCGCTGATCTGCACCAAGTCCGGCCATTGGTCCTTGGGCTGATCTACTGCATCCACCTCGACCTCGACCTCGACCTCGACCTCGACCTCGACCTCGACCTCGACCTCGACCGCGGCCCGGCCAAGGGCCGGCGCAGGGGCTTCACCGAGAGAGGGGGTGGGCGAGGTCCGTTGCGGCGTACGCCCAGCGAAGTCCGTGGCGTTCGAGATCCAAGGTGCGCAGGTAGGGGGATGCGAGGGCCATGGGGTGGACGGCCGCGCAGTGGTCGTGCAGCAGGCCGGGCACGGTCAGTTCGCCGCTGCGGGTGCCGCCGCCGACGGTGTCGGCGGCTTCCAGGACGGTGACGGTGAGGCCGGCTTGGGCGAGCGTGACGGCGCCCGTGAGGCCGTTGGGGCCTGCTCCCACGACGAAGGCGTCGGCGTTCACTTCAGGGTGCCCTTGGTGTGCCGGAACCAGCGCAGGTAGCCGGGGGTGGGGGAGCCGAGACCCGTGGCGTCGTCGTAACCGGGGCGGGCATGGAGGCCGAAGTCGTGGCCGAGTGTGTAGAGAAGGTAGCGCTGTTCGCCGGTGGAGGTGTCGGTGTCGGGGCCTTCGTCGCGTACCACGGTCAAAGGTGGCGTCCCGGCTTTGGCCGGCTGATCGGTGATGTCGTGGAAGAGGTGGGCGCGGGGGAGGGCGTACAGGAGCGGGTTGGCGAAGCCGAGCCGGTGTCCGCAGGCCTGCTGCGCGTCGGCCTGGATGGCGGCGAAGGCAGGGGTGGCCGCCGATGTGCCGCCGAATCCGATGAGGTGGAAGGTTTCGGCGTCGGTGAGGCCGATCAGGACGGGCAGCGCCCCGTCGCCTTCCAGCGACACGTCGGGGGTGGTGCGGTGTCCGGTGCTCCCCGGGACCCGGTCGTGCTGGTACCAGGGCTGCGGGAAGTCGCTCACGCCCCCTCCGCCTCCGAAGGTGAAGACCCCGGGGACAGGTCCCCAGGCGGTGCCGTCGTCGGTGAGGATGGACAGTTCGTCGCCCATGCTGGTCTCCCAGGCGTAGTCGCCGTGGCGGTCGAGGGCGAGGGTGGTGCCGCCCACCGAGGTGACCCACGGGGATCCGCTGGGGAAGTCGGCCTGGGCCTGGGTGGTCTTGGGGTCGCAGTTGACGCCGGTCTGGGCCGCGTCGGGTGAGGAGTCGCCGCAGTCGCCGGCCGCGAAATAGACGCCGATCCCTTCGGCTGCGGCCTGCTCGAACAGCAGGTCCCACGCATCGATGAGGGCGGGTGTGAGGTGTCCGGGCTCGGAGTGGATGATCTCCGCCCACGAGTTGGAGATACCGTCCGCCCGGCGGCCGTCGATGACGTACGACTCAGCGTCCATCAGGTCGTTGTCGAGGCAGGAGTCGGCGCCGACGTAGAGGATGTCTGCGTCGGAGGCGAGGCCGTGGGCAAGGTCGATGTCGAGAGCCTGCTCGCCGGCCCAGGTGCCCGGGGGCGCGCACGCGTCGCTGACGTGCCAGTCGGCGGCGGTGACGTGCTGGCGGTACTGGTGTGGTCTGAAGGCGCGGTCGCCGGTGATCTTCGCGTAGCGGTCGGCATCGGCGGGCATGTCCGGGGACCCGTAGGCGTCCACGATGGCGATGGTGGAGCCCCGCCCGGTGGCGCCGCGGGCGGTACCGGCACCGTAGGCGTGGCGGAGCTGCGCGGGGATGTAGGGACAGGGCGCGTACGCGGGGGTCTTGCCGTAGGCCTGGGGGAATCCGGTGGCGGGTTTCTGTCCGAAGTGACCGGAGCAGACCGCGCCGTCGGCGGCGACACCGAGAGCGGGTGCGGGTGCGGGTGCGGGTGCGGGGGTGGGGGTGGGGGTTGGGGTTGGGGTGGGGGTCGACAGGGGCCGGGCAGCGCCGGGGGTGGAGAGACCGGACACGCCGAGCAGGGTGGTGACCAGGGAGGCGGGCACACTGAGGTCGCCGGCGGGGGCCTGGCTCGTGCCGAGGCCGGTGCGGTAGCGGTGCAGGCTCGCGCCGAAGGCCCGTCGCACCGCGCCGGCGGTGCCGGTGATCTTCACGTAGTGGGTGGTGCGCTGGGTGACGGTGAGCCCGGAGGCGTGCAACCAGCGGTGACGCCGACGAATTGCGCGGCCGTGGGGCCGAAGCGCCGCTGGTATGCCTGCGGGGTGAGGTAGTGCCGGTAGTGGGGGCTGTGCGGGTCGCTGATGTCGCGCAGGAGGTCGGTGAGGCCCCGCGGGTCACGGGAGTTGAGGTAGAGGCGGGCGCTGACGTGCTGATCGCCGGGGACGGGCCCTGCGTCGGCGGCCGCGGTGGCGTATGCCGGCCGGGACCCAGCTAGGGGGTGGCGGTGGTCGGCGGAGTGGGCGGTGGCGAGGGGCGCCGTGCCCAGGAGTGCGGAACAGGCCGCCGCAGCGACGTAGGGGCGCAGGCGACGCCCAGGACGTATTCGGGCAAGGAAAGACAAGAAGAGGTCCCTTCGGGACGAGGCGCTGGACGGCGCGGAGCTGGGCAGGGCAGGGCGGCGTGACTGCTCGAACGTGCTGCCCGCGCCGTGGTGATGAAGGAGGCTGAGGTCTTACGTGCGCACGGTCCGGCCCCGGCACAGCGGGCCGGTGACGCCCGTGAACTGAAGATCGAGCCCGAGGCCGTCGCGTTCGGCGTGGATGTGCAGGTGGGGCTCCGTGCTGTTGCCGGAGTTGCCCACCTCGCCGAGCAGCTGCCCGGCGTGCACAGAATCGCCCGTCTTCACCGTCACGGTGCTGCGGCGCAGGTGAGCGAGCTTGACGATCTCGGCGCCGGTGTCGATGAACACGTGGTTGCCGTAGGGGGGCTGGTATCGGATCGTGCCGGGTTCCTGGTCGTCGAGGTGATCGGCGGCGGAGACGACCGTGCCGTCACACGGGGCGTAAAGGCCCTGCCCGTACACGAGATAGCTCTCGCTTTCCCCGCGCAGGCCGGTGCCGCGTGCGCGCGCACCGCCCCGACCGATCTGGATCACGTCCAGGGCGCCGCGCTGCTCGGGAAAGGACGCGTGATGGTTCAGGCGGGCCCCGCCGCCCTGCGCGATATACCACTTCCCGTTCCGCAGGGGGAAGGTGAGAGGCCGGGACACGGCGGTCCCCCAGCGATGGCGGCGCGCCCGGAGCAGGAACCATCCGAAGCCGGCGAGCAGGGCCACGCCCACCACCAGTTCGGCCTCACCGCCGCCCGACGTGGACAGCCTGGGCAGCCGGCACGCGGAGGCAAGGGCCACCAGCGCGCCGGCCTCCACGGACCGGCGTATCCACCACGGCAGCCGAGCCGGGCTCTGCCAGCCCTCCATGAGCAGGTAGCCGGCCGCGACGATGAGCAGACGGCCGCACCAGGCGATGCGGGAAGGGGCCTGCCAGCACGCGTCGATGCGTGCGGCGAGCAGCAGCACCCACACGGTCCACACCAGGGCAGCTCGCGCCCCGTGCGGGACGCGCAGCCGCGGCACGCGGTACGGGCCCGGGGCGATCAGCAGCCCGTCGAGCACCTGGCCGTCGCGTGTGGTGGCGAAGGCGAGGGCACGCCCCCTGCTGCCTTCGATCACCAGCCCGTCGGGATGGTCCCGTACCCCGGTGATCTCGCCGACGCGTTCGCGGGTGCCGTCCAGGATCTGGTCGAGCCGCTCACCTCCCACGGCGGCAACGACCCGCGGAGCGAGCACCTCCCGCTGTGCGCGCTCGGCGGTGAGGAACCTGAACAGCAGGTCGGCCGCCGGCTGTCCCGTGCGGCGGGGTTCCGCCGGTGTTCCCGCTTTCTCAGGCACCGGCCGCACCGTCCCTGTCCGCCGCCATCGCCACGGATGTCATGCCGCGTGTCGGCAGCAGGGGCCTACTGCGCTGTACGAGGCGGTCCTTGACGGACCGGTAGCGCCGGGCGATCGACCTGTAGTCCTCGTCGCGCAGGCACGTGCAGTCCGCGCCGATCATCAACAGCCCGAAGCACACCAGACCCATGCACGTCATGATGCCCAGGTGCATGCCCTCCAGGGCCAGGGTGTTGGCCTTTCGGATCCAGGAACGGGCGGACAGGATCGCGAAGGGCAACGCCAGCTCGATGAAGATCGTGAGGTAGCTGGTGGCGGTGGTGAGGAAGGCGTTGCTCATCAGGTGCGTATACGTCGCCGACATCTGGAAGCCGGTGATGCGGCTGATGTAGTACATCGCCACGCCGTCCTGCCACACCTTGCCGGTGATCTTCCAGTAGCCGGCAGCGAAGTACAGCACGGCCGTCTGGAAGACGATCAGGAAGGCGGCCAGATTGTGCAGCACGGTGGACGTCGTCGGCTGCTCCAGCTCCCGCATCCTGGCTCTGCGCCGCTTCGCGCCGACGGCGAAGTAGGCGTTGGAGACGGTGAAGACCATGAAGAGGATGAGGATCTGGGCCAGGTTGTCGCCGCCTTCGAGCACGTCCTGGTTCCTGTTGTGCAGCGACCACATCAGCACGGCCTGCGCCAGGGTGAGGACACGGCCGCCGAAGATCATGAATCCGGCGGACACCAGGATCACGGCGTGAAAGACGATCTCGAACCAGACCGTGGAATGTCCCCACAGAAAGAGCGAGAAACCCCAGCGTGGCAGCGCGGACCTCGCTGTGGAGATCGAATTGTAGGACTCTGGCCCCCACAGGAAGCGCCGCTTCGAGTAGTCGGACAGGCAGTACAGGATGGTGGCGAAGCCGATGACGACGCGTAGCAGGGCCGTCCCGATCAGCCGGTGCTTCCGGGTGGCGAAGCGGAGTATGACGGCGTCCAGCCGCTCCGTGCCGGCCCGCCATCCCTTGCCCAGCAGGGCAGTCGTGCTGCTCGGCCACCCCCACGCCGACCCCGACTCGGACACCGCCACAACAGCGGCTGGACGACCTCTGGCATGACAAGGGATGGAATCTGTCGGACTATTCGGCGTCGGAGTTCGTCCAGGACGCCTGTGACATGGCGGACCAGACGGATTTCCTGCCCGAGCAGGTGGGCGAGAGCGTGCCGCAGGCCCTCGCGATGCGCGCAGCCTCCCAGAAAGCAGGCGCTGAGGCACTGCGTGCGGGGGTCCCGCTGCTCTGCCCGAAATGGACCGAAGCCTTGACGAAGAGTCTGTCCGGCCGCTACGACCGCTGGATCACGGACGACACCTACGACATCGGCACCAGCCCGACACAGATTCCCCCGGGCACCTACCGCACCGAGGGAGACATAGCCGACTGCTACTGGGAACGCACAGCGGCGAATGGCGACATAATCGACAATGGCCTGGCCAACGTGGCCCGCAAAATCACAGTCCACATCAGCGCCACTGACAGCACGTTCACTTCGGAGGGCTGCGGCGTGTGGACGCCGGTCCACTGAACCACGACAACACCTCCCGCCGCCCGGCCATCGTCGTTCGCGAGGCGACCCGCACGGCGCGGGATGGCGTCGGCGTTTCCAGGACTGGCGCGCCTACGTGTGGAACAAGGACCGTGACAGGGCCACCCTGCGCAACGGGAATGGCCGCTGCACTGACGCCACCCTGCAGCGGCTGGGCTCCAGACGGCGTACGGCCCCGAGGAACTGCTCGGCGCCTGGCGCCGACCGAACAGGAGGGCCCCGCCCCAGAACGGGACGGGCCACCTCTTCAGCTACCGATGCCCAGTTCGCGGTGCTCGAGGAGGAACTCGGCAAGGGACCGGTGGAACACGGCTTCGAGGATCAGCGGTGGACCCTGGTCCGCGTGCAGACGGTGCTCCACCAGTGCTGGGGCGTACGCCGGTCCCGGCTGATCGCGTCGGCGCCCGCCCGTGCACGGCGCGCCCCGACGGGTCTGCGAGGATGTCAGGCGGCGTCCGCACCGGGTCCCGCAGCGCTGCGCGGGTCCGGAAATGCGCAGGCGACGGGCGGACGGGGTCGGGCCCGGCGGGCGGGAGAGCGGAGTGGTGAGGGACGTGCCGCAGTACCCGGAGTACGTTGCCGCGGCGGTGTTCGCCGTGGGCGGCGTCGTCCATGCAGTGCTGGCGCCGCACCGGTTCTCCACCGCTGTCCTGTTCTGCCTCGCGGTGACGTCGGCCGGGCTCGGCGCGGCCGCCCGCGGTGCGGAGACTCACCCCACCGTCGTGACCGTGCTCGCCGTCGCCGCCCTGCTCATGACCCTCGCGCTGGGCCTGCTCCTGCTGGTCGACAGCATCGTCCTGGTCCGGCGCTACGGACCGCAGGCGTCCCTGCTGGCCACCGGCGCCGCCGGCTGCGCCCTGCTGGCGGTGCTCGGCCTCGACGCGCTCGTCCAGACTGCCGGGGGCGAGGTGGCGGGTGCCTTCATGGTGGCGGTGAACGCGGCCGCCGGATACCTCAGCCTGCTCTTCCTCGCCTTCGTCGTCTACGTGTTCGTCTGGGGCCGCAGCACCCCGCCGCCGGAGACCACCCATGTCGTCGTCCTGGGTGCCGGGCTCAATGGCGACCGGCCCGGTCCGCTGCTGCGCCGCAGGCTGGAGCGGGCCCTCGCGGTCGACGGCGCCGGCGCACCGGATGCGGACGGTGTGGTGTTCGTCGTCTCGGGCGGCCAGGGCAACGACGAGGTGCGCTCCGAGGCGGACGCCATGGCCGACTACCTGCGTGCACGCGGGGTGGCTGCCGACCGGATCGTGCGGGAGGACCGTTCCGTGAACACCGGGCAGAACCTCCGCTTCAGCGCGGATCTCATGGACCGCACCGCTTCCGGGCACCGTGCCACGGTGGTCACCAGCGGCTTCCACGTCTACCGCACCGCCCTGCTGGCCCGTCGCGCCGGCGTCCTTGTCCACGTCGTGGGGGCGCCGACCTCTCCCGCGTACTGGCTCTCCGCGACCCTGCGTGAG
This sequence comes from Streptomyces sp. NPDC057950, assembly GCF_042887295.1. NCBI lineage: Bacteria > Bacillati > Actinomycetota > Actinomycetes > Kitasatosporales > Streptomycetaceae > Streptomyces > Streptomyces sp. NPDC057950. The sequence goes on from NZ_JBHVPP010000041.1 coordinate 24,384, forward strand.
TTCGCCGCCGTCCTGTGGCTGGACCGGCTGCCCCTGATCGGGCTCAGCCTGCTGCTGGCGATGCCTGTGGCGACAGCGGTCTTCCAGCGCTGAGGCACCCGTCGCGCGTGCCACCCCGGGCAGCAGGGTCGGCCCGACTTCGCCGGCAACCCGCGCCCGCGCCGAACGGCGGGGGGCTGACGGAGCTTGCAGGTCACAGCGCGATCGGATGCTATCTGAGAGTTTCGTGGACGATCTGCTCAGGCGAGGCGTCCAGCAGTCCGGCCGGAGGGTGAAGGCCCATCCTGCCAGCGGCTGGGCTGGTACCCCGAACCCACAGCGGACCTTGAACGTTCTCACCGGATCGGGTGCGAGCTGCTCGAGGGTGCACGGCTCCGCTGGCAAGGGCCCGCCCAGTTCGAGGCGGGTGCCAAGACCGAGAGGGAGACGGCAGCCGCGCCATGGTCCGCGCCGTAGTGGAGTCCAAGAAGCAGATGAAGGCCCGCGGCATGCACTCGCCCGATCGTGCGGAGGTCATCCTCCTGTCCATCAACGAGCCCGGACCGCCGTGCCCCGGCATCATCGCTTGAGGCCGGGGCCCGGCTCGTACTCCCGGGGCCCCGTAAGCCCTTCCTCACCCCTTCAGCCCGAGCCAGAAATTGATGGCTGAAACGAGTACGCCGCCTGCCACCACGACTACGAACTGCCTGACCTCGGGCCAGGTGATGAACTGCTGCTTGAACTTCTTCACCAGTGGTTTCCTTTTCTCTAAGTACCGTCGCTGTATGCCGCAGGAAGATCACCCTGAAGAGTGGTCCGCCCGAGCTGTCCCGACGGATTAGCTTGAGAAAGGGCCTGGCGAGAGACTACCGCCCAGTCTGCAGCTCCGTACGCCGATCAACGGCTCGGCACCTGCAACGGATCCCCAACTCGCCCCCTATATGGGGCGACGCGCCCGAGGGACAGCCGGGCACCTCCCTGAGGCGCCGACCAGTTCCCCGGGCCGGAGGGCGGCACCAACCGCGGGCACGGGAGCTCCTGTCCGGCCGCACACTCGCCGTCCCCGATTCCTTCGATACCCAGGCGTGGACGACAGCGGTCGCCCTCGTCCAGGGCGGTGACACGTTGCTGGCCGACGCTCTCACCCGCGCCCGTGTCGATGGGCCTGGTTGGCTGGCTTCGGTGGCGTTACGGGTGGCGTTACGGCGTCGGGAGTGTCCGCCGGTCCGGTACTGGCGCAGAGCACTTGTTCCGCAGCTGCCGTATTCCTGGGCGAGAAGGTTCGTTGGCCTCTTCTGCGTGGCCCTGAGCCGTGGGAATTCGCTGGTCGAAACCGGGCCCGTAAGGGATGCTGCACGCGTGATCGAGCGAGAAGCCGCCGTTCGGGCAGTCGAGGAGCAGCTGGAGCGCGACTATCAGCAGTGGCGGGCTGTGAACGCGGACGCGGTGAGGATGGCTGTGGTCCGTGTCGTAGAGCACGAGCTGGTGTGGATCGTCTCCTGGCAGTCCGAGGAGTTCGTACGCACCCGGAACTCGAAGTACGCGCTGATTGGCAATGGGCCGTATCTGGTCGACCGCGTCGACGGGGGACTGCACCAGATCGGCGTCGTCTCCGCGAAAACGGGGGAGTGGGAGAACGACTACCGGGCCCGAATACGCGGGCTGCCGGTCCACACTGCAGTAGACGACCTGCACGATGGGCTCTGCGGAGTCGCCGCTACACACGGACGCATGCACGCTGTGCGGACACTGCGCCAGAGGCTGCCGATGTTCTCGCCTGCGGAGGCCATCGAATACGTGAGCGCCCTGCTGGACGGTGATGCGCCCGCGCGACTTGTGGCCGTCGCCACCAAAGAACTCGTGGAGCCTCTCAACCCGGTACTCGCGGTGAGGACCATTTCGAGCCGGTACTTGCGGTGAGGACCATTTCGAGTGGAGCAGTGATCCGAACCGGTCAGAGACCCGACGGATGACGGGAAAGCCAGTCGGCATGCCGATCGCGCACCCGGTCCCGTTCCTCGGACGTGGCGAGGAAGACGTCGGCGCCACCGGCGTAGGGGTGATGGATGCGCTGCATCCGGGTGTCGGTGATGAGAACGCCCGCCACCTTGTCGTCGGCGATGTCTCGGAGCGACTCGTCGATGCAGCCTCGCCGCCAGGGTCGGCGGGCGGCGAAGAGGTGGCAGTACGTGCGGAACTCAGGGTCAGGATCGTCCTCCACCAGCAAGCTGTGCCAATAGCCCGTGATGGGTTGCGATGACGGAACCTCGGCTTCGGCCGTCCAGAGCGGAGTGATCACGTACACGTCCGCACCAGCGAACAACTCATCGAGGACGGTGTTGTAACGCTCCAGGACGACGGTGTACTCGCTCTCGTCGTCCGCGTACCGCTTCGAATCTGGCAAGCTGTGAAAACGTACCCAAACGTCCCGATGCGGGTCGCGGAGCATGTACCCAACCGGAGGGCAACTAGGCCAACGCTGCTGCCACAGCTCCGTCAAATCAGCCTGCGCGTCTCCAGACACCCGCCGCACTCGCCCCTCTCGTGCATGGACTTACCGACGACCATGATGTCGGGGCTCACCCTCGAGGGAACCGACTTCTCAGCTGTCACTTCGCGGGCCGCTGATGCGGCCCGGTCCCGTCGCGCTTGACGAATTTCGTCCAGTCCGTCGCGCTGGTGCCGGTGAGGGCGGCGGACGAGGCCAGACGGGCGGCCGTCCCGGCCTGGCACCTTGCGGCAACAGTGGCTCCAGCACTGCCCACTGCTCGTCCGTGAGATCTTCCCGCCCCATGAACCGTGATCATTCACAGCCCAAGATTCACTTTCGCTACCCGCCCTAGTGCCGCGTCAACCGACGTTCGCCCTGTAGTGCCGCGCCATTTGAAGGGCGTGGCCCCAATGGGGGAGAGAACCACGCCAACTCCGAAGGCCTGACGCTCCATTGCTACCGAAACGTTCATGAAGTGAGCGGTTGCCGTCCGTGGAGCTCGCGGAGGTGGGGCCGAGGACTGTGGGACTGGCGGTGGTGTGTGTGGTGAGGTTTTCGCCGTTCTGGGTCGCTTAGCGGGCTCCCGCAGGGGCGCGAAGCTGTTCAGCCAGCCGATCGAGTTCGGCTGCCGCGGCAGGGGAGCGGTCGCTGAGTCCGCTGTGCACGGCTGTCGGGCTCTTCAGGAAGCGCCGGAGCACGGCCACAAGGAGCCCTTGTGGCAGAGACCGCAACGCGGCGAACGCGCGAGGTACCGGCGGTGTCTCCATCGCGGCGAGGTTCTGCCGCATGAGGTGGAGCATGCCGCGGACCGCGTCCCGGTCGTCGGCCAGCGCTACCGGGCCGCCCGCCGTGTACACCGCCTGACCGAGCGGAACCTCGAACGCGGCGTGCGTCCTGAGCCAGGCACCCATCTGGGGCTCGGCCTTGGCGTTGATCCCGGCGGTACGAAACGTCGCCACGATCCGTACCAGTCGCGGGGTGGTACGGCCGTCGGGCTCACCGATCGGCATCGCGACCCGGCGGGTGATGAAATTGGTCTTGCGGTAGCGGACCACATCTCCGTCCATCGTGCCGCCAGTCGCGGGGAAGCCGAGCAGCACCCGCTCGTGGCCGATCACCGCACCCAGCGTCTCCGGGCTGGCTGCCCAGTTGAGCAGGAACAGCACGTCACCTTGGACATCAGCGAGTGATTCCAGCACCGCGTCGACCTGGTGGGTGCGGACGAAGACGGTGATCAGGTCGTACCCGCCGTCCGGATGCTCTGGCACCCGTACCGGCACCCGCCTGGCAGGGCCGCCTTCCTCGGCGAGCTGCACTCCCTGCCGGCGCAGGGCGGTCAGGCGTTCGCCCCGGGCGAGAAGCGAGACGTCGTGGCCGGCCTCGTGCATGCGGGCGGCGAACAGGCTGCCGCAAACCCCTGCGCCGTACACGAGCAGCTTCATGACAGTCCTCTTTCATACGTTCGCTTCATTCATACGTTCGTTTCATTTAAACATATGTATAGTCCCTCGTGTGGCGACCCCAGACACCCGCACTCAGATCCTCGACGCGGCCGAGCACCTCTTCGCCGAGCACGGATACCGCGGCACCTCGGTCCGCGCGATCACCAAACTCGCCGGAGCGAACCTGGCCGCCGTCGGCTACCACTTCGGCTCGAAGGCGGAGCTGATGGCGGCAGTTGTCCGCCGCGTGGTCGAGCCCATCACCGCTGCGCAGTGCGACGGGCTCGACAAACTGCTCGCCCGGACCCTCGACCCACCGGTCAGCGAACTGGTGGAGGCATTCGCGGGGCCGCTGTTCGACGAGATGCCGGCCGGCAACGAGGGCGGCGCCCGGACGTCCCGGCTGATCGTGACGATCCTCAGCGACCCGGCCGAGGAGGCACGCAGCTGGACCGGCCCGGCCGAGGACTCGGTCCGTGAGCGCTACTTCGCAGCCTTCGCGCGCGTACTGCCCGGCCTTTCCCCGGAGGAGCTGTGGTTCCGGATGCGGGGGATCTTCGCCGTGACGGCCGTCGACCGCCTCCAGGTTCACCAGCAGCCCTCCCCGGGCTGCGCGTCCCCGGTAGCGGGCGAGGCGGCCCGGCAATGGGCGATCACGTTCCTGACGGCAGCGATGAGTGCGCCACCGATCCGGCCTTGACGACCCAAGACAGACACTGGCGGCGTGGGTCAGGCGGCGTTCGCCCTGTGGACGATGGCAGTGAGGCGCTTATCGGCGGCGTTCTTGTTCCGCCAGATGATGAGGCGAGTCGCGACCGATGCTGGATTGCTGCGCGGCCGATCGAGCTGTTTAATAGCCGACATGTCTCTCCCCGTACCGCACTAGAAGGTATGCCGACCGCACCGCGCCACCCGGCCGGGCGGTACCGCGATTCCTTCTGACCTCGTGCGTTGAACTCGGAGAATCCCCATGCCACGCCCTGCCGGGGGCGGCGCGTCCTATCGCGCCGTCCTCTCCCTCCCCCATGCCCGCGGCCTGTTCACCGCCGCCATACTCGCCCGGCTCTGCTACGGCCTGCTGAGCCTCCCCTTGCTGCTGACCCTGCGCGATGCCACCGGCTCCTACGGCGTGGCCGGTTCGGCGGCCGGACTGTTCGGCCTGATCTCCGCCCTGCTCGGACCCGCCCGGGCCCGGCTGGTCGAGCGCCGGCCCCGAGCGCTGATGCCGCTGGCGGTCGGCTATGCCGGGCTGCTCGCGGTCATCGCCCTGACCGGCGAACTCGGCACCGCACCCTGGCTCGTCTTCGCGCTTGCCGCGGTGGCCGGTCTGTTCCCGCCTCCGGTCGGACCGCTGATGCGATCCCTTTGGAGCGACCTTGCCGCCGAACCGCAGCAGCAGCAGTGCGCGCTCAGCCTGGACACCGTGTCCGAGTCCACTGTCTTCGCGGTCGGACCCTCCCTGGGCGCGGTGCTGATCGGCGTCTGGTCCGCCCCGATGGCACTCGCCGTATGCGCGGGCCTGGTGCTGGTCGGCTTCTGCGCGCTGACGCGAGCGCTGCGCCGCACGTCCTTCCGACCGCACTCTCGACTGAAGTCAGCCACCGACCCCGACCGGCGCAACGACGCGACGGGACAACGCCCGTTGCGCAGGGCCGGGTTCCTCGGTCTGCTGCTGCTGGTTCTGGGCTCGGCCTGCGCCCTGGCCGTCGAGGAGATCGCCGCGGTGCCGCGCTGGGGTGCCGGAACGACCGGAGCGCTGCTGACGCTGTGCTCGGCCGGCGGGGTCGTCGGCGGACTACTGTACGGGCGCCGGATCTGGCGGGCCGCCCCGTCCCGCCGACTTCTGGTCCTGGGCGCGACCGGGACCACCGCCCTCGCACTGCTCGCCGCGGCGCCGCTGCTCCCGGTCGCCGCAGCGGCCCTGTTCGCACTCGGGGCCTGCCTGGACATGCTGCTGATCACCGCGTATCTGCTGGTGGACCAGCTCTTCCCGGCGGGCACCCGGATGGAAGCGGGGGCCTGGGTGAACACCGCCTACAACCTGGGCTCCTCCCTGGGCTCAGCACTCGCCGGCGCCCTGCTGGACCGCCACGGCTCGGGGGCGGCTTTCACCGCCGCAACGGCGGCGGCCGGGCTCGGCGTACTCGCGGCAGCGGCGACCGGACGCTGCTCGCGCCGCCCGCCACGCCGCTCGCCGGCCCTGGTCGGGACCGGGTCAGCCGTGCACCACGGTGACCTCGCCAAGACCGAGGTCCCTGAACTGACCGACAAATGATGCCGCGTCACCGACGAGCACGGTGAACCAGCCGGTCCGCAGGCCGGCCGCGGGAGGACATGGGCGGCATCCGCAGAGCGCGGGGCACTCGGGTGCGACGCACCCGCACGCACTGGTCAGCGGGGCGTATGCCAGATGCGGGTGACGCCTGGTGACGTGCCGCACGACCACACATTCTTCTTACCATCGGCCAGCCCCTTGGGCCCCGGCTACCAGACGACCATCTGGGAGTACGACCCCGCCAAGGTCACCGGAGAGCCCGGAGAGCCCGGAGAGCCCGGAGAGCCCGGAGAGCCCGGAGAGCCCGGCGAGCACGTCGGGCTCCATCTCCTCGAACACACCGACCTGTCGCGCGGAAAGATCATGTACTTCCGGACCGGCCGTCACATCCACACCCAGCACCCTCCCTCCGCGCTCTCGATCTCCCTCAACCTCCTCATCCACCGCCCAGACGAACCACACGCCCAGCAGGGGTTCTTCGACCCCCAACACGGGCGCGTCACCCACAGCCCCACCACCCGCAGCCACCAGCTCCTGTGCGACCTCGCCGGCCAGCGCACCGCCCCGCTCCTCGAACACCTCGCCACCAGCCATCCCGCGCCTGCAGTCCTGGCCGGCGCCCTGAGCAGCGCCGTTCACCTCCTCGGCCCCGCCGCCGAACCACTTCTGATCCAGGCCGCAGACGACTCCCGCCCCGCCGTCCATGGCCCCGCACGCAACACCCTCACCAGCGAGACAGGACCAGACAGCCAGGCCAACTCCACTCGCTGACCGTAGGGAAACCGGCAGACGCTGTACGAGGCTTCCGCAGTGGCCAGTGGTCCCGAGGCAGCAGTCGCTGTGCGGGGCCCGGGGCTGCGCTGCCTGTCATCCGGGCGCCGTGTTCAACACCTCCGCATCACCAAACGCCCCGGCCGTAACGTCCGGGGGCGCAGTGCCGGCGAACATCAAGGGGTCATCAGCTCTGGGCCAGACGTCCCGTTCTTCAGCGGGGCCCCATGGTCATCCAGCCGCCCCGTCCAACGCGGCACGGTCTCCCGGACGGTGTCACGATGCCGATGGGTGTCCCGGTACGCACCGCATCGGGACACCCGACGCCGTGTGCGGCCACCACCACCCCCAAGCAGGCCGCGCACGGCTTCCACGTACCCGGGCAAGCCCGCGGCCGCGGAAGCGGGCTGATGGCGCTCCTTGAAAATGGTTCTGTCCGCAGTTCCGTGAAACGGGTGCCGGCACGGTGGCCAGGATCGACTGTCATCGGCTCGTGGCAGAGTGCGCGGTCATGGAGATCGACACGTTCTGGGACGTCATCGAAGCCGCGCAAGCCGGGGCCGCCACAACGGGCGAGCCCTTTGACGAGGTTCTCGTCAAGCAGCTCGCGGAGAGACCGCGGCAGGAGATCCTGGAGTACGCGCAACGCTTCGACGAGCTGCACGACGCCCTGTATCGCTGGGATGTGTGGGCGGCTGCTTACCTCATCGGGGGCGGGTGCTCCGACGACAGTTTCATGGACTTCCGCGCCGGTGTAATCGCCTTGGGCTGTCAGTGGTACCAGCGTGTGGCCGCTGACCCCGACAGCCTCGCCGCGCACCCTGATGTCGTTCAAGCAGCGAACGTCCGGGACCGTTCCGAGGTGGTGTTTTACGAAGACGTGAACTATGCAGCCAGCGGGGCGTTCGAACGGATCACAGGTGATGCGGATGCCTTCTACAAAGCCTGGCGCAGTTTCCGCGGGGCTGATGTGGAGATCGACAAAGCGGTTGATATGGGCGAGGATTTCGACTTCGATGACGACAGGGAGATGAGCCGTCGGCTTCCCCGTCTGGCCACCCTGTTCCTTGGCACGAGCCCCCAGAAAGGGGCTCCCGCAGTTCCGTGATCCTCATGACTGGGTGAGGATGCGGGATCGGAAGAGTTCAAACGAGGCCCTGCCATACATGGCTCGTCTGAGCGTTCCCACCCGGTTCACGTGTCCTTCGATCACCCCGGAACCCCACCGGAGGGTGAGTCCGGCAGCGATGGCGTCGAGGTCCTGGCGGAGGAAGCCGGCGAAGCCCTTCATGGGCTTCGGTGGGTCCTGCTCGGCCTGGCGGATCCATTCCAACAGCAGGCATCCGCGCCGGTGGCGAACCAGGTCGGCGAACGCCCGAGCGAGATCGCAGGCCCGGGTGATGTCAGGTTAGGCGAGCGGGACTTGGAGGAGTCGCTCGTCCTGGCTTTCGGTGAGCGTCTCCCGGGGCCGCATGATCCACGAGGCGATCTTGCGAGGGCTCGGAATGTCGGCCCGGACCGGTTGGGTGGTACCCGCGCGGAGGGCGGCGAGATGTTTGCGGACGACCTGGCGGCTGCCTCGGTAGCCGTGAGCCTGGATCTCCAGGAACGGTCGGGTGCCGCTTACCTGGCCCTCGGCAGCAAGAGGGGCGGCCTCCTCGACTGCCTTGGTGTAGGCGGTGGCCCGGTCCCGGCAGATGATCTCGGCGCCGGGATGCTCGGTTGGCCAGGCCGCTAACGTCTCGGAGGTGCGATCGGGCAGTACGTCCACGACCCGGCCCGCCTCACCTCACGCCGCAGTGCGAACCTCGACGGCTGGACCCTGTCCGACGAGGACGGCCACACCTACACCTTCCACCACTACCGCCTCGACGGCCGCTCGACCGTCCGCGTCCACACCGGCATCGGCCGCGACACCTACCGCGACGTCTACCAGGACCGCCGCAACTACGTCTGGGACAACCGCTCCGACACCGCAACCCTCCGCAACGACCACGGCCGCTTCATCGACGACGCCTCCTGAGGCCGCCACCATCGCGGCGGCCACGACGGCAACCGCCACGACCGCCGCCTCTGACCCCCACCCACCAGCGACCACACAGGCGGTCACCACACCGGGCACCGCCCAGTGGTGCGCGGCGGCCCATCCGGCCACCGCGCGCCACCGGCGTGTGACCGGGCTCGATACAACGACCTGATAGGTCGAACGAAGACGCGATCACACTGGCTGAGCGCCGCTTCCAGGTCTGTCTTCGCGAGGACTACCGGCACTTTCCGGTCACGGGAGGGGCCATGGCCCGGGTCGTTCCCCCTGCGAACGTTCTCCGAGGAGGCGTGCATGCAGGTGACCTGCGGAATTGCTGACGAGGCCGACTCGTCCGTCGCTGCCCTTCACAGGTTCAGCAGCAGGTCTCGCACCTCGGCGGGTCGGGACAGGAACGGGTGGTGGCCGGCGTGGAGTTCCACGACGTTGTCGGCCCGTCGGGCGAACTCGCGCTGCAGGCGCGCCGGGGTGCCCCGGTCCTGAGTGCAGACGACGTACGTCGTGGGTACTTGCTGCCATGCGGCCGCCCCGATCGGCTGCCCGGTCACCTGCACGCTCTGCCGCGCAAGGTGGTCTGCCGCCTGCGCCTGGACCTCGGGATCGCAGTCCTGCAGGAATGTGTCCACAAGCAGTTCGGGGCGGACTTCGAACGTGCCGGCTTCCGGGTCGACGTCGAGGAACGGGGCCGGGCTGCCGTCTCCGAACTCCGACAGACTCTGCCCGATCTCGGGAAGGTAGCTGGAGATCAGCAGCAGGTGGCGTACTGAGCCGATTCCCGCGGCAGCTTCCGCGGTGATGATGCCGCCGTAACTGTGGGCGACGACGACGGTCGGCTCGTCGCTGTCCCGCAGTACCTGCCGCACGGCCGCAACATCCTCGGTGAGCCCCGGACCGCCGACGCCGCCGGGCGGGCCGGCCTCACCGCAGCTCGGCAGCGCCGGGGCCACGCTCGCCACCCCTCGACCTTTGAGTAACTTGGCCGTTCGGTGCCACCACCATGACCCGTCCCGCACACACGCCCCATGTACGAACACGACCCGCATCGCTACCTCCACGTCTGGATCGACCACACTCTGACAACGATAGACGTAGTAGTTATTACGTGAAAAAGTTGGGTGGTGGGCAGACGACCGCAACCGCACATCAAACAGAGGCTGCTCGAGGCCTGCGCCGACTACGCCCTCGCGCACGGTCTCCCTGACAGGCTCGATCCGTTGGCCACCGCCACCGGCACCTCATCCCGGATGCTGATTTATCACTTCGGCACCCGCGACGCTCTGCTGCGGGCCGTCCTCGGGCACGCGCGGCAACGTCAGCTCGACACATTCGGCGAGCTCCTGCGGGTGCGACCCGACGAGCCCTACACGGCGACCCTGAGCCGCGCCTGGACCTCCATTACCGGTCCGGGCGGGCAGCCGTACCTGCGGATGTTCGGTCGGTTGCGCGAGAGTGCGGAGCAGCAGTTGTGGCCCGACTTCCGGCGTACCGCGACGACCGACTGGCTCGGGCCGCTCGAGGATGGGCTGCGCAGCATCGGCCGGGCGGATCTCGCGACGCTGGTTCTCGCCGTCATCCGTGGTCTCCTCACGGACCTCGACGCCACCGGTGACACCGCCCGCACCGACCAAGCCTTCCGCGACTTCCTCGGCGCGGTCGAGGACCTGTCCCACGGCTCAACCCTGCGGCCCACACGTACGACTTCGTCCCGGCCACCTTCTCATGCATGAACTCCCGCGCTGCCAGGTGGGGGAGAAGGCCCGCCGATCAGAGGACCCGACCCTGGTGGTCCTGGACACGCAGAGTCTCCACGTGGCTGCCGGGGTTCCCGCATCCACCTCTGGCCGGGGTCCGGCGAAGAGGGTCCCGGGTCGCAAGCGGGGACTGGCCGTTGACGTGCTCGGCCTGGTCATTGCCGTCACCGTGCTGGCCGCAAGCACCCACGACAACGCCGCGGGCATCACCCTGTTGAACCAGGTCGCCGAGCACACCGGCGCACCGTCCGCAAAGTGCTCGTCGACCAGGGCTTCAAGAACCAGGTCGTCGCGCACGGCAGTGGCCTGGGCATCGAGATCGAGATCGTCGAGCGCAACCCGCAGGAGGCCGGGTTCGTCCCGCAGCCGAAGCGGTGGAGGGTCGAGCAGATCTACGGGATCCTGATGCTGCGCCGGCGCCTGGTTCGCGACTACGAGCACCGCCCGTCCTCCTCCGCCCCGCGTGTCTACTGGGCGATGACCCACGTGATGGCGCGACACTTGACCGGCGCGAACACCGCCACTTGGCGCGATGCGCAGGCGGTGACGGTGCGAACACCCGGCCCCTGCTCGAAGCGCTCGACCTCCAGGAGGACGCCGCCCGGGTTCTGGCCGACGGCCTCCGCACACAGATCGACGAACCGCAGGGCCGGTTGCCGGAGGCCGAGACCCATCTCGAGCACCTGGCGATCACCGGAAGACCGTCACCGCCCTCGCGGGGCGGCTCCCGGCCCACACTGCTTCGCCGGGCCTTCCCGGTCACCCGGACTACCCCCGCATCCTCGCCGTCTTCAACGAGGCCACCCGCCCGCTGCGCGCCCGCGACGTCTGCCAAGCTCTCGACCACGAACTGCCGCCGAAGAACATCGAAGGCACCCGCGCCAAGCTGAAACGCCTGGTCAAGCTCGACGTCCTCGCAGAGGTCGACACCGGCAACTTCACCAGGAAGCAGGAGCCGACCGAGCACCGCGACCAGCAGCCCTGACTCAGCCTCACTCGAAAATGACGTACTCCACGACCCGGCTCCTGACAGCTCAGGCAAGGCGGGTGCCGAGCGATACTATGCACGCTCGACACCGATCGAAAGCCAGCCATGATCTGGTGTGCGTACTGATCGTCCGGGCCGAGGTCTAGGACCACTCGATGGGCCTCCTGGGTCCGACTCGTCTCGCACAGCAACCGAACAAGGACGTACAGGGCATCGCGATCACCGTCTTTGGCGCGGTTGCGCAGCGCCGCTTCCATCTCTCGCTCGCGAAGCGATCTGTTGAATCTCCGACGTGCGTGAACATCAGTGAGAGCGCGCTCTGCGAGTTCCGAGAGTCGTTCCGCACGGGCGAGCAAATCCATGTGCCACAGATGGTTGTCGTGCCTTGAGGGATCGGTGGAGTAGCACTCGGCGTGTGTGCTTACCAATGCGATGGCCGCATCCCAATCCCGGCGCTGTTCCGCTGCCCGTGCCTGCTCGAACCACAGGACGAGTATCGCGTAGCGCTTCCTCGTCGTGGGAGTGGTGACCGACGAACGTCCGCCAGGATCAAGCACCCACCGACGGCTAGTGTCCTGCGCCAGTAGTTGCTCGTTAGTAGTGGTGTGACTTCTGCTGCTGGCGCGTCAGTTCCTCGTCGGGGCCCCAAGTTGGAGCCTTTGCTGCTGTCCGATGAGGAGCGGGCGGTGTTGGAGCGGTGGACACGTCGGGCGACATCGGCCCAGGCCCTGGCCCTGCGGGCACGCATCGTGCTGGCGTGTGCGGGGCCGGAGGTGCCGGCGATCGTGGCCGTCTCCCGGGATCTGCGGGTGACTGCTGACACGGTTCGCAAGTGGCGGAGGCGCTTCCTCGCCGAACGGCTGGACGGGCTGGCCGACGAGCCCCGGCCGGGCCGGCCGCCCACCATCAGCGTCGATCAAGTGGAAGCGGTCGTGGTCACGACGCTGGAGGAGATCCCGAAGAACGCCACCCACTGGTCGCGGAAGTCGATGGCGGAGCACAGTGGTCTGTCGAAGTCGACGGTGGGCCGGATCTGGCGGCAGTTCCAGCTCAGGCCGCATCTGGCGGACACCTTCAAGCTGTCGACGGATCCGTTGTTCGTGGAGAAGGTCTATGACGTCGTGGGCCTGTACTTCAACCCGCCCGAAGGGGCGGTGGTGCTGTCGGTGGACGAGAAGTCGCAGATCCAGGCCCTGGACCGGTCCCAGCCGGTGCTGCCGATAATGCCGGGCATGCCCGAGCGGCGCACCCATGACTACGTCCGCAACGGCCTGACCACCTTGTTCGCCGCGTTCGACGTCGCCACGGGTGAAGTCATCACCGCCCTGCACCGTCGGCACCGGGCCGTGGAGTTCAAGAAGTTCCTGATCAGGATCGACAAGGAGGTGCCCGCGCACCTGCAGGTCCACCTGATCGTCGACAACTACGGCACCCACAAAACCCCTGCGATCAGGGCCTGGTTGGCCAAACACCCGCGGTTCGAGCTGCACTTCACCCCGACCGGGTCCTCCTGGATCAACCAGGTCGAGCGGTGGTTCGGCTACCTGGCCCACCAGATGATCCGCCGGGGCGCACACAAGAACATCCAGGCACTCGAAGCCGACATCAGGGCATGGGTCAAAGACTGGAACAACAACCCCAAGCCCTTCATGTGGACCAAGACCGCCGAAGAAATCCTCGACTCACTCGCCCGCTTCTGCCGACGGATCTCTGGCGCAGGACACTAGTAGGACTCCGTTAGGTCTTTCGGTTTGCGCTGATCAAGAGCATGTTGGGGTGGTGAATTTACATGAAGTGAGGCGTGTTCGGGCGACGTTGGCGT
>NZ_JBHVPP010000042.1:0-31601 GCF_042887295.1 Streptomyces sp. NPDC057950
CCCAGCCGGTGATCACACCGTCCGTGTACGGCTTCTTGGCCTCCAGGCCGAACCCGGTCGCCCGGTGCCGGCGCAGCTGCTCGACCTCCTGGAAGGACCCGGGGTCGAGGAGCAGCTCGATCCGCTCCCGGGCGGTCAGCTTGCCCTTGGCGTGCTGGGCCTCGGTCGCCTTCTCGCTGGGGCCGCGCAGTGCCTCCGCACGAATCGCGTGCAGTTCGGCCACGCGCCCGCGTGCGTCCGTGGGTTCGCCTGAGGGTGCGGCCTCGTCCAAAACGGTCATGTAGCGACCTTACGAAGTCGAACAAGAAAAGCGAGCCGTCGACTCCGTACAGTCTCCAGCCTGTTTTCCTGGTACCCCTGAACAGAACCTCGACCGCATGCAGGCGATCTGACTGCTCAGGGGGCATGCGGCTTGTAGAGGTCGCACAAAGCCGTCAGCTGAGAGTCACCTCACATTCATGGGTGACGCATACCATCCCCAGAGTGAATCGGCCCCTCGAACGGCGGCCTGCGCCGAGCGCTCCGGCCGCCGCGTCCGCCCGGACGCACCCGCCGCACCGGCCGGTCCCGGACGCTCGCCCGGGGACTCCCCCGAGTGCGGTCCCTCCGCGAACAGGTTAACGGAGCGTCGCCGCGCCGTGGACACGCCCGCGCCCTGGCGACAACCGCCGACAGAGCCTCCACCAGCGGTGATGCGCACCGACTCGAGCGGCCGGCGGTGCGCGACGGGAAGCGCCGCGCCGGAACGCACAGTAACGTCGGCAACACACAGCGGATGATGTTGAAAGTTGAATGGAATAGGTCTACCGTCACTCCTGTTCACCTCGTTGAATGTTTAACAAAATGATCCTCGCGGTTCCGCTTCCCCGATCCGCGACCCCGTCCCCTTAGGAGCACGTCATGGGCATCTTCGGCCGTAAGACCACCGACACCCCCGCCGCCGGCGCGGCAGCCGCCGCCGTGAACCCCGACCTCGCGGCCCTCACCGGCGAGTACACGATCGACCCGGCGCACTCGACGATCGGCTTCGTCGCCCGTCACGCCATGGTCACGAACGTCAAGGGCTCCTTCCAGGACTTCGAGGGCGCGCTGCACCTGGACGGCGCCGACCCGTCCCGGTCCACCGCCACGATCGACGTCAAGATGGACAGCATCGAGACGGGTTCCGCGGACCGCGACACCCACCTCAAGAGCTCGGACTTCTTCAAGACCGACGAGTTCCCGGCGATGACCTTCCGCTCCACCAAGGCGGAGGCCCTGGGCGGAGACGACTACCGGATCACCGGTGAGCTGTCGATCCTCGGCACCACCAAGCCGCTCAGCATCGACCTGGAGTTCAACGGCTCGGCGAAGGACCCGTTCGGCAACGAGCGCGTCGGCTTCGAGGGCAAGGCGGAGATCCTTCGCTCCGAGTGGGGCCTCACCTGGAACGCGGCCCTGGAGACCGGTGGCGTCCTCGTCTCGGACAAGATCAAGCTGAACTTCGACATTTCGGCGATCAAGAACGCCTGACCCGCCGCCTCGCGGCACCCTGAGCGCGCCCGTCCTCTACTCCCCCCGTACCGGGAGGGCGGGCGCTCCGGCGTGTCCGCGTACGGGCCACCCCACGCGCGCGGGCCGGCCCGTGACGGGCGTCCGCCGAAGCAGGCCGATAACCCGGTGCGGTGGCCGTCGTCCGGCGGCTAGCCTCCCGGCATGACCTGGTTGCCTCCCCACTTCGCGCACCCCCTTCGTGTCGAACTGTCCGGGGGACATCACCTGCGGCCCATCACGGGTGCGGACGCGGCCATGGACTATCCCGTGGTCATGGGCTCGCGCGAGCGGCTCTGGTCCCTCTTCGGGGAGGCATGGGGCTGGCCCGCCGAGACCATGACGTACGAGGCGAACCTGAAGGATCTCGAGCGGCACGAGGCCGAGATCGCCGCCCATGAGTCGTTCAACTACGTTCTGCTCGACGGGACCGGGACCGTCGAGTCGGGGTGTGTCTACATCGACCCGCCGCAGAAGGCCGGGGCCGACGCCGAGATCTCCTGGTGGGTGACGGACGACAGGGCCGGCACCGGACTGGAGCGTGAGCTGGCCTCGCTGGTGCCCCGGTGGATCGCCGAGGACTGGCCCTTCGAACGGCCTCGGTTCATCGGCCGTGATCTGTCGTGGCGCGAGTGGCTCGCCCTGCCCGACGCCGACGCCTGAGGGCATGGCCGGGCCCGACGTCCGGCCGGGGGCACCCGGGACGCTGAGCGGGACCGAGCGCGGGGCAGCGCGTCCGACGGCGGCTCTGCCGGACCGCCTCGCCCGTACCGACGCCGGGCCTCGCGACGCCGCGGCCGGCGACGCCGTCGCTCAGAAGCCGCCGCCGAAGTCGCCGCCCCCGCCGTCCCCGCCGCCCCCTCCGTCCCCGAATCCACCGCCGTCCCCGAATCCACCGCCGAAGTCACCGGGGTCGAAGGAGGCACCCGAGACGTCGCCGCCGTCGTAGCCGCCGAAGTCCCCGTAACCGGTGCCGTAGTCGGCCGCGTAGGAGGGGGTGGCCATCGCGCCGCCGAGCAGGGTGCCGACCAGGAGGCCGGGGAGGAGGCCGCCGCCGAAGTAGCCGCCCGCCCAGGGGCCGTAGGCCGGTCCCGCGTCCCAGTAGGGGCGACGGCCGTACTCGGTGTCGACCTCGCGCACCGCCGGGTCGTCGCCGTCGGCCAGCCGGGCCCGGTCCGCCGCGCACACGGGGACCTCGCGGGCCGCGCCGCCGGCCGGCGTCCAGGTCGCGTCCGCGACCGAGGGACCGTGCCGCGGGTCGAAGAAGCAGGGGGCGCGGCGCTCCGGCAGCGGGCGGCCCTCCCGGCGGGCGGCCAGCAGCGCGAGGGAGAAGCGGCCGTCCTCCAGCGCCTCGGTGACGGCGCGTACGTCCTCCGGGCGGTGCGCGGCCGCCATGGACGACTTCGCCTGTTCGTACGCGTCGAGCGCGCGCTCGTAGTCGGCGCGCATCGCGTCGTCCGCGCCGACCTCCGCGGGATGGAAGTCCAGTCGGTCGAGTTCCTCGCCGAAGGCGGTGATGTCCTCGTCGACCACGACGCGGAGCTTGTCCAGCGCGGCCCGCCGCTCCTGCGACCTGCGGCGCCGGTTGCGGCGTACGAGTGTGTACGCGCCCGCGCCGCCGGCCACGACCACGGCGCCGACGGCGATCAGCGCGGTCGTGGAGACGCCGCTGTCCCCGCCGCCCGCGTGGGACCCCCAGCTGCCGGGGGCCGAGCCCTTGACGCTGTCGAGCGCGCGGTCCGTGAAGTCGTTCAGCTGGGTCTTGGCGGGTTCGCCCTGGACGCTGGTGACGAGGTTCTGCACGCCGGTGCGGGCCAGCACGGCGGAGTCCGCGCGGGCGTCGAAGCGGGTGCCGAGCCTGATGGCGTACAGGCCGGTGACGCCGGTGTCCGTGCGGAGGTTCTGGAAGAGGTTCCGGGTGGGGAAGCCGTCGGGGAGAACCGCCACGAAGACGGGCTTGTCCGCCTTCTTGATCTTCTCGGCGAGGGCGCGGGCGTCCGCCGTGGACAGCTGGGCGGAGGCCGCGGGATCGACGTAGACCGGGCTCCTGCGGAGGGCCGCCGCCACCGTGCCCACGTCTGTGGTGGTGGAGGAGGTGGCCGCGTGCGCGGGGTACGCGCCGGGAGAGAGGGCCGCGAAAACGGCGAGGAGCAGCGCGATCAGCAGTCCGGGGAGCCCCCGGATCAGTGCGGCCTTCATATCTCCGAAGCTACCCGAAACCTGTGCGAACGTGCGCTGAACGGAGCATCGGGCGCGGGTGGGACGGAGGTGGCCAGGGACAACCTCAGCCCCACCCGCCCCACCCGCTTTCACCCGCACCGTGCTCGCGGGCTACGAGGTGGACGTCACGCGGCGCGGTACGCCTCCGTCAGCTTGCTCACCGCCTCGGCGTAGTGGCCCGTCAGGAGGAGGTGATCGGCGTCGGCGAAGGGTTTGCTGGTGGCCGGCGTGAGGGCCGAGGACAGTTTCTGCTGGACCAGCAGACGGGCCTTGGAGACGGCGGCGCGGCCCAGCGCGTCGGCGCCCGCCCGGTCCGCGCCCGCCGCCACCAGGGCGAGGGCCCTGAGGGTCGCCGAACCGCCCTCGGGGACCTTGCTGAGCGTGGTCAGCCCCCAGCCGTAGGGGAACTGGGGATCGTAGGCCGTGTCACCGACGTTGATCGGCAGCTGGGCCTCCGACTTCGGCCAGGTGACGGGGAGCTGTCCGGTGAAGGCACGCTTGCCGTAGAGGACGTCCGCGACACCGTCGCCCTCGGTGCCGGGCAGCCAGGACGCGACGAGCGCGTCGATGTCACCGAGGCGGTCGCCGATGAGCTGCGGGCGGCCGGAGACGATCAGGACCGCGCACTTCATGGCGGCGCACACCTTGTCCACGGCGGCCTTGTCGGCGGCCGTCAGCTCCAGGTCGTTGCCGTTGCCGACATCGCCGACGCCCTCTGCGTACGGGGTCTCGCCGACGACGACCACCCCCACGTCGTAACCGCCGGTGGGCGCGGAGGCGTCCTTCGAGTAGGTGACGTCACCGCCCGCGCGCTTCATCCCCTCCAGGATCGTGGTGCCCTCCGTGTTCTTTCCGGAGGCGCCCTGCCAGGTGATGGTCCAGCCACCGGTCTGGTTGCCGAGGTCGTCGGCGTTCGAACCGGCGACGTAGACCTTCTGGGACTTCTTCAGGGGCAGCACGCCCGCCGAGTTCTTCAGCAGGACCTGCGACTCGGCCGCCGCTTCGCGGGCCACCGCCCGGTGCGCGGGCGAGCCGATCCGCGACGCGCCGCTCGTGTCGGCGTACGGCTTCTCGAAGAGGCCGAGCCTGAACTTCTGCGTCAGGATGCGCGACACGGCGTCGTCGACGCGCTTCGCGCTGACCCGGCCCGCGTTCGCCTCGTCGATGAGAGTCGTACGGAAGTCCTTGTACGAGTACGGCACCATCATCATGTCGACGCCCGCGTTGACCGAGGTACGGACGTGGGAGGCGTAGTCGCCGGGGAGCTGGTCGATGGCGTTCCAGTCACTGATCACGAAGCCGTCGAAGCCCATCCGGCCCTTGAGCACGCCGTTGATCATGTCCGCGCGTGCGTGCATCTTCACCGGCCCCTGGCCGTCGCCCAGGATGTCGAGCGAGGAGTACGAGGGCATGACCGAGCCGATGCCGCGGTCGACGGCGGTCTGGTACGGAGCCAGGTGCACGGCCTCCAGCTGCTGCCGGGTGACCTTCGTGACGCCCTGGTCGATGGTGTAGGAACCGGTCGTGGAGGATCCGTACTCCGTGCCGCCGTCGCCCACGAAGTGCTTCGCGGTCGCCAGCACCTTGTCGTCGTCCTTCAGGTCGCTGCCGTCGCGGGCGCCCTGGAGTCCCTGGATGACCGTCTCCATGGACTTCACGAGGGCCGGGTCCTCACCGAAGGACTCGTACGAGCGGCCCCACCGTTCGTCGCGGGTGACGCACAGGCAGGGGGCGAAGTCCCACGGGATGCCGGTGGCGCGGACCTCGGCGGCCGTCACCGAGCCCGTCTTCTCCGCCAGGCCCGGGTCACGGGTCGCGCCGATGCCGATGTTGTGCGGCATGATCGTCGCGCCGGTGAGGTTGTTGTGGCCGTGCACCGCGTCCACGCCGTAGATCAGCGGGATCTGGAACCGCGTGGCCTGCGTCCGGAGCTGGTAGCCGTCGATCATCTTCGCCCAGGCCGCGGGGGTGTTCGGCGTCGGCGTGGAGCCGCCGCCGGAGAGCAGCGACCCGAGGTCGTACGAGGCGATGTCGCCGCCCGCGCCGATCGCGCCGCGCTCGGCCTGGGTCATCTGCCCGGCCTTCTCCTCCAGGGACATCCGGGAGACGAGGTCGGCGACCCGCTTGCGCACGGGCAGCTTCGCGTCCAGGTACGGCAGCCCGTGGGCGTCGATGACCACCTGCGGGGTCTCGGCGGGGGCCTTCGCGCCGGTGACCGTCAGCTTGAGGGGGATCGTCTCGGCGGCTTCGGCCGACCTGTCCTTCAGGGTGGACACCCGGACGGTGCGGGAGCTCCCGGAGACCGTGCCCGCCGGGAAGGTGATCTCGCCCTTGACCGGTGTGTAGTCCTTGCCGGACTCGGCGGTGCCGCCCGCGCTCTCGTACGCGACCGTCACGGGTTCGTCGAGCGGGACGGACCCGGTGGTGGCGACGGAGAGCTTCACCGTCGCCGTCCCGCCCTCCTTCACCGGGTGGACGGCCGAGTCGGTGCTCACGGAGGCCCGCAGGGACTGGTCCGCCTTGCCGTACAGCTCGACGTCGTCCATGGCGAAGTGGCCCTTGACGCCGACCGGGAGCGTGACCGCGTACCCCCACATCTGGGTGAGGCCGAGGACCTGGTCGATGCCGCCGACGGGCTGGTAGTCCGTGCGATAGGTGAAGTCGCCGAAGGGGATCTCGATCTGTTTCCAGCCGGTGAAGTCGTCCGTGAAGGAGGTCGTCCACAGCTCGGAGGCCTCGCCGTCGGCGCCGCCGTCCTTGATCTCGAAGTTGACCTTCTTCGCGTTGTTCTGGCCGTCCCACCAGAAGCGGATGCCCCGGTGGGCGGACCAGTCGTGGGCCGGCTGGCCCGCGGCGAAGTCGTGGGTGAAGCCGCCGTAACCGCTGATGTCGTAGTCGCCGCCGAGGACCTTGTCGCCCTCGGGAGCGTCCGGCCGTGCGGTCAGGGCGAGTGCGGGCGGGTCGTCGGCGTCGCCGCCCCAGGTGAAGATGCCCTCGGCGGGCTGGCTCGCGAAGGGCACTTCCCCCTCGAAGCGGTCGACCGGGACGGGGGCTGGGTCGTCGGCCGCGGCGACCGTGCCGGCCGCGGCCAGCGGAAGCAGCCCGACGAGCAGGGCGGCTGAGGCGAGCAGGGCGGTTCTTCGCATGGACCTTCCCTCGGCTCTCGTAGTTCACTTACGGCTTAGATCACGGCGTGAGTTAACTGATGCCACGAGGGACCGTCAAGGCTTCACGTCAGAACCGGTACAGACTCAACCCCCGGCCGGATCAGGGGTGTTGTTCCTTCAAAGTGTGAACGCGCACCCCCTTGACGCGCCCCGCGAGCCGTCATTTACTCACGCCTCGCACGCCTCCCCACCCCCACCTCCAGAAGGGCGGCGCCCCATGAGGGGATCCACTCGAGCGGTCCGGCTGCTTCTCGCCGGTCTGCTCACCACGGCCGGGTTCACGGCGGCCGCGCCCGCGCACGCCGCGGGCGAACAGGTCACCGCTTGGCTGACCACGACCGACGACGACGGCGGCCGTCATGTCGTACGCGGGCTCCAGGCCCAGGCACCGTTCGCCTTCCAGTCCGGCAGCGGTGGAAGCGGCGAGAACATCACCGTCGACGAGAACACCCGCTACCAGACCTTCACCGGCGGCGGCGCCTCCTTCACCGACACCGCCGCCTGGCTGATGAACAGCAGTGGCGCGCTCTCGCAGTCGACGCGGGACGCCACGATGCGCAAGCTGTTCTCACCGACGGACGGCATCGGGCTGTCCTTCCTTCGCAATCCGATGGGCGCGTCGGACCTCGCGCGGTTCGGCTACACCTACGACGACGTGCCGGCCGGGCAGAGCGACCCGAACCTGGCGCAGTTCTCGATCGCGCACGACCTGGCGGACGTGGTGCCGCTGACGAAGCAGGCGCTCCAGCTGAACCCGTCACTGACGGTGATGGCCTCGCCGTGGACGGCTCCGGCCTGGATGAAGGACAGCGGGCAGCTCAACGGCGGCTGGCTGAAGTCCGAGGACTACGGGGCGTACGCCTCGTACTTCGTGAAGTACCTCCAGGCCTACCGGGACCAGGGCGTGCCGGTCTCGTACGTCACCGCGCAGAACGAGCCGACCTGCTGCTCGGGGTACCCCTCGATGAGCTGGAACGGCTCCGGGCTCGCCTACTTCACCAAGAGTGAGCTGCTGCCGAAGCTGCAGGCGGCGGGCCTGTCCACGAAGGTCCTCGCCCACGACTGGAACTGGGACGTGTACGACTCGTACGCCGCCCCGACCGTCGACGACGCGGCGGTGCGCGCCCACCCGAACTTCGGCGGGATCGCCTGGCACGGGTACGGCGGGGACATCAACAAGCAGACGAGTGTGCACAACCAGTACCCGGGCCTGGACGCCTTCGGGACCGAGCACTCCGGCGGCACCTGGATCGCCAACCAGCAGCGCGAGGACATGCTCAACATCGTCGACTACACGCGCAACTGGGCGAAGTCGGTGACGAAGTGGTCGCTGGCCGTGGACCAGAACCGGGGGCCGCACAACGGCGGCTGCGGGACGTGCAGCGGGCTGATCACCGTGCACAACGGCGACGGCGCGAGCGGGAGCGTCGACTACACGGTCGAGTACTACACGATGGGCCACCTGACGAAGTTCGTCCGGCCCGGTGCCCAGCGGATCGCGTCGACGGCGTCCGCGTCGGTGCCGAACGTGGCGTGGCGCAACCCCGACGGGTCGAAGGCGCTGATCGCGTACAACGACGCGTCCGCCGCGAAGACCATCACCGTCAACTGGGGTTCGCAGCACGCCACTTACTCGCTGCCGGGCAAGACCTCGGCCACCTTCACCTGGTCCGGCACGCAGTCGGGCGGGGGCGGCGGCCAGTCGGGTTCCTTCGTCGGGCTCGCGGGCAAGTGCCTGGACGTGGCGGGCGGTTCGAGCGCCAACGGCGCGGCGGTGCAGCTCTACGACTGCAACGCCAGCGCGGCCCAGAAGTGGGCGGTGCAGGCGGACGGCTCGGTGCAGTCGCTCGGCAAGTGCCTGGACGTGACCTCGGCCTCGACCGCGAACGGCGCCAAGGTCCAGCTGTACGACTGCAACGGGAGCGGCGCCCAGCGGTGGTCGTACAACGCCTCGACGGGTGACGTGGTCAACACCGCGGCGAACAAGTGCCTCGACGTGACCGACAACTCCTCGGCGAACGGCGCGCGGGCACAGATCTGGACGTGCACGGGAGCGGCCAACCAGAAGTGGCACCTGCAGTAGGGCCACGGAGGTCCGGCGCGGGTCCCCGGCGAGGTCTTCACGCCTCGCCGGGGACCCGTGCCCGGCCGCCCGCGCTACGCGGCCGGTTCCACACCCGCCCGCAGCAGACCGTAGGTGCACGCGTCCTCCAGTGCCTGCCAGGACGCCGCGATGACGTTCTCCCCGACGCCGACCGTGGACCACTCGCCCGCGCCGTCGGAGGTGGAGATGAGCACGCGGGTCGTGGAGGACGTGCCGTGCTTGCCCTCCAGGATGCGCACCTTGTAGTCGACGAGTTCCAGCGTGGCGAGCTGGGGGTAGATCTTCTCGAGCGCGACCCGCAGCGCGCGGTCGAGGGCGTTGACGGGACCGTTGCCCTCGGCGGTGGCGACGATGCGCTCGCCCTTGGCGAAGAGCTTGACCGTGGCCTCGTTGGCGTGGGTGCCGTCGGGGCGGTCCTCGACGATGGCCCGCCAGGACTCGACCTCGAAGTACGTGCGGGCCCTGCCCTCGGCCTCCGCGCGCAGCAGGAGCTCGAAGGACGCGTCGGCCGCCTCGTACGTGTAACCCCTGAGCTCGCGTTCCTTGACCCGCTCGACGACCCGGCCCACCAGTTCGCGGTCGCCGCCGAGGTCGATGCCGAGTTCCTTGCCCTTGAGCTCGATCGACGCGCGGCCCGCCATGTCGGAGACCAGCATCCGCATGGTGTTGCCGACCTGCTCGGGGTCGATGTGCTGGTAGAGGTCCGGGTCGACCTTGATCGCCGAAGCGTGCAGACCGGCCTTGTGCGCGAACGCGGAAACACCCACATAGGGCTGGTGCGTCGAGGGCGTCAGGTTGACCACCTCCGCGATCGCGTGCGAGATCCTCGTCATCTCCCGCAGCGCGCCCTCGGGCAGCACCTGCTTGCCGTACTTCAGCTCCAGGGCCGCCACCACCGGGAACAGGTTGGAGTTGCCGACCCGCTCGCCGTAGCCGTTCGCCGTGCACTGCACGTGCGTCGCGCCCGCGTCGACGGCGGCCAGCGTGTTGGCCACCGCGCAGCCCGTGTCGTCCTGGGCGTGCATGCCGAGCCGGGCCCCGGTGTCGGCGAGGACGGTGGCGACGACCGCCTGGACCTGGGCCGGGAGCATGCCGCCGTTGGTGTCGCAGAGCACGACCACGTCGGCGCCCGCCTCGGAGGCGGCCCGGACGACCGCCTTCGCGTACGCGGGGTTCGCGCGGTAGCCGTCGAAGAAGTGCTCACAGTCGACGAAGACGCGCCGGCCCTGCGAGCGCAGGTAGGAGACGGTGTCGCGGACCATCTCCAGGTTCTCGTCCAGGGTCGTGCGCAGCGCGAGCTCGACATGGCGGTCGTGGGACTTGGCCACCAGCGTGATCACCGGGGCGCCGGAGTCCAGCAGCGCCTTGACCTGCTGGTCCTCGCTCGCCTTCGCTCCCGCCCGGCGGGTGGCGCCGAAGGCCACGAGCTGGGCGTGCTTGAAGTCGATCTCCTGCCGGGCGCGGGCGAAGAACTCGGTGTCGCGCGGGTTGGCGCCGGGCCAGCCGCCCTCGATGAAGCCCACCCCGAAGTCGTCCAGGTGCCGTGCGATGGCCAGCTTGTCCGCCACGGTGAGGTTGATGCCCTCACGCTGCGCGCCGTCGCGCAGGGTCGTGTCGAAGACGTGGAACGAATCGTCGAGCTCGCTGGTTTCGGTCATGGTGTCTGGCTCCTGTGTTGGATCTCGGTCTGTACCGGAATGACCGGCTCCACCGTCCCCCAATGATCCCTCGCGCTCCCTTCCCGGCTTGTGGTGGGCCAGGAAAACGAAAAACCTCTCGCGGGTGCGAGAGGTCTGCGCGCGGGTCGAGGACGACGGTGCCCGCCCGTACGTGGTGGTACGTGGCGGTCACTGCGGACCGGCGCGCCTGCTGCCCATAATCATGGCGAACGAGAGCACGGGAGCAGTCTGGCACAGCGCCGCTCGCGGGCCCAGATCGTCTCAGGATGCGAGCGGTTCGTCCGTTTCCGAGGGCGGCTTCCGGCCATGGCCGTCCCGGTCCGCACCGGGCCGCACCCGGCCGCACGGGTCCGTGACCGTCCGCACCGGGCCGCACGGGTCCGGCCCGTCCGCACCGGGCCGCACGGGTCCGTGCCCGTCCGCACCGGAGGACGCGGCCTGGTAGCGGACCCGTCCGCGAACGGGTGGCGCCCGCGGTCAGCCGAGCGATTCGTCCAGGAACTCCTTCACGTGGCCGAGGGTCCGCTCCCGGTCGGTGCCGCGCAGTCCGATCGCCACGTGGATGGAGAAGCCGTCGAGCAGGGCCCGCAGCCGGGCGGCGAAGCGGTCCGGGTCGACCTGCCGGAACTCGCCGCGCGAGACGCCCTCGGCGATCAGCGCCACCAGGTCCCGGTGCCAGGCCCCCTCGATGGCGACCTGCCGCTCACGGGCGTCCTCGCCGGCGTTCTGCGAGTGGTTCCAGACCTCCAGCCAGAGCGTCCAGTGGGGGTCGCGGTGGCCGTCGGGGACGTAAAGGGCGACGTACGCGTCCAGGCGGCCGCGGGCGGTGCCCCGCGCGGCGAGCAGCCGGCCGCGCTCGGCACCGAGCCGGCCCTCGCTCCACTCCAGCGTCTGGAGCAGCAGTTCGTCCTTGGAGCCGAAGTAGTAGAGGAGGTGGCCGCTGCTCATGCCGACCTCGCGGCCGAGCGCCGCCATGGTGAGCTTCTCCAGGCCACGCTCGGCGATCATGCCCATCGCCACCCCGAGGACCTCCTCGCGGGGCGGTGCGGTGTTGCGGCGACGGGTCACGGGGCGGCCTCCACGATCTCCGTACCGCCCGGGGCCCGGTCGGCCCCGGTGGTCACCTCGGCCCGGCGAGGGCGGCGCCGGCACACGGCACAGAGCAGTACATTCACCCGTACGTTCTACCCGACCCTCGCTCGCGCGGGTTCTCAGGCCTTCGGCTGCTGCTGTGTGATGCAGTGGATACCGCCCCCGCCTGCGAAGATCGGGCGGGCGTCGACCAGGGTCACCGTCCGCTCGGGGAACAGTTCGCGGAAGATCCCGGCCGCGGTCTCGTCACGCGGGTCGTCGAAGCCGCACAGCACGACGCCGCCGTTGCAGAGGTAGTGGTTGATGTAGGAGTAGTCCGCCCAGTGCCCGTCGGCCTCCAGGACGGTCGGGGCCGGGACCTCGACGACCTCCAGGGGGCGCCCGCGCGCGTCGGTCTGCGCCCGCAGCAGCCCGATGACCTCCTTCGTCACCTCGTGGTCGGGGTGCGCTGGATCGGGCTGGTGGTGCGCGACGACGACTCCGGGGCGGGCGAAGGCGGCCACGATGTCGACGTGGCCGAGCGTGCCGAAGCCGTACGGGGGGTAGTCGCCGGTCAGTCCGCGCGGCAGCCAGATCGCCTTGCGGGTGCCGAGGTGGGCGTGGATCTCCGCCTCGACCCGCTCGCGCGTCCAGTCCGGGTTGCGCTCCTGGCCCAGTTGGACGGTCTCGGTGAGCAGGACGGTCCCCTCGCCGTCGACGTGGATCGCGCCGCCCTCGTTGACCAGCCGTGAGGCGTACGTCCTGGCGCCCGCGAGGTCCGAGACATACGCGCCGATCTTGGCGTCGTGCTCCCAGCGGGCCCACTCCTGCGCGCCCCAGCCGTTGAACGTCCAGTCCACGGCGGCCAGTCCGCCCTTGCCGTCGGTGAGGAAGGTGGGGCCGATGTCGCGCATCCAGGCGTCGTCGAGTTCCCGTTCGACGGTCTCGACGCCGGGGCCGAGGAGCTCCGCGGCCTCCCGGGACTGCCCCGGCCCGCACACGACGGTGACCGGCTCGAAGCGGCGGACCGCGCGCGCCACCGACGCCCAGGCGGCCCGCGCCCGCGCCAGCCCGTCCGGGTCGTCGAAGGTGGGGTTCGGGCCGGGCCACGCCATCCAGGTGCGCTCGTGCGCGTCCCACTCGGCGGGCATCCGGAAACCGTCGGAGGCAGGGGTCATGACGGGCACCTTCACAGGAAGTAGAGGCGGTTGAGGGATACGGAGTCGGCCGCCTCGGAGCGCAGCGGCTCGCCGTCCAGGGTGACCAGACCGGTCCGCTGGTCGACGTCGACGGCTCCCGTGCGGGAGTTGAGGCGCAGGTCGGCGGGGCCGATCCCGCGCGTGCCGCGCACGGCGACCCTGCGCCGGCGCGTCGGCATCCGGTCGTTGCCCTGGTCGAGGGCCGCCTGTGCGACGAAGGCCACCGAGATCTCGGCGGGTGTCGCCCCGTGCGCCCCGAACTGCGGTCCCAGGACGAGGGGTTCGCAGGTGTCGGTGGCGGCGTTCGGGTCACCGACGACGCCGTACGCCGGGAAGCCGGACTTCAGGACCAGTTGCGGCTTGGCGCCGAAGAACTCGGGGCGCCACAGCACGATGTCGGCGAGCTTGCCGACCTCGATGGAGCCGACCTCGTGCGCGAGCCCGTGGGCGATGGCCGGGTTGATGGTCAGCTTGGCGATGTACCGCAGGACGCGTTCGTTGTCGTGGTCCTCCGGGGCGCCGAGCTCGCTCTTCATCTTCCCGGCCATCGCGAAGGTCCGGCGTACGGTCTCGCCCGCACGGCCCATGCCCTGCGCGTCCGACGACGTGATGCCGATCGCGCCCAGGTCGTGCAGCACGTCCTCGGCGCCCATGGTCCCGGCGCGGATCCGGTCGCGCGCCATGGCGGCGTCGCCGGGGAGGTCGGTCTTCAGGTCGTGGACGGAGACGATCATGCCGTAGTGCTCGGCGACCGCGTCCCGGCCGAAGGGCAGGGTCGGGTTGGTGGAGGAGCCGATGACGTTCGGGACGCCGGCCATCTTGAGGACGTTCGGGACGTGACCGCCGCCGCAGCCCTCGATGTGGAAGGCGTGGATGGTCCGGCCGTCCAGCACCCGCAGGGTGTCCTCGACCGAGAGGCATTCGTTCAGCCCGTCGCTGTGCAGGGCGACCTGGACGTCGTGCTCCTCGGCGACGCGCAGCGCGGTGTCGAGGGCGCGGGTGTGGGCGCCCATGTCCTCGTGGACCTTGAAGCCGCTCGCGCCGCCCTCGGCGAGGGCCTCGACCAGGGGCGCGTCGGAGGAGGACGAACCCCGGCCCAGGAAGCCGATGTTGACCGGCCAGGCGTCGAACGCGGAGAAGGCGTGGCGCAGCGCCCAGGGCGAGTTGACGCCGACTCCCCACACCGGCCCGAACTCCTGGCCGATGACGGTGGTGACGCCGGAGGCGAGCGAGGCCTCCATGATGCGCGGCGACAGCAGGTGGACGTGGGTGTCGACGGCTCCGGCGGTGGCGATCAGCCCCTCGCCGGACACGATGGACGTGCCCGTGCCCACCACGACGTCGACCCCGTCGAGGGTGTCGGGGTTCCCGGCCCTGCCGATCGAGCAGATCCGCCCCTCGCGGATGCCGATGGAGACCTTCCGGATCCCCTGCGCCGCGTCGATCACCACCACGTTGCTGATCACGACGTCGCAGGTGTCGCGGACGGCGGCGGCCTTGAGGTGCAGTCCGTCGCGGGCGGTCTTGCCGAAGCCGGCGAGGAACTCGTCGCCGTGCCGCTGGGAGTCCGACTCGACGCGGATGGTCAGCCCCGAGTCGCCGAGGCGGACGCGGTCGCCCGCGCGGGGGCCGTGGGTGGCGGCGTACTCGTACGGATTCATCGTTCGTCCCCTTCGTCTTCGTCGACGCCGGCGCCCAGGTATCCGCAGGCGGCTGCCCTGCGCAGGGCTTCCTCCCGGGCTCCGGGCGCGTCCAGCGGACCGTCCACGAGCCCGGCGAAGCCGATCGCGACCCGCGCTCCGCCGATCGGGCGCAGGCCGACCTCGGCGCTCTCCCCGGGGCCGAAGCGGACCGACGAACCGGCGGGGACGGCGAGCCGCATCCCGTAGGCCGTCGCCCGGGGGAAGTCGAGCCGCGGGTTGGCCTCGAAGAAGTGGAAGTGCGAGGTGACGGAGACGGGCACGGTGGCGGTGTTGGTGACCGTCAGCCGCACGGCCGCCTCGGGCTCGGTGTGCGCGGGACCCGGCAGCAGGGCTCCCGGTCCCTCCTCCCCCAGTCCCGCGCCGAGGGGGTCGCTCACCACGGCGAGCCGGGACCCGTCGTCGAAGACGGCCTCGACGTGCACCTCGGTGACGATGTCGGCGACGCCCGGCAGCACGTCGTCCGGGCCGAGGACGGAGCGGGCCGCCTCGATGGCCTCCGCGAGCCGGCGCCCGTCCCGGGCCGCCTCGCACACGGTGTCCGCGATGAGCGCGGTCGCCTCGGGGACGTTGAGCCTCAGGCCACGGGCCCGTCGGGCCCGCGCCAGCTCGGCCGCGCCGAAGAGCAGCAGCCGGTCACGTTCCGTGGGGGTCAGTCTCACGACGCGGCACCTCCTTGCCTTCCACTGGTTAGAACATCACTCTAAACAACGCATGGGCAAGAGGGAAACATTGACGGGCGGCTGGGCATTGACGGGCACACCCGGGAAGCGACACATTGAACGTCGCTCTAAACAACCGGGCGGCGGATCGAAGGAGACCAGCCATGCCGATAGAACAGCGCGGAGTCGACACCATCCCCGACGAGGAGCGGACCAGCGGTCCGCGCGACCTCGTCTCGATCCTGCTCGGCTCCAACCTCTGTCTCGGCGTGATCATCTTCGGCTGGCTGCCGCCGTCCTTCGGGCTCGACTGGTGGTCCTCGGTGAGCTCGATCGTGGCCGGCACGGTGATCGGCACGGCGCTCACCGCTCCCCTGGCACTGGTCTCGCTGCGCACGGCGACCAACCTCTCCACCTCCTCCGGCGCCCAGTTCGGGGTGCGCGGGCGGCTGGTCGGCTCGGTCGTCGGGCTGCTGCTCGCCCTCGGCTACACCGCGCTGACCGTGTGGATCGGCGGTGACGTGATGATCGGCGTCCTGCACCGGCTGTTCGGACTGCCGGTGGACGGCCTCGCCTACGCCGTCGTGTACGCGTTCCTCGCCGCCGCCACCGTCGCGGGCGCGGTCTACGGCTACCGGGTGCTGCTCGCCATGTCCCGTGTCCTCGCGGTGGGCATGACCGCGCTGCTCGCCCTCGGCGTCCTCGCGTACGCGCCGCACTTCACCACCGCCGCGCTCCCGGAGGCGGGCGGCTACCTGCTCGGTTCGTTCTGGCCGACCTGGCTGCTGGCGGCGGTCGCGGCGGGGCTGTCCGGGCCCATCGCGTTCATCACCCTGCTCGGTGACTACACCCGGTACATCTCCCCGTCCCGGCACTCCTCGCGCACGGTCCTGCACGCCACCTGGCTGGGGCTGATCGCCGGCCTGCTCGTCCCCCAGCTCTTCGGGACCTTCACGGCGTACGCGGCCCGCGCCGCCCTCGACTACGCCGGACCGCTGGTCTCCGCCTCTCCCGCCTGGTACCTGGTCCCGCTCCTGCTCGCCGCCTCCGCGGGCTCGGTCGGCAACGCGGGGCTGATGCTGTACTCGATGGGTCTGGACCTGGACACGATCCTGCCACGGGCCTCACGCGCACGGGCCACCCTCACGGTCGCCGTCGTCGCCACCGTCTGTGTCTTCGTCGGCCACTACGCCTGGAACGCGCAGTCCGCGATGACGTCCTTCGTCCTTCTCCTGACGGCCATCGGCACTCCGTGGGCCGTCATCACCCTCATCGGCTTCGCCCGCAGCCGCGGGAGCTACGACCCGGACGCCCTCCAGGTCTTCAACCGCCGCTCCCGGGGCGGGATCTACTGGTACCGCGCCGGCTGGAACATCCGGGCGACGGTCTCCTGGGTACTCGGCGCCACCGTCGGCCTGCTCGCCGTGTCCCTGCCCTCCTACGAGGGACCACTCCTGTCCCTCACGGGCGGGGTGGACTGCAGCTTCGTCCTGTCGGGGCTGGTCGGGGGGGTCGCGTACCTGGCGCTGTCCCTGAGCCCGGCCTCCGGGACGGGCGGCCCGGAGGCCGCTCAGGAGGGGATCAGCGTCACAGCGGGCCCGCGGTACTGACCATCGGCGAGCCCTGGCGCCGGGCCGAAGGGCCGGGGCGATCCTCGGCTCAGCCCGCGTCCAGGCCGGGCAGGAACCGGCTCGCGCCGAAGGCCGGCTCGAGGTCGCTGAACCAGGTGGCGCTCTCGTCGTACGCGGCGAAGAACGGGCGGCCCACCAGGTCCGGGTCGCGGGCCTGGATGAGGTGGAGCACGAAGACCTTCTCGCCGGCCACCTCCGTGACCCCGTCCACGCACACCTTGCCCGGCATCGCCGACATGACCGGGCCGCGCACGGTCCGCGCGAGGCCGGACACCTGGGCGTAGGCGTCACGGAAGATCTGGTGACCGCGGGCGAGCGGCACCCCGAAGTAGCCCT
Organism: Streptomyces sp. NPDC057950; assembly: GCF_042887295.1. NCBI lineage: Bacteria > Bacillati > Actinomycetota > Actinomycetes > Kitasatosporales > Streptomycetaceae > Streptomyces > Streptomyces sp. NPDC057950. Next base: position 17,300 of record NZ_JBHVPP010000042.1, read on the forward strand.
GGGGGCCGGTGTCCCGCTCCACGAACAGGTAGTACGGCACCGCCCCCAGCGCGGTCGTCTCGTTCCACAGCGCGGCCCACGCCTCGGCGCTGTCGTTGATGCCCCTGACCAGTGGTCCCTGGCAGCGGATCACGGCACCCGTGTCACGCACCCGGCGCATCGCCTCCCGCACCACCGGGGGCCGCAGCTCCTGGGGATGGGTGAAGTGGGCCATCAGCGCGAGGTGGCGGCCGCTCGCGACCACCTTCTCGAACAGGCGCAGCACGTCGTCGGCGTCACGGTCGGTGAGGAAGCGGTGGGGCCAGAAGGCGAGCGACTTGGTGCCGACCCGGATCGACCGGACGGACTCGATCTCCAGGAGCGGCTCGACGTAGCGGCGCAGCACCTCGGTACTCATCACCATCGGGTCGCCGCCGGTGATGAGCGTGCTGGTGACCTCCGGGTGGGCGCGCAGATAGGCGGAGGTGGCGGCGATGTCGTCGGTGGCGATGCGCAGGTCTGACTCGCCGACGAACTGGGGCCAGCGGAAGCAGTACGTGCAGTAGGCGTGGCAGGTCTGGCCCTGGCGCGGGAAGATCAGCACCGTTTCCGGGTACTTGTGCTGGAGGCCGGTGAGACGCCGCCCCTCGTGGACGGGGACGTTGGCGTCGAGCTGGCCGGAGGGATGCGGGTTGAGCCTCATCCGGATCTCGTGGGCCGCGCGCAGGACCTCGGCCTTCGGGGCGTCCTGCGCGAGCAGGTCCGCCATCTGCTTGAGGTCGGGCTCGGGCAGCATCTCGGCCTGCGGGAACGTCAGCCGGAAGAGCGGGTCGTCGGGCACGGCCGCCCAGTCGATCAACTCGTCGACCACGTAACTGTTCGTACGGAACGGCAGGACGGCCGCCACGGCCCGCAGGTCCAGTCGCTCGGCGGGCGACAGGGACACGCGCCGCAGCAGGCCGTCCAGGTCACGGGGCGTGTAGGCGCGGAAGCGGGGACTCGGGTGCGCGGAGCCGGGTCTCGCGGGCCGAGCGGGGTGGAGCGCTGAACTCATCGGTGCCGCGGCCCTCTATTCCCTGACCAAGATCAACGGCCGCAACTCGACGAAGGCGCCCGCAGTCGCATCGTACTTCTCCGCGAAGCGCTGCATGAGCAGGCCGTGCAGCTCGCTCTCGTCGTCCACGACCATCAGCTCGTGCGCCCCGGAGGCGTTCAATGCCTCGCTGTAGGCCGAGAGTTGGTCGAGACGGTGGCGGGCCAGGTACGACACCAGGTCGTGCCCGGCGACGTACGGGCAGTCGTCCACGTGGACGAAGCGACAACTGAACTCCCGGCGCCCGTCGGTCGCGTCGACCAGGGTCAGCGGCAGATGGGTGAACCGTTCCATCGGCTTGCTCTGCTGCCACAGTTCGTCGAAGCGCTGTTCGACGAAGGTGCCGAGCGGCGAGTGGACGGCGACCTCCAGCTGGACTCCCTCGCCGGACAGACGCCCGACGGTGAGGAACGAGACCAGGGAGCGCTCGTCCCAGCGGTAGAGGGTCACGCCGGGGGACGTGGAGCAGAGGCGCACCTCGAGGAGCTGCCGGGAGTTCTCGTCGAGCCGGAGCGCGAACCGGTCCAGCGTGCGCAGGTTGCGCAGGATGTCGCGGCGGATGTCGTCACTCTGCTCGCCCAGTTCACGGCCGCGCAGGATGACCGCGAGGGAATCGGGGTCGAGAAGGAGGATCTGCACGCGGGCACCGTGCCCGGTGGCCGCCTTGATGCCGCGGAAGAGCCGCTCGGAGAACTGCGGGCCGAACACGTGGGAGAAGGTGTCGAGGACCTTCACGTTCGAGGTCGAGCCGTAGACCTGGGCGCTGAACCACTCGTAGTCCAGTCGGGTGTGCTCGCGGACCCGGCCCTCCTGGGCGCGGCTGATCAGCGGGCCGATCACGAAGACGGTGACGACGACGCCGACGATGTCCGTGCCGAGGTTGAGGGTGAGGTTCTCCTCGTAGTTGTCCATCCGCGAGCTGCTCCACAGGAGGAGCGCGGCGACGCCGGCGAGCAGGACGAGAACCGTGAGGCTCTGGGGACGGCGCGGGGTGCGTAAGGTGCGCAGCAGCCAACGCAGTCGTGGCAACGGCGACCCTGCGCTCACCTGCGCTCCCTCCGTGGTCGTACGGGCGCATGGCAGGGGCGGCACGCTCCCCCCGTGGAATCTGTGGATACCCGTGTCGCGGAGCCGCTACGCGTCGAACGAACCGCCGGTCCCCGCACGCCTGTCGGGGAGAGGGGGACCGGCGGGACGCGCGGGTCACGGGGGGCCGGGCCGGGCCCGGTCTAGCCCAGCGGGTGCATCCAGCCGTGCCGGTCCTCGCTGATGCCGCGCTGGATGTCGAGGAGCGCCTCGCGCAGCTTCATGGTGACCTCGCCGGGCTCGCCGCCGGACTGCTTCCACTCGGCGCCGGTGCGCTTGACCGTGCCGACGGGGGTGATGACCGCCGCGGTGCCGCAGGCGAAGACCTCGGTCAGCGTGCCGTTCTCGGCGTCGCGCTGCCACTGGTCGATGGAGACGCGGCCCTCACGGGACTCGTAGCCGAGGTCGCGGGCCACGGTGAGCAGGGAGTCGCGGGTGACGCCCTCCAGGATGGAACCGGTGAGCGACGGGGTGACGATCACCGGCTTCTCACCGGACGCGCCGCCGTACACGAAGTACAGGTTCATGCCGCCGAGCTCCTCGATCCACTGGTGCTCGACCGCGTCGAGGTAGCAGACCTGGTCGCAGCCCTTGGCGGCGGCCTCGGCCTGCGCGAGCAGCGAGGCGGCGTAGTTGCCGCCGGTCTTGGCGTCGCCCATGCCGCCGGGGACGGCGCGCACGCGGTCCTCGGAGAGCCAGATGGACACGGGCTTCACGCCACCCGGGAAGTAGGCGCCGGCCGGGGAGGCGATGACGAGGAACAGGTACTCGTTGGCGGGCTTCACCCCGAGCCCGACCTCGGTCGCGATCATGAACGGGCGGAGGTAGAGGGACTCCTCGCCGCCGTGCCGCGGGACCCAGGCCCTGTCCTGCTGGACCAGCACGTCGCAGGCCTCGATGAACGTCTCCACGGGGAGCTCCGGCATGCCGAGCCGACGGGCCGATGCCTGGAAGCGGCGGGCGTTCTTGTCCGGGCGGAAGGTGGCGACGGAGCCGTCGGGCTGCCGGTAGGCCTTGAGGCCCTCGAAGATCTCCTGCGCGTAGTGCAGGGTCATGTTCGCCGGGTCGAGGGAGAGCGGGCCGTACGGAACGAGCTGACCGTCGTGCCAGCCGCGGCCTTCGGTCCACTTGATCGTCACCATGTGGTCGGTGAAGTGGCGGCCGAACCCGGGGCTGGTGAGGAGCGCCTCGCGCTCCGCATCCGAGCGGGGCTGCGAAGAGGGCTTGAGCTCGATCGTGGGCGTCGTCATGAGTGGTTGTCCTTCACCGGTTGTGTGTGACGGGCCGCGCTCACGCCTGTACTGCCCGTGGCCAGTGCTAGGACGTCCGAGCATTCCCTCATTCAGCGGCTCCGCGTTCGATTATCGCGCGAGTATCGCGCGCTCGGGGCCGTGGACGAAAACGGGGTGAATGCGGCCCATGGGGTTGCCCAGGGGTTGATGGTGGCACCCGGCGAGGGCAGAAGAAAAGCCGCCGGGCGCGGTTGCGACCCGGCGGCTGCTTCGTTGGGGGGAGCGCGCGGGGTCAGCCGGCTACTCGTACGGCGAGCGCGTCGCCGATCTCCTCGGTGCTGCGGGCGGGCTGCCCGACGCGCTCGGCGAGGTCGGCGGCGACGGCGTCCTCGATACGGGCGGCCTCGGGCTCGTAGCCGAGGTGGCGCAGCAGGAGGGCGACGGACAGGACGGTGGCGCTGGGGTCGGCCTTGCCCTGGCCCGCGATGTCGGGCGCCGAGCCGTGCACGGGCTCGAACATCGAGGGGAACTCGCCGCTCGGGTTGATGTTGCCGGAGGCGGCGACGCCGATGCCGCCGGAGACGGCCGCGGCGAGGTCGGTGATGATGTCGCCGAAGAGGTTGTCGGTGACGATCACGTCGAAGCGCTCGGGCTGCGTGACGAGGTAGATCGTCGCCGCGTCCACGTGCATGTATTCGGTGGTGACCTCGGGGAACTCCTCGGCCACCTTGTTGAAGACGTTCGTCCACAGGTGACCGGCGAAGGTCAGCACGTTGTTCTTGTGGATGAGCGCCAGCTTCTTGCGCGGGCGGGCCTGGGCGCGGGCGAAGGCGTCGCGCACGACGCGCTCGACACCGAAGGCCGTGTTGACGGAGACCTCGGTGGCGACCTCGTGCTCGGTGCCCTTGCGGATGGTGCCGCCGTTGCCGGTGTACGGGCCCTCGGTGCCCTCGCGGACCACCACGAAGTCGATCTCGGGCTGGCCGGCCAGTGGGGTGGCGACCCCGGGGAGCAGCTTCGAGGGACGCAGGTTGACGTGGTGGTCGAAGGCGAAGCGCAGCTTGAGCAGGAAGCCCCGCTCCAGGACACCGGACGGGACCGAGGGGTCGCCGATGGCGCCGAGCAGGATCGCGTCGTGCCGCTTCAGGGCGTCGAGGTCGGCCTCGGTGAGGGTCTCACCGGTGGCGTGGTAGCGCCGGGCGCCGAAGTCGAAGTCCTTGGTCTCCAGCTTCACATCCTGCGGAAGGACGGCCGAGAGCACCTTCAGCCCCTGGGCCACGACCTCCTGGCCGATGCCGTCACCGGGGATCACTGCGAGATTGATGCTGCGAGACATGAGGGCACCGTACTCCCCCGTCCCATGGGATGACACGAGGTGTCCGCCATACGGACGAGCCGGTGCCCCCGCACGCCAACCCGTCACCCTGAGTTCACCCGTATGTATGACGCCCGTTGGGACTCGCTGGGAAGTTCTCAAACATGGACACTCCCGACGTAGGCATCCCCGAGCAGCTCGCGCGCCGTATGAGCATGGCCGAGCAGCACGAGTACCTGCGGACGAAGCTCACCCGGCGCCGCGCGCTGACCGCGGCGAGCGCCTTCGCCGGCGGTGGGCTGCTGGCCGGCTGCGCGTCGGGTCCGAAGGGCCCGCCGCGGGCGTCGGCCCCGAGGACGGGCTCCGCCACCGGGCAGGCGCACGGTTCCGCCGTCACTCCCTTCGGCCGTCATCTCGCCTTCGGCGCGGACCCGAAGACCCAGATGCGGATCTCCTGGCAGGTGCCCCTGGCGGTCCGGAAGCCGTACGTACGGGTGGGGCTGACGCCCGGGGGGCTGAGCCGGAGGATCGAGGCGGAGGTCCGTGACCTGCACACGCCGGGCCTCACCGGGCAGCGGTTCGCGCTGGACCAGTACTACCTGCACGCGGCGCTGGACAACCTGCGGCCCGGCACGACGTACTACTACGGAGTCGGCCACGAGGGGTTCGACCCCGCGTCCCGGGAGCGGCACTCCACCGTCGGCTCCTTCCGTACCGCGCCCGCGCGTCCGGAGAAGTTCGTCTTCACCGCCTTCGGCGACCAGGGCGTCACCCCCGACGCGCTCGCCAACGACAAGGTGCTGCTCGGCCGCCATCCGGCCTTCCATCTGCACGCGGGCGACATCTGCTACGCGGACTCGGTGGGCCTCGGCGCGAAGTCCGACGTCTACGAACCCAGCGCCTGGGACCTGTTCCTCAGGCAGACCGAGCCGGTGGCGAAGTCGGTGCCGTGGATGGTGACGACCGGCAACCACGACATGGATGCCTGGTACTCGTCGAACGGGTACGGCGGCCAGTCGGCACGCTGGTCCCTCCCGGACAACGGCTTCGACGCCCGCCGTGCGCCGGGCGTGTACTCCTTCACGTACGGCAACGTCGGGATCGTGGCGCTGGACGCGAACGACGTGTCGTACGAGATCCCCGCCAACAAGGGCTACACGCACGGCCGGCAGACCGCCTGGCTCGACAGGCGGCTCGGCGAACTGCGCGGGAGCGTCGACTTCGTGGTGGTCTTCTTCCACCACTGCGCCTACTCGACCTCGACGCACGCCTCCGACGGCGGTGTGCGGGACGCCTGGCTCCCGCTGTTCGCCAAGCACCAGGTGGACCTGGTGATCAACGGGCACAACCACGTGTACGAGCGCACCGACGCCGTCAAGGACGGCAGGGTGGGCAGGCCGGTGCCGGTCGGCGCGTCGACCGATCCGACCCGGGACGGGATCGTGTACGTCACGGCGGGCGGGGCGGGCAAAAGCCTGTACCGGTTCCCCGCGGGGGTGAAGGACAGCTACGAGGGGAAGGCCGCACGCCACGAACCCGTCCAGACCTTCCACTGGACGGAGTCGCGGCAGCAGCGGCACGACACCGTGGAGTGGTCGCGCGTGCGCTACACCGGGTACTCCTTCCTCTCGGTGGAGGCGGAGACCGGCGCGACGCCGAGGCTCAAGGTGTCGGCGCTCGCCCAGAACGGCGAACGGATCGACTACTTCGAGGTGCGGCGCGGGGCGTGACCCCGCGCCGCACCCCGTTCGGGTGCGGCTCCCGGCTCAGGGGACGGACTGCTCACAGGACCGCGCGGGACCCGGAGGCGGGCCGGCGCGCGGCTTGACGGGGGCGGACCTTGACGGGGACGGACGCGGGACGGCGGGCCTCAGTGGCCCGTCTCACCGCCGTTGTCCCTGCGGTCCAGGGCTCGCTGGAGGGCGGCTGCCGCGTTCTTGCGGTCGGACTCACTCGAACGGGAAACGTGACGGACTCGGCGGACGGTCGTCTCGGCCATGATGAATCGACTCCTTAGCCTCCGGAGGACCCGGGACGGGCGGCCGGAAGTGCGGTGAGGGATTACGAGACGCCGGAAGGGGCGGGGAGCGGTGCCGCAGGGGTTGCCTGCCAGGGGCGCCGGCTCACGACCGCCATTCGCTTGGTCTAGCGAGACGTTCGGCTCCTACAAACCTAAGCGAGGACGGAGCATCTGTCTCCACAATTACTCGGACTTCCTACTATCTGAGACGGCGGGGCGGGTCACCCGAGCCTGACCAGCACCGACGGTCCGGACGGACCGGGCCTCGTGACGGGGTGGGGCGGCGGGGCGGCGGTCACAGCACGTCCCCCTCCCGCCAGTCGAAGACCAGCTCGTGGGCGGGGTCGAGGGCGCCGTGCAGGGGCCTGCCCGGGGTGACCGCGGTGACGACGGGCCGTACGAAGGTGCTGCCCTCCTCCTCCGGCAGGCGCACCACACCTCCCGGCCCCAGGGCGCAGATCCGGCCCGGCCAGCGCTGCCAGCCACGGGCGGCGTACAGCGGGCCGCCCTCCTCGCTCGCGGAGAGCGCGCCCAATGTGTACGAGCCCTCGATCACCCGTTCCAGGGCTGCCATGACCCGGCCGCCCAGCCCCCGTCTGCGCACGTCGGCCCGGACACCCACGGCCTCCACGTAGCCGACCCGCAGCGAGCGGCCGCGGTGCAGCACCCGGCGCTGGATCACGGAGCCGTGGCCCGCGAGGCCCTTGTCGTCGTGCACGAGGGCGTGGATGCCGCCGAGGCCGTGGTCCCAGTCCTCGTCACCGAAGTCCCCGCCGAAGGCGTCGTCCAGGAAGGCGCGGACCGCGTGGAGTTCGGCGGGCGCGAGGTCCGCGGTGTGGGCGGTCCGCAGTCGGGTGGCCATCCGCCCAGTATCCCGGCGCCCCCCGTGGCCGTCGATCGCCTCGCGCACCGGGCCGCCGGCCGGTGCGGGCGCCGCGGGGCCGCCGGTACGGCGCCGGCCACGAAGACGCGCGCGGGCCGGGCGGCCGCCCTGATCGGCGACCGCCCGGCCCGCGTCGACTTGCCCGTGGGCGTCAGCCCATGTGGGGGTACGTGTAGTCGGTCGGCGGGACCAGCGTCTCCTTGATGGCGCGGGTCAGCGTCCAGCGCATCAGGTTCTGCGGGGCGCCCGCCTTGTCGTTCGTGCCGGAGGCACGGCCGCCGCCGAAGGGCTGCTGGCCGACGACGGCGCCGGTCGACTTGTCGTTGATGTAGAAGTTGCCCGCGGCGTAGCGGAGCTTCTCCATCGTGTACGCGGCGGCCGCGCGGTCGCCCGAGACGACCGAGCCGGTCAGCGCGTAGTCGGAGGCCGACTCCATCTGGGTCAGCATCGCGTCGTACGCGTCGTCCTCGTAGACGTGCACGGCGAGGAACGGGCCGAAGTACTCCGTCTTGAAGACCTCGTTCTCCGGGTCCGAGCACTCGACGACCGTGGGACGCACGAAGTAGCCGACGGAGTCGTCGTACGAGCCGCCCGCGACGACCGTGCAGGCCGGGTCGGACTTCGCCCGGTCGATCGCCGCCTTGTTCTTGGCGAACGACCGCTCGTCGATGACCGCGCCGATGAAGTTCGACAGGTCGGTGACGTCACCCATGGTCAGGCCGTCGATCTCGGCCGCGAACTCCTCCTTGAACCCGGAGTTCCAGATCGACGCCGGGATGTAGGCGCGGGAGGTCGCGGAGCACTTCTGGCCCTGGTACTCGAAGGCACCGCGGGTCAGGGCCGTCTTGAGGATCGCGCGGTCGGCCGACGGGTGGGCGACCACGAAGTCCTTGCCGCCGGTCTCGCCCACCAGGCGCGGGTACGAGCGGTACTTCTCGATGTTGCCGCCGACCGTCTTCCACAGGTACTGGAAGGTCTTGGTCGATCCGGTGAAGTGGATGCCCGCGAGATCGCGGTGCTCAAGCGCCACCTCGGAGACCTCGATGCCGTCACCGGTGACGAGGTTGATGACGCCCTTGGGCAGACCGGCCTCCTCCAGGAGCCGCATCAGCAGCACGGCGGCGTGGGTCTGGGTCGGGGACGGCTTCCAGACGACGACGTTGCCCATCAGCGCGGGGGCCGTCGGCAGGTTGCCCGCGATCGCCGTGAAGTTGAAGGGCGTGATCGCGTAGACGAAACCTTCGAGCGGGCGGTGGTCGAGGCGGTTCCACACGCCCGGCGAGTTGGCCGGGGGCTGCTCGGCGAGGATCTGCCGGGCGTAGGCGACGTTGAAGCGCCAGAAGTCGACCAGTTCGCAGGGGCAGTCGATCTCGGCCTGCTGGGCCGTCTTCGACTGGCCGAGCATCGTGGAGGCCGCGAGGGTCTCGCGCCAGGGGCCGGCGAGCAGCTCGGCCGCACGCAGGATGATCGCGGCGCGGTCGTCGAAGGACATCGCGCGCCAGGCGGGCGCGGCCGCGAGGGCCGCGTCGATGGCGTCCTGGGCGTCGGCCCGCGTGGCGTGCGCGCCGGTGCCGATGACGGCCTTGTGGTTGTGCGGCTGCACGACCTCGAAGCGCTCACCGCCACCGAGCCGCTTCTCGCCGCCGATGGTCATCGACAGTTCGATCGGGTTCTCGGCCAGCTCCTTGAGCTTGGCCTCCAGACGGGCGCGCTCCGGCGAGCCGGGGGCGTAGCCGTGCACCGGCTCGTTGACGGGGGTGGGGACCTGGGTCACAGCGTCCATGGGTTCCGTAACTCCTTAGTGAGCGGTGGTTCGGACTCAGCCCTTGGTGAGGATGGAGCGGGCGAAGAAGAGCAGGTTGGCGGGCTTCTCCGCGAGGCGGCGCATGAAGTAGCCGTACCAGTCGGTGCCGTACGCGGTGTAGACCCGCATGCGGTGGCCCTCGGCGGCGAGCCGCAGGTGCTCCTCGCCGCGGATGCCGTAGAGCATCTGGAACTCGTACTCGTCGAGCTTGCGGCCGGCCTTGCGGGCCAGCTCCTGGGCGATGGAGATCAGGCGCGGGTCGTGGGACCCGATCATCGGGTAGCCCTCGCCCTCCATCAGGATGCGCAGGATGCGGACGTACGCCTTGTCGGTCTCGGCCTTGTCCTGGTAGGCGACCTCGGCGGGCTCCTTGTAGGCGCCCTTCACGAGGCGTACGCGGCTGCCGTTCGCGGCGAGGCGGCGGGCGTCGGCCTCGGTGCGGAACAGGTATGCCTGGATGACGCAGCCGGTCGCGGGGAAGTCCTTCCGCAGCTCCTCGTGGATGGCGAACATCGAGTCGAGGGTGGTGTGGTCCTCGGCGTCCAGCGTGACCGTGGTGCCGATCGCGGCCGCGGCCTCGACGACCGGACGGACGTTGGCGAGAGCCAGCTCGTGGCCGCCGTCCAGCGCCTGGCCGAACATCGAGAGCTTGACCGACATCTCGGCCCGGGTGCCGAGGTCCAGTGCCTCGAGGTGCTCGATGAGCTCCAGGTAGGCGTCGCGGGCGGCGAAGGCCTGGTCGCGCGTGGTGATGTCCTCGCCGACGACGTCCAGGGTGACCGAGAGCCCCTTGGCGACGGCGTCCCGCACGACCGGGACGACCTGGTCGACGCTCTCACCGGCGATGAAGCGGGCGACCACCTGCTTGGTGCCGGGGGCCGCCGACACGAAACGGCGCATGCGGTCGCTGCGCGACGCGGCGAGAATCACGGGACCCAGCACGGGCACCTCCACGGAAAGTACGGACGGCCGCGAACCCCCGCGCAACAGGCGGGGACGGCACGGGGAACCACCGTGAAACCTAGGGATCCCCCCGATCCTCGGCCATCGACAGCTGTCACGCATCCGTGCCCTGGATCTCAGACATCTGTATGAAGGGTCTCGGGTGATGGGGGAGAATGCCTGTGTGACGGGTGATTTCAAGGCGGGCAGGACGGCCGGCGGCGGTGAGTACCAGGAGCTCGTCGACGAGATCTCGGCGCTGCTCGACGCCCCCGCGACCCTGGAGAACCGGGATTTCGAGCTGATCGCCTTCGCCGCGTACGGGAGTGACGGCGACGACGATTTCGACGCGGCCGCCCTCGACCCCGTCCGTACCCGCTCGATCCTCACCCGCCGCTCCACTCCGGCGGTCCGCGCCTGGTTCGAGGGCTTCGGCATCGCCCGCGCCACCGGCCCGGTCCGTATTCCGCCGACCCCGGAGGCGGGGGTCTACCGGGGACGCGTCTGTCTGCCCGTACGCCATCGGGGTGTCGTGCTGGGGTACGTGTGGCTCCTGGACGACGACCCCGGGCCGGCGCAGGAGCGTCTGGACGCCGCCATGGGCGTCGCCTCCCGTATCGGCGCGCTGCTCGCGGACGAGGCGCAGGCGGGCGCGGACCTGACCCGCGAACTGCGGGCCGTGCTCACCGCCGAACGGGGCTGGCAGCGGGACATGGCCGTGGCCGAACTGCGCACGGCTCTCGGCCCGCGCGGTGCGGGCCTGCACACGCTGGTGTGCGTCGCGCCCTGGCCCTCGGCCGATCCGGACGACGCGCCGTCGGCCCGTACGGTGCCGGGTGCGACCGCCCTGTGCACGGTGCCGTGGAGCGGGGGTGCCTCCGCGGCCGTCGCCGAGGGGACGGAGCCCGGCTGGAGCCTGGCGCTGCTGGTCCGGCTCCGCTCGCCCGAGGTGCTTACCCCGGCTCTGACGGCGGCCGTCCGGTTCGTACGGGACGCGGAGGGGGAGCGCGCGGGAGGCACCGGAGCCGCGGGAGCGCGGGCGGCCGCCGGGATCGCCGGGGCGCGGGTGGGGCTCGCGGAGCTGGGCGCCGGCTGGCAGGAGGCGTCCGCCGCCGCCCGCGCGGTGCTCGCCGAGCCCCGCCTCGGCCCGGTCGCCGAGTGGTCGTCGATCGGCCCGTACCGCCTCCTCACCGCGCTCCCTCCGGAGGCTGCCGAGGACCCCGCCGTCCGCACCCTGCTCTCCCCCGCGCACCACGAACTCGCCCGCACCGCGGAGGTGTTCCTCGACCGTGCGGGCCAGGCCGGACGCACCGCGGCCGAGCTGGGCATCCACCGGCAGACGCTCTACTACCGCCTCTCCCGCGTCGAGCAGTTGACGGGCCTCGACCTGGACGACGGCGAGGACCGTCTGCTGCTGCACATGGCGCTCAAGGCGGCACGGCTGTGAGGAGCGCGGAGCACTCGCTCCCGCGTCCGGCCCAAGCCGTCCGGACGGGCGAGCGGGCCGCCGGGGACGGTCACGGAGACACTGCGTCGTCGCGTCGCGCGGTCCCCGCCGCCTCGATCACACGGCGCAGCCCCTCCGTCAGGTCGTCCGCGGTCGACGCGCTCGCCGGGTCGAAGAGCCACTGCACCATCAGCCCGTTGAGGAGCGCCTGGTAGAAGCCTCCGACGGACTTCACGGTCCGTTCGTCGAGGGTCTCCTCGTCCAGGCCCAGCAGCATCGCGGTGAGCCCGGCCCGCCCCTCCGTCTGCGCCTGCGCCATCAGGCCGCGCAGTTCCGGCACCCGCTCCCCCTGGGTCACGACCTCCATGCTGGCCGCCCACACGGGCCGGTACTCCTCGAAGGAATCCAGCATCCGCGCCCACACGCTGTGGAAGCGCTCCACGGAACCCCCGGGCGCGTCCTCCTGCTCCGGACGACGGCCGGACTTCTCGCCCCACTCCTGCACGAGCTCCACGAACGCCTGGGTGAGCAACGCGTCCTTCGACCCGTAGTGGTAGCCGATGGACGCCAGGTTCGTCCCCGACTCCTTGACGATGTCGCGCGCGGTCGTGCGCACGAACCCCTTCTCCAGCAGGCAGCGCTTGGCGCCTTCGAGCAGATCCTCACGGTGTCCCATGCGCGTCACCCTACCCTCGATCCATACAAACGTCTCATACGTGCGTCACACACAAACGTATTACACACTCGTTCTAGACAGTTGTTTAATACGTGCGTACAGTCCCTGCCATGACGAACCCGACGCGCACGACTCCCGCACCCGGCGCACGCGCCGGCCGCCGCGAATGGACCGCCCTCGGTGTCCTGATGCTTCCGCTGCTCCTCGTCTCCATGGACGTGTCGGTCCTCTACTTCGCGATCCCCGCGATCAGTGCGGACCTCGAGCCGAGCGGCACCCAGCAGCTGTGGATCTTCGACATCTACGCGTTCGTGCTCGCCGGCCTGCTGATGACGATGGGATCGCTCGGCGACCGCATCGGCCGCCGCCGGCTCCTGCTGTTCGGCGCCGCCGCGTTCGGTGCGGCGTCCGCCCTCGCCGCCTACGCGGACAGCCCGCAGACCCTGATCGCGGCCCGCGCGCTCCTCGGCGTCGGCGGCGCGACCCTGATGCCGTCGACGATGGCGATCATCCGCACGATGTTCACGGACCCCGGCCAGCGTGCGAAGGCCATCGGTCTGTGGTCCGGCGTCATGACCGGTGGCATCGCGCTCGGCTCGGTGATGAGCGGAGTCCTGGTCCAGTACTTCTGGTGGGGCTCCGTCTTCCTGGTCAACCTGCCCGCCATGGCACTGCTGCTGGCCCTCGGACCGGTCCTGCTCCCCGAGTCCAGGAACCCGCGGCCGGGCCGCTTCGACCTGCCGAGCGTTCCGCTGTCGATGGCGGCCGTGCTGCCCGTCATCTACGGCGTCAAGGAAATCCCCTCCGAGGGCTGGAAGTTCGAGTACCTCCTCTCGATCCTCGTCGGCCTCCTCTTCACCGCCCTCTTCGTCCGGCGTCAGCGCACCGCCCGATCCCCTTTGATCTCACCCGAGTTGTTCCGCGGCCGCGGCTTCGCGCCCGCCGTCGTCCTCAACCTCGTCTCCTCCTTCGGGATGATGGGTTCGGCGTACTTCACCACCCAGTACCTGCAGTCGGTGCTGGGCAAGAGCTCCATGGACGCCGCCCTGTGGGCGCTGCTCCCGACGGTCCTGGTCGGCGTCGCCGCGCCGGTGGCCGCGCAGTTGGTGCAGAAGGGCGTGCACCGCGCCCATGTCGTCTCCGGCGGGTTCGTCCTCGGCGCGTGCGGCTACGGGCTGCTGGCGCTCACCGGCACGGACTCGCTGTGGTGGGCACTCGCCGGAGCCGGTGTCCTCGCCGCCGGCATCGTCGTCGTCATGTCCCAGATGATGGACCTGGCGCTGAGCACGGTCCCCGTCGCCGACGCGGGCGTCGCCTCCTCCCTGCTGGAGACCGGCGCGGAGTTCGGGGGTGCGCTGGGCATGGCCGTCCTGGGCTCGATCGGCACGGCGGTCTACCGCCACGGAATTCCGTCCGACGCCCCGGACGCGGCCCGCGAGACCCTGGGCGGCGCGCTGGCGGTGGCCCGCGAACTCCCCGGCGACACGGGCGGGACCCTGGTCCGCGCGGCCCGCGATGCCTTCACCGACGGGATGCACGCGGCGGCGGTCGCGGGTGCGGTGCTGTTGCTGGGCGCGGCGGTACTCGCCTCGGCGACGCTTCGGCGGGTGCGGGTGCGGGAGGATGCGACCGGGGTGCCGCACGGCGAGCGGGCGCCGGCCTGACACTCACGGGCAGCCGAGCTCGCCGACCCCGGGGGTTTTCGCCCCCCGCCGCCCCCACCCGGCCCATCCCCTACCCGGGGGCTCTGCCCCCAGACCCCCGTATCGGCCCGTAGGGCTCGTCCTCGAACGCCGGACGCGCTGGGTAGTCAGCGCGTCCGGCG
>NZ_JBHVPP010000043.1:0-29043 GCF_042887295.1 Streptomyces sp. NPDC057950
GGGGGGGCGGGGTGGGGGGGGGGGGCCCGCGCCGGGGGGGGGCCCCCCGCCACCGGCGTTCCGGGCTTCCGCCTGACTCAAATCCGCTCAGGAGCCGGGAAGTTCACGAGGTCTGGACCACTGGCGGTCGAACGAACGGACATCACCGCTCCGCATCGCCTCCGACTCAGGTCACGACCAGCCCGCGCGGCGCGGAGACCCTCCGCGCCCCTCGTCCCACGACGACCATCGGATGGGCGTTCCGGACACGGGCATGACCAAATCGACGCCTGCGCTTTTCCGTCACGTTTCGCAACATGACCACGAAAGCTACACACAGACACCACCATGTGACGCGACGGATGCGTCGACGACCAACACCTGAGGGGGGCGGAGGCGTCGCGCAAGGGGGTGCGTCCGCTCCGGTGGAGCAGCACTCACCCCTGCCCGGGGAGGGGACTTCGCCGCATGAAGCGGACCATACGCACGACCGCGCTCACCGTGGGCGCACTGATCGCCTCGCTCGCCCTGCCGGCCGGCGCCGCACGGGCCGACGCCACCGCACCCCGTATCGACCTGCGGGTGCTGGTCGTGAGCGACGGGGGGCCTTCGACCGACGCCATCGCGGCCGAACTGGACGCCTCCGGAACGCCGTACACGAAGATCGACCTCCAGCAGTCCGGGCGGCCCGTGATCGACGCCGGGTTCCTCGCGGACACGGTGGACGGCCGGCCGCGCGCCAAGTTCCAGGCCGTCGTCCTGCCCAACGACAATCCGTTCCCGGCCGGTTCCGCCGAGATGGCGGCGCTCTCCGCCTACGAGCAGTCGTACGCGATCCCCCAGGTCGACGCCTACACCTACGCGCGTCCGGAGGCCGGTCTCCAGTACCCGGTCTACGGCGGCTACTCCGGGAGCCTCGACGGCGTGCAGGCCCAGGTCACGACGGCGGGCAAGGCCGGTCCGTTCGGCTATCTCGACCAGGCCGTGCCCTTCGAGGACAACTCCCCCACCGTCGGCGAGAGTTACGCCTACCTGTCCACACCCGCCGCCGGGGCGGACTTCACGCCGTACGTCGACGCGCCGATTCCGGGGCAGTCGACGCGGGGCTCGCTGGTGGGCGAGTACCGGCACGACGGGCGGCGCGAGCTCGTCGTCACGTTCGTCTACAACCAGTACCAGCAGCAGTTCCGGCTGCTGGCCCGCGGCATCGTCGAGTGGATGACCGGGGGCGTGCACCTCGGCGCCTCGCGCAACTACTTCGCCGTCCACGTGGACGACGTGTTCGCCGCGGACGACCGCTGGGACACCCAGCTCAACTGCACGCCCGGCGACGTGGACTGCTCGCCGGGGCAGGGTGTGCCGAACCCGATCCGGATGACCCCCGCGGACGTCGACCACGCCACCGCCTGGGAGAGCAGCCGGAACTTCACCCTCGACCTGGCCTACAACGGCGCCGGCAGCGTCGACCAGCGCGAGGACAACAACGGCGTCGATCTGCTCGCCGACAAGCTGATCGCCGACCGCAACCGGTTCCGCTGGATCAACCACACCTACACGCATGCCTTCCTCGGCTGCGAGCAGGACACCACCGTCGTGCCGTGGAAGTGCTCCACCAACGCCGACGGCAGCACCAAGTGGGTCAGTCGCAACACCATCTCGGACGAGATCGCCAACAACCGCGTCTGGGGCCAGACGGCCGGACTGCCTCTGGACACACGCGAGTTGGTGACCGGTGAACACTCCGGCCTGAAGGTCACCCCGCAGCAGCCGCAGGACAACCCCAACCTGGCCCCCGCACTCGCCGACAACGGCGTCAACTCACTCGGTTCCGACAACTCCCGCGATCCGCAGCAGCGCCAGGTCGGTCCCGCCATGACCGTCCCCCGCTACCCGATGAACGTCTTCTACAACGCGGGCCGCGCGGCCGAACAGGTCGACGAGTACAACTGGATCTACACCGGCCGGGCCCAGGGCGGCAGCGGCATCTGCGAGGACCACCCCGACACCTCCACCTGCCTGCCCGCCCCGCTCGACACCAGCACGGGCTACACCGACTACATCGTGCCGCTGGAGACCCGGATCGACCTGGGCCACGTCCTCTCCAACGACCCGAAGCCGCACTTCATCCACCAGTCGAACCTGGCCGAGGACCGCATCGCCTACCCGGTGCTCGACGGAGTCCTGAACGCCTACTCCGACCTGTTCGCGGACAACACCCCCGTGGTGAACCTGCGGATGAAGGACATCGGCACCGAACTGCAACGACGCGGCGCGTGGAAGACCGCGGTCGGGGCCGGTCAGGTCACCGCCTACCGCATCGGCAACACGGTCACCGTCCAGGCGCCCGCCGGTGTCGCGGTGACCGCCACCATGCCCGCCGGCACCACGAACGGCACCGGCGGCTTCGGTTCCGCGTACGCCGGTGAGGTGTCCGGCTGGACCGCGTCGGCCGGCGTGCCGCTCACGCTCACCCTGCCGTCGGCGGCCGCAAGGATGCCCGCGGTCGTCCACCGCACTGTGAGGGCGCCCGCCACCCGCACCGCGCCGCACACCCGGGTGCCCTCCGGCGTCACCCGGCACACGCCGTACACCCCGCACAGCTGAACGACGCACCGACCGCAGTTCCCGGCCGCCCGCCCGGCGGCCGGGACCGCAGTGACCACCCCACACCTCGGCCGTGGAGCACACCGATGCACGTTCACCACGGCGCGCGACGCCCCGGCGCGACGCGCGTCACCCTGCTCACCGAAGGAACGTATCCACACAGTCACGGTGGCGTTAGTGTGTGGTGCGACCAACTCGTCGGCGGTATGCCCGACATCGACTTCGACGTCGTCGCCGTCACCGGCACCGGGCGCGAACCGCTCGTCTGGGACATCCCCGGACACGTCACGCGCGTCGTCTCCGTACCCATGTGGGGACCCGCGCCCGACGGCCGTCCGCCGCGCGGACGCCGCCGCAACCGGCTCGCCACCGCGTACGAACAGTTCCTGACCGCCCTGCTCGACCCGTGCGCCGAGGACAGGTTCGGCGCCGCCCTCCAGGTGATGGCACGGGCCGCGGCGGACGGCATGCTCAGCCCTTTCCTGCGGGGTGACCGGGCGATCGCCATCCTGACCTCGGTCTGGAACCGCCCCGGACTGGCCGTGCGCGAGGCCCGGCCGACCCTCCACGACGCGATCACCGCCACCGCCCTGCTGGAACACGCGCTGCGTCCCCTGGCGGTACCGCCGCCCGAGGACGGCGTGGCCCACGCGGTCAGCGGCGGCGTGGCCGTCCTGCCCGGACTGGCCGCGCTCGAGCAGCACGGCGTACCGCTGTTGCTGACCGAGCACGGCGTCTATCTGCGCGAGCGCTATCTCGGATACCGCACGGCCCCCTACCGCTGGCCGGTGAAGGCCGTCGTCCTGGGCTTCTTCCGGCTGCTGGCCGAGGAGACCTACCGGCGGGCCGCGCTGATCACCCCGGGCAACCGCTACAACCGGCTGTGGGAGGAACAGGGCGGCGCCGACCCCGAGTCGATCCGCACCGTGTACAACGGCGTGGACCCCGCCGCGTTCCCGCCCGCCGGGCCCGAGCCGGCCGAGCCCACCCTCAGCTGGGCGGGCCGTGTCGACCCGATCAAGGACCTGGAGACCCTGATCCGCGCCTTCGCTCTGGCCCGCGCCCAACTCCCTTCTCTGCGGCTCCGGTTGTTCGGAGGGACACCACGGGGAGGCGAGGGCTACCGGGAACGGTGCGAGGCGCTTGCCGCCGAACTCGGTCACGCGGACGCGGTCACGTTCGAGGGCCGCGTCGACGACATCAAGGACGCCTACGCCGCGGGCAGCGTGGTCATGCTCTCCAGCATCAGCGAAGGCTTCCCGTTCACCCTCATCGAGGCCATGTCCTGCGGACGCGCGACCGTCTCCACCGACGTCGGGGGCGTCCGGGAGGCCGTCGGAGACACCGGTCTCGTCGTACCACCGCGCGATCCCGCCGCCATGGCCGCCGCAGCCCTGGAACTGCTGGGCGACCCCGCTCGCCGCCGGTCGATGGGCGAGGCGGCACGGTTGCGGGTGATCGAGCAGTTCACCCTCCGCCAGACGGTCGACACCTTCCGCTCCATCTATCTGGAACTGTCGGCGCTCGGCCGGATCACGACGCGCGACCCGTGGGCGGCGGACCCCGCCGCCGAACTCACCACAGCGGACGAGCGGCAGAGGAGCCTGGCCGGATGAGCGGACCGATGGCGCTCGAACCCGGCGCGGCGGAAGGGGACACGCTGTCCTTCCGGCTCGCCGAGGACCGCACCCTCGCCCTGCGTCTGCCGGACCAGGGCCCGGACCACGACGCGGTCGACCGGCTCGCCGCCGAGCTGGCCGACCGCGTGGGACCCGCCGTCCACCCCTACGAGGTGGCGGCACTGCTGGAGTCGGAGGGACTGACCGCGGAGGTGATCCAGCAGCGGTACGCACACCCCCATCTCTTCTCGCTCGCCTCCACCCTGTTCGAGCGGGTGCCACGCACCTTCCCCGAGCCCGCCGAGCCGTCCGACCCGTGGCGCCCCGACCATGTGCGGTGCGCCCTGCGCGGAGCACTGTTCGCTCTGCCGGGACTGGCCTATCTGCTGTCCGCGCGGCTGTGGCATGCCGACCGCCACACCCATGTCCTCATCCTGGCCGGGCTGGTCTCCTGGGCCTGGGGCCAGGCACTGGGGCACCGGGCCTATCTGCGGATGACCACGGGGCGCAGGGAAGCGGGCCGCACGCTCCTCAAGGGCGCGCCCCTGGGCGCGGC
Source organism: Streptomyces sp. NPDC057950 (assembly GCF_042887295.1). Classification (NCBI taxonomy): domain Bacteria; kingdom Bacillati; phylum Actinomycetota; class Actinomycetes; order Kitasatosporales; family Streptomycetaceae; genus Streptomyces; species Streptomyces sp. NPDC057950. The sequence continues at coordinate 4,759 of NZ_JBHVPP010000043.1, forward strand.
GGTGGCGACGGCCGCCGGGGCAGCCCTCGCCGGGGCCGGTACCGCGACCCTGGTCGCGGCCGCGCAGTCGGTGTATCTGGCGGCCGCCGGGGTGCTGCTGGTGCTGGGCCGGGAGCGGCTGCTGCTGGCCGCGCTCACCCCGCTGATCGGCGGCACCGCGGTGCTGCCGTGGTGGGAGCCGGGCACGCTGCTGCGCGCCGGGCTGCCGTTGCTGGCACTCCTCGGGACGGTCGCCGCGGCCACCTGGGCCCTGCGGACCACTCTGGTCGCCGCCCCGGTGGCGGACGACACGCGGCCCCGGCTGCTGCGGTCGCTGCCCTACGGACTGTTCGGCCTGGCCGCCGGGCTGCTGGTGGTCCTGGAGGGCCACCGGGATCCGTACGGCGTGATCGTGCTGACCGTCAGCATGGGACCGGCCGAGTGGCTGCTGTACCGCTACCGGGGACTCTCGGTGGCGGCCCTGCGGGCGACCGCCACCCCGGCCGGGTTCCGGTGGCGTTCGGCCGGTGTCCTCGCCCTGTGTCTGCTCGTCTATCTGCTTCCGCTGCTGCCCGCGGCCCTGTTCACCGGCGCCGAGCCGGCCTCGCTGCTGCCGCTCGCGGCGACCCTGTGGACGGCCCTGCTGCTCCAGGCGTTCGGCGTGGCCTGGACACCGGCCGGGGTGTGCCTCACCGCAGCGGTGGCGGCCGGAACACTCACCCTGTTCCCGCTGCCACCCGGCACGGCGGTGCTGCCCCTCTCCTGCGGAGCGGCCACGCTGTGTCTCACGGTGTGCGCGCTGCGGCTGCTCGGGCGCCCCGCCTCACATGCCTGACCCGCCCGGCCGGCGCCGCCACACACCAGCACCCGGCGACGGACACCGCACCGTCGTACGGAACCAGGCACCGCCCGGCGCCCCGTCGTACGCGACCACGCGCCACCGGACACCGCACCACGTCCGGCACCACCGCACGAGACCGGCCCCCGTGGGGCCGTGCGCGACGCCTCGAACCGATCCGCGCAACCGACCGGAAGGAAAAACGCGTTGACCTCCGCACCGCTCGCCGCCGTCACCGGAGCCGAGGGCTTCATCGGCTCTCACCTCACCGAGGCACTGGTCGCCTCCGGGCACCGGGTGAGGGCCATGGCGCAGTACAACTCCTTCGCCTCCTACGGCTGGCTGGAGACCCTGCCCTCCGACGTCCTCGACCAGGTGGAGATCGTCCTCGGAGACGTCCGGGACCCCGGCTCGGTCCGTGGTCTCCTCGAAGGCGCCGACTGCGTCTACCACTTGGCCGCCCTCATCGCCATCCCGTACTCCTACCAGGCCCCGCACAGTTACGTGGACACCAACGTCACCGGCACGCTCAACGTCCTCGAGGCGGTGCGCGCCCTCGGCATCCCGCGTCTGGTGCACACCTCGACCAGTGAGACCTACGGCACCGCGCAGACCGTACCGATCACCGAGGACCACCCCATCAACACCCAGTCGCCGTACGCCGCTTCGAAGGCGGGCGGGGACCGGCTCGCCGACAGCTACCACGCGAGCTTCGACACCCCGGTGGTGACACTTCGGCCGTTCAACACCTTCGGCCCCCGCCAGTCGATGCGCGCGGTGATCCCGAGCGTCATCGGACAGGTGGCGGCCGGCGCGCACGCCATCACCCTCGGCGATCTGCGCCCCACCCGCGACTTCACCTACGTCAAGGACACCGCGCAGGCATTCCTCGCCGTCGGCACCGCACCCGCCGCACAGGTGGTCGGCCGTACCTTCAACGCCGGTACCGGAGGCGAGATCTCGGTCGGCGACCTGGTCACGCTGATCGGCAAGGTGATGGACACCGCCATCGAGGTGCGCGAGGACGGCCAGCGCATCCGGCCCGCGAACTCCGAGGTGATGCGGCTGGTCGCCGACGCGACGCGACTGACCGAGGCGACCGGCTGGAGTCCCGGCCACGACCTGGAGCAGGGTCTCGCGCACACCGTGGAGTTCTTCCGCGACCCGGCCAATCTCGGCCGCTACAAGACCGGCATCTACAACATCTGACCGTCCGGCACGTCCATGAAGGAGGAGTCCCATGCACGCAGTGATCCTGGCGGGAGGCAAGGGCGTCCGGCTGCGGCCCTACACCACCGCGCTGCCCAAGCCGCTCGTTCCCATCGGTGACCAGCACGCCATCCTCGAGATCGTGCTGCGCCAGCTCGCCACGGCCGGATTCACCGGCTGCACCATCGCCATCGGGCACCTCGGCGAGATCATCCGCGCCTATGTCGGCGACGGTTCGCAGTGGGGCATGGCCGTCGACTACGCCACCGAGGAGAGCCCGCTCGGCACCATGGGCCCGCTGCTCACCATGCGCGAGCGGCTGCCCGAGTCGTTCCTGGTGATGAACGGCGACATCCTCACCGACCTCGACTACGCCGACGTCCTGCGGCAGCACCGGGCCTCGGACGCTCCGCTGACCATCGCCACCTACACCCGCAAGGTGCACATCGACTTCGGGGTACTGACCACCGACGCGAGCAGGGTCGTCGGGTTCACCGAGAAGCCGAGCATGGACTACAACGTCTCCATGGGCGTGTACGGACTGTCGAAGTCGACCCTCGACGGCTACACCGCGGGCCTGCCGCTGGGCTTCGACGAGCTGGTGCTCGACCTGCTGGGGGCCCAGAAGCCCCCGCACGCCTACGAGTTCGACGGGTACTGGCTCGACATAGGCCGCCCCGACGACTACGACCGGGCCAACGCCGAGTTCACCACCCGCAAGTCGATGCTGCTCAAGGGAGCCTGAACACCGCATGCGCATTCTCGTCCTGGGCTTCACCGGCTATCTGGGCGGTCACGTCGTCGAGCGGCTGCGTGCCCTACCGGGCACCCGCGTGCTCGGCGGCGGGCGCTCAGCCGCCGCCGACCTGGGCGTCGACCTCGCCACCGCCCGAACGGACCTGCTGGCCAAGGCCATGGCGTCGGCGGCGCCCGACGCCGTGATCAACTGCGCGGGATCCACCGACGGCGACGCCCTGACGCTCACCGAGGCCAACTCCCGTGGTCCCGCCGTGCTGTGCGCGGCCCTGCGGGAGGCGGCACCCGCCGCACGCCTCGTCCATCTGGGCTCGGCCGCCGAGTACGGCCCAGGCGTCCCGGAGACGGCTGTGGGCGAGTCGGCGGCCACCGGGCCCGTCACCGCCTACGGCGCCACCAAGCTCGCCGGCACGGTCGCCGTCACCACGTCCGGACTCGACGCGGTGGTGCTGCGCGTGGGCAATCCCGTGGGACCCGGCGCGCCGGCCACCGGGCTGCCCGGCCGGATCGCCGGGCTGCTGCGCGCGGCCGGTCAGGACCCGGACGCGGTGATCCGGCTGGGCGACCTGTCGGCCCACCGCGACTTCGTGGACGTACGCGACGTGGCGGAGGCGGCGGCGCTCGCGGTCACGGCGGCCGGGCCGCTGCCCCATGTCCTCAACATCGGCGGAGGGAAGGCTGTCCCGGTGCGCGAGCTGGTGCGGACGCTGGCGCGCACCGCGGGGTTCCGGGGGCGGATCGAGGAGAGCGGCGGTGGATCCGCTCGCTCGGGTCAGGTGTCGTGGCAGTGCTCCGACATCACCGCCGCCGCCGACGCCCTGGACTGGCGGCCGTCCCACACTTTGGAGGACTCGCTGACCGCGCTCTGGGCGGCCACGGCAGCGAACCCGCCCCTCGGCCCGGAAGGCGGCCGCGCGCCGTGAGTCTGCTGATTCCGCTGTATGTCCATCCGGCCGAGGACCCCGGTGCCTGGCACCGGCTGATCACGGCCGCCACCCGTACGTACGCGGTCGTCCTCAATCCCGCGAGCGGACCCGGCACGAGCCCCGACCCCGCGTTCACCGCGGCGGCCGGGGCGCTGCGGGCGGCCGGCGCCCGCGTGCTGGGATATGTGGACACCGACTACGGCGCGCGTCCTCGGGCGGAGGTCGCGGACGACGTCGCACGGCACCGGGAGTGGTACGCGGCCGACGGCTGCTTCCTGGACCAGGTGACCTCGGCTCCGGCCGAACTCCCCGCCTGCAGAAGGCTGGTGCGGGAGGCCCGCCGATTGGGCGCCGGGACCGTCGTCCTCAATCCGGGGGTCCATCCGGCTCCCGGCTACGCCCGCGTCGCCGACCTGATCGTCACCTTCGAAGGGCACTGGTCGACGTACGTGTCCGCGTTCAGCCGACCGGCGTGGACCGCGCGGCATCCGCCCGAGCGGTTCTGCCATCTGGTCTACGGTGTGCCCGAGGCGCTGGTGCCGCTCGCCGTGCGCACCGCGCGCGAGCGCGGCGCGGCGGTCTCGGGACCCGTGACCGGCGAACCCCCGAATCCCTGGGCGCAGTTGACGCCCGCGCTGAGCGGGGCGCAGCGATGAGACACCTCGCGGGGGCGCGCCTGACACTGGTCGGCCTGCTGGTGGCCGCGATGCTGACGGGCTGCTCCGGGTCCGACGGCAAGGACCGGGCCTCGGACGGACACCCGTCCGCGGACGGACGTCATCCGTCTTCAGACGGTCGTCATCCTTCTTCAGACGGTCGTCATCCTTCTTCAGACGGTCGTCATCCTTCTTCAGACGGTCGTCATCCTTCTTCAGACGGCCCGGCCGACGGCTCCCCCGGCGCGACGCACCGGCCGCCGTCCGGCGGCGGAGCGACCGCCCCGGCCGGCTCCCCCGCACCCGCCGCCACCGGCCGCCACCGGCCCGGACGCTGGCAGCCCCGGCCGGGGGTGGCCTGGCAGTGGCAGCTCGACGGAGAGGTCCGGCCCTCGGTCGACGTGCCCGTCTACGACATCGACGGCTTCGAGAACACCTCCGCGGACGTGGCCCGTCTCCACCGTGCCGGGCGCAGGGTCATCTGCTACATCAACGTAGGCGCCTGGGAGAACTTCCGGCCCGACAAGGACGACTTCCCACCGTCGGTGCTCGGAGCCGACAACGGCTGGGCGGGCGAACGCTGGCTGGACATCCGCCGTCTGTCCGTCCTACGGCCGATCATGGAACGCCGTGTCGACATGTGCCGCGACAAGGGGTTCGACGCGGTGGAACCCGACCTCGTGGAGGGGTACGGCAACGACACGGGGTTCCCGCTGACCGCGCGCGACCAGCTGGCGTACAACCGCATGATCGCCCGCATCACACACGCGCGCGGGATGTCCGTAGGGCTCAAGAACGACCTTCCGCAGATCCCTCAGCTCCTGGACGACTTCGACTTCGCGGTCAACGAGGAGTGCGCCCAGTACGACGAGTGCGAGCGGCTCAGTCCGTTCATCGCGGCGGGCAAGGCGGTCTTCCACGTCGAGTACAAGGAGCCGACCAGCGCGTTCTGCGCCGAGTCACGCAGACTGAAGCTGTCCTCCATGCGCAAGAAGCTGGAGCTCGGGGTGTGGCGCCGGCCCTGCTGATCCGCGTGCGGCGCACGCCAGGCGTTTCCTTGCCTCGCACTCACTCGTTCTCCGAGCATGTCACCAGCTGATCCGATCAACGAAGTACCAGGTCAAGGCTTTCGGCGCGGGGAATCCACCGTGTCGACCGCGGCCACGGCGGCGGCCGCGCCCGTCGGGTCGGCGGCGGGGCGCGGCACGGACGCGACGGACGCGACGGACACGGCTCCGGGGCGTCGGGGCACGGTCAGATACGGGACAACGGCCGGACGCGGAACCCTGCCCGAGCAGCCCGCATCGGCCAACCGATGGGGGACCGTGGTTTTCTGAACGGGTGGGGCCGGGCACCGTCGCCCGGCGGAGAACCCCGCCTACGCAGTGGAGGACCGATGGGCACATGGACGGTCGCCGCCGACGGGGGACGCCCCGAAGGGAGGAGTTGCTCGCATCTGGGACAGGTTGCTGCGGGCAGCGGGTCCTCCCCCGGGACCGGCGAAGGACCCGATGTCGCGACCGGTTGCGCGGAGTGCGCCGCCCGGGGACAGCGGTGGGTACACCTCCGGCGCTGCCTCACCTGCGGTCACCTGGGCTGTTGCGACAGCTCCCGCGGCCGGCACGCCACGGCGCACCACGAACGGACGGGGCATCCGATCGCCCGGTCGGCCGAGGAGGGCGAGACCTGGGCCTGGTGCTACAGCGACGAGGTCTTCCTCGAGTGTCGCTGAGGGCCGTCCCGTAAGCCCCGGTGGATCAGCGCGCGGCGTCCTTACCTGTCGTCGTGCGCCCGCCGGGGACCATGGAGCAGTCCTTGGCCCCCGCTCGACGGCACGGACGGCCGGTCGTGCCATGCTGGGAAACGCTGATCATGGCGGAGAGCGGGGACGAAAGGCAGCGTGAGGACAGCGACACGGGCGGGCCGGACAAGGATCTGGGACCGATTCGAGGCATCGGATCCCGGCTTGCTGCGGCTCATGGCCGGACTGCGGACCGTGGGCGCCATCGCGCTCACGCTCGCCGTACTGACCGTCCTGAGTGTAGATGTGACGCACATGGTGGCAGGAGCCATGGCGGCCATGGTCGGCACCTTCGCCATCAAGGACAAACAGCGGCGCGACCAGGCACTGACGCTCCTGCTCGGACTGCCCGTGGCGCTCGCCGCGATGTCGCTGGGGGCGCTGCTCAACAAGACCGTCGTCGTGGGCGACGTCTTCTTCATCGCGCTGATCTTCGCCGCCGTGTACAGCCGCCGGTTCGGGGACCGCGGGACCGCCCTGGGCCTCATCGGGTTCCAGATCTACTTCGTCTCGCTCTTCGTCAGGGCCACCTTCTCCGCGCTGCCCGGCCTGTGCGTCACGCTCGCCATCGCGTTCGTGTGCAGCGCGCTGGTGCGGTTCGTCGTCGTGCCCGAGACGCCCGAACGCGTTCTGGAGCGGCTGCGGAAGGCATTCCGGGCCCGCCTCGCCCAGCTCGTCTCCGCCCAGATCGAGCTGCTGGACGCCGGGCCCGACCGCGTCGAGAAGGCCCTGGAGGATCTGCGGCGGCACACGGCCCGGCTCCACGAGAGCGCCATGATGATCCAGGGGCAGCTGGCGGAGGGGACCAGCGACAGCGCCACCGCCTCGCTCGTGCAACGCCGTGTCGCCGACGCCGAGATCGCCGCCGAGCGGCTCGGCGTGCTCCTGCTCACCGCCCGCAGCGCGGAACGGGCCGACACGCTCACCCTGCATCTTCCGCACGCCCCCGTTCCCGCGGCCGGAGACCGCCTACGGGCCCAGGACGGCATCACCGCCACCCTGCGCCGCGATCTCGACGCGCTGCGCCTGCTGGTCCTGCGCCCGATCACCGACGACCGCGGCACCGCGCTGGCCCACCTGCGCAACCGGCTCCTCGGCTACCGTGACGAGGAGAACCTGCCCCGGGCCTCGACCGCCGTGCAGGACGTCTTCCGCGGCATCGGCGAGACGGCGCGCTCCGTGCTCGGTCTGCGGCTGGCTCTCGACGGGCCGCAGGACGAGTCCGACGACACTCCGTCGACGACCCGTTCCCGCGAGGAGCTGGACGCCGAGGACGTCTCCATCGCCGGTTCCGAGGAGGCCGAGCAGGAGAAGGGCGACCGCAGAGGCTGGGAGCGACCGACGACGCGGACCGCGGTCCAGGTGTCCGTCGGCTCGGCGCTGGCCATAGTCGGCGGCGAGTTCCTCTCCAGTCAGCGCTGGTACTGGGCGGTACTGACCTGCTGGGTCGTGTTCCTGAACACGGCGTCCACCGGGGAGATCCTCGTCAAGGGGTACCGCCGGCTCATCGGCACCGTCCTCGGTGTCGTCGCCGGTGCCCTCCTGGCAGGCTTGGTCGGCACCCACACATGGACGGCGTTCGGGCTCGTCCTGCTGTTCATCTTCGCCATGTTCTTCACCGCGCCGCTGTCCTACGCCCTGATGTCGTTCTTCGTCACGGCGATGCTGGGCCTGCTGTACACCCTGCTCAACACCTACAGCACCGCGGTGCTGGTCCTGCGCATCGAGGAGACCGCGCTCGGCGCCGTCTGCGGGGTCATCGCGGCCGCCCTGGTCCTGCCGGTGCACACCGACCGCCGGACCGACGAACTGCTTGCCACGGTGTTGCGCCGGCTCGGGGACGTCACGGGCGCGGCGGTGGACCAGCTCAGTGGCGGCCCCACGCTCGATCTGCTGGACAGGGCGCGGGACCTCGACAAGGCGCTGGACGATCTGCGGTCCTCCGTCCAGCCGCTGACCCATCCGATCACGCCGCTGCGCTCCCGCCGCCAGACGGCCCGCTATCTGGTGGCCCTGCTGGAGACGTGTGCCTATCACGCACGCTCTCTGGCGGCGACGGCGGAACTTCTCCCCCACAGCAGGACCATCGCGGCCGATCCGCGTCTGAAGAGGGCCGGCCGGCGCATCGCGCACAACATCGAGGTGCTCGTCGCGCGCGTCGAGGACGACGACACGGAGGGCGTGGCCGAGACCGGCGCGAGTATCGCGGCCCTCCTGGAGCCTGAAGGACCGGACGGCCCCCGCCACGACCGGGTCACCACGCGTGTCCTGCGGCATCTGCAGCGGCTGGACGAGGGAGTGGTCGGTCTGGCCCGCCCGCTCGGCGTCCCCGTCTCGACCGGCGACGTGCCGTCCCCTGGGTCCGCGTCCTCCCGGCAGACCGCACCCTCCCGGGGTCCCGCCGCGTAGCGGAGCGTCGGGGGCGGTACGGCCGCACCGTGCGCGTCACCCGAGGCGGCCGGACCTCACGCTGACGCCTCGTACCACTGACGCCCCGTACCGCTGACGCCACGTATGTGCTGACGTCCCGTACGTGCTGACGCCTCCTGCACGCTGACGCTTCGCCCGCTCTGACGCGTCAACCGCGCCGGCCGCCGGTGACCGCTTCCTCCCTGAGCCGGCTGCCGAGTCGGTGCAGCCCGCGCCGGGCGTGGCTCTTGACCGTCCCCAGGGGCCATCCGGTGAGCTGCGCGATCTGGGTGTGGGTGAGGTCGTCGTAGAAGGCGAGGCTGAGGGCCCGGCGTTGCGGTGCGGGCAGTCGGGCCAACTCGTGCCGGAGGAGGACCCGGTCGAGCACCGTGTCGGCCGGGGACGCGGAGTCGTGAGCGGTCACCGACATCACCGCGCCGGCCGCGGCGACGAGGTCGGCGCGCCGGGTGCGGGCCGTCAGCGCGTCGGCGATCTTGCGCCGGGTGATCCCCACGAGCCAGGCGGCGAGGACGCCGCGCTCGGGCGCGAACCCGGCGCGCCCCCGCCACGCGGCGAGGAAGACGAGCTGGGTGACGTCCTCCGCCTCGGCGGCGTCCCCGAGGGAACGCCGGGCCAGGGTGTACACGAGGCGCCCCCAGCGGTGGTAGGCGGCGGCCAGACACTGCTCGTCGCCGTCCGCGAAACCGGTGGCGATCTGCTCGTCGGTGAGCGACTCACCCTGCGCGGTCCTCGGCACCGCGGCGTCGGGGGTCCGCTCGGTGCTCTGCTGTGCGGTCATGGTGACTGCTCCTCGTGCCGGGCGGAATCCGCCCCGGTTCCGGGACGGTTCGCCCCGCCGTCAGGGCGTCCCGTCCCGGAGGTGTCGGGGGCTCCAGTCGTTCGGAGCCGTTCCGTCCCCGCCACCATGCGGAGATTCGATGCGCGGCGGCAACTCGCATCGACTCTGCATCGACTCTGTCGCCGCTCCCCGCGGGAGTCCGGAGCACGAGGACGAACGGAGAGGGATACGAACGGTGAGGAACGGTGGCGGGGCACTGGGGAGCGGTCGCAGGCAAGGAGCGGCTCATGACCGCATCCGAGGGCGCGTGGGGCAGGGAATCCATGACGGGACGGTGCCGTGTCCCCGGCCGAAGGGACAATGGACCGTGGTCCCCCGGGCCTTCCGCCGTCGACGGCGGAAGGCCCGTACAGCGGGACCGACGGGAACACCGTCCGACGGAAGGCCACCATGACGAGACCGACCGGACCGCACGGCCCCCGCCTGCGCGAACGGCTGGGAGACAGCCTCTTCGCCCGGGTCGCGGGACCCGAGGGCCCCGCGACCCGGGCCCGGATCCACGGCACGCCCGGACCCCGGTGGTTCGGTCCGGACCGCCCCATCCGCAGGGTGCACGGCGACGCGTCGATGTTCATCGGCGGGCTCTCGGCCCTGCTGCTCCAGTCGCTTCATCCGCTCGCCATGGCCGCCGTGTCCGCCCACTCGGGCTTCCGGGGCGACCCCTGGGGGAGGCTGCAGCGTACGAGCACGTTCCTGGCGGTGACGACGTACGGCACCGCCGACAGCGCGCAGGAGGCCTGCGACCGGGTGCGCGCGGTCCACGAGCGGGTGCGCGGAGTCACCGGCGAGGGAACGCCGTACCACGCCTCGGACCCGCGGCTGCTCGGCTGGGTCCACGTCGCGGAGACGGACAGCTTCCTGCGCGCGCACCAGCGTTACGGCGTACGCCCGCTGTCCGACGGTGACGGTGACGCGTACGTCGCGGACGCCGCCCGGGTCGCCGTCGCCCTCGGGGTCCCCGACCCGCCGACGAACCGCGCCGAGCTCGCCGCACGACTGGCCGCGTACCGGGGTGAACTGCGGGCCACCCCCGAGGCGCGGGCCACCGCGCGCTTCCTGCTGCTCAACCCGCCCGTGCCGCTCGTCGCCCGCGTGCCGTACGGGGTCCTCGCCGCCAACGCCGTCTCCCTGCTGCCCTCCTGGGCCGCCGCGGAGCTCGGCATGCCCCGACTCCCGGTGGTCGACGGGCTGTTCGTGCGTCCCCTCGGCGGCGCCGTGACCTCGGTGGTGCGATGGGCGCTGGCACCGTCACGGAGCAGGCTGCCCTCACCCGCCGAGTGACCGGCCGTCGACGGCGCCCCGGGCGGAAGAATCCCGGCGTCGACGGGAGCGGACTCCTCAAGTCCGGGTACCGGGCGGGCCAACCCCGCGACGCGGAGGGACACAGGACGACAGACTGTCGGGCGTGCTGAGAAACCTGCCCGAGGCTCCGCCCGGTTTCGTCGGACGCCGCGACGAACTCACCCGTCTCGCCGAGGCCCTGCGCGGGCACCGGTTCGTCACCCTGACCGGGGTCGGCGGCGTGGGCAAGAGCCGTCTGGCGCTGCACACGGCGGAACGCGTCCTGCGCGCCGGCGCCCGCGGGGTGGCCTGGGCCGATCTCTGGACCCTCCAGGACGAGCGGCTGCTCGTCGCGACCGTGGCCGACGCGCTGGACTTCTCCGACCACACGACGACGATGCCACTGGACGCCCTGGGGACCTGGCTCGCGGACAAGGACGTCCTGCTGGTGCTGGACTCCTGCGAGCACCTGCTCGCCGCCTGCCGGCCGGTGATCGCCGGCCTGCTCGATGCCTGTCCCGCGCTGAGCGTGCTCGCGACCAGCCGCGAACCGCTCGGTCTGCCGGACGAACACGTCGTCCCCGTGGGGCCGTTGCCACCGGCCACCGACGCCGTGGAACTCTTCTGCCGCCGGGCCTTGGCCGCGGGAACGGCGCTGTCGGCCCCCGCGGACCTGGTCGCGGTCGCCCGGCTGTGCCAACGGCTCGAAGGGATGCCGCTCGCACTGGAGTTGATCGCCGGGCAGCTGTCGCACCGTACGCTCGCGGAGGTCGAACGGGAGCTCGGATCGCGGCTGGACATCGCGGCGGACGGCGGGAACGCCCTGCCCGCCGGTCCTGCCCGGCACCGGGCGGTGCGGACCTCGGTCGGCTGGAGTCACGAACTGTGCACGCCACAGGAGCGATTGATGTGGGCGCGTCTGTCCGTGTTCCGTGACGTCGTGGACGCGGACACGGTGCGCGCCGTGTGCGCCGGGGGTCCGCTCCGCGCGTCGGACGTGGACACGGCGCTGGCCGGGCTGGTGAGGAAGTCGGTCCTGTCGCGCAGCGGCGATCACCACCGGATGCTCGACACCGTCCGGGAGTACGGGCGCATGTGGCTCGACGAACTCGGCCAGACCGCCGAGCTGTCGGACCGGCACGCCCAGTACTTCCTGGAGCTGGCCCGCGACGCCGACGCGGGCTGGCCGGGTCCGGAGCAGGCCCGCTGGTACGGGCGGATCGACCGGGCGAACGCCGATCTGTGCGCGGCGCTCGACCATCTGCTCTCCGTCCGGCCACGCGCGGCACTCGAACTGGCCGGTCTCGTCGGCTTCTTCTGGAGCTGCTGCGGACATCTGCGGGAGTCGGCCTCGTACTTGGAGGACGCGTTGAAGCTGTCCGACGAGTCCGGGCCGGTCAGGACCAAGGCGCTGTGGGCGCTGGGCGTCACCCGTGTCCTGCGCGGCGAGCGCGACCCCTTCCGGACGCTCGCCGGGTTCTGTCATCGCCGGGCGCAGGCCCAGGACGACGACGAGGGGATCCTGCTGGCGGCGTATCTGCTGGGGCTGACCCACCTGCTCCAGGGCCTTCCGATGGCGGCCCGGAGCGAGGTGGACCGGACTCTGGCGGCCGTGGGCGGGACGGCGTTCTCCTCCACGGGCCGCGTGCTGTGCCGACTGGTGCGCGTGTTCGCCCTGACCGCGGAAGGACTGCTGGAGCAGGCGCGCGCGGAGGCGGAGGATCTGCGCGACGGCTGCGTCGAGCGCGGCGAGTGGTGGACCCGTTCGTACACGGACTACCAGTTGGCGCTGATCTCCCTCTTCGAGGACCGTCCCGAGGACGCCACCGTCCACGCCCTGTCGATGCTGGACGGGAAACGGCACATCGGCGACAGTTTCGGCCTCGCGCTCGGCCTGGACCTGCTGGCGTCGGCGCTCGCCGCGCGGGGTGAGGCGGAGACGGCGGTCGCCGCGTACGGGGCCGGCGAGGTGTACTGGGGCGCGGTGGGGCATCCGCAGCGCGGAACGCCGGAACTGGGCCCGGTGCGCGAGCGGTACGAGGACACCGCCCGCTCGCTCCTGGGCGACGGGTACGAGGAGGCCAGGCTCCAGTCGGTGCTCTGCGACCCCGAGGTGGTGCTGCGGGCGCTTCTCGACGGCTCCGCCCGGGACTCCTGATCCGACTCCTGATCCGACTCCGGTCGAGGCGGCCGGGTCCTCGTGCATCCGCGGGGCCCCCGAACGCCGAAGACGTGGTGAGCCGGGCGGACCGCCGCTCCCGGACGGTGCTCGAATCGAGGCGAACCACTGGTGACGATCCGCTGCTTCCGCCGGCTCGGGCGCCTCACGAGGCCGTGCTCCGGTACCCAGGCGCCGCCCGGCGCCCTGCCGGTGGGGGGCGCCCCATGGAGGTGACCGAGCAGGCAACCGCGCGACCCGCGGACGCGGGTGTGACCACCGGTTCGCTGGCGCGGAAACTCGGGGTGTCCCCCACGACACTGCGGTCCTGGGACCGCCGGTACGGGATCGGTCCCGCCCTGCGGACCGACGGCCGCCACCGGAGGTGGACAGCCGAGGACGTGGCCATGCTCCAGGAGATGTGCCGGTTCACGGCCGCGGGTCTGCCTCCCGCCGAGGCCGCCCGCGCGGCGAAGGAACGGGCCCGCGGCCGCAGCCGGTCCCCCGCGCTCGCCCTCGCACCGCCCCCGGCCGAACCGCGGGCGGCGAAGGCACCACCCGCGACGGTCCACCCCGCGGGGGCGCCCGCCTCGCGGTCGGGGACCGGTCTGCCGCTCGGAGACGTACGCCAGGAGTGCCGGGGCCTGGCGCGTGCGGCCGTACGGCTGGACGCGGCGGCCGTCCAGAACCTGCTGACGGCCGTGGTCGAGACCCATGGAACGGCGACGGCCTGGGCCGAGGTGATGGCGCCCACGCTCCGCGCGGTCGGCCGCAAGTGGGAGTCCTCGGGCGACCGGTACGTCGAGGTCGAGCACCTGCTGTCCTGGCACATCTCGGCCACCCTGCGACATGTGTACGTGTCTTCGGTGCGGAAGCCCCGCACGGGTGGCCCGCCCGTCCTGCTGGCCTGCCTTCCGGACGAGCCGCACACCCTGCCGCTCGAGGCACTCGGCGCCGTGCTGACGGAGCGGGGGGTGCCGGCCCTGATGCTCGGCGGCGCCGTGCCCGCCGAGGCACTGGTCGCGGCCGTACGACGGGTCGGTCCCTCGGCGGTGGTCCTGTGGGCGCAGTCGCGCTCCACGGCGAACCTGCCCCTCGCCCGGCACGTCCGCGGCACACGGTGGGGCGTACGCGGAGCGCGGACGCAGAGCCTGGTCCTCCTCGGCGGACCGGGCTGGGACGGGGACTCGGGACCCGGACTGCTGCGGCCGCTCCGCCTGGACGACGCGCTGCGGATGCTCGGCGTGCCGGAGGACTAGGGCGTGTTGCGAAGGTCCCGCCTGCCTCGCGACGCCCGGCACGCTCCCCCACTGCCTCAAGGACGTGGGAGGTGCCCCCACTCACGGCACCGGGCGAAAACCCGAGTACGTCCCGTACGCGGGCTTCCGCCCGGCACAGCGAGAGCACGCACCGGACGCCGTGAGGGCCGCCCTCCGGGCGGACGACGGGACTTTCGCACCACGCCCTAGCCCGCGGACGGCAGGGGCCCACCGGTCTCGGTGTCGGAGCCTGCCGGTCTCGGGGGCTCACCGGTGTCCGGGCCTGCCGATCGCCGGGCACGCGGGCCGTCGCCGACAACCGGTGAGCCGCGTCGCGCGGGGGTGGTTCCTGCCGCCCGGCCAGGTCACGACTTCAGGAACGCGGCCAAGCCTTCCAGGAGTCGCTCGACATCGCTCTCGTCGTTGTACGGCGCGAATCCGACACGCAGGCCGCCGGTGTCGCCCAGCCCGAGGTGCCGCGACGCCTCCAGCGCGTAGAAGGAACCCGCGGGCGCGTGGACGCCCCGTGCCGCCAGGAAGTGGTAGGCGTCCACCGCGTCGCGGTCGTCGAAGGTCAGGAGCAGGGTGGGCGTGCGTTCGGCGGCACGTGAGTGGACCGTGACGCCGTCCAGTGCGGCCAGTCCGGATTCCGTCCGGTCCCGCAGCTCCCGCTCGTGCCGCTCGATCGACCGGAGCGCGGATCCGAGGCGTGCGCGGCGTCCTTCCGCGGTCCCGGTCCCGGTCGCGAGACCGGCGAGCAGGTCGACGGCGGCGCGGGTGCCGGCGAGGAGTTCGTAGGGCAGCGTCCCGAGCTCGAAGCGCTCCGGGACCACGTCGGTGGACGGCAGCAGCTTGTCCGGCCGCAGCGTCTCCAGCAGGTCCGGGGACGCGGCGAGGACACCGTGGTGCGGGCCCAGGAACTTGTAGGGCGAACACACGAAGAGGTCGGCGCCGAGTTCCGCGAGGTCCACGAAGGCGTGCGCCGCGTAGTGCACTCCGTCGACGTGGAGCAGGGCGCCCGTGCGGTGGACCAGGCGGGCGATCGCCGGGATGTCGGGGATCGTGCCGATGAGGTTGGAGGCGGCGGTCACGGCGACCAGCCGGGTCCGCTCGGTGAGCAGTTCACCCACGGCCGACGGCGGGAGTTCGCCCGTCGCCGGATCGAAGTCCGCCCAGCGGACCTCGGCGCCGGCCCACCGCGCGGCCTGCAGCCAGGGCCGGATGTTGGCGTCGTGGTCGAGCCGGCTGACCACGATCTCGTCGCCGGGCGCCCAGTCCTTCGCGAGCGTCCGGGAGAAGTCGTACGTGAGCTGGGTGGCACTGCGGCCGAAGACGACCCCGGAGGGGTGCACACCCAGCAGGTCCGCCATGGCCTGCCGGAACTCCCTGACGAGCGCCTCCGCGTTCTCCTCTCCCGGGGCCACGCTGCCACGGATCGAGAGGGGGCCTTCGAGCGCGCGGGCGATCGCGGCGACGACCGGGGCGGGCGTCTGTGTTCCGCCCGGACCGTCGAAGTGCGCGAGGCCGGCCCGCAGGGCGGGGATCTGGGCGCGCAACGCGCCGACGTCAAAGGTCAACTCGGGCTCCTCATCGGCGAGGTCGGATCCTGCCCCTGTCCGGCTCGGACACGTCCGGGCGGGCGACCGCCCACGTGCGCGGACACGGTCCGCCGACGATCATCGCAGGCGGTCGCGGCGGCGGGGAAGACGGGGCGGCCTTCCCGGCCTACGGGACTCGTCCGTCTCCCGCGAGGCGCGGTCCCGCGAGGCGCCGCGACACGGCGACGGCCGCCGACGCGCCGTCACGTCAGTGGGACGAGGACCCGGATCGTCTTGCCGCCGCCCGGGGAGGGTTCGACGGTGATCTCGCGGGCGAGGCGGTTGATCAGGGGCCATCCGTACCCGTTCGGCCGATACCCCTCGGGAACCGACGTGAGGCCGAAGGCGCCGGCCGGCACGACGTCGCTGTTGTCGCGCACGTCCAGCCGGACGCCCTCCCCGGTCGGCGTCGCCCGGAATCCGGCCAGGCCGTCACCGTGGCGGATGGCGTTCGTGACCAGTTCCGAGACCACCAGAAGCAGGTCGACGACGGCCTCCGGACGCAGCTCACCGGCGGAGTCACAGTGGTCCCAGTGTTGGCGCACCAGTGACCCCACATGCCGGCGTGCCGACGCGGGGCTCGTCACCTCGGCCGCCCGAGCCGCCGATGGCGAGGTCGTCGGCGGCCGGGCGGACGGCGCGGCGAGAGACGTGCGCTGGAGTGCGTCGTTCTGGTCCGTGATGGTGATGTCCCTGCGTTCTGCTGCTCTCATACGGTTTCCTCGCGGGTCGCACCTTGCCGTGGGAGGCCGGCCGCGTTCATCGCCCGACCGCCGGATCCGGCACGGTCATCGCCGCCCGCACGCTGTCGGTGAGGACGAAGAACCCTTCCGTTCCCGTCACGTCGAACAGCCTCCGGACGATGTCTCTGAAGGGCCCGCACACCACCATGAACGTGCCGCAGGCCCGATGGGCGCGCTGCGCTTCCAGGAGGACGTGCAGGATCGACGAGTCCGCGAAGACGGTCCCCGACAGGTCGACGACCGTGCGAGCGGCCCCCACCCGTCGTGCGAGATCAAGGGCTTCCTCCAGTTGGGGCGCGCTCTCGTGGTCGATGTCGCCGCCGACTCGCACCACGAACGCGTCTTGGGCCTCCGCGGACGTGACGGTGGCCTCCAACTCGTCGGGCATCTGAACACTCTTTCTGGTCTGCTGGTGCGGGGACACCCTTCAGGCCGGGCACCACGGGCATCGCGTGTCCCGTGTGCGTTCCGGCACGAGAAGGGTCTCCGGATGCACGCCTGCGGATACGACGTCCACTCCGTGGGACCGGGCCGTGCGGTGGCCGCGCCGCGTACCGCCGGCGGCCCCGGGCCCGGGGATCGCTCTCTGCGGCCGCCATCAGGCGGGCTGCCTCGGTGGCAGACTCCGGTAGTAGCTGCCGACGCGAGCGAGGTATTCGGGGTCCAGGGTCTCGCTGTCGGTCCGGAACCGCGGCGCCGACTTGATCTCGTCCCTGGTGCATGTCATCGTCACTTTCTGCGTGTGCGAGTCGATGTCGGCGACGACGCCCACGGGTACCAGGACGCTCTTTCCGAACACCCACACACCGGTGTCGACGACGAGGTGGCGCATCCCGGAATCGTCGGCCTGCCGATCCACATGCCCTATCGTCCCGTCGGTCGCCTCGACGGCGTACCCCGTGAGGTCCTGCGCTTCCGGGCTGCGGAAATGCGGCGCATACGACCAAATTCTTTCGATCGTCATCTTTTCTTCCTCCTGCGTGTCCGGTTCGCTCCGCCGGGAACTCACCCGTGGGAAACCCCGGTGGAGGGAGAACGAGGGAGGGGGGAAACCGCCTCCAGCGTGCTCCAGAGCAGCAAATACCCTGCTATCCGGATCGCATTCGGCGGAAATTCCGGCGCGTCGGCGTATTCGCCATGGCGCGTGACGGCCGCGTACAGCCGTTCGGAAGGTCAGCCCGTGCCGGGCCGTCGCTCACCGTCGCGCTCGGCGCGGGGCGCGGTGAGGTGGTGGAATGTGCCGGTGATGCCCAGGAGCCGGTCCAGGGCCACGGGACGCTCGTCCAGATGGAGTCGGACACCTGCCAGGTCCGTCAGCCGACGGATCATCAGCAGCGTGGACAGGCCCATGGAGTCGATGCTGCCGAGCCCGGAGAAGTCGACGCGCAGATCGGCCGGTTCCTCGCCGGCGTCGCGCCGGTCGCCGAGACACCACTCGACGGCCTTCATCAGCTCGTCGCACGTCTCGAAGTCGAGGTCTCCGGCGACTCGGACCAGGACGGTGCCGGCCTCGGTCTCGGTCTCGACAGTGAGCGTCAAGGGCGTGGGATCCGAAGGGGTCATGCGGACTTTCCATGGCCGGGGACCTGTGGTGACGGCGTTCTGGTGGCGAGCGCCTCCCGCGCCCGGCACAGGGTCCGGCGGGCCCGCGGGAAGTCCTTGAACCACCCGGCCAGCAGGTCCATCGCGAAGTCGAGGAGCAGGTGGCGCGTGCGGGCGACGATCAGGAGCCGGGCGGGCAGTGCGTGCCGTTCGCCGTCCACACAGGCCACCGTGACGCGGGGGCTCTCCGGGGTGTCGTTCCGGTGCCCGGGGTGCCGGGTGAGGGCGCCGACGACCCGCTCGCGGATCGCCGTGGCGGTGTGTTCCTGCGCGACGGTCAGCCGGTTCGCGGCGCGTTCCGCGCCGGCCCTCACCCGCACGGGAGCGATCACGCCGAGCAGAACCGTCTGAGCGTCGGTGGCGGGTCCCAGGGCGTCGAAGACCGCGGCCGAGGCGCCACGTCCGTCGCCGGCGCGGACCGCCGTCCACAGGCGGTGGCGGGCACGTGCGAGCACGGCGCCCTCGCGGTCGTCGCAGCGGACGGACGGACTTGTCATGCGGTGTACCTGCCCCGGGTGTGGCCGTTCACCGCGCTCAGGTGCGCGTGGTGCGGTGCCGTGATCGCGACGGTCGCCATGTCGTCGTGGCCGCCACGCCCGACCCACTGCGCGGCGAGCATCTGGATGTGCTCGACCACGGCCTCGGCGGGCAGGCCCGCGCACCGGGCCAGCGCGGACTCCAGCCGCCGGACGCCGAACAACTCGTTCCCCAGCGGGCCTCCCCTGCCCTCGGTGATGCCGTCGGTGAAGAACAGACAGGTCTCCCCCGGGGCCAGTTCGACATGGGCCGTGGTGGAACTGATGTCCCAGAAGGCGCCGACCAGTGTCCCCCGCGTCTCGACCGTCTCGACCGCGCCGTCGGCCCGGACGATCAGCGGAGCGGGATGTCCGGCACTGGTGACCCGCAGACGGACCGTCCCGCCGCTGCGGACGACGGACGCAAGGGCCAGGGTGACGAAGCGGGTGTGATGGGAGTTCATCAGCGCCCCGTTGAGCAGTCCCAGCAGCCGCTGGTGGTCCTCGGCCAACGGCAGCAGCGCCTGCACCGTGTTGCGGACCTTGCCCGTGAGCACCGCGGCGTCCAGGCCCTTGCCGCACACGTCCCCGAGGACCACCAAGGATTCCTGCCCCTCGTCGGTGCCCGGGTGGACGTCGTAGAAGTC
Source organism: Streptomyces sp. NPDC057950 (assembly GCF_042887295.1). Classification (NCBI taxonomy): domain Bacteria; kingdom Bacillati; phylum Actinomycetota; class Actinomycetes; order Kitasatosporales; family Streptomycetaceae; genus Streptomyces; species Streptomyces sp. NPDC057950. The sequence goes on from NZ_JBHVPP010000043.1 coordinate 23,995, forward strand.
GCCCCCCACGCGGTCGGCCTGGCCCGACGGGAGGTACTTCCCGGCGAACTCCACGCCGTGCACGCTGTGGAGCTGGGGCGGCAGCAGATCGCGCATCAGGGTGGCCGTGATGGCCGCCTGCTCCGCGTACATGCGGGCCGCCGACATCGCGGCCCCGGCCCGGGAGGCGAAGAGGCGGGCGAAGACCTCCTCGCTCTCGGTGAACGCAGGTCGCCCTCCGGAGCGCAGCAGCACGAGGGCGCCCGCGGGTACGCCGTGGCCGGGCAGGGGTGTCACGACGGCGGAGCCGACCGGATCCGTGAACCGGTCGGGGACGACCCACCCCGGAAGGGCGGCCGGGTCGATCCAGCGCGACGGTACGGGTGGGAATCCGCGCAGGGCGTCACTCAGGCCGGGCAGTTGCTCCAGGTCGGCCTGGACCTGCCGGTGCACGACGTCGCCGTCGGGCCCGCAGTAGGTCAGCGGTACCTGCCGCCCGCGCGGCGGAGCGACGATCACGGCGGCGTCGGCGAGGTGTTCGGCGGCGAGGCGGGCGGTGACCTCCATGCAGCGCTCGACGTTCAGTGACGACAGCAGAGCGGTGGAGGCGCCGGCCAGGAACGCGGTGCGCTTGCGTTCGCCGGCGAGTGCGTCCTCGGCCTGTCGCCGGTCGGTGTCGTCGACGAGCCACCACATCACGTCACCGTCGTCCGTGCGGGTGGGATGCGCCTCGAAGGTCCGGTCACCGACCGGTCCGTGGACGGGAGACGACGGAGGTCCGGACACGGCATGCCCGGGGTCCACGGCGGGAGCTCCGGACTCGGTGTCCCCGCGCTCCACCGCGACAGGTCCGGACATGCCGTCCCCGGGCTCCACGGCGGGGGAGCCGGTTCGCGCGTGCGCGTCCGCGATCCACGCCGGGACCACACAGCGCAGCCAGGCGCCGGGAACGGCGCTCGGGAACAGGACGGCCGCCGCCGCGTTCACCTCGACGACGTCACCGGACTGATCGGCGACCAGAACGGGGTAGGGGGCGGCGCCCCACGTCGTACCGGAATCGATACCGCGCGGGCCGGAGGGATGCTGCTGGGCAGTGTCCACGAGCAAGGGCGCGTGACTGCGTGCCCACAACCTTCTTTCCGAGGACGAGAACAGTTTCCTTCCGGCAACCATCTCGCGTCGGCCCGCGTGACTGCAAGTCACCCCCCACAAGTCCCGTCAAGCCGCACGGCCGAACCGGCGTTCGCGTATCCTCCACCCGCCCCGCGTCAGCGCCTGCGACCACGGGCCGCCCAGCCACTGCCGATGCCCGCGACGTGAAGAGCGAGCAGGGCCAGTCCTATGAGCATGACATTGGTTGACGTGAACACGTCATTCGTCGAGATGTCGGCGGCATTGATCAGGAACGCGATGAACAGCAGGACCGCCGCGACGATGCCGAGCATGATGTCTCCTCTTCCGAAGTGATGGTGACCTCCGGATGCCCCCAAGCCGCCTGCCGACACAACCTCATGGGCGGTCTCGTCGCCCACCCGGAAGAAATGCGGGCATCTCGGTCATCTGACGGACAGGGACGCGCCCGGCGGAGGAGAGACCTTCACCGGGCGCGCCTTGAAGGGGTCGCTAGGAGACGACGGGCTCGGGCGCTTCTTCGCGCTCCGGCGCTCCCGGCTCCGGGCCCGCGCCGGCCGCCCGCCAGAGAGACTCCTCCCGCACGACGAGCCCTTGGTCGGCCAGCCCCTTCAGATGCCGCAGGACGGTGGCTTCCTGGAAGCCGACGGCCGCGCAGAGTTCGTCCAGGCCGGACCCCTTCACCCCGGCGCTCGCCAACTGCTCCCACGTACGCACCGCATGGCGGCTCAGTCCGCTCTCCCGCACCCTGCGCAGAACGGCGGGATGCTCCTCGTCCCCCTGACTCTGTTCGGGAAGCGGGGCACGGGCGGCCGTCGACACGCCCTCGCCACCGGTCGCCGGTGCCTCGCCACCGGTGTTCGGTTCCTCGCCACCGGCCGTCGGCTCCCCACGACCGGTCCCGGTCGCCCGCGCCGCGTGCCCGGTCGCCGGCGTCTCACGACCGGCCATCACTTCCTCACGACCGGCCGTCACCGGTGGCACGGCACGCGGTACCCCGGCCCGTCCGACCGGACGCGGCGTCATGTTCACCGTGCGGTGCCTGCGCCCCTTGCGTTGTCGGCTCATCGGTTCCTCATCTCCGCATCGACGATGCTCACGACAGGACAACGAGCCAGTCACCAGAAAGTCGTTCAGCCGTTCGAATGACGTCTGGGCCGGGCCACGAGGGGTCTCCGCACCCAAGTCCAGCCGTTCAGAACAGGTCCCAACGGCGTGTCCCGAGGCCGCCATTGAGCCCCCGCCACCAGGGCCCGCGCGGGATCCTGAGACCACCGGCAGCCGGTCGACGAGGAAGCCCGTACGGTCCACCGCGCGAAGGCCGAGCGGGCCGCCAGGTCGGCCGCACCGGTCAAGGCTCGGAACTTGTCGCTGCTCGGCAAGACGGTGGGACCGCTCCGTGTGACGAGCGGGCCGTGTTCACGGCAGTGGTGTACGCGCTGACGAGCGGCTGTACCTGGCGCCGTCCGCCGCCGACGTTCGGCACGTCGCCCGCCCCCGCGCATCGCCGCTTCACGGTACGGACCGCGGCCGGCCCGTGGCCTCGGCCGCACAGCGCGGTGCTGGACGGACTCGGGCCCCCGGGCGAGGTGCACCGGACCTCGGCGATCGTCGACGCGGCCTCCGTTCGCGCCCGAAGGGGATCGCTGTCCGGGCCGAACCCGGTCGATCGCGGCAAGGAGGCGGCGAGCCGCACGTCCCGCGCCGCGCAACACGGCGGCGCCGACCCGTCAGACTCCGCGCGGACAAGGCGTCTCTGAACTCCGGGGGAATGTGTGACCCAAGGGAACCGGGGCACCTGACGTCCTGGAGGTCGATACCGATGGTTCCCCTGACCGTGGTCCTTCTGCTCGCCCTGCTGCTTTTCGGCGCCGGTTTCGCCGTCCAGGCCCTGTGGTGGATCGCTGTCATCGTGCTGACCGTCCGGCTCCTCGGATTCGTGGTACGCCCCGGGGTGGCCGGCGGCCGCCGTGGGCGCTGGTACCGCTGGTAGCCACGCCGTCGACGCGGCATCCCGAGAACTCCCGCAGGGAATACGACGCGAAAGAAAGAATAAAATCATGGCATCTTCGACAGCCCCGAACTACACGATTCCCGGGATCAGCACGAGCGACGGCGGCAGGATCATCGATCTGCTCCGTACACGCCTGCACGCGCTCAACGACCTTTCCCTCACCCTGAAGCACATCCACTGGAACGTCGTGGGCCCGCATTTCATCGCCGTGCACGAAATGCTCGACCCGCAGGTGGACTCGGTACGGGGCATGGCCGACGACACCGCCGAACGCGTCTCCGCCCTCGGCGGGGTGCCCCACGGCACTCCGGGCGCCCTGGTGGCCGAGCGCACCTGGGACGACTACAGCGTCGGCAGGGCGGACGCGATCGCCCATCTCGGCGCCCTCGATCTGGTCTACACGGGGATCATCGAGGAGCACCGCGCGGCCGTCGCCGAGATCGGCAAGATCGATCCGGTGACCGAGGACCTCCTCATCGGGCAGCTGCGTTCGCTGGAGCAGTTCCAGTGGTTCGTGCGCGCCCACCTCGAGAGCTCCGGCGGAACCCTGGCGAACGCCGACGCCCGGACGGAGCGTCAGGCGGCGCAGCTGACCGGGCGGAGCGGCGGGGAGCAGCAGTAGCCGTAGGTGGACACTCCCGCGGGTGAAGGCCCGGACCCGGGCGACGGGTCCGGGCCTTCACCCATCTGTCATCGTCATCCGTCATCCGTCATCCGTCATCCGTCGGGACAGGGTGCATCCGGACGGCCCGTCCCGCGGGAAGGGATGCGTGAACCGGCGTCGGCGCACCGCGGCACGAAGAAGTTCAAGAATTTCGTGGTGTCGACCGGCATGACTCGCATAGGGCGGGGCAGACGAGCCCTGTCTTCAGTTCCTTCGGACGATTTGGGGTGGATCGCATGGCAGCCGTGACGGCAGCGATGGCAACGGATGCGGCACGGCGTGCGGTGACGGCCGATGGGGAGGCACTCCCCCTGATCAACGAGCCTTTGAAGGTCAGCCCGAAGGACGCGCGCACTCTGTCGCGTCAGTTCTTCGACCGGCTGGCCGTGCTGGAGGAAGGCACCCACGAGTACCAGTACGCGCGCAACACCCTCATAGAGATGAACCTCTCCCTCGTGCGGTACGCGGCGGCCCGTTTCCGCAGCCGCAACCAGGACGAGATGGAGGACATCGTCCAGGTCGGCACGATCGGGCTCATCAAGGCGATCGACCGGTTCGAGCTCACCCGCGAGGTCGAGTTCACCTCCTTCGCCGTCCCGTACATCGTCGGGGAGATCAAGCGCTTCTTCCGCGACACCAGCTGGGCGGTCCACGTGCCCCGGCGTCTGCAGGAGGCCCGTATCGAGCTGGCCAAGGCGACCGAGGAGCTGCGCACCCGCCTGGGCCGGACCCCGACCACGCGCGAGCTGTCCGCGCTGATGTCCCTCTCCGAGGAAGAGGTCATCGAGGCTCGCAAGGCCTCCAACGGCTACAACTCCTCGTCCCTGGACGCCGCGCTCACGGCCGACAACGGCGCCGACGGCGAGAGCGTCCTCGCGGACTTCATCGGCGAGGACGACCCCGCGCTCGAACTGGTCGAGGACTTCAACTCCCTGGCGCCGCTGATCGCCGGCCTCGACGACCGTCAGCGCCAGATCATCCACATGCGTTTCGTCGAGGAGCGCACCCAGGCCCAGATCGGTGAGGAGCTCGGCATCTCGCAGATGCACGTCTCCCGTCTGATCACCCGCATCCTGAAGCGTCTGCGCAGCGGGCTGCTCGATCCGTCGGTCGCCTGACCCAGCGGGGTCCGTCCCGGGTCCCTCATGCCGGGGGCCGTTTCCCCCCCCCGGAGTGCCGGGGGGGGAACGGCCCCCGGGCTGACGCGGTTACGGGGGTGCCGGCCCCGGGGCCCGGGTGGTGGCCCCCCCCCCAGACGCGG
>NZ_JBHVPP010000044.1:0-26716 GCF_042887295.1 Streptomyces sp. NPDC057950
CTTCATCTCTCGCACAGCACCATTTCCAGAAGCTGCCCTACTACCAACTCCCTTTCATGTTCAGGACACAAGACCACGAAGATCCACCTCGCCTGCGACGGACAGCGGCGCCCGTTGGCCTTCACCCTCACCGCCGGCAACGTCAACGACTGCACCCAGTTCGAACAGGCCATGGCCCGCATCCGCATCGAGCGGTGCGGGCCGGGACGCCCCAGAACCCGTCCCGCGCAGGTAGCTGCCGACAAGGGCTATTCATCCCTCAAGATCCGCTCCCATCTGCGCAGGCGCGGCATCAAAGCAGCGATCCCGGAACGGATCGACCAGGCCAACTGCCGCCTCCGGCGCGGGGAAAACCGCTGCCGGCTCAACCAGACCGCCGACCGCCGCCGCAATGTCGTCGAGCGCTGCTTCAACAAGCTCAAACACAACAAGGCCCTGGCCACGCGCTACGACAAACGCGCCCGGCACTACCAAGCCCTCGTCACCCTCGCCTGCCTTCGGCTCTGGCCGACCTGACATTGCGGACACGCCCTAGGTGAAGCGGAAGCGGCACTTTACGAGGCACGTGGCCAGATGCACGGGGTCGCCCTCCGGATACTCGGCAGCGCCGGTGAAGCGGATGACGTCCTCCAGGATGCCTGGCTTCGTTGGCAGAACCACGACCGGTCCACGGTAAAGAACAGGCATGCCTTCCTCACCACGATGGCCACAAGACTCGCGATCAACGTACGGTAATCCGCCGAGGCCCGCCGAGAGGCTTCCGCCGGTCTGTGGCTGCTGGACCAGGCGGACAACCTGAGCGACCCCGCGCTAGCGCCGGTCCACCACGAAGCCGTCAAAGCAGCCGTACTGATACGGCACCGCGATCGCCGAGGCCAGCCTGTCGGTGCGTGACACCACCACCAGCACACTGGTGAACGAGCTCGCGGAAGCCGACGCGGGCCGCCGCCAGTCCTCGGTGATCGCCCGTTACAGCAAGATCGACCTTTTGTGCCTGGACCCATGCCGAGGCTGTGACTATGCCGAGTGTGCTGGCGTTGCACGAGGCTGTAGCTCCCGCGACGGCTGTTCTGTTCTGCATGGTTGCGGTGCCGGATAGGGCAGAGGAAGAATTCCGGTGCGGACTGGAATCTGCGCTCAGCTGCGACGACGCCTGGGGCGTGAGCGCCACCTGCCCGGCCCGCCGTTCGCTGCTGATCTCGGATCTGTTGCCCTCGTTGTCGTGACGTATTGCGCATAGCGGAGACGCGCGTCGGTCAGGCTTTCCGACCCGTTGGGGCCGCCCCAGACCTCGTCGGCGTTCGGGTCGTCCTGGCCATCGTCTTCCCAACTGCACTCGTCACAGATCTGGAAGTGTCCGCGGGCTTCCAGTGTCAGGAGCTTGCAGCAGGGACAGGCGTACGGGCCGCCGCCGGGCGGGCTTGCTGCGGGCGCTTCCTCGGGCGTTGTCACGCGTTGAGTGTGGCATGACCTGGGAGGAAGCTCTGGTCTGGTCGCGTCAGAGGCTGTCGACGAACACGAGGGTGGAGTCGGTGGGACGGTAACGACCGGGCCGGGCTGTCGCGGGGGTCGTGAGGGCCAGGGCCTTCTCTTTGATGGTCATGTCGGCGTGGACGTAGGCGTCGGTGGATCGGACGCCGGCGTGGCCGAGCCAGAGCGCGATGACGGTGGTGTCGACTCCGGCTTGCAGCAGTGCCATGGCGCAACTGTGCCGCAGGACGTGCGGGTCGATGCTCTTCTCCAGCAGGGACGGGCGGGTCGTCGCGGCGGTTGCGGTGTGGGTACTCAGGCGTTGGGCGACGGCGTCGCGGCTGAGGCGGCGCCCGTTGCGGGTGCAGAACAGCGGGTCGCCGCGATGTCCGGCGCGTTCGTTCAGCCAAGAGCGCAGGAGGTGCTGAACGGGGCGGTCGAGCGGGACGGTGCGTTGTTTGCGTCCCTTGCCCTCGCAGTGGACGGCAGCGCCGTCGCCGATGGTGATGTCGTCGCAGTTCAGGCTGGTGAGTTCGGTGACTTGCAGGCCGGTCTGCACGGCCAGGGCGAGCATGGCCTTGTCGCGTCGTCCCTCCCAGCGCTTCGGGTCCGGTGCCGCCAGCAGCGCGTCGACCCCGTCACTGGTCAGGAACGTCATGGTCCGCTTGTCGAACCGCTTCGGTGGGATGTCCCAGACGCGCTGGATGAGCAGAGCGTGTTCGGGGTGCTGAAGGGCGACGTAGGAGAACAGGGAGCGGATCACGGTCAGGCGAACGTTGCGGGCTCGCGCAGGTGTCACGCCTGGGCGCGGGCTTTGCAGGCGAGGCCCGCCGAGTTGCGGTGGCCGCTCGCGATGTCCGAAACGCGCTGGGGAGTGACGTCCGTGTACGGTGCCAGATCGTTCCGGTCGTACGGACCGTCGAGGAGAGCGCGGACCGTGAGTTGCCTCTCATCACGGCCTGCCGGCGTGGCCGTCAGGCCGTGATGCACGATCCCGGTTAGGGGTGCAGCGTAGAGGTGTACTGGCTCCTGCTATCCGACACGAAGCCGTTGTCGTAGGCGCCCTTGGGGGTGAGCATCGAGTAGGCGGTGACCATCGGCTCGAAGTGCCACAGACCCGTGTAGGCAGTCTTGCCGAAGGTGACACGGACGTAGACGTGCCCGACCTTGCCAGGGGCGAGCTTCACGGTGGAGTTGTTGGGGAGGTCGAAGCCCAGGAGCCCGTTGGGCTGTGTGTAGCTGGGCTTCTCCCAGCGGTGGCGCACGGGGTTCCACCAGGTCGCCGTGATCCCTCTGAGCTGCTTCTCGCCCGGAGCGGAGTAGGTCCACAAGGACAGGCCGTAGCCGAGCGGAACCATCGTGTCCGGTGTCTTCTGCGTGTAGTACATGGTGAGGTAGACGGTGTTACCCCGGCGGTAGGACTTGTGTATGCCGCTACCCCACTCCTTCATGGTCCCAATCTGATGGACCGCCTTCGTGTGAGCACCCAATGGCTCTGCGGACGCCGCGCCCGCACCCAACGGAAGCAGTCCCGCAACCACGGCAGCTGCGGCCGCAACCGCACGCATACGCATTCTCATGCCATCCCCTCCTACTGTCCTGCCGGCTGCGCATAGTAATGCACCATCGAGTAGCGGCCGGCACGCCTTAGTTAACGGCTCCAGTCCGCACCGTGAGCGTTCCGGGTCCAAGCGGTAGTCGACCCAGACGACAGGGGCATGCCGGCCGTCGCACTCGCCCGCTCCGCAGTCGACGCCGGAGACCCGATGGGTCGTCGAGCGCACCTTCACCTGGCTCCACCAGTTCAAACGACTCCACATCCGCTACGAGATACGCGCCGACCTCCACCTCGGCGTGCACCAAATCGCCTGCGGCATCATCGGTTTGAGGCAACTCCAGGCCTCATTCCGAAACCATCAGTAAGAACCATCTGCGCGCGGCCGACGTCGCCGCCGTCCGGTCCTACCCCTCCAACGTGGGCAAGTGGGGCCCGCGACAAGCCCGACGCGCTCGTGCAGCTCGCGTGGCTGCCTGCCCTCATGCCTGGGCTCGAGACAGCGGCCTGATCGGATCCTTCTACCCGTGGGCGACCAAGCTCTCGATGCACACGCGAGCGACAGTGTGCGGCCCTTCCAGCACCAAGAGTTCGGCTCCCGGGTGAGTGTGCGGGATCGCCAACTCGGGCACCAGGAATCCTTCACGTACCGTTCGACCGTGCGCTGGGAGATCCGCAGCATCTGCGCGACCGCCTTGGTGCCCCCCAACTGCTGGACCAGGTAGCGCATCTGCGCGGGCGCGCTCTTGGGCGCCGGTTGATGCCGAGCTTGAAGCCGCCCGGGAACGGCTTGCCGTCCCGGGCGGGCAGGAAGTCCAGCGGGCTGACGCCGCCTGCCGCGTACACAACGCAGTTGACCCCGAGCCCGATCTACGACCGGGCTGCGCTGCGGAGCCCAAGTGGGACGGGTTCCGGACGCTGGTCTCCGTCGCGCAGGGTGACCGCACAGGCCGGACGCCGCCTGGTGCCGGCCATCGACGGGGTGGACCGGCTGCTTGCGTGGTGACTGACCGAGGTGCGCCCGCAGTTCGGTGACGCGCCCGCTGGCGGGCAGGCCCGTGCTGCTGCCCAGCCACCGGCACGAGGTCGGCGGCGTACGCCAGGGCGCGGTCGACGTCGCCGAGCTCGCGGTGGATCCCGACCCTTCGATGCCCGGAGTACGTCCCTTTTCAGTCATTCGCCTATAACACTCCTGTACGGAAAGGTACTTCCGTACGGGAGCACGCGCCTGACATCTTGCATCCACCACTCGATTCGTACGGCCCTGCCGGTGCCCTCAGCACGGCCGGGCCGTCTCTGGAGGACGCTTTGATACCCCACATATCCAGCCGGACTAGACGCACGCTGGTCCTGGCGGCCACGCTCGGCGCCGCCCTCACGTTCGGTGCCCCGGGCGCCCTCGCGGGCACGCTCCCCGTCGGCCCCTCCTCCGTGCCAGCCGCCAGGGCCCACGCTCCGGCCGCCGTGCCGGCTTCCCAGAGTGCGACCTGGGTGGCCGGGACGCGTGCCTACCTCGTGATCACCGCCCCCGGTGACAGTTCGGCGGTCCGCTCAGCGATCGCGGCCAACGGCGGCACCGTCTTCTCGAACTTCGACGCCATCGGCGTGATCGTCGCCCACTCGGCGTTCAGCGGATTCGCCGCCACCATGCGCGGCGTCGCCGGCGTGCAGCAGGTCGGCGCCACGCGCACCTCGGACGTCCCGGCCGACGCCTACAACCCGGCGCTCCCGGCCAATCCGGTCCAGGCCTCGACCCCGGCCGGAGAACCGGTCCGGGCCGACATGAGCCAGATCAAGGCCGACCAGGCCTGGGCCGTGAACCCGGGCTCCGCCTCCGTCACAGTCGGCATCCTGGACACCGGTGTGGACGACCAGCACCAGGACCTGGCGCCCAACTTCGACGCGGCCGACTCGGTCTCCTGCGCCTACGGCAAGCCCGACACCCGTGTCGGCGCCTGGCGGGACGTCGACACGCACGGCACCCACGTAGCGGGCACCATTGCCGCGGCAAAGAACGGCAAGGGCGTCGTCGGCGTGGCCCCCGGGGTGAAGATCTCCGCGGTCCGGGTCGCTGAACCGGGCAACTCCTTCTTCTTCGCCGAGAACACCATCTGCGGCTTCGTCTGGGCCGGTGACCACGGCTTCAAGGTCACCAATAACAGCTACTACACGGACCCGTGGCAGTTCAACTGCCCGGACAACGTCGACCAGGCCGCCATCATCGAGGGCGTCAAGCGCGCCCAGGAGTACGCCGAGGGCAAGGGCTCCCTCCAGATCGCGGCCGCGGGCAACGAGAACTACGACCTCGCCCACAAGACGACCGACTCCGCGAGCCCGAACGACTCGACGCCGGTCACCCGCACGATCACCAACGCCTGCCTCGACATCCCGACCGAGCTGCCGGGCGTGGTCACGGTCGCGGCCAACGGCACGGGTGTCACCAAGGCCTCGTTCTCCAACTACGGGCAGAGCGTCATCGACGTCGCGGCGCCGGGCAGCAGCGTGTACTCCACCGTCCCCGGCGGCGGCTACGGCAGCAAGAGCGGCACCTCGATGGCCACCCCGCACGTGGTCGGCGTGGCGGCACTCATCGCCAGCGCCAACCCGGGCATCACCCCGGCGCAGATCCGCGCCAAGCTGGCCGCCCAGGCCAACGACATCGCCTGCCCCTCGGACAGCCGCTGCACAGGCACGACGGCCAGCAATGCGTTCTTCGGCGAAGGACAAGTCGACGCCCTCAAGGCTGTCGGGACCACCCCGCCGCCCGGTAAGTACTTCGAGAACCTCGCGGACCTCGCCATCAACGACAACGCGACCGTGGAGAGCCCCATAGCCGTAACCGGCGTGACCGGCAACGCCCCGGCCACCCTCAAGGTGGGTGTGGACATCAAGCACACCTACATCGGTGACCTGAAGGTCGACCTGGTGGCGCCGGACGGCACCGTCTTCACGCTGCACAACCACGCCGGTGGCAGCGCCGACAACATCGCCCAGACCTACACCGTGAACGCCTCCTCGGAGGTCGCGAACGGCACCTGGAAACTGCGCGTCAACGACAACGCCGCCTCCGACACGGGCAAAATCGACGCCTGGAACCTGACCTTCTAGCGCAGGGCCCGGCAACGCCCGCGTACAACACGCACTGCGCCGGCGACAGCTCCTTGCCCCCGGCCACGGACAAGGCGGGCTGCGGTCTGTTCGGCCAGGGCAACGAACTGCTGGGCGGCAGAGGGCATATGGGCCCCGGCAGCGGTGAACACCGCGGTCGGGGCCCATATGCCGGAGACGTCCAGGGAGGCCGCGAACGGCCTGGGGCCGGCGTCCAGCTCACCGTGCACCTCCCTGAAGAGCTGTCGGCCCAGTCATCCAGTCAGACCAGATCACCAGACTCACCATCCACGCCCACCACCCCGATCCGCCACGGGCCTGAGACGTCATCCGCTCCCCCCAGCCGACGATGTAACGCAGGCACGAACTCCGGATAGCCGGGGATCACGCCCAGGGGCGCAGGCTATTCCAGACATGGCTGCTACAGCTCGAACTCCAGGTGCTCCACGTCTGTGAACCGGACTTCTTCCAGGCTCCCGGCGCAGCGGCCACCGTCCTGGAAGTACACCTCCCTGAGCGCTTCGGCGGCGATCTCCTGGAGCTTGGAGTCGCTGGCGCCGGCCTGCTGGGCGTCGAAGAGGCGGGCGGCGTAGCGGGGCGGGAGGGCGACGGTGAGGTGGCGGATGCGGTCCTGGCTCAGTCAGGGCGTGCCGATCGCCGTCACCTCCGAACAGGCGCAATGCGCTTTCCTGAACATGTGGCACCAGATCACCTCGCAGGCACTCACCCGGCTTCACACGTCCGCAACCGGCATCTCCGCAACGACCCGCCCTTCAGCCACCGTCAGGCGCACACGTCCACCCGTCCGACCGACAGGGACAGAGTCTGGCGCGGTCAAGGCGCAGCAGTGCGTCGTGCTGATCAAGAAACACGAGGCCCTCACGGACCGCAGCGTCCGGCCCGAGCCGGAGGAACTCGCCAGTGCACTGGGCACGCTGTTCGCCTCGCTGAAGATGACGATGCGAAGCTACGCCGCCCGCACCCATATGAATCCCAGCTCCCCCATCGCGATATCTCAGCGGCACAAGCATCCCCCCAGCCCGTTCATCGAGGATCTGGTGCATACAGTCCGGGAGTCCGGCGTGCCGTTCCCCCAGCACGCACACGAGCGCCTGGTCGAGCTGTACGAAAATGCTCTGCGTTCCTCCCCCTACCGCGGCGACTAGCTCTACCTGCTGGGCTTCCGGCACGGAGCAGCCCAGCGGTGCATCAGAAAAGGCTCCCGGCGCGGCGGCCACCGTCCTGGAAGTACACCTCCCTGAGCGCTTCGGCGGCGATCTCCTGGAGCTTGGAGTCGCTGGCGCCGGCCTGTTGGGCGTCGAAGAGGCGGGCGGCGTAGCGGGGCGGGAGGGCGACGGTGAGGTGGCGGATGCGGTCCTGGTCGGTGGTGCCGAGAGGGGCGGTGTAGCCGAGGCGGGCGCGGGTGTCGATGACGATGCCGCCGGTGGTCGCTGCCTTCTTGCGGGCCTTGGCCCGGATCTGGGGCTGCCAGCGGGCTTTCACCTCGCGTTCCAGGCGTGCGGCGAGGTCCGGGCGGGGTTTTTTGATCTGGTCTTTCACGTACCGTTCGACGGTGCGCTGGGAGATCCGCAGCATCTGGGCGACCGCCTTGGTTCCGCCCAGCTGTTTGACCAGGTAGCGCATCTGCGCGGGTGCGGTCTTGGGTGCCGGGCGGGTGAACGCCTTGTGCACCGCGGCGTCCAGGCCGTCCCCGAACATGCTCATCGCCTGCCCACTCCCCTATTCGCCGTTGTCGGCGTCGGTGACGGTGCCGTCCTTGATGTACCGGGCGAGGTTGAGCTCCGGTGCGTCGAACCGCTCCCGGACCTCCTCGCCCCACAGAACACTTTGGGTGCCCTCGTGCTTGACCAGGCCGGGGTTGATACCGAGCTTGAAGCCTCCAGGCAGCGGCTTGCCGTCCCGGTAGGGCAGGAAGTCCAACGGGCTGGCGCCACCTGCCGCGTAGACGACGCAGTCGGACAGGACCGCGACCGGGTACTGGCCGGTGAACGCCGCGTGCTTGACGATCTTCCGGTGCAGGTTGATCCGGGTGCGGGAGATGACCGCCGCACGGATGTCCGGCCGCCACGTCGGACGCGACAGCGCCCGCCACGGCTCGCCCGGACGCCAACCCTCCCCCCGCGGGCGCTCGCGCAGCTTGCCCAGACCGCCCTTCACCGTCGCCTTGATGGCCGAGACGACGATCGCCAGCTCCGGGTCGCGGTCCTTGTAGCCGTCCATCGCGGCGAGGAAGTCGGCCGGCGACAGGTCCGCGTCGATGCCGAGGTCGGCCATCGTGGCGAGGTAGGCGTCGCGCAGCCGGTTGTACCAGCCGTCCAGGTAGCGGCCGTTGTCGTAGCGCACGTAGGCCTCGACCGAACGTACGTCGTAGCCGAGCTCCATCGCGTAGGCGACGGTGGGTGTCGCGTACCAGGCCGGACCCGTCGGGCGCTCGCCCTTCGGCGTGAACGGGCTGGGCGGCAGACTCACTACAACGCGGCAAGAGAAATCCTGCGGCGGGACACGTGCCCCCTCGGTGGCGGCATCAACTGCGCCGGCTGCTCCCCGCCGCGAGATCGCCCAGGACCTGAGGGGCTGCCCTCCGTCCGAGCACCAACCTGGCCGGGTCGGCGAGTGCGGCTTGGGAGCCTTCGCTGAGATCGAGGGTGCCGGGGCGGGGAGTTCGTCACGGTTCTCGGACAACACCCGCCGTTCAGCAGTCCTCGGCTCTTGTCGCGGAGGGCGGCAGTGCCAGGTCCAGGAGGGCGTCGACCGTTTCGCCGTCCAACTGGCTGTCGAGGTGAAGAGATCGCCGCAGGAGGCCACCGACGTCCCTGGGATCAAGCCCGAGACGCAGGCGGGCGAGCAGACAGATCTCGCCAAAGAGCGTCGGCGTCCCGGCCGGTTCCCGCAGGATGTACCAGTCGAGGAGCGTAACGACGTCGGTCCTGATGTCTCCGAGGGAGACACCGGCCTTGTTCGCCTTCCCTGCCCGCTCGACGTCTTCGGCCAGACCTCCAATGACCGCTTCGACCAGCGTGGTGCGCAGGGCCGAGACGCGGATGAAGCCGTCGGTGTCATCGCTGAGGGCGACTGCGGGCCACCAGGCGAGCTGCGCAGCGGTCTCCTCGTGCTTCGTCTTGCCGCGACCGAGACCACGCTTCTGCTGTCGGCTGTCCGCGTCCTCGATGCTGTCGCTGATGATCTTTGTCAGGTGGTTGTGATCAGCGATGAGACCGAGCGGCTGCTGGGAGCCGAATGCCGTCGTGCCGGACAGGAGCGCCTGCGGTCCGTGGGTCCTGCGGTGCTGCTCAGCCCAGTCGCGAGCGACGGGCGGGACCAGCGCGGGCCTTCATCGGTTTCGGTCTGGGGGGCGGGCAGACGGCTACGGCTGTACTTCGGGTCGGGCAGGTCATCGAGTGCCAACCCCACGATCTGTGCCAGGCCCATCCGGTCGACCAGGCGGGTCGGTTCGAGCTCCGGTGCCCGCAGGTCGATTACGCACTCGTCGAATGGCAGGGAGCCGTGCCGGCGGGACGAGGCCCACAGGGCAAGGTGTTGGCGCCAGTGGGGCAGCGGTTCAGTGGGAGCGGTGAAGTCGGCGATCTTCGCGATCCGGGAGTTGCCCGGTTCCGTCGGGCGGTCCAGGAGGTCCGCGGCCGCGACGGTGAGGGCGTCCTTCACCGGGCGGCCATCGTATTTCTCGTAGGCGCGGTCCACGACCTGGCCAGGCCGGTGCCATGCGGCTCCGTCCCACCAGCAGCCGCCGCGCCGGTAGAGGAACCCGTTATGCCCGAAAATCCAGTCGTGGTGCAGGGAACCCATGTCCTGGTCGCGGATCAGCAATACGGTGTGGCCGTACGCGGGGTGCTGATGGACGGCCCAAGCGTAGACACGATTCATGTACGCCTCGAAGAGGGATTATGCAAGACGTGTGGCGCTCTTTTCAGGCTTAATCGGAACCCGGCACTGGAATCCAAGAGCAGCAGGCTGGGGCCACTACGCATGCCTAGGTCCCGGCTCTGAATTTGGTCCTGGCATCAATGTGTTGGTGGAGTGAGGCCGTAACGCTGGATGACGTCATCCAGCCATTCTGGGTGCCCGTAGGTTAGGCCGTACTTCGCAGCGAGTTCGGTGAACGCAGACCGATCGGTCACGCTCGCGGCCATCAACTCACCAAGATCGCGGAAGTAATATTCGAAGCCACCGGGGATGATGATCTCAATGATCCGTCCGGCAACATTGCCGGCATTCCACATGGCATGCATCTGACCGCGCGGCTTTACTATATATCCACCCGGGCCGAGAACCGTTTCAGACTCATCGGAGCGAAATCCGATTTCGCCGTCTATGACGATGGAATACTCGTCCTCACGGCTGTGCATGTGGGGCGCACTGATGGTACCCACTTCAAACGGGTGCTCAACAATGGACATGGCCTGGTGCGTTCGATTGCTCGGAATTTTGAAAGTAGCTCCGAAACCAGGAATGCGCACATGCTCACCCTCCCCTGTAGCCACGACGGTGAGAGGGGGAATAGGGCTTAGGTTCATATTTTCGACTCCCTGTGTCTTGTGCTGCTGAAAAATCTTAGTGATGGGCGCAGGCCTCCGACTTCGAGGTTACTATTTGCCTACTGGCCCCAGGCAACTCAAGGAGCGTTTTCGATCCACTCCATCGGAGTCCCAAGGCAAAGAGAAACTGTCATCGCGAACCGGTCACCCTATTGCGACACCCCAGACCAGCCCTGATGGCCGGAGGAGGGCAGGAGCACAAGGCTAACGAGACCGCGGTGAAAATAATCGGTGGCCTTGAATGTCGAACCGAACGCCGGACTAAACGGACTGGATCACGATTCTCGACTCCGCATCATTTCTTGCGTTCCTTGAGCAGAACTCGGCCGCATTCGATTTGACGCGAGCAGCCTCGGCGGTATGGCAAACTGGAAGCAGTAGCCACGCGTACAACGCGTGGCTACTTTCTAGAATTGTCTGACGCGGCTGTCTTTTCTCGGTTGCCAGAATGCGATGCCACTGAGTTGCGCGCCGCTCCCTGGGTCATTTTCCCAGCAGAGTATTTTCGACCTGACGTCTTGGTTACTCTGATACCTACCCTTGAACGGGTCCGCGAGCAGCACTCGACACCAGGTTGCCGACTGCAATGGATTTCCGCCCAGCGTGGTTCACGGTACCTGCGCGTTCAACGAAAAGTCCGCGGGAACCAAATCGAGAGGTCAGCTACGGATTCTTAATCTAGGTATGCGCGAGCAACACTATTGCCTTATGTCAGGGTCTCTATCCCGAGATGACGCTCGGACGGCGATCGAGTTAGGCAACGCAAGCCGGGCGTGCGCGCTCAGCCAGAGTGACCAGCTCGGCGAGCAATGCGCGCAGCAGGCTCTCGGTCACGTCGTCACCGATGAAGCCACCGTTGCTGTCAAAGCGCCGGTGGGACTGGAAGACGGTGACTTCCGGGTGGGCCACGACCGGGACCTGCATGCGGTGCAGGATCTGACGGAGGACCAGTTGACCGCGGGCAGTGCCGAACTGGGAAGGGGACGCACCGAGAATGGCAGCAGGCTTGGCACCCAGGACAGGCGGGTCAGCAGGCCGCGACAACCAGTCGAGGGCATTCACCAGAACGCCTGGGATGGCTGAGTTGTATTCGGGGGTCGCGATGATGACGCCGTCGGCCTCTCGCACGCGTCGACGCAGGTCCGCGACGGGGGCGGGTTCGGGACCGTTCTCGAGATCCTGATCAAAGAATGGGAGCGCACCAAGCTCCTCGTACAGGTCGATGGTGACGCCGCCCGGAGCCAGGTTCTGCACAGCACGCAACAGGCCAGTGTTGTGGGACGTACGGCGCAGGCTGCCCGAAATGGCAAGGAAGGTCAGGTTGGACATCGAGCTGGATCCTCAGGTTGCTCAGGGATAAGTGATTGCATCGGTAGCCGACGACTTGGGCCGGGAGCCGGCCGTGAGCTGACGCCGACGACGGTGTGGCTTCAGCGTCTGCCTCGCGTACCTAGCAGCAGTCACTCATCCAAGGTTCATGGTGTTCGTACGGTTCCCCTGGGAGGTATGCACCAGCGTCGAGTCGCCTCGCTCTGATCAGGTACCGGTGCCGAAGACGGGCGCGCTCAACGCTGAGGCGCTGCCTGACTCGTCAATCATGCAACGGAGTTTCGTTACAGTCAATAGCTGTAATGAAACTACCCTGCGAGCCTGCCGTAGCGCGCTCGATCCTGCCAGCGACAGGCATCCGCGTGGCGCGCGCCAACGGTCACCGCCGGAACGCCCCCACGCCGGCTCCTGGTTGGGCCGCGGGACAGCTTGCGGGTAAACCTCGCTTCGTCCTCGAAGGTGATGTCGCCCCTGCAAGCCACCCGAGCCCTTTGGACTCCGCCCGATCGCCTCCTTCACGCAATCACGACCCGCTCGTCACACTCGGCGAACCGTCGTGCGGAGGCCAACAGGCCGGAGCCGAGCCGGTGCTCAGCCCCGCGGTATCGGAGAACTGGAGGAGACGTACAACTTCCTGCCGATCAGCGTGGCCGCCCTCAGATCCTCACGACCGCCGTCCCGCCACAACTGGCACCAACGATGAGCGGACTTCACGCTCACCCGCCGCCGGGCAACCTCCGACGACTTGAACTTCCGCTCGAACACTTCGGGGCTCCCCATCCCGGCCGTCTGCCGGCACCGGCACCCCCGCAGGGGGGAAGCCCGCTCCCGTCCGCATGTCTTACACCACGCGTGCAGCCCCGCCCACCAACTCATCAGAGGCTTCGCGAAGATTCACTCCGCCGAGCTGAAGTAAGTAATGTAAGGCTTGTGGGTACGCCAACAAGGAGAGACGCGTTGTGAGCAGCAAGGGCCGATCGGTAGCCGGGTCGCATGGCCAGGACACGCCAGAAGCAGTGCCCAACGCGTTGACACAGCGCCCTCAGCGCACTGGAGGCAGGCCGCGAGATCCTGCGATCGAAGAAGCGATTCTCCGAGCCACCCGCAAACGCCTGGCCACCGATGGCTACTCGCGGATGACGATTGGTGACGTGGTGGCGGACGCCGGCGTGACACGTCCCACTCTTTATCGACGCTGGCCGAACAAGTACGAGCTCGTCGTCGATGCGCTGGCTTACGGGCTGCAGAAGCAGCGCGACGCCTACCCGCCCCTAGACGTGGACGGTATGGCGCCGGTGGAGGCTTTCACCAAAGCCGTCGAACGGCTTGACCCTCGGTACCACAATGAACGCGCCATGGCTTTGCATGGCAACTTCATGGGTGATGCCGAGCGCGAGCCGGCGCTCTTTGAGCAGTTCCGCGAGCAGGGCGTTTATCCGCGCTGCGCAGAACTGCTGCAGACTTTGCAGCAGCTACAGCAGGCAGGCGCAGTGAGGGCGGACGCTGACCTTGACGCCACCGTAGTTCTCTGCTTCGGTAGCTACTTCGGCGACTACCTGCTGACCGGTCGGAGCGCCCCACCAAACCACTCCGACCGAGTGGTCGCCGCCCTCTGGCCTTCGATCCGGGCAGAAGGTTACTAGTCAAGTAGGCAAGCTTGAGAGGTCGTTCTCTTTCCGAGTGCCGTCTGTGGGGGCCGCTGGTCAGACCTGTACATAGGCTGCGGCGCATGGATCAGCTTCCGAGTAACCTACACAGGGAAGCTTTCTGCATGCGCGTAGAGACACGGGACGGTATTACCCGCCCGTGGTGCTATACCTGAAAGTCAGGCTTCGATCGCGTTCTGACAGCCTTCATGCATCATGACCCGGCAGACATGGCGCGCCGGTCAAACGAGGTCACCTACAGGCGGCGCAGACAACTGCACTGATCTGCACGGATTTCCCCACACAGTAGGGGCGCACCCGTGATCAGCAGATCGCCAGGGAAAAGTCGGCTGCGGTTATGGCGAGGCTGGCGGGACTGAGATACCGCATCGAAGCGCACGCCTTCGGGAACACCATGGATGCGCATCGTTTACGACACATCGCGAAGATCAGCAAAGGAAGTTACTGGACTTCGCCTCTTCAAGCGAACTGCACTCATGAGCGTCCGGAGCGCACTTTTCTTACGCTACCGGCGCGCCAGGGAGAAATCGGTGAGAATTCGGCCGAGTTATTCAGTCCGATACAGGAACGGACCAGAGCGGCACGTGCGACGGCACGAAACCCTCCACCGGAGGTCTCTCGCCACGGTTTCAGACTGAGCACAAAAGGCTCGGCCGATGTCAACTAAAGTGTAAAGGTGATGTGCCCGCAGGAGCATCGCATCACCAGAGTTCTGAGCGTCTGCCAGGCCAGTACAGGGAATGCACACAAGCCTACGGGCCAACGGTGCGCCGAGTCTCCGCAAATTTCGCATACGTGAGCCCGGCAAGCCTCTGGATGGCCGCCGTTGGAACTTGGCGGTTACTAAAGGGTGGCCCCTCGGGCATGGCGCGAACATGCCAGGGTCGGCTGATAGGCACCCATCATGTGATTCTTGGGCAGCCGTGAGGAATTCCTAATGCATTGCGCGCGGACGGGGGCTCGCTTCGAGCAACATGTACAGTCACATATCCTCCGACGCCACACCTCAGTGCAGCCCTGTTGATAGGTGTGGCGGAGTATTCACTTCCACGTTTGCAAATGTCTCGCCGAGTGCCCAGAGGTGCGCTTTATGACCACCGCGTCGAACTCGTCGCCGCGTTCCGAATCGCCGACGTCCACTACCCCACGGCCCAAAACCGCACAATCCAAAAAGCCGGAAGACGGGGCACTACGCCGTCGGCAGAGGCTGAGTGTGGTGGCCGCCTGTGTCGCCATCTTCTGCGCCTACGTGCCGCTGACTGCGGTGGCAGTGGCGCTGCCGTCCATCCAGGCGGATCTCGGCGTCTCGACCAGCGAACTGACCTGGGTGCTCGACGCGTTGGTCCTGACCATGGCCGCCTTCATCCTGCTGTCTGGAACGCTGGGTGAACGGCACGGACACAAAAAGGTTCTGATCGGAGGCCTCTCGCTCATCTGCGGCGGCTCGCTGCTGGGCCTGTGCGCCGGTTCGTCGGTGGTCCTGCTGTGGACGGCCCAGGCCGTCCTCGGGCTGGCCGCGGCCTCTCTCCTCGCGTCATCACTCGCCGTGGTGTCCCATGCTGTTCCGGACCCTCATCGACGTGCGAAGGCGATCGCCGCGTGGGCCTCGTCGCTGGCGTCCGGCCTCGTCGTCGGCCCATGGCTGAGCACCGCAGTCATCGACGCGATGGGTGCACGATGGACATGGATCTACGCCGGGGTCGCGCCCTTCGCCCTCATCGGCCTGGTGATCGCCGGTATCGGCGTCGAGGAGACGCCGCGGCGCACAAGCCGTGCCCTCGACGCGCCGGGGCAGGTCACGGCCGCCCTAGGGATCGCTCTCCTCGTGTTCGCTGTGATTGAGGGACCGGGCAGCGGATGGAACTCGCCACGAGTGGTGGGCGGATTCGTGCTCAGCGCCGCCACTCTGGCCGGATTCGTGTGGCGAGAGAGTCGCACGGCCTCGCCCATGCTCGACCTGCGGCTGTTCCGTAGCCGGCACTTCGTGGCTGCCTGCATCGTGGCCGTGTTGGTGATGTTCGGCCTGGTGGGAACGCTCTTTCTGCTGAGCCTCTTCTTCGGCGGCCTCCAGCACGAACCGGTGGGCGCCGTCGCCCTGCGGTTCCTGCTGGTCACCGGACCCATCGTGATCACCGGCCCGGTGGCCGCCCGCACGGCCCAGCGCCTGCACCCGCGCGTGCCGCTGATAGTCGGGCTCGTGCTGGGAGGTGCCGGCATGCTCAGCCTGATCGGGCTGTCCCCGCACAGCGGCCTCGGCGACGTCTGGTGGCGGCTCGTCGCGATCGGCGCGGGCTTCGGTCTCGTCCTGGCCTCGATGACCGCGATCGCAGTCAGTTCGGTCCCCACACCCCTCGTGGGCGTGGCCGGCGCCGCGACCAACACCCTGCGACAGACCGGCGGCGCGCTCGGTCCGGCCGTGCTGAGCGCCGTGGTCACCAGCCGGGTCCACACCCAGCTGCCTCACGAACTCGCTGCACGTCAGGTGAACCCAGAAATCGCGGACCGAGCGCAGTCCCTACTGAGCCGAGGCGGGCTGCGGGCCCTGGGGGAACTGCCTCCCGAACCGCAGACTCGCGCCGTTGTCACTGCGGCGGGCCGAGCCTTTACCGACGGCATCCACCTGGCCATGGCGTTGAGCGGGGGGACCCTCCTCGCCGCCGCTCTACTCGCGGTGGTCGCCCTGCGGCCAGACCGGCCCGCAGCGTCGCGACGGGTCTCAGGACACATTCCCTCCCAGAACGCCCCTTCCTCGGACCGGAGCACCAGCTCCCGGCAGTGAAGGTCGACCAGATGATTGCGGTCACGTACCACCGACGGCTTCCTGAGGACCCCAGCCGCGAGCATCAACGAGGACACTCTGCCGACACCCCACAAGGACGGGCGAGCCAAACCAGTCGGCGAAATGACCACTCGATGATGAGGTCAGCAACTCGTAGCGGCTCACCACCAGTGGCAAGGGTCACGTCCGCGGGAGTGGTGTAGCGACGGCCACTCGGTGATCTCGTTTTGAGGCTATGCGGTGAGCTCGGTGGGCAGAGCGGTGTCGTCGGGTTTCTGACTCGGTCGGGTGGAGGAGGGTCTCGGCGACGAGTTCGCGGCCCATATAGTCGCGGGCCTCGGTCCATTCGTCGTTCTGCTCCGCCAGAGCTCCCGGTCCACGCGAGAAGCGCTGACCGGATAGGAGGGCGGGGCGCAGCGGATGCACGCGTCGAGGACCGCCGTCACGGCGTCCCAGTCCGGGGGCCTGACGAACTCGCCCTGCAGGAGCCGGTGGACG
Organism: Streptomyces sp. NPDC057950; assembly: GCF_042887295.1. Taxonomy (NCBI): domain Bacteria; kingdom Bacillati; phylum Actinomycetota; class Actinomycetes; order Kitasatosporales; family Streptomycetaceae; genus Streptomyces; species Streptomyces sp. NPDC057950. The sequence continues at coordinate 16,981 of NZ_JBHVPP010000044.1, forward strand.
CTCGACCTGCTGAGGGCCCGGGCGCCGACCGCCGGGTTGCGGGCGATCGTCCGCTCCAGCTCCGCGGCGCTGGGCGAGCCGGCCGCCCGGTGTACCTCCTTCACCCAGACAGCGAACCGCTTGCGCGCCTCGTCTCCCCGCTGCGACGCCGCCCCCTCCCCCAGCGTCCCGGAACCTCCCGGGACGCCCCGCGTTCCGGCACCAAGCCTAGGCCGCGGCCTGCGACAACAAGGCCGGTATCCCGATTCGACCCGCCTTCCGCCACCAGCCGGCCGGGCAGCGGAAGGTGCTCCCGTCACCGACAAACGAACGGAGCACACGATGACGCTGCACGACCTCCTCGACACCCTCGGCCCCGTCGGCCTGCTCACCCTTCTCGGGGCGGCCATGATGTTCGTCGGGGTGGTCCTGCCGAGAATCTGGTCACGCCACGCCTACCGTCGGTCCGCAGCCCGCACCACCATGAACAGTCTCCTCAAGGCGCTGCACCGGCTCTATCCCCGGTGGCGCCTGAACAAGACCCCGGCACCGGCACGGTCCATTTCCTCGGCGGCGATTTCCTGGAGGTCTCCGGCCGTTCCGACGTGCCGCCCTCCCCCGCCCTCCCCGCCCTCAGGCTGTGGCTCCAGGTGGCCGACGCGGCCGCGGCGCGCGAGGAACTGGCCGCCGCCGGCGTCGGGGTGCTGCGTCCGCCGGTGAAGGAGTCCTGGTGACGCCTGGGGTCTGATCGAGATGTGGGATCGCGGATGTCGACCGCTTTGGGAGGCACGAGAGTCTGGCGCTGTTCGATTGCCAGACTCCTAGAAAAAGTCAGCCGAGGTGCTATGCCTAAGGTTGTCGACGATCGTGCGCAGCCACGGGCTGCGCACAGCTGGCACCCGGACCAAGGTGTGCAGGAACGATTCCCGGTCGGCCCGGGACAGGTAGTTGGGGAGCAGCGGGAGAGGGTCGTCGCGGAGTACGTCTTGGGGTATGCGGCCTGACGCGGGAACCGGAAAATAGGGCTGGGGAGAGGCCAGCCACAGCCACACCCCCAGCGGCAGGGGCACCAGGTATGCCGACGCAGTGGGGCTGGCGGGGGTCCAGGTCTGACCTGTCTGGGGATGGACCGGTACGAGGAGGATGTCGACGCCCGCGTCCGGGGAGGGCTGTCCCGGTCCAGCCAGGACGGCGCGCCGCTCCGGGGCGCCTGCGGGCAGCAGGGCGTCGAGCGCGCGTTGGAACACGTCCTCGGTCAGACCGCCGGGGACCCTCACCGGCTGCCCTTGGGAGGCAAGCAGCAGGTGGGCGAGCGCATGGCCGGCTACCGCCACCCACTGCGGGCTCCACGACCAGTAGTGGTTCGACCCCAACCGTCCTCCCCACGTGCTGATCGGCTCGAACGGGGGCGTCTTTTCCCCCTTCTCTGCCAGCTCCGACCAGGAGAGGGGCGCAGTGTGGATACCGTCAACGGGGACGCGGTGCACGGCGTCCGGGCTGAGCCGCACTGCCTGCCAGAGCGAGCAGTCGTCGACCCTGACCGCCACGGGGAGGTCGCATGTCGCGCAGGCCATGTTGGGCCCGTCGGCTCCGTCGAGGCCGCAGCACGCACCGCCGCGTTTCTCAGGAATCAGCCGGGTTCCACGGATGTCGCCGGGCGCGATGACGGTCGCCTCAGGCGTGCCGTCGGACAGGGCGTAGACCGGCGCGTAGATGCCGCGCGCTTCCGCCTCGCCCGGATCGATCTCGTCCCACATCCGCCACGGCCCTCCCCAGGGGTCCGGGTCCACGGCAAACGTCCCGGACTCCATGAGTACCGGAAGCTGGGCGCCGTTCCCGTACTTCTGACGAGCGTGGACTGGCAGTGAGACCTGGGACAGAGGGGTGGTCAACTCGGCGCCGCATCCCGCACACACGAAAACAAACAAATGTCCTCCGCCTGAGAAAGAGACGCATTGTCGCAGCTCGCCGAAAGCCAGCCAACATGTTTTCTCATCCGTTGCGGTGACGGCACCTGCCACCGTCGTGGAGTACCAAAGCAGCGCGGGCAAGTGCCAGCCGCCGCCTCTGACTACGGCAAGCGACTCTCGGTGTTCGAATTCTCCGTGTGCTGTGGCGCCTGCCACGTCATTACGCTCTGCCGCCCTTCTCCTGCGCCAAGCCCCGACACACCCGTTGCGGCCAGCGAGCCCGGAGGCTTCCGGCCGGCGCGCAGTAACACCCGCAGACACCCGATTCCCCCGAGGAGTTCTCGTTCCCGCCTCGACCGCCGTAAGGGAGGAGCAGGTACGAGAGTGATGAGGGGGATGCCAGACCCCGCACCAGGCCCGTGGACGCGTCCTGAACATCCCTTTCGTTCTGTTCAGAGGCAAGGGCCCGTCGTGGGTGGTCAGTTCGGTGCTTCCGGTGGCCCGCACCGCCTCCTCAACCCGCCGGCCACGCGTGGGTCCCGTCTGAACAGGCGCGTCTCCCCCGGTCGTGACACGACGGGAGCAGTCCGGGATCTGGCGGCGCCTGCGGATCGACGTGCCGTCACCGGTCGTACGACTGTCGACGGCATGCTTACTGAGCCCTGCCTATGGCGCGCCGGACCCTCCCCCATAGAGAGGTCGGCAAGACGACGTCAGTGACTTCGTCCGGAGAGCCGGAATCCTGCGCCGTGGCGGTCCGCCCCGCTGGGTCCTCGTGAGCGTCTCCGCGGAATACGACGGCGTTCTCCCCGATCCCGACTACCTCAAGGAGGGTGTCCAGGGCCTTGTCTGCTTGCTCCTGCGGCTGGGTGAGCCAGACATGCGAGATGCCGACCGGATTGCCGTCGTGCTTGCTGATCGCGAAGCTGAATCCCTTCAGCCGGAACAGTACGACATCGAGGTCGTCCAGCCCGTCCCACGACCGCTCCACGTGCAGACGTAGCCGCTGGGCCACGGGCTGTACCGGCAGCGCCAGCACCCCGATCATCTGGAACAGCGGGACGGAGTGCTCCCAGACGCTGTACTGCTGGGCGGGGTTCCTGCCGGTGCAGTACGGCGGTTGCGCAGCCTGCTGCCAGTCGAGCTCAGGCCCCGGGACCTCGATCTCTGTCAGAGCAGTCCCTCCCCACGGCCCCCAACCAACTGGTGATCAACCTACCTTCACCAGGGGCGGCCGACGTCATGTGGTGCTGGTCAGGTGCGGTTGCGGGCGGTCCAGTGGCGTTGATCGCGGATGGACAGTCTCAGCTCCACGATCACCCGGGACACGCGATCAGCTCAGTGCTCATTCGCAAGCGAGCTCTTACTGAGCGGCAGAAGCACGCGTGGCCTCCTCGCCGCTGTCCACTTCAACGACGGCCGCTGGCCTTCACTCCAGAGGATCCGTACCCAAAACCGATGGCGTCGCGGTGGAGCCCTGCGGTAGGAGTGGGGACATGGCCAGAAGCGCCCATCACATTCGCCGCGACGCTGCCCGCTCTGGGCAAACGGCCTGGCGTCCCGGGGGCCCCTGGAGGGCCGTCCTGGTGCGCGAGCTCCGCTACAGCGCCGAGCGCTTGCGTTCAGCCACGCTGGAGGGGCGACGCCCGTTGCCACAAGAGGTACGGCGGTCTGTTGCCGTGTACTCCTTCTCCCGCAGCGATACACGAGGACGGGAGGTGGCCGCTCTCGCCTACTTTGAGGAGCGGCGCGCCCGTCAAATGACGCGACGTCAGCTGAGTCTGCTGCGAACGGGACTGGTGCCGGACATCGAGATCGAGCCTGGGCGCCACCGGCACAGCGCCCGTTGGCTTGCCTAGACTGCGGTTGATCGGCACAGCTGCCTTCGCCCAATTGTGGCTAGAGTTTGCGCCTGTGAGAGCGAGCCGGGGACGGTGGCCGAAGGCCGACCAGGACAGCGGCGTCGAGGATGCCGTGTTGCTCATCCTGGAGTGGTTGGGCGAGCAGGGTGTGGACGCCGCGATCAGGGTGGATGCTGAGCGGGTTCGGGACCAGAAGCCCGCATGGACATTCACCGCTGGTGGCGGCCCGTTGTGCCACCCGATGCGGGCCGACGGAGTCACCGCCCACGAGTGTTTGTCCCGCGCTTTGTCCTATCTCCGCGAAGCTGGCGTTGAGGTGCCTTTCTGACGCGTCGGTCATGGAGCGGACGATGGTGCGTGGTCGCGAAGGGCGGTCGCCTACGCGGCGAAAGGCTCCATGAGGCTCGCCGAACGATCGTCCTCATGGGCATAGGTGAAGCCCGGGGACACCGTCCCCCCACCCACACACAACCACGCCTGCTGCAGCCAGCGTTCGATCCCGGATGTTCCCGGCCCGTCACGACATCCGGGGACGCCGGAGGCGGTCAGGTACGGCTACGGGCGCGTGCTGGTGAAACGCACCGCAGAACCCCACCGCGCCTGCTGATCCGTCATGCACCGACTGCACAGAGAGATGCCTCCGGGGCCGTAGCGCCAGGTCTGCCGCTGGCGCACCGCACCGCGAGAACGAACGCCCCTTCGGCGTCGACATCGATCTCCACCGTCCACCAGGTACTGTCGCCCGCGGTTAGAGCTAAGGGCTCGACCTGGCCGTACGGCATGGGATAGACCCCCTGATCAACTCCGCGTAAGCAGAGGTGTCCCGCGAGCGAAGGCTCGTAGCGCCGAACTGGATCCATCGGCTCCGCGCGAGTGGAGGTGTCTCCCAAGAGAGATGTCCGGCTACGAGTGGAAGATTTCGGCTCCGCGCGAGCGGAGGTGCCGCTTCCACGCGGCCGTCGCGGCCGTTGGAGAATGCGCAGCGCTCGACGACTCCGCGCGAGCGGAAGGGCCCCGCGCATGGACGGGTCGGGCTGCGCGACGGTGGCGGCGGCTCGCGCGAGATCATCACGGACACGGACTGTGCGGCCCGGCGCCTCGTCATCCTCGGCTGCTGCATGAGCGGGCGTCCGCCTCGGCCAGGGTGAAGCGTTCGTGGCGAGTCGACGCAGGGTCATGAAAGCCGTGGCCCGATCAGGGCGGCCTCCACGGCCTCGCCCGTCATCTCGATCAGTACGACTTCCTCCCGCATGCTCGCAGGAAGGTGCGCATGCGCTTCGGTGCCGCAGAGGAATACGCCCTCGCGCGGTTCGAAGATCACCGCTCCCAGCCGTGAGCCAAGTTCGGCCACGATGGCGAATACGCCGGAACCGGAATGCGGACGCTCCACCACGATGCCCGTCCCGTCGACGAAGATCTCGGCCTCACTACCGTCCGCGGCCCGGACCCGGTACTGCAGGTGGCCGTCCTCCATCACCGTGAGCTTCGGGTCACCGACGTCGTAAGGACCGAGAACCGCCCGGACGACATCCATGTCCAAGGGAACGGGCGTATCAGTGCCTTCAAGGAATTTGTAGATCGACGGGCTGTAACTCACAGAAGGTCCCTCCCCATACTGGCGCGATCCGACAGGACGGCCTCGGGACGCGTCCTTGGTCTGCCACGCCCGCTCCGCGGAACGCGGATGCCGGCCATGCCGGCCTCGAAGGCCGATGCGTCACCGCCGGCCGGCGGTGACGCGCAGAGCCATCGCATCAATGATCACCGACCGGACGGGCATATCCGATCAACTGATCAGCCCTCAAAGACACACGCCCTAGCTCCGCCCGACCCGCCGGAGGTGGCTCTCGGCGAAGCTGCGCAGTTCGTCGCGGGTTCGTGCGGGGTCGGTCGCGGCTTCAGTGGCGCGGCCTCCAGGAAGGTAGCGGACGCCGTCGATCTCGCAGATCAGCGGCCCCACGCCGGTGTCGAGCACCAGGGCCTCGCCTACCGGAGCGGGGCCGCCGACGGTGCGGCGCTCGCTGCCGCGGGATCGGGAGATCGGCTGGAGGAACAGCGGCGCTGTCACCTCACCGCCCTCCGGCCGGAACAGGACCAGCCCCATCTCGCCGGGATCCCGGCACAGGCGGACGTAGCGCATAGGCCGCCATGTGCTCTTCTCGGCGTCCGAGCGCGCGGCCCGCAGTACCGGCCCGCACAGGGCGGAGCGGTCGGTCGCGACCCAGCCGATCCGGGCGAGGGAGGCGATGCCGATCGTGCCGAACACGAGGAAGCGCCAGTGCCCCAGGTGGACGAGGTCCTCGAGGATGGCGGAGGAGGAGAACCCCAGGGAGTACCAGGCGTTGGTGCCGAGGACGGTGGTCAGCACCCAGATGTGCGGCGATACGGACGTGCGGCCGAAGCCGCGGCGCGGCGGGGTCACCCGGGGGCCCGGGCGATGGCGATCGCCGTGCCGGGCCGCGGCGGCGAGGCTCGCGTAGCTCAGGTCGTCATCGAGGGCGGGCCACCTGTCCTCGTCCGCCTCGCCGCCCGCGTCCGCCCGCGGGGGGATCGCCGGCCGGCCCCGCCTGGCCAGCCGGACGCGTCGTGCGCAGGCCAGCGGGTTGACCATCAACGCACCGGCCAGGCCGAGCAGGCCGATGCCGCCTCCGAGCACGGCGACCAAAGTCAGGGCGGTTCGCGTGTTCACGGCCTCGCCCAGGAAGGGCCAGGGCAGGGCGGTGATCCGGATGCGGTCGCCGGAGTGGACATCTGTCGTGACACAGTCCACAGCCGCCCGCTGTACGCCGCCGTCCCAGCCGACGGTGCAGCTGTCGTCGTCCATGTTCACGCGGACGACCTCGGCGGCGGTGTGCTTCCCGAGCAGCGCGACGTCCGCGGTGACGAGGCCCACGAACAGGGACGCCGCGAGGGCGAGAACCGCCCATGACGGTGCGCACGGCAGAAACAGCCGACGGGCGGGCGCGGAAACCGGGCGGGGCTGTTCGCCCAGCCAGGCGCCGAGGGTCCGCGCATCGTGCGTGGCCAAACGCAACCGCAACAACAGGCCATCGGGGGTCCGGTAGTGCAGGTTGACCTTCTCGAAAGAGCCCCGGCCGTTGGTGGAGACTGTCGCGTCCAGGGCCTCGCCACCGCGCGCCAGGGCGGTCACGTTCCCGGAACGGTCCAGAAAGACTGGCCCGTCGAGGCGTGGGTCGATCAACAGTCGGCCCTTGTGGCTGTCGAGTCGGCAGCGGAAGTGCACGGCGCGGCCCGCGGCAAGGCCCCGCCGCCTCCTCGCCGCCGCCCACCGGGTCAGCCCGGCTATGACCATGGGGAACACCACGAGCCCCACAAAGCTGCCGATCATCGCTTCTGTCGTCTCCTCCGCTTCGGGTGATCGGAGAAGCGTACGAGGGCCGCCGACGGCGCTCACCCGGGGGTGCCATCGGACCAGCATGAATGATCGGCACCGCAGCACCTGAGACATCGACGACGAGCCGCGCGGTGATCCAAGGCGGCCCCGACAGGCCCACCGACGTGTGATCGAAGCGGAACACGACAACACCGCTCATGTTGCCAGGCATCGTCGTTCAGTAGAGCGATCTCCTACGGACCAGCGAGTACGACCTCTGGCGCAGGCTGCGAGAGCCGTTGAAGGGCCAGGGGCTCGACCCAGACCGGACGGTTGTCGTGGACCTCCTGCAAGAGGGCCCAGACCACGAGGCCGGGTAGGTCCTCTCCGCCGACGGCAGGGTCTTCAAGTTCAGTCTCTTCTACGACCGGGCATCCGAGGACGGTGCTCAGAGCGTGGTGCTTCACGGCTGGATCGAATTCACTGACCGCTGGCGGACTGGATCACGGGCTGCTCTCACTGCGGGCGCCTTCGCATGGATGGCCCAGCTCGAAGGGCAAGGTTGATCCAGAGCGCGAGTGGAGAAGTTGGCCCCCGCTGTGTGACTAACTGCGGGACAGCGCCGCCGGACAGTGGCGGACAACCGCGCACCTGTGGACCGTCACAGCAGGTGAGAGGCGCACCAGCCCCAGGTCGAGCGCCCACGCAAGTTGCTTCGGGAGGAAGAGGTAGCCTGCCCAAGAGCTGGAGCTGTTGATTCGAGGAGGCCCCGCGCGTGGCGCAGAGCTTTGCAGGCCCACCGTACGACCTTGACGACCTGATACCCGAGCTCTCGGTTCTCGGCAGGCGGACGACCCTCCTGTTGCCGAAGAGCGGGTCGCCCGAAGTCCGGGAGAGTTCTCTGGGCGGGCCCATGCTCTGGCCCGCTGATGAACCCTGGCCCTCCTGCGAACAACAGGGACACTGGGCTTGGCCCAACGAGAAGAGCCCGGCCGGGACGGTCTCCATGGTGCCGGTGTCCAGCTCTTCGCACGAGACGTACCCGCGTTCTCATTCCCAGGAGGCATGGACCTACTCCAGCTGGTTTGGTGCCCGCTGATCCATCCCCAGGACCAGGCCGGCGCCGCACTGCCGAAGCTCTACTGGCGCAGCGAGGCGGAGGTGCTCACCACCGGCTTGCTCCGGGACATCCCTTCTCCGCAGGAGGGAGAGTACGAAGAAGAGTTCATGCCCAATCCGTGCGCTGTGTCCCCCACCCTGGTGGTGGAGTATCCGAACTGGGACCTGCCGCGGGAGCTTTGGCGGACCCTGCAGCCCCGCATCGAGGAGCTCGAAGAGCACTTCGGCATGGAATACACAGGGTTGGCGTGTGCGCTGCAGAACAAGGTCGGTGGGTATCCGGCCTGGAACCAGCCGCCCGACTGGCCGGCGTGCGAGCGCGGTCACCGCATGGAGCACCTGCTCAGCGTCACCCCGGAGGAAGACCTGGACATGGTCATGGGCGACCTCGGAGGCATCTATCTCTTCCTCTGCCGCCAGTGTCCCGAACTGCCCTACGCTCACCGCTACGACTGCTAGAGCGCAGCACGGTGCCGACGAGACGCGTGCCAGATCGTGCGGGGAAAAACGGGGAACAGTGGCACCAAGCCGACGGTCAGACAGCCCACGCCGCCGCTCCGCCACATGTCAGTGCATCAACTGCCGCTACGGAACTCTAGCTTCCCAAGCTGAGGGCACCCGACGCATGCCATGGCTCTCCGAATGGTCGGAGAAGGTCCCGCCAGATGAGAGCTAGCCAGCGGCGGCATCGGTGAGATGCCGCTTGGCCCCAACTGGCCGCTGTTGTCGACCAGGGCGACGTCGTGTGTCTTCTCCTCCCAGTCGATGCCGCAGCAGATCAAGATCTTTCCCCTTCCCGGGCTGGGGTGTTCGTTCTGGTCACGAGCTCATGCGGAACCACGCAGCAACCGGATCCAAGGACTCGACACGAGGCCGGTCCGCCAACTCAGCAGCTTTCCGTGGCAGCAGCTCACCGCACTGGCCCCCGGTCTGCGTTGGAGCTGTAGCGGCTCGGGCATCGCAAGGGGTCACCATGCGGCGGGCCCGCACCACAGACACCAACGAACGATCAAGTGGGGAGCGTTGACGGTGGTGGCGGTCACGAGAGCGTCGGGCATCACCGCTCTGGATATAGGGATCAAGTCCGCGGACGGCTCAAGGCGTCAGCCCGACACTCACGTGGCCGCCATCGCGGCCATCCCTCTGGCGTACGTCTCTCAGGGCTGTCGCCACCACCGGATCAGGACGGCTCCGACGCCGTGATCACACCAGTCACACCGAGATCATCTCGTCCGCGTGACCACTTCTTCAGAGAGCCACCGGGGGCTCTCGCCGGCCACTCTCCTGAGCTGCGGCACTCTGCACGTGATCCATCCCGCGACAGACGAGTTGTCCTCCGCCGAGCGCGCCTTCATGATCAACGCCACCGAGATCGACACAGGCATGGCGGCGCTGGCCAAGAGCCATGCCGTAGATCGTTTACGGGACAGCTCTTACTAGGACTCCGTTAGGTCTTTCTTGATCTTGTTGTCGTGCGGGCTCTGGTGGGGAGGGGTTGCCGGCAGCTGCTGCAGATCCCGGTCCAGCACCTC
>NZ_JBHVPP010000045.1:0-25130 GCF_042887295.1 Streptomyces sp. NPDC057950
CCATCGCCACCTTGGTATCCGACCGCAGCATCACCACCTGACGGGCGCCATGAGCAGGACAAGCACGGCCCACGCGCTATCACGCACCAACTCGTTAGCGTCCACCTCCCGTGAGGAGCGTCGACACAAGGACGCGCAGCCCCGTTCAGGGGCTGGTCCGTTCTGCGCTGCTCGTCCGAGACGGACGTGGGCAGCACGTTCATATGCGCCCTAGCGGTCGAAATGATTGTCAGCCCGCCGTTTCCGTGAGGTGTTGCTGGAACAACCTGGTCCAGGGTTTGGTGCTCGGTGTCCCGCCGGTTGAGCGGGATGCGGACCGGATGGGATCGCCGCCTCTGTGGATGTCGATGAGGGTGAGCGGCAGTTTCAGGGCGCGGACGGTCTTGCCGGGCCCCCGCGACTGGTCAGCGTGCCGCCGAGACGAATGAGCACGCACACGAAGGCCGCGGTGGCGGCTCGGAGGACGCAGGGCAACAGCCAAGGACCGAGCGCTTGTTTGTGCGCGTGGGACAGTCACAGCCTGATCCGTACTTGATGTGCTGCTACATCTCAAGGCGTCTCTTCGAAAGCGTCCGCGAAGAACGCTGTCGCGTCGGGGAATCGGTGTGGTCGTCGGGCCTGCCGGCGAAGGAATTGGCTGATCGGGGTCGTGTGGCTCTCGATCAGGGGCCGGAACCACGGTGTGGATGATCAGCAAGATGGCAGGGGAGTTCGCAGGGCGGAGCGTTTGTGTTCCCAGGAGGTGTGGATGTGGGTGGCGAGTCCGTCTTCTAGCAGAAGGGTCGCCGCGCAGCCGAAGGCGATGTCTTCCTCCAGGTCCGGTTCGTCGGTCAGGAGGCCCCCGATGACCTCGTGGCGGACGATCTGTTCGTGGACGGCGTCGGCCTCGACGTGCTCGGCGTAGAAGTGCTCGGCTGCCGGTCCCGCCCCGCATCGGCGCATCGCCTTGGCGAGGCGGCGGGAGCCGGGGGAGGAGGTAACCTCGACGCAGGCGAAGTGGCCGACGAGGGCGCCGCGCAGCGCGCGGTGCAGGCCGAACAGCGACATCAGGTTGACGGTTGCGAGGAGCGCGGCGGGCGCCCGGTCCAGGTAGCGGCCGTAGGTGGGATCGAGGCCGAGGTCTGTCATGAGGTCGGCGTAGAGACGCGCGTGGATGCGATCGGCGCGGCCGGCGCCGAACTCGTCGTACTCGATGGCGACCATCGCGGCCTTGGACCGGCCGGTAAGGCGGGGGATGACCCAGGCGTGCGGGTCCGCTTCTTTGAGGTGGTAGAGCGAGCGCAATGCGGCGTACTCGCGCAGTTGCCAGAGTTCGCCGGTCGTTTCGAGCCGGTGGCTGAGGCTGCCGGAGAGGTCGACGGGCTCGACCAGCACGGGGGCAAATGCTTTTGCTACGGTCCGAGGGCTATCAGGCAGAGCGGTCTGCAGGGCGTCCAGGAAGCGGGTCTCGAGGCGGCGGCGTAGGCGCAGCAGGTCGGGATCCCATTCGCAGTCGTCGTCGACTTCGTCGAAGCCTCGGTAGTGCAATTCGTACAAGAGATATAGCGCCAGTTGAAGATCTTCGCCCCAGGGATCGGCGTCGTTCATCATGCTCGGCGCGAACGCGGGGGAGCTACCCGTGCGCAGGGAGGTCACCACCGCTTCCGACAAGTCGCCCCGCCCTTCGACCAGTCGGGGGCTGGTGGCGGGGGGGCATGACGGGACCGGGGGCAGTCATGCGCAGCTCCTGTCGTGCTCCGTCGCCCTCTTTGAGGAGGGGGTGTGGACGTCTGGGACCTGATGATCGGGCGTGATGTCCGATGAGTGCTTTTCACGTGGTCGGTGGCTGGTGTCGCACCAGGGGTAGGTCCGGCTGCGACGACATACACAGATGGCCACCATGAACCGGTCTGAGCGGACGACCGTGCCGTCATCCAGCATGATTTCTACCGGTCCTTCGACGAGGACAGGCCCCTGCGGGTCTACAGTCACTCGTCGACATGGGGAAGTGCTTGCGCCGGTAGTACCGTCACAGGGCTTGGGCACGGATCATCACCAGCTCTTCGCGTTCTTCGCCTGCGCCTGCCAGTCCCTGGCTGTGAAGCCAGCCTCGCCTCGAGCGCAGAACTGGTCCCCACGGCACGAAGGCATTGGCTATCACCTGTGCAGGCAGGCCCGCCTGTGCCAGTCGTTTCAGTGTGCGCTCGGGCCCGCACAGTGCAGAGTGCACCATGAGCAGTACGCCCGAGGGACGCAGTAGGTCCGGGGAGCTTGCGCAGATGCGGTCGACGACGACTCGGCCGTCGGACCCGGCGTCCCAGGCGCGGGAGGGGCCGGACGCTGGCAGTCGATGGCTCGGCGAGGGGACGTAAGGGGGATTAGCCAAAACGATGTCATAGCGGCGGCCTCTAGTACGAGCTGCGAAGTCGCCGTGCAGGATATGCAGCGGTACGCGTTGGTGGGTGGCGTTCATGCGAGCAGTGATCACTGCTCGCCAGGACACGTCCACGGCAGTGACTCTCGCTCCCCTGCGCGCAGCGCAGAGCGCTACCGCACCCGTACCGGTGCCGATATCGAGCACTTCGGCAGCGAAGCGAAGATGCTCCTCTGCCAGTGCATCAGCGAGCATGTGCGTGTCGGCTTGCGGGCGATAGACACCAGGCAATGCCCACAACGGATTGAAACGACCTGGATGCTGGGGAACAGCCGTATTAGGCACAGCGGCCTCCGGGTCTCGAATGTACGGTGCGTGAGAGCTGACGCGGTCTCGCGAGATCATGGTCTGGATGGGGCAGGATCCCCGCAACAACGATAAGTCGCGGGTTGTCACGCGCGGTCGCCATCAAACGCCACGCCGGAATGCGCCGCGGTTTCAAAAACCCTGATTGCGGATCATGCCCATCGAGTACCCAATCCTCTGACTCTCTCACCCGCAAAGTGGAGCTTCGGTTGCGCTACCGGCTTCGGGAAAATCCTGTCCGGCGCCAAACGGAGAGATCTTGGACGTCGTGGCGGCCGCACCGTTTGCGGGGGAGGTGGAGGGGCACCCAGCGTACGTGCTGTCGACCGAAGGTGCGAGGCTCGACGAGGGGACGGGTAGTCGTTGAGGCCCTAGTTGGCCTGCAGTCACGTTTCCGTGTGGCGAACTCTGGCAGTTAGGGGTCCGGAATCAGCCATCCATCATGGTTTAGATATTTTGCAGGAAATTTGCTGCTTGCTGCGTGGGCCCCGGCCGTACCTGCCACGCCCACCGCTTGTTTCATTCACCTACGTTGTGGCGGCATCTGAGCAGCGGCCAAGGTGGGTTCCTGGATGCGGCGGGTACTCGGTCAGCCATCTGCACAGTTCGGTGGCAATGGTGCGGTCTCGTTAAACGTTAGCGAGCCTTTCAATTATTGAGCAGTGGTGACGGGTGGTTCTACGAGGGGTCGGAATTTGATTATCTTTGCGAACCTCTTCTCGGATCTTGCTGTAGATCTTGATGAGGAAGAGCAGTTGGTGCAATGGGCGCAGCAGGCGCCGCGCGAGGCGTGGCTCTTGAGGGTTGGCGACGTGCTGGTCAGCCCGGTTCCTGTCAGCCGCGGGTTTGTGCAGTACGTGCACGGGCTTACCGGTGTGCCGCCGGACAGAGTCACGATCATTGAGGTTCCCTGGGTAGAGGCGGTACCCCTAGCTGATGCTGTCCGAAAAGCCGGGTCCACGGAGCTCCTGGGCCTTGCCGGTCAATCGGATGCCGTGCTGTTGCCGACGGCGTTGGATGTGTCGGCGGTCGACTTCGCTCGGGAGATGGGTTTTGTCATCCGGTCCTACGCCACGGTTGAGGACGCCGCAGCCGCAGTCGAGGTGGCCAAGCGGCTGAACACGAAGTCCGGATTTCGGCAGGTGGCTGATGAGTTGGGGATACGGTTGCCAGAAGGCCGTGCGTGCCGGCGCAGTGAGGTCCCAGGAGTCGTGCGGAATGTCTTAGAGCATCACGAACGCGCAGTAGTCAAGCCTGATCGCTCTGCTGGCGGGCATGGAATGTGCTTTGTCTCGCGGCGGGAATTGGAAGCTGGGACAGCACTCGAACTGGATGCGGTAGGCGGCCCGACTGGTTCCTGGGTTGTGGAAGAGTGCGTGGACCTGTCTGCGTCTGTCAGTGTGCAGCTGGAGAATCTCGCTTCGGGTACCCGTGTTCTGTTCAGCGGAACTATGCGGGTGCAACTGGGTTCCTTTACTGGATATCTTTCGCCGCTTACGTCGCCTGTTTTGCACGCGGTGGAGGAGTTGGAGCGATGGGGGCTTCAGTTAGGCGCTTACCTTGCCGAGCACGGCTATATGGGGCCATTTGGTCTGGATGCGCTGGTCAGTACAGGAGGCACTGTTTATGCGAGTGAGAGTAATGTCCGCCGGACTGCCACCACGACTCCGCACGAGATGGTTTCTCGGCTGACGGCAGGCACGGCCCTAACACAACCTGCCTGGTCCATGGGCACGGGACGAACAAGTGAAGCGCTCTGCTTCGACGAGGCATTGGCGCGCCTCCTGGCTCATCGCCTCGGCTTCGAGCCGGAATCCGGTGGAGGAGTTGTGTTGTATGGAGGGCCCTCCCGCGATGGCCGCAGTTGGCGATACGTAGTGATTGGTGCGAGTGCCGAGGGCGTGCGTGAGCAGGAGACTGCATTGGCAGCGGTTCTCGGATTCGTCCAGACTTGATCGCAAAAGCGTCGTCCGGCTCCTGGCATGCCTTGTAGGGTAAGTGGCCTGACAAACGGGTGTAGCCCCCGATTAATGATTTTCGACCGAGAGAACCGTATCCACCAGAGGCTTCGGGTGCCTGCATCTTGGATGCGACTTTCGGGGCTGGAGGCCCCAGAGAGCTTCAGCAGCCTCTCGCTAGGCCTCTCTCAGATGCACGTCTCCCAGCTCATTACCCGTAGCTGCCAGCAAGTGCGCAACGAAGCGCTGGGGTAATGACGTTGTCTGGCATCCAGCGCCCCATGCCTGCGGCGTTGAGCCGTCCGTCTCCTCGCCTCGAACCCATGGGTTGCTGCTTACCGGTGGGGCCTGTAGGTCACGAGTCCCGAGGTGCGAAACAAGGAGTTTTCCTGTGCTCATGCCTCTTCCCACTACCCTGCGCCAGCTCGTCACCGAATACGAAGCCCTCACCGCCGAGCATGGTGCTTCCTCGAGCCAGCGGCTCGCAGACCTCGCCTACACGCTGTGTGTATCAACTGGCACCCGAGAAATCACTGACGCTCTCACCGTCGCTCAGTCATACCTGGCAGAGTCGGCTGTCGGTTGCGGATCCGTCGCGGGGCCAGTCCTGCAGCGTCGGACAGTTCCCGCTGGTCCGCCACCATCCGCGGTCCCCTCGTGCCCCGAGGACGGGGAGAGGCTGCCTGACGGCCTGCGCCCTGCAGCCGGTCTCATCGTGTAACCCCGCTGCTGGGGGCGGCGAATCGTTCAGCTCCTTCGGCCGCTTGCCAGGCTGATTGGTACAAAGGAAGGCTGGGCCGGTTCGGCAGGGGCGAAGCGCAAGGCTTTGGTGATTCCTGCGGCGGTTGCTTATGTAGGGCGATCGCTGTTTGAGCGGCAGGTAGCTTCATCCCGCCCAGGGGTGGTCCGCCCCTGGATACCGTCTTGTCGGCAAACCTGACGCGCCAGAGCTTCACCGCACGCACCGGGCGAATCGTTTAGGGCTGCACGTCCGATCGCCCGGGCCCAACGGCTCGGCGCCGTCTGAGGTGATTATTCCCCGCGTGCACAGTTCCCCGATGACGCGGGACAGCATCAGTCCCTGTGCGCACGTCAGGTCCCAAGATGTGTCCTCGGCGGATTCGACGGCCACGAAGGAGAAGATTTTCGCCTCCCAGCTCCCTGTATCAGGGGGTGTACCGTCGCTATATCGTCACGGGACGGGGCCCTCGAGATGCGGCAATCAGGTGAATGCGCCGCCTGCCGGGCGGGACCTCGCCGCTGCAGCACCGGCGCTCTCGATGTGAAAGCCTACAGACTGGGCGCTGCAACCAGCTTCCGCTGCGGTACCGGGGGTCCGATCTGCCGCACGCGTCCTGGTTGTCGCAAGAGAGCAGCCACCGCAAAGCCGTGCGAGACAGTTCGGCGGAGTGCCCGGACCGGCGGCCAGCCCAGCCACCAGGGCCAGAACAGTCACCATGGCCAGGCCGGTCATGGCGGCCAGGCCGGCAAGGGTGGCGGTCAACACCAGGGCGGTCGTCACTGACGTCGACCGTGCCCGTCCCGGCTCCAAACACCATCTGATCGTCGACCGCCATGGCACCCCGCTCGCTGTCACGCTCACTGGCGGGAACCGCCACGACGTCACCCAGCTCCTGCCACTGCTGGACGCAGTCCCAGCGATTCGAGGTCTACGAGGCCGTCCCCGCCGCAAGCCCCGGCGCCTGTACGCCGATCGGGGCCACGACTTCGACAAGTACCGCCGTCTGCTGTGGAAGCGCGGCATCAAGCCGATGATTGCCCGACGCGGCGTCGCGCACGGCTCCGGGCTGGGCAAGGTGCGCTGGGTGGCCGAGCGCGCCTTCGCCTGGCTGCACCAGTTCAAGCGGCTCCGCATCCGCTACGAACGACGCGCGGATCTCCACCAGGGCCTGCTCGAACTGGCCTGCAGCCTCATATGTCTTCGCCGCCGCACTCAGGTGAGGTCGAAGGTGACGCTCGCGGAGCCGTCCCAGTCAGGTGCCTCCGTGAGCGTGAGGGTTCCATCCCCTGCCTCGACGACTCGTACCATGATCCCTCCGCGGTCCTCGCCGGGAAACGCAATGGAGAAGTGGGGATCCATCTCCATGAGGAAGTCCCAGCCCTCGCGTTGGGTCGTGTCAAGGGCGTTGGCATGCCGACCGGTTGCCCACCACTGGCCGACCGCGTCGACAGCAACGGTGATGTCGATGTCGTACATCTCAAGGCAAGTCGACTGATTGGCCCACCATTAGAGGCGGCCCTGACCCACGAATTGATCCATGAGCACACTATGCACGGTGCCTAGGCTGGCCGGGCAAGCCTGTACGGCTGCATGGCCGTCGTGGGTCAGGCCGCGAGACGGACCTGTATGAGGAAGACCTGATAAGGCCTCGCCGCAGCCGACGGCGCCCTATACGCCTTCGCTGCCTTGCGACCTCATTCTGAAACGATCAGTTAGTAGGACTCCGTTAGGTCTTTCTTGATCTTGTTGTCGTGCGGGCTTTGGTGGGGAGGGGTTGCCGGCAGCTGGTGCAGATCCCGGTCCAGCACCTCAGGGTGTCTTGGAGAGCGTCGAGGATCTGGTAGAGGGTGATGCTGGGTGCGGTGCTTTTGGGGCGAGGCGCTGTTCGGTGAGGAAGGCTTGGGCGGCGGTCACGAGGGTGACGTGGTGGTGCCA
Organism: Streptomyces sp. NPDC057950; assembly: GCF_042887295.1. Lineage (NCBI taxonomy): Bacteria > Bacillati > Actinomycetota > Actinomycetes > Kitasatosporales > Streptomycetaceae > Streptomyces > Streptomyces sp. NPDC057950. The sequence continues at coordinate 7,355 of NZ_JBHVPP010000045.1, forward strand.
GCCGGGCCAGGAGCGGCCTTCGGAGTGGTCCGGGCCCAGGCCGTGCTTGAGCTCGCGGTACCCGTACCTGCGCACCGCCCTGGAGAAACGGCAGGTCGGCTACGTACTCGCCGTAGCCCGTGACCACCAGATCATCACCCGCGCGGGCACGTTCCGCGCCGAAGCCCTGATCAGGAAGCTGCCGCGGAGAGCCTGGCAGAAACTCTCCGCCGGCGCCGGAGCCAAGGGGCACCGCTTCTACGACTGGGCCCTCGTCGACCTCGCCGACGACCGGCCTGGCCACCACCAGTTGCTCGTCCGCCGCAGCCGACACACGGGAGAACTCGCCTTCTACCGCTGCTACTCAGCCGCCCCGGCGCCGCTGTCCACCCTGGTGCGCGTCGCCGGCCGTAGATGGACCGTCGAGGAGACCTTCCAGTCCGGCAAGGGGTTGATCAGACGTTGGACGTCCTGGCACCGCTAGGTCACCCTCGCGATGCTCGCCCACGCCTTCCTCACCGTCGTGCGCGCCGACGAACACGCGGTACCCGAATCCGGACGGACTGATACCCCTTACCTGCAAGGAGATCCAGCGCCTGTTCATCGCGCTCGTCGTCCGGCCCGTCCGCGGCACGGTTCACTGGCTTGATTGGTTCCACTGGCGACGCCGCCACCAGGCCCGATCCCAGGCCAGCCACTACCAGCGGCAAGCCGCCCAGACATGAAGATCGCGATCTACAACTGGAGTAGTAGGCATGGTTTTGCTCAGGGTGAGGGAGGCATGCGGACGTCTTGTATCTGCTTCATGACCGAGGGGTGCACGGTGGCGTCGGTGCTGTGAATGCTGGAGGAGGCGGCAGGCAGCTGCCCGGGTACGGGTGGAGGGCCTGCGGGAGGAAGCCGCGTGGTTGGCTGAGGTGTTGGAGGCCGCGGAGATCGAGCTGGATCGGCGGGTGATCGCGCGGGAGGAACTGGTCGAGGCCCTGGCCTTGTCCGCCTCGGAGACGACTGCCGTGACCGAGGCGGAGCAGGAAACGGTGCCCTCACCGGTACCGGGGTCGGTGGTGCCGCCTGGCGGGACGGGCTGCCGGTGACCGTGCTCGCGCCCGACTACCAGCGGATTGGCCGATTCCCGGGGAGGGGACGGAGCGGAAGGCGGTCTGGGTCGAGCTGGTGTCCCTCTGACTGCCGCTGGCGCAACGATTCGCGGGCCGTTTCCGCAACCGCGACGAGGACGACCACGGTCATCACGCGAACCGTGTTCTGCGGAGAGGAAACTCCCATGATTCCTCCCGCGGAGAGCCGCGCGCGGTACCGGCGCGGTCCGCGGACACCCGTGCTTGCCGCCTAGGTAGTAACGGGCTGGCGCGGCAAGCGGTCCGGCCGCTCCATCGCACCCGTGTCGGCGAGCACCAGCCCGGGGACACACGTCCGCCCGCTTTCCGCTCAGGCTGCCGGAGATGGTCGTTCACTCGGCTTCACCAATACACGGGCTCATCACAGCGAGAGACTGCCCGCCTAGGGGTACACGGAGGTCATGAACGCCGAAACGCTGAACGTGGTGGCCGCCGCTCCGTATGGCGGCGCGCTGTGGTTGATGGTGGCGGGTATCGCTGTTGTCGTTGTCCTGCTCATCGGGTTCTTCATCGGCACCCGGCACTCTGCCCGACGCCGCGTGTCGACGCCTTCGCCGCAAACCGCTCAGGCACGCCGCGATCTGGCAGACCCCGCACAACGCGGCGAAGGATGGAGCACACCGGAGGACGACCCTGAACAAGGGCATCCTCACCGCTGACGCACTGCACCCACGCGCGCACACAGTCCTGGGCAGCTCGACCAGACCCCGCTACAGCCGCCCCTCCCCCCTTCCACGGATGGTCCCCGGGGTGCGAATCGTGACGGGCCCCACCACAGCCGGAGCCGATGCGGTCGCTCGGGCAGGTCGAGTATCTCCGGGAACCCAACACTCTCGCCAGGTTGCTGATCCATCACCCCACCAGGAAGACGATGAGACCAGCCATCGTGCCGTAAGTCTCGTTTTATGCGCCCAGCCCTGCTGTCGACGATCCTTGGCGGCAAGCGCGGAGATATGGAGGGCCCCGCAGGGGACGGCGAACCTTCTTCTCGGACTCGGGTAGCTGCATCTTGTGGTGCAGGCAGGGCGAGCGGCTCTGTGCGCTGACGACGGTATGAGCTGGGTGCGGAGGCGGGGAACTTCGAGCGGGCCTGCACTCGTCGACGACCTCGCCATAGTCCGACTAGCCCGCGAGTGAGGCGGGCGAAAGCGGAGACACGCAAGGTAGCGGATGCCGCTGCCACAAGGTCGTTCGCCGGACGGGCAGCGTCTTTAGTGCGTACAGACGTGGGTCTGGGCGGCGGCGCCGCTCCACCTTGGAGGTTTTCCCGTGTCTGTTTCTGCTTCGTCCGATCCGCTCGCCGAATTGTCCGCCGCGGGGGTGTCGGTGTGGCTGGACGACCTTTCCCGCGAGCTGCTGGCCGGCGGGGAGCTGAAGGAGCTGATCGCCGACAAGCACGTGGTCGGGGTCACCACCAATCCCACGATCTTTGCCTCGGCGCTTTCCAAGGGCGATCGCTACAACGACCAGCTGGCGCGCCTCGGTGCTCAGGGGGCGCAGGTCGACGACGCGGTCTTCGTGTTGACCACCGATGACGTGCGCGAGGGCTGTCGTGCATTCCGGGAGGTGTACCGGAGCAGCGGCGGGGTGGACGGGCGTGTCTCGATCGAGGTCGACCCGCGGCTTGCCCGTGATGCCCGGGCCACGACCAGGCAGGCGGTCACGCTGTGGGAGACGGTGGCCGAGCCGAACCTGTTCGTGAAGGTTCCGGCGACCCGGGAGGGACTGACGGCGATCACTGCCGCCATCGCCCGGGGCATCAGCGTCAACGTCACGCTGATCTTCTCCCTGGACCGGTACCGGGAGGTGATGGACGCCTACCAGGCCGGTCTGGAGCAGGCCCTGGAGGCGGGGCTCGACCTGTCGGGCATCCATTCGGTCGCCTCGTTCTTCGTCTCGCGCGTCGATACCGAGGTCGACCGCCGCCTCGACGCCCTGGACAGCCCGCACGCCCAGGCACTCAAGGGCAAGGCCGCGGTCGCCAACGCCCGGCTGGCGTACCAGGCGTACGAGCGGGTGGTGGCCGAGCCGCGCTGGCAGCGCCTAGCTGCTGCCGGGGCCAACGTGCAGCGACCTCTGTGGGCGTCCACCGGCGTGAAGAATCCGGACTACCCGGACACGATGTACGTCAGCGACCTGGTCATCGCGGGCACGGTCAACACTATGCCTGCCACCACGCTGACCGCGTTTGCCGACCACGGCACTGTGCCCGCCCACACGCTGAGCGTCGAGGACTACGCCGCAGCGGCATCCCACCTGGCGTCGTTGAAGGATGCAGGCGTTGACTTCGCAGACGTGACCGACGCCCTGGAGCGCGAGGGGCTGAAGAAGTTCGAGGCCAGTTGGGCGGAGCTCGGGGCTTCGGTGGACGACGAAATGCGCTCCGGCACCGGTCCGGAGGCCGGGTCCGGGGACGGTGGTTCCGAAAGCGCCAGCCTGCTCGCGGTCTACCTCAACGATCATTACACGGGTGCGACCGGTGGCCTGGAGCTCTTTCAGCGGGCCGCCGGGGCCAAGAAGGGTGAGGACGAAGAAGCAGTCCTGACGGACCTGGCCCGTCAGGTCGAGAAGGACCGCGACGCGCTGGCCCAGATCATGGCCGACCTGGACGTGTCTGCCGACCGGACCAAGGCCGCTCTGGGCTGGGTTGCAGAGAAGGTCGGCCGCCTGAAGACCAACGGCCACCTCTTCTCCCGCTCCCCGCTCAGCGACGTCCTGGAAGCAGAAGCGATGCTCCTGGGTGTCCAGGGGAAGGCAGCGTGCTGGCGCACCCTACGCGCCCTGGCCGAAACGGACCGGCGCTTGGACGCGGCGAAACTGGACACCCTGGTGGAACGGGCCGAACGCCAGAGCACGGCCCTGGAGGAGCTGCGGGCCGCGGCAGCCACCCGAGCGCTCGACCCCTCTGCCGCCCCACGCGCTGATTGATTCGGTCGTGGGCACCGTCCAGCGGCCGCGAGGACCCTCACCTGCCCCTTAGCAGGTGAGGGTCCAGGCGCCCACCTGCTCCGAGGCGCAGATCGCCCTGGAGACGCCCGCGAACTGCTGACTGCTGAGGGCCTGGCGGTGCGGGCGGTGTCGATGCCGTGCCGGGAATGTTCGCCGCCCAGCCTCAGGACTACCGGGACGACGTCCTGCCGCCGGCCGTGCGCGTCCGGGTCAGCGTCGAGGCTGCGGTCGGCAAGGGCTGGCGGGACGTCGCCGGAGACGCGGGACGCATCGTCAGCCTGGAGCACTACGGCGCCTCCGCCGACTACCAGCGCCTCTACACCGAGTTCGGCATCACCCCCGAGTCGGTGGCCGCCGCCGCTCGCGACAGCATCCACGACACGATCCAGACCCTGCGTCCATCAGCAGACCGCAGACCCCACTGAGGGCGGCACCGGCGACCGTCCCTAACTTTCTCGGTGCGGAGTACTAGGCAGAGGACTGGCAGGGAAGCCGATACAGGACCTCGTTGATCGGGCCAGGGCTTGCGCTGTCGCCGCGCAGAGCAGCCTCAGCGGGGAGGAGCCCTCGCCAGCGGACCGCACCGTCAGCTGCCCCCGGACAAACCCCGTCGAGCGCACTGTCTGGGTCAGGATTCCTTATCGGGGTGGGCATCGTCGCCTTCATCGACGAGACCGCGCTCCATCAGCCCTGTGGTCGACCCACGGTAATAGGGCAGCGGTCGCCTGCCGGACCACCGCCGCCGACGGGTCGTCAAGAGCAGGAGTACCAGCGCCGTTGCCTCAGTCCTCGGTGACCCCGTGTCCACGTGCCCCACGAGGCAGTCCTCGAGACCTTCGCACGCGTACTCGGAGGCGACACGGACCAACTGGGCGCCGTGGGCGGCCTGCTGGCAGCAGACCGCACGGGCACGCCGTAACCCGGCAGATCCCGCGCACACTGCGGCGGCCACACCGCCGCCACGATCAAGGCGGCGCGGATCCACAGTCGGTGTCACGATGCTCATGGATGCCCTGCCACGCACTGCACAGCAACGGGGCGTCCCCACGCCGTGCGCGGCCGCCTCCCCCTCGAGCAGGCCGCGCACGGCGCCCCCGTACTGAGCCCTGCCTGCAGCGAGGACCACGATGAAGCGCCAGCCCTCGATGCCCTTGCCCGCTATCACGAGCTCGACGAGCTGGGATTCGCGCCCCCTGGCTACAAACAGGCTCGTGGCGCGGACCCGCGAGCGCGAGCGGTACTCGGGGACGCCGTTTGCTTCGGCGACGTCCTCGCCAATGGCGGTCTGGACGACCGGCTGGCACGGGACGGTGTTCTGGAGCGGGCCGAGGGCCTCATGGCCGAGTCACGCCGAACACACGTTTGTCTTCACCTGTGGCAGTGCCCTCTCGATCAAGGCCGCCATGCTTGTGGTGATCTGCACCGGCAGCCGGCTCCGAGACAGCGGAGGAGCGGCATCCCGTCGCGAGGGCGGGAGCGTGAGATGCACCGAGTACCCCTCTTCCTCGTCAGCAACGCAGGGCTTCGCCCGAAGCAGAGGTTCACCCGACGGGTGGACTCTCCGGGCGCAAGGCTGCCCGCCCCCGTAGCGACGTGGCTGCCGTCACGCAGTTGCCTCTGCCCCGCGGCACAGCACAGAGCTCCCTGGCCGTGCGGGCGCCCCTTTCTTCGTCATGCAGGAGCACGAGCGCCCCCGGCCCGCCAACCCCGGTTACGCACAACTCCGGCGAGCCCGAGACTGCCGGACCCGAACCAGCCCCCGCCCCACCAGCAGCCCCCGTTGTCACCAAAACCCTCGCTCATGCGTTGGCGCTCCCGGTTCTCCTGTGCTGCGGTCGAAGTAAGGACCGTGTACGACGGGGAACCCGCCCGTTTATGCAGCAGAGGGAGTGAGGAACCGTGGATGTGGACCGGGAGGCGGGTGGGCGGGAGATGCTCGCAGGCCTGCTGAACGCCAGCCATCTGATGCCCCTCGACGCGCTGCCGGAGAAGGCCCGCGAGCACGCCCGGGCCGCGGGTTTCACCGACCTGCTCATCTACGTGGCGGATCTGGAGCGCATGGGATTGCACCTGCTGACCGACCCGAACGGAGCCCGGCAGGGCGCGGCAGAAGTCATCCGGATCGAGGGCACCACCCCCGGGCGGGCGTATCAGTACGGCTGGCTCGCCTCCACTTCCGTGAACGAGGCGGCAGACATCGATTGGTGGCTTCCCATTGTGGACGGCACCGAACGCCTGGGCGTGCTGCGCCTGCGCTCTGTGTACGACGACGCCCGTGCCCGCGAGGACGCCGACCGCCTCGCCGCGCTCCTGGCACTGCTGATCGTCGCCAAACGGACGTCCAGCGACACGCTGGCCCGGCTGATGCGGACCGAGCCGCTGACCATCGGGGCCGAGATGGCGTGGAACCTGATGCCGCCGAGTACATATGCGGACGGGCGAGTGGTGATCTCGGCGTCGCTGGAGCCGGCGTACCGGATCAGCGGCGACGTGTATGAGTACGCCCTCGACGGTCCTCTGGTGCACCTGACGGTTTTCGATGCGATGGGCCACGACAGCGCAGCGGGGCTGTGTGGAGCCCTGGCCCTGGGGGCCTGCCGTCAGGCCCGCCGCGGGGGCCAGGGCCTTGCCGCCAAGGGCGAGGCCGTGGAAGCTGCCCTGATCGAGCAGTACGGCCAGCGCCGCTATGTCACCGGCGTCCTCGCCACTCTTGATACGCGCACCGGTGTGCTGAGCTGGGTCAACCGTGGCCACCACCCGCCCGTGGTCATCCGCGGAAACCGCTGGAGCAGCCATCTGCGGTGCCCGCCGGCCCATCCGATGGGCACCGACCTGGGGCTGCCCAGCACTGTCTGCTTCGAACAGCTGGAACCGGGCGACCGCATCGTCCTCTACACCGACGGCATCACTGAGGCCCGCGGCGCCGACGACAGCGAGTTCGGTATCGAACGCTTCACGGACTTCCTCATCCGCCAGGCCGCAGACGGCCTGCCCGTGCCCGAAACCCTGCGCCGCCTCATCCGGGCCGTCCTCGACTACCACGACGGCCACCTCCAGGACGATGCCACCGTACTGATGTGTGAATGGCTGGGCCCCGTCGTCGATGACACGGAACCGGCGGCGGCCCTGACCGGACTGCTGCCGAGCGATTCACCTGCGGCCACCCCAGCCGTCACCACGAAGAACGGGAGCAGCCAGGGATGATCTCCGTCCTGCCCATCGATACGGCCGCCACCCGTGGCCGGCCCTCCGCCCTCAAAGTCACCGGGGACATGGGCCTGGCCACCGCCTCCGTCCTGGAGCACGCCGTGAACGAGGTCCTCACCGACCGCACTGTGATCCTGGACCTCACCGACGTCACGTTCTGCGACTCCTCGGGCCTCAACACCCTCCTGCGCCTGCGCCGCCGTGCCCAGGACGTCGGCGGCCGGCTCATCCTGGCCGCACCGCCCCGGCAGATGATGCGTCTGCTCACCATCACTGGCGCCGCAACCGTGTTCGCCATCTACACCACTCTGGCCGAAGCCTTGCAGGCCCCTCCCGCTCCGGGTGCCCCGCCCACGTCCTGACTGCCCGTGCGGACATTTTGGGCACGGCGGCACGAGCCCTCCGGCAGCTGTCGCGATGAGGACAATGCGGTGACATATGCCGGGGCTGCTGACACGGGCGGGGGAAGAGCCGAATGTCGGCCGGGCGGATTCAGCGTCAGACGTGACCGGCCCGGTCGGCCAGGCGATAATCGGGGCCATGGATCACAGCTCCTCTCGTTCCCCGGTGCCAAACGCGTTCGAGCTGCTCCGCGAGCAGTACGCCAAGCGACTGCCCGCACGCCTCCAGGATCTGACGGGCCCCGCCCGCGGCTCGGTCGACCTGCCCCTGCATGTGGCCTGGTCAGGACGCCGTTCTTACGACCTGGAGCAGCCGCGCTCGCGGATGGGCCTCTACCGAACGGTCCTGGCCGAAGGGCAGTGCCAGGACTTGGTCGCCTTCCTGAACCGGGAGCTGTTGCTGAGGCAGTGGCCGGTGCTGCGCACCCTGATCAGTCGGCCGTTGCGGGAAGCCTGGGAAGCTGCCTTCCCTGAGCTGGCCGCCGGCCGGAGCGTGCACGCCGCGTGAACCTGACCGACCTGCATCGTCGGCTCCTTGCCGATGTGCTCGCGATCGGCACTCCGTATCCCTTGGTGATCACAGGAGGCCATGCCGTTCAGGCACACGGTCTGGTCGACCGCCTCAGCCAGGACCTCGACGTAGCCACCGAAAGTCCCGCCTCGATCGCCGAGATCGTCGCCGTGGTCAGCGAGGGCTTGGTCACTCGTGGCTGGAGCGTCCGCCAGATCGAGACCGGCGCCCTGTCTGGTCGTCTCATCGCAACCGACCCGCAGTCGGGGGAGGAATGCGAGGTGGACGTCCTCAAAGAGGCATTCTGGAGTCCGCCCGAGCAGACCGAATACGGACCGGTGCTGGCCTTCGACGACGTGATCGGCACCAAGGTCCGCGCCCTCGCGGACCGCGGCGCCGTTCGCGACCTCATCGACGTCCACGCTGCCTCCCGGCACCGCACCACCGCCGACCTCGAAACGCTCGGCCGCCGCCACGCACGTTTCGAGTTCAGCCTCCAGGACCTGCGTGACCGCCTCAACGGCGCGGAATGGTGGGACGACAAGGACTTCACCGACTACGGCCTCAACCCCGGTCAACTGGCAGACCTGCGCGCCTGGGCCCTCGCCTGGGCAGCCGATCTTGACGCCCGCCTCTACGCCGAGGACAATCCGGGCGAGCTGTGAGAGCCCAGGGAAATCACTCTCGGTGGAGGAGCTGCGGACCGGGCTTCGCCTCGCCATGGGTACTTCGTCTCGAACACGGTGGCCTCGTCGATGCCGACCGCCGACGTCGACGCAGTCGGCTGTCTTACGAGGTCGGTAGATATGATTGCCAGTCGATCAGCGTGCGTCCGCAGACCGCTGGTCCGCATGGGCATCCGGCCGCACAGGTTGTTGAAGCCCGTCAGGGAACCCGTCACCGACATGCTTCGAGATCGAGCCAGCGCGCGTTGCAAGAGGCTCGTCGTCGAGGACGAAGCCGGGCGTCACGCATGCCAGGGCCTGGTCGGAGCGCGGTCAGACCTCGAGCGTGTGCGCGCGACGCGGCCCTGGTACAGCAGTCATGCGTGCCGATGGCCGGGCAGTCCGGTCCGGTCACCAGGGAGTGTGACTGCCTGGCTCACCGATTCGGAAACGCGACCGACAACGGGACGCGGCAGCCTCGCTACCCGCCGGACGAGGAGTGGGCCGTGGTCCGCCCGCTACTTCCGGTGCCGGGCTGGATGCGTGGCAGGGGCGGCTGGCCGGAGGGGCACAGAATATCGGTTCGGCTACGCGGCGGCGGGGTGGAGGACGACGTCGGCCGTAATGCGTTTGCCGTCCAGTGTCTGCTCCACGGTGACGGTGCGGGAGAGGGCGGTGACGATCTCAAGGCCGTGCTGTCCGACGCGGGTGGGATCCGGGGCCTTGGCGGTCGGCGCCACGGGGTTGCTGTCGTGGATTTCGACCCGCAACAGGGGGCCGGCTGCGCGCAGGTGCAATCGCGCCGGCCCGGGAGCGTGCTTGCGGGCGTTGGTGACGAGTTCGCTGACGATCAGCTGGACGATCTGTACCGTGGCCGTGGTTACCGCGATGCCGCCGGCTGCCACCGTGGTGAGAAAGGTGGCAGCGAGATGACGGGCATGCGCGACACGGGAGCCGTCGGCCTCCAGCGTGAGCTTGGCGGCACTGCCAGCGCTCGTGGCTGAGTCGTCCATACGCGCCCGCTTCCGTTTCTCGCTCGGTTTCCCTGTAGGCACCGCGTACCCCGGCTGGGCACGTTACCCGTGGTTCACACACGCACAGGGGGCTCTCGTAGAAACGTGTGCTTCGAGCGGTCCCTGTACGGGAGTTGTGCTGAATGCAATGGAGTATGGAAGGGCAGGTGGCAGTCATGCAGGACACACTCGAGCAGCCCATCCCGCTGTCGATCACCCAGACCACCACCGCTGGTATCCGGATCCTGGTCGTGGGCGGAGAGATCGACCACGATAACGCCGACCAGCTCCGCCAGGCCCTCCATGTCGATGCCGACGCACCGGCGCGGTTCGTGCTCGATCTCAGCGCGGTGACCTTCATGGACTCCACCGCCATCAGCATCCTGGTCGTCGCGAACAACACCGCGGGGGAGGCCGGCGGCTGGTTGCGGCTGGCGGCCATGTCCGAGTCGGTGCAGCGGGTCGTGGAGATCGTCCGCCTCGACACGGTCCTCACCTGCTACCTGACGCTCAGTCAGGCCCTCGCCGACTGAGCACAGCTGAGAGACCGGAGTCAGGGAGGAGCCCGGGCCCTCAGTGCGCACAGCGGCAGTGCTGGGTACCTGCGTGCGTGATCTGATCAACGACTACCGGGGGCGACAGACACGCCGAGCCCCTCATTTCCCGGACGGCAGGCGGGGTGGTCCCTGCCCCGGACGGGGGCAACCACCCCGCCAGCAACTGCCCGTTCCCCCGGCACGTTGCACGGGGCTGCTGCAGGTCACGGACGTGGTCGGGGCAGCGCGGTGAGTCCGGCATCCCTCTCTGGACTTCCGTATCCACTGGCAGGAAGAAAAGAAGAAGGAAAGTGGAGGACGCGAGAGTACAGAGAGGGATCGGACCCGTCCGGCCTGTTTTCGGTGGCGCGTCGGCCGGCGACCTCCGCACTCCGGACGAGCCGGGGCCGCCAGACCCGACTGCTCCGCGTTACGGGCGGGTGAGATCGGCTCATTACCTCCTGCTCGCCGGACGATCCGAAACGACCAACGAACCTTCCTCGGCGTGTCGCTTGCCGGACTGCGGGCAAGCCGCCTGCTCCCTGCTGCCCAGGCGCCGCGTCAGGAACGAGGGACGACTACGATCTGTCTCTTTGATGAAGATGCTGACTGTCAGTCGAACATGCCCGCGTAGGGGTCTGGTTCGCCAGTCATCGGGTCCAGGCCCGCGTGGAAGCGGCGTTCCTGCTCCTCGTGATGGACGAAGGTACCCACTCGTCCCCACAGCGAGAGATCGCTCAGCGGGCACGCGTCGAATTCAGCAGTCATGAGGCGCCGTAGAAACTCGGCCATACCGCAGTCGAACAGGGCCCAGTGCGGGTTACCGTGCCTTCTCCAGACGACCACAGGCCACTGGTCGGGGTTCGGCCCGGTCATCAGCCAACCGAGTTCGTTTGCGTTGCATCCGCTGCCCCAGGGCAACACTCGATCAGCACCCAGTTCAACCCCGGGTGCTCCGCCCTCCGTGGTCCACAGCTCGCGGAAGCCGGCTGTGTGACCGGCGATCGATGCCTGCCAACCGTTCCCGGTCGGCAGAGGCGGGAGGACGATCAGGTCATCGATGCAGCCGCCACCGTAGACAGCCATGAAGTCGCGGTAGTCGGCAGGGAGAGGACTGCTCAGGTGGGCTTCAACTGCCGTCCAGTCCACTTGTTCGTCCGCACCCCATTCGTGGTGCAGGATCTGCTGCAGCGCCTCTATTTCGGTTCGGCTGTCCACCTGTCCACCTGTCCTCCTGGCTCCTCGTGCTGGTGCACGATATCCGGCCGAACATCGGCACGTGGGGTCGGAGTCGTTAGTGTCTTGTCCACATGAGGATGGCTGCGAGGTGGAGTGCGGCCTGGTAAGCGATGGCGAGTTTGTCTGTCCGCAGTGCCAGACCACGCCACTGCTTGAGCCGGTTGATGCATCGTGCGACTGCGTTGCGCTGCTTGTACGCCTCGGTGTCGAAGGCCGGCGGGCGACCGCCTGCGCGACCTCGCCGCAGACGATGACCAACCTGACCGGACGGCTGCGGAATGACGGCACGGATCCCGCGCCGGCGTAGCTGCCTACGGATCGCACGGGACGAATATGCGCGATCCGCCAGAACGACCTCTGGGCGGGTTCTCGGTCTCCCGCGTCCGTTCCGCGGAACGCGGATGCTGGCCATCACGGCCTCGAAGACCGGTGCATCGCCCGCTTGGCCGCCGGTGATGCGGAAGGCCAAAGGACGTGCAAGGCTGTCACTGGCGAGATGAATCTTCGTGCTCAAGCCACCGCGAGAGCGTCCGAGCCCGTGATCGTCTGGTTCCGCGCGGTTCGAAGCCCCCTTTTCCGCGCTCCAGCGGCGTGCTGATGGGCCCGGCAGACGGTGGAGTCCACCGACACGGTCCAGCCGATGTCGTCACTCTCATCGGCCCCTGCCAGAACTGCGGCGAGGATTCGTTCCCAGGTGCCGTCCACGGCCCACCTGATCAGTCGCTTGTGAGCGGTCTGGAACGATCCGAGCTCGTCCGGCAGATCGCGCCAGGGCGAGCAGGTGCGGTACTTCCACGCGATGGCCTCCAAGGTGCGACGGTGATCGGCCCATCGCCGCCCGCGGACCGGATCGGCCGGCATCAGCGGCTCGATCCGGACCCACATCGCATCAGTGATCACTAATCGGACAGATACATCCGATCAACTGACCAGCCCATCAAAGAGACACGCCCTAGTGCTGGATTCCTCTTTGGCTGGGTATATGTCCTGGTGGCGGGGTAGTTGCGGGTGCTCGGGGCGGGTGCTGGGCGATGGTGTTATGGGCACGGCCGGAACATGACGAGGATGAGCGGGCTGTGGTTCGCCGCCTGTCGCGGGCGCGGAAGGCGCCGCGGGATGTGGTGATGCGAGCCCGGATGATCGAGCTGAGTTGGTCGGGGCTGCGGGTGCCGGCGATCGCTGTGGAGCTGGGCTGCAGCCAGAAGACAGTCCGCTGCCGGCTGCACCGCTTCAACCGCTCGGGCTTGCAGGGGCTGGAGGATCTGGGTGGGCAGGGCCGCAAGCGGCGGATCACCGAGCAGGAACGCTCCCGGGTCATCTCGCTGGTCAAGACTGTGCCGCCGGGGCGGCTGCGGTGGGAGCCCGTCGGGGAACTGTGGGCCTTCGACGAGTCCGGGCCGGCCGAGTGGACGCTGGATTCTCTGGCCGCGGCAGCACGGGCGGAAGGGATCGAGGTGGGCCGCTCGCAGGTACGGCGCATCCTGCTCGCCGAGGGGGTGCGGTGGCGCCGCACCCGGTCGTGGATGCGGTCGAAGGACCTGGACTTCGTCCCAAAAGGACAAGGACCATCGGCCTCTACACCCGCCCGCCCGACGACGTGACGGTGATCTGCGCCGACGAGCTGGGGCCGGTGATCCCGCGAACGTTCCCGCCCGCACCCGGCTGGTCACCCGACGGGCACCGGATCAAAGCGGAGCTCGACTACAGCCGCGGACCGGAGAAGACCTGGGTCTACGGCGGCCTACGGCCGGCCGACGGCCAAGCCCTCACCATGACCGCGTCCTCCCGCAACAGCGTCTTCTACCAGCAGTTCCTGCAACAGGTCGAGGACGCCAACCCGACCGGCCAGATCTGGATCGTCACCGACAACCTGTCCTCCCACAACAGCCTGTCCACCCGGACCTGGCTCGAGGACCACCCCCGCATCCACCACGCGTTCATCCCCGTCGGAGCCTGCTGGCTCAACCTCCGAGAAGGCTGGTGGCGCATCTTCCGCAAAGCCGCCCTCGCCGGCCGGTCCTTCGCCGACCCCGACGACATCGCCTACGCCACCACCCTCGCGACCAGCCAACTCAACTCCCGCGCAAAGCCATGGATTTGGGGCAGACCCGCACCCCCAACCCGACGACTACGACGCCGGTATATGTACAGAGTTTGAGGAATCCAGCACTAGCGAGCCTGTGCGCAGCGGAGCCGGACCGAGCCCCCTTATCGACGGCTCGTGCCGCCTGACGCCATTCGGCCGGGGCACCCTGCCAACTCCACGCGCCTCGGCCATGCGCAGTCCGTCCGTTGTGCTTCGTGCCGCACCACGCCGCGAGCTCCGACCGGTGGTGAGCCGGGCCCCGGGGTCGGCCCAGGAACCGGGGCCCGACTTGCGCGCCTCGGTGGAGACGAATCTGGCGCTGCCCTTCCCAACGAGGTGATGGATCACCACGTCACGGCCGGGAGGGGATAATCCTGGATATGAAGTCCCCCTCCCACCAGGCTCGCTCCTCTACATGGCGGGCGGGCTGTCGGGTCTGTGCGTGACGGGGATAGGTGCCGGTACGGGATTCCTGGTGTATGCGTGGTGGGGCCTGGGCGTCGGGCTGGTCCTGGGCGTTGGTCTGTTCCTCGTGATCGTGAAAACCACGGTCCTGCTGTGCAGCCTGCACACGCGGGAGACCCTACGCAGCCTCACGCAGGGCGACGCGGAGGGGGAGGCGACCGCGCACATGATCCTGCACGCGGTCACCCTCTACGAGGCTGCGGTGTTCCCGCTCCGACCCGGCGGCGTCAGCGAGGACGAGCGGGAGCTTCGGCGCGCCATCGCGTACCGGTTCGCGGCCCGTGGCGGGCTACCCCAGCGGGTGAGAGCGGCAGCAGCCGAAGCACAGGGACCATCGAACGGAGCCGGGACGTGAAGCAGGCGCAGGCGGCGGTCTGGACCCTGAACGAAGCGGTCCGCGACTGCCGCCCCGGCTTCATCCATCTCCACGATGACCAAACTCAGCAGGATGCTGGCCACTCGGACATCGTGCGAGAGCTCATCGACGGATCCGGCGGGTATTTGCAGGGCAAGGACAACATGCCGCCAGGGGATCAAGCGTGGTGGAAGGACCACCGGAGCCGAGTGGAGCGCGTGCCGCGGGAAGTCGACGGCTGAGGGGCGATGGTCAGAGGCGGCGACAGTTGCGCTAAACGACGCAGCCCTGCTCCGGTCCCGAAGACAGCCGGCGGACAGATGAGCCACCAAACCGACGGCGGCGTGCGTGGTCGGCGAGGCGGGCGGACATCCCGGCCCGCCGTCCACGTGCGCGGTGACAGACGTACGTCCTGCGTTCACAGCGAGAGTCGCAGCTCATCGTGACGCTGGTGATGGTGAGCGCGCAGGCGTCACTGGGTGGTGAGCATGCCTTCGCGGAGCTTGGCGAGGGTGCGGTTGAGGAGGCGGGAGACGTGCATCTGGGAGATGCCGAGGTGTTCGCCGATCTGGGCCTGGGTGAGTTCGTCGACGAACCGCATGTGGATGATGCGGCGTTCGCGGTCGTCGAGCTGGGCGATCAGGGGGGCGAGGGCGTGGAAGTCTTCGACGAGTTCGAGGGCGTGGTCGTCGGTGCCGATGAAGTCGGCGAGTGCGGCTTCTCCGTCGCTGGTGGCGTCGAGGGAGGAGGAGGTGTAGCCGTTGGCGGCGAGTCGTGCTTCGTCGACCTCGTCCTCGCTGAGGCTCATCAGCTGGGAGAGTTCTTTGACGGTGGGCATGCGGCCGAGCCGGCTGCGGAGTTCCTCGGTGGCCTTGGCCAGCTGGACGCGTGCTTCCTGCAGGCGGCGTGGGACGTGGACCGCCCAGGTGGTGTCGCGGAAGAAGCGCTTGATCTCACCGACGATGTACGGCACGGCGAAAGACGTGAACTCCACCTCGCGGGTGAGCTCGAACCGGTCGATGGCCTTGATCAGTCCGATCGTGCCGACCTGGACGATGTCCTCCATCTCGTCGCTGCTGCGGCTGCGGAAGCGGGAGGCCGCGTACTGGACGAGGGTGATGTTCATCTCGATGAGGGTGTCGCGCACGTACTGGTACTCGCCTGTGCCTTCTTCGAGGACGGCGAGCTGGTCGAAGAACAGCTTCGACAGCTGCCGGGCGTCCTTGGGGGAGACCTTGGAAGGGTCGGCAATCTCGGGCAGCACCACGGTTCGTGCCTCTGCCGTCTCCGTCACCATCATGTCTGGCCCCTCCTGTGTGATCCAGTCTCCAGCCGCCGGCCCCATGCACCGCGGCGACAGACGGTGTACCCGGGTTCGAAAAATGCATGCCAGGTAATTTTAGAGCGGACCCAGTGCTGGGCCTGGGCAGGGGCCAACTCTGTATGCCGGCCTCTCATCGAGTTATCGAGCTCCTGTCGCGGACGGCTCACCACAGCCCTTTGGCGACGGCGATCGCAACGTCGTCGTGGTACTTGCCGGCGCTGCGCAGGAGGTGGCCCGCGATCACGCCGGGGGAGTGCTCGAGGAGGCCGGGAAGCGCCTGGGCGTTCCATCGTTCGCTCAGACCGTCGGAATGCATGACCAGCGCGCTGCCTGCGGGCAGCATGCTGGTGACGGTGCGCAGAGTGCGAATCTGGTGTCCGGCGACACCCGGCACCGAGGGCAGGCTGCTCCTGGACGTTGCTGTCACGACTACGGCGGCTATGTTGCCCACTCCGCAGAACAGCACTCGCCCCTGGCCAGGCTCGATGCGTGACACGGCGACCGCGGCGCCGCGCGTGGCGGCCAGCGCATGGTGGATGTCCGTCATGACCTCTTCGGGTGCTCCGGCCGTGCTCGTGTGGAAGGCGTCGATCGCGGCCTGCGCGGCCCTCCAGGCCACAGGGCCGTGGCCCAGCCCGTCGCAGAGCATGACCAGCACAGCCCGCCGGGCACCGGGGCCGACCGCGGGCCTGTCGTGCCCGGGCCCGGTCGGTTCCAGGGCACGGCCATGGACGTCCGCCGGTGTGTGGCGCGGCGTGGATGCTGCGGTGCTGTCCCAGCGCGTCGCCCAGCCGTCCCCGCACTCCTGTCCGCCACTGATGGTCCTGGTCACGCCCTCGACCACGGATTTTGTCCGTGCGCCGCTGGAGTCCGTGGGGAGCGGCGGAGTGCTTCGCGGCCAGAACCGGGCCAGCATCACGGTCCCTTGTCCGGGTACGGAGTGCAGATCGAAAGTGTCTGCGAGCCGGGCGATCACGCCCAGGCCGACGCCCATGGTGCCGACGCTTGAGTAGCCGTCGCGCATCGCGGTGGACACGTCCGCGATTCCCGGTCCGTCGTCAAGAGCCAGGAATTCGATCCCGGCGCGCTGCGCGGTCCGTACGACCCGCAGCAGGATCGCCCCGGCGACAGCGTGCTTGGTCAGGTTGGAGGCGGCTTCGGACATCGCCAGGGTGATCTCGCCGCTCCGGTGCCGGTCCAGCCCGATCCGTTCGGCCAGCCGGGAAGCAGCCAGCCGGGTACCGGTGAGGTCGTCGCGGAACCACGCCACATCCTCGCTCTCCAGCAGCAGACCGCTCACGGCGTGCACCCGGCGGTGCGCTGCGCGCCGGTGAAACCGTTCACTCTGATGCGGCTTGCGTTCATCGCTAACTCCAAAGTGCAAGGCGTACCGGTGGAAACCCGTCGGTTCCGCTGGCGACCGTATGCCCCGAGGGGAGACGTCGATCGCGTTCGACAGCCGGGATCGGCAACCCGTCGGTGAGTGGTCCGCAGTGCCTTGCCGACGCGGGCAGCCCTCCTGGCTGTAGGCCTTCGGTCCTGACGAGAGGGTGTCCGGCGGCCGGCTGGAAGAGCCAGAAGGCTGGCTGCTTCGCGTTCCCTGTCCCCCCTTGGACGGTCATCTGGCCGCATGCCTGCGACGCCGGACGGTGGCCTGCGTCCGTCTGCGGGAGGACGCCGGATCTTCAGCGCAGTGGCGTGTAACAGGATGAGTGACGAATACTTCCCTCTCGCGTGCCGCAAAATCTATGCTCGCTGGAGTAGACATTGGCTGATCGTCTGGCTATGGTTTCTCTCGTAGCAGAGATCGAGTAAGGCCCGGCAGACACGAACTGCCAGGCAGCACCGTGTACTTGCGGTGCGTTGGACGGTGCGGTGGTGGAGTTTCGGAGCCAGCGTTGTTGCAGGAC
>NZ_JBHVPP010000046.1:0-24005 GCF_042887295.1 Streptomyces sp. NPDC057950
GTGCTGGACCGGGATCTGCAGCAGCTGCCGGCAACCCCTCCCCACCAGAGCCCGCACGACAACAAGATCAAGAAAGACCTAACGGAGTCCTACTAGCGAATACTCTCAAAACGACCTCTGAAGAGCCCGTCGCCAATCCGCCCACGCTTGCCTGCTTCGGCGGGTTGAGGAATTCGGTTGCGGTGGATCTGGCCGATGCGGTGATACTCCGGCATGAGTAGAGATGCCGAGGTCATCGTGCTCGCCCGCTGGTCGGACGAGGTGATGGAACCGCTGACCCAGGACGACGCGGAACGGACGTGGCGAGGCCGTTTCGTCCCAATAGCGGGGCACTGGGGCTACGAGTTCGGGTGGGCCCTGGAGTTCGAGAAAATGCGTGCCCGCAAGGGCCTGCTCAGGCACCTGGAGTCGCTACCGTGGCGCACCCGCACACGGTGCAAGTTCTGCTTCGCGACCAGGACGACGACTGCTTCGGGCTATGGATGTTCCAGGAGGGCCGGCTGGTGGAAGTCACCATTCCGCGCACAGAGCGTTTCCACCAGCCGGCACCGCCCAATGAGGACTTCGAACCCGACCCGGGCATGCTGCTGCGCACCGACCAAGACAGCGTTCTGCCCGAGCAGACCCCGGAAGCGCGCCGCGACACCCGCTCACCCTGGTAGACCGAGTTCGAGGGCTCCCAGGTCGGTCTGTGTGCGGGGTGTCAGCGGCAGACCTGGCGTTACGGGCCTGGAGGCCTGCCTCTGTGCAGTTGGTGCATGTCTGATCAGCAGGCGCGGTGGGGTTCCGCGGTGCGGTTCAAGAGCACCCGTCCGTAGCCGTGCTCCCGGCAGCCGTCGGGGTCCACGTGGTCGTGCCGGGCGGGGAACATCCGGGGCCGTACTCGGGTTACATCAGGCGTGGTTGTGAAGGGGACAGTGTCCCCGGGCCTCACCTCTGGCCCATGAGGACGATCGTTCGGCTGAAGCCTCATGGAGCCTTTCGCCGCGTAGGCGACCGCCCTTCACAGTCACGCACATAGCCCCGGCCGGGACCGACACCGGTCGGGGCTGCCTGCGCATCGGTCGTGCGGATGCCTCGGCGTGCGGGACGTCGGCGGGGGTGAGGTCGGTGCGGGCGCGGTGACAGGCGTAGTAAGTCGAAGGCGGCGAAGTGTGCCGGCCACTCGGCTGCGACCCGGGCGGCTGCGGCACCCCGCCGCTGAAGCCGGTGCTGTAGCCGCTCGAACGCGAGTCGATCGTTTTCCCAGGGCCGCTCACGGGTCGGTACAGGCTCAAATACAAAGATCTAAACGCCTCAGCCCCTGAGGTCCACCGCATGCTGCAGGTCCCGGGCGACGTACATCGTCACTTACCCGGGGGTGGCAGTGGTCGCTCTCGGAGTGGCAGCTCCCGCAACGTTCGCGAGGGAACGTGGCCATCGGTGACTCGAAGTGATGACAGCCTGGTACTTACATGGCCGCCTGGCCTGACAGCGACAGCTTTGTGTCGCCTGTTGTTTTGGCGAACGGGCAACCCTGAAGCGGCGTACCGGACGAGATTCCGGCCGGACGCCCCGAACCGTTCCATCATCCGAAAGGCTCCCGCCACCGCTCCGCGCCAGGAGCAAGCCGTGCGTGACCGAACACCGCTCCGGGCCGCCACGTACGGTCTACCCGACTCCAGCCCTTGACGCCGAGTCCCTCAGCGCTCAGTCCAGCGGCTCATGGCGCGGTTCTGGTGGGTGAGTGGATCCCGCACCAGACGGGTCAGAGAACACTCCACGCCCGCAGCTGACGGCCGATCAGTCCCACGCCCATGTTCCCGGAGCCGGCGTCCCCTACCAGCGAGACCGCCTCTTTGGGCAGGTAGTCGAGCCGGCACCCGTTCAGGGCCAGGTAAGCCTCTGTGGAATGCCAGGCGAAGGCCTCGTTGGAGTGCTCCAGACACGGCAATCTCACCAGCGTCTGGAGCAGCGAGGCCGCCTTGAGATACAGGGATCCGTAGATGTCACGCTCCATGGCCCGCGCGTTGATCCGGGCAACCGCTGCATAGAGCGGACCGTAGTCGTCAACCTGCGGATCACCAGGCAGCAACTGCGCGGCGTGCAGCAAGAACGCCACCTCAAGAGGCTGGAGCGGCTCGTTCGACGTCACGCGGCGTGGCCCCGCTTCTGCTGCTCCTCAAGATCCCGCCGCGCCTCCAACTCCGCAGCGCGCTGCTCCGCCCCGGGAGCGGCCGCGCCGGCCTCCTCGGCAAACGCATCGCCGCTGCGGGACATCGACCCCCGGAACGCGTCGAGGAAGCGCTCTTCCACGGCAGTGGCGCGAGCGTAGGCAGCAGACAGGATGTACTCCTGCAGGCTGACGCCCTCCTGCCGCGCGGCAGCCTCGATCGCGGCACGCTGCTCCGCATCGGGAAAACGTAGGTTCATGGCTTTGGTATGCGGCATGGTACCGATGGTACCCTCGGTACCACGGATCGGCCAGGGAGCCAGCACGACAAGCGCGTGCCGACCTCGGCAGGCAACTGGCAGGCCGGCGCCTCGGCCTCGGCGACCTGCACCGGGGTGAAGCGTGCGGGACGTCCTGTGCGATTTCGGTCGGCCGGGGCCGGCAGCCTGCCGTCGGCGAACCGACCGCGCCAGGTTCGCACCGTGTCCACGTGCAGCCGGGTTTCGGCAGCTATCCGGGCGTTGCCCCGGCCGCGGGCAAGACGACTGTGGCGCGCTGCCTGGCCTGGTGCTGAGGCTTGTGGCCATAGGCCATCTTCTTGAGCCGGTGGCGCTCGGCAGCGGTCAGAATAAGGCATGCGGCGCGGCCCAGGGGTATGGGAGGCAACGGCCAATCTCGGGCGAATCGTTCGGGGTGATCAACATCCTCTGCCATTTCCTCGGCTGTGTCTCACGCTGATCTGGTGAGCCAGCTCGCCAGGATTCCAAGAACGGCAACGGCCCCGGGGATCAGGATCCCGAGAAGAAAATCCGCCCATGCACGAGCTGCCTGTTGGACAGTTGAGGGCTCATTGAGGCCAAGTCCGACGGCCGCATGTCGAGAGATCTTCACGGTTCCCAGCGAGCCTGAGATCCCCGAACTGTGAACCACCGCCTGTCCCATGGGACCCATGAGTGCCTCCTTGTCCACAAGAAGGACGACGCCTCGACAGTCCTTGATCCAGAACTCGTCCAACCAGCCGGTCTTGCTGGGGACGCGAACTCGACGTATCTGCGTCAGCTTGCTCAGATCGACCGTGCGGCTGCCCGTGACGGTCCGAGCAGTGAGAAGCTGCCAACCAGGGCCGTGACGTACTGAGTGAGATGTCATGTATAGGAGCGGAAAGCCCATCGCCAAGGCCAACCCCGCGAACATGGCGGGCACCCAGGCGCCAGAGTGCATCACCCCGAATCGCTCCAAGAGCGCAGGTATAACGATGGCGCCGCCTACGGCCCCGCCGAGGACTCCCGAACCTACGCGCAGGCGACGACGGGCTATCTCGACCGGAACCGCCGCTCGTTGAGCCTTCTCGACAACAATGCCCGCGCCGGCGGCGCGGACCGCGGCGTGGTGCTTCTTCTTCGACACCAGCGGAGCGTACCTGCACCAATTCGAGGCGTGACCCCTGCGCCGAGTCCAACCTCAACGAGACGTCAGACCCGCGATCAGCTGTCCGATGAGACGATGCCGGTTGGATCCTTGACAGTCACCCCGCACTGCTGGGACTCCAACGTCAACCCCCGAAGGATTTCCGCAGCCGACCACTCGCCCTCCTAGCAGGCGACTTCAGGCTCGTCCGTACCGTCGCCTCCGCAATCTTCGCCCTGCTGACCCTGCTGACCCTGCTGACCCTGCTGCAGTGGCGCGCTCTGCCCGCGCGCCGTGGGAAAGCCGAAGCCACAGAGGCGGCGGCAGAAGGCGTGCTGGCCCAGTGGCGCACCGTCGTGGCGAACCGGCCTTTCCTGCTCTTCTCTGTCGCAATGATCGGCTCATACGTCCTGACGTTCCAGGTCTACCCGGCTCTCCCGCTGGCGGCATCCAACGCGCTGGGATCACGAGGCACGACGGTCACCAGCAGGCCCTTCGTCATCTCGGCCGCAGTGGCGGTCGTGGCGCAGCTGAGGCTCACCGGCTGGGCCACACAACGGTGGTCTCCCCATGAATCACTGGTACGGGGCCTGGTCGTGATGGGGTGCGCCTTCGTTCCGCTGGCTCTCACCCCGTCCGACGCCACTACCGCAGTCGTTGCCGCACTGGTTACCGCCGTCGTCCTGGTCGCAGCGGGTAGTGCGGTGGTCTCCCCTTCGAGATGGTCACCGTGGTCGCGCTGTCCGGTGACCGCATCGTCGTCACCCACTACGGCTTCTATAACACCGTCTCCGGTCTGGGTATCACGCTCGGCAACCCCGCCACCGGTGCCCTGTGGGACTGCGCCGAACGACACGACGCTCTCTGGCTGACCTGGGGCGTTCTGACAGCCACCGGCCTAGCATGCGCGACATCAGTCGCCGCGCTCGCCAGCACAGGGCGACTCACCACCCATTCCCGACAACACGCCGTCGCATCACGGAAGAAACCAGGCTTCGCACGCTGCCCACCCGCCGCGTGCCAGATGCTGCTGGTCATTCCAAGGTCGCGAGGGTGAGCCTGCTGCACGACGTTCGTCGCGTCGAATCCCTGCGTCGTAGCCGGCGTCCAGCACGATCAGGATCGCCGGATCGCTCGGGACCCACAGGCCTGCGGCGATGAGCCGCTCGACGACCTTGCGGACCTCGGCGGTGGTGTGAGCGGAGGGGCTCAGCGCAGCCGTCGCGCGTGCAGCACCAGGTCGGCGGCATGGTGCGCGCCGGCGCCGCCGTCGGGTGCCACGCGTGGTCGCTGCTCGTTCACCTCCACCTTCCAGTCGTCGGTGAGTTGGGCGGCCACCATCGAGGGCCAGACGTAGTCGGCCGGGTCGAAGCCGCTGTCGTGCGCTTGCTGGGTGTCCATCCCCGCGTGGTGTACGAGCAGCAGCACGCCGCCGGGCGCGACGGCCGCGAGCAGCGCTCGCTCGGCTGCGGCGTCGGGGGTGCGCAGCAGGGCTGGATACTGCGCGGAGACCAGGTCGAAGGAGGCCGGCGGGAGCGCCGCTTCCGTCAGCGCGGCGTGTATCCAGCGGACGGCGACGCCTGCGTCCCGCGCGTGCCCGGCCGCCCGCTCCAACGCCACGCCCGAGACCTCGAGCGCGGTCACGTCCCAGCCGCCGCGCGCGAGCCAGACGGCGTCCGCGCCTTCGCCGCAGCCGACGTCGAGCACTCGCCCAGGCGTGAGCCCGGCGACCTCGGTCACGAGCGCGCCGTTGGGCTGGCCGCTCCACAACTGTTGTCGGTCGGCGTATCGGTTGTCCCACTCCGCCCGCACCGCGGGGTCTCCGACGTATCCGTCGCCAGGAAAAGAAGTGTCAGACGCGGGCGATCCCGCGGTGATGTTCTCGGTCACGGGCCCAACGTCCCCCATCGCGGCCCGGTCACGCCACTCCTGTTGCCGCTCCGGCAAAACGGCGTCCAAGGGGCGAGGAACAGCCGGAAACAGCCGGACGTAGTCGCACTGGACGTCATCGCAACAGACCGGCCGCGACATCCTTGACCCGTGCAGATCAGCAGGCCCGGCATCTGGGCAGATGGTCGGCTGGTCCTGGCCGTCGAAGTCTCGCCGTGGCCGTGGCCGCGGCCCGACACCGGAACCGTGCCGGACCGCTCGTTCTGTCACCCCTACGGCCGCGGCAACGCCACGCACCACCCGGCTGGCCCTTCTCGCTCGTCGCCGCCCTGGGGACCGGCCGCACCTCCTGGACCGCTCTCCTGGAGGTGGTCCGGCTCACCCCCGGCGCGCGGCCAAGGGAGCTCAGAGTCGGCCGCAGGGCTGCCCGCGCGCCGTCGCGAGCCGCCCGCACGCCGTCCGGCGGACCGGCGGCGAAGGCGGTGAGGGCGAGGGACGGTCCCCAGGGGCCGTGGTGATCGGCGGACGGGGGTGGAGGTGGAGGTGGGACAGTGCCCGGGACGATCCCTCTCGGAGCGCTGCTGGGCGGCGCGCTCGGAACCGTACTTGGCATCCGCGCCGCAATGACGATCACGACAGCGGGGGTCCCGCTCGCGGCACTCATCCTGTTCTTCTCCCCGACCCGGCGTACCCGAGAGCTGCCGACCTCGCGGCGGCCAACGGGTGGTGCCCAGCCGTCGCCCCGCCGACGGGCGGGTCCACATGCCGCACATGACGGCAAGGTCCGGTGAGCACAGGCCGGCTCGACCACGGACGACCGGGGCGTCGTCGACCTGGGCCTGTCAGAACGCGGACATCAGGCCCGCGCACCCGACGAGACCGGCGTGCCCGTCGTGGTGATGGGCACCTTGCGGCCAGATCCCGACGCGCGGCATTAGCATCGCTCGCATGAAGATCGCAGTGCTCGACGATTACCAGAACGTCGCACTCGACTGCGCCGACTGGAGCGGTCTGAACGCCGAGGTGGAGGTGTTCAGCAGCCACATCCCGGACGTCGACGAACTGGTCGGCAGGCTCGCCGGCTTCGAGGCAGTCGTCGCGATGCGCGAGCGGACGCCCTTCACAGCCGACGTTCTGAGCCGGTTGCCCGATCTGAAACTGCTGGTCACCACCGGTCCACGCAACGCCGCCATCGACTTGGCGGCCGCCGCCCGGCACGGAGTCGTCGTCTGCGGCACCGGGTACTACCCCGGGCCCACGGTCGAACTCACCTGGGCGCTGATCCTCGCCGCGGCACGCAACCTGCCGACGGAGGAGCGATCTATGCGGGGCGAGGGTTGGCAGCGCACGCTCGGCACCGAGCTGCGCGGAAGGACTCTCGGCCTCCTCGGGCTGGGAAACCTGGGCAGTCGGGTGGCGAGGATCGGCCAGGCCTTCGGCATGGACACCATCGCCTGGAGCCAGAACCTCACACCCGGACGCGCCGCCGAGCACGGGGTGAGGGCAGTGACCAAAGAGGAACTCTTCGCCGGTGCGGACGTGTTGTCGGTGCACCTGGTGCTGAGTTCCCGCACTCGAGGGCTGGTCGGCCGTGCCGAACTCGCCGCGATGAAGCCGTCCGCGATCCTGGTGAACACCTCGCGCGGCCCCCTCGTCGACCAGGACGCACTGCTGGATGCCCTGCGCCGCGAAGCGATCAGGTGCGCGGCACTCGACGTCTACGACACCGAGCCACTGCCTCCTGACCACCCCTTCCGCACGCTGACGAACACCGTACTCACCCCGCACATCGGCTATGTGACCCGCGAACTGTACGAGGTCTTTTACCGCGACGCCGTGGAAGACATCGCCGCGTTCGGGGCGGGGCAGCCGATCCGCGTCATCGGTTAGTGCCGTGCCGGACGTCCTGGGGATCAGCGTATGTGCCGGACCCGGGCGGCGTGACGGCCTTCGGCCACTGCGGGCGGGACAGTGCCGGACCGGTGCGCTACGGGGGCCTTGCCCGTGCGGTGAGCCGCGAAAGGGGATCGTGACCGAGTAGAACATGACGGTTCGCGGTCGCGGTCACGGGCGCGAGCGGTACCCGCATGGCCAAGGCTGTGCTCGCCGTACTTCAGCGCGATGACCGGGTCGGCCATGGCGACCTTCTGGCGTTGGTTAATGGACCCGGAACGCGCGGAGCTCGGTCCATGTCGACGATCGCCCCCTTGGTCCTCATGGAACGAGTGGACGCCCCAGGGGGCCTGGTCACCGGACGGCTGGAATCAGAGCCACCGCTGTGCCGCCTCGACGCTGTCTCCGCCACTGGGGTTGAACTCGCGGACGGCTTGGGGCGCATGACGGAAAATCAGGTTCACGGTCTTCTCGAAGAGCGGAAGCAGCTGTTCGGCCTTGCGGATCCCACCGTTGAGCACCACGACATCCCACGGGTGCTCGGTCAGCGACGCGGCGAGGGTGGTCTCGGCCGATTCGTCGAACGCGACCGGTGTCATGGCGGCGTTGATGTCGTGCTCACCGAACCGGGCCGGCTCCGCGTCGATCGCCGCGCGAAGTGCCTGCCCGTCGACGCCGGGTATCGCTTGTGGCTCGTCACCGGCGCCAAGTGCGGATGACATGCGGGCCATTTGTCGGGCGACGCCTTCGCAGGTGGGCGCCACCCCCCGATCCAACTGCCCGCTCACATCCCGGGCTCTCGGGGGAGGCGAGCGGCCGGCCGCGCAGACTCTCTCGCCGGAAGCGCCACCACTTGGCTCCGACGCTCTGGGGCGGTGTCCTCAGGTGAGCGTGCACATGTTGACGTTTCAAGTAAGGAATGCCTAACCTAAGTCGCTTTCGTCTTCGTCTCCGTTCCCAAGAGGGTGGTCCGTCATGCCCCTGTCCGATCCAACGTCCGGTCTGCTGCAGTTCTCCGCGGCGCCGGCGCCGTCGACGCCGCTCGGTCCCTTCGAGGACAGTGCCGTGGCGTGGGCAACGTGGGTGACCCTGATGGGATTTGTCGGGGTGACAGCCCTGGCCCTGACGGCGGCGGGACCTGTGGCACGCCGGATCGGCGCTGACACCCTCGCCGCGGTGACGTCCCGACTCGCCCGCGCGGCGGTCGTCCTGGGAGTACTGGCCTGCGCGGCCGTGCTCACCGACCTGGCCCACGCCGGGGACAGCGGCGGATTCCACTATGACGCCGCCTGGAACACCCTCTACGACGGCACCAACGCCGGACGGCTGTCGGGGCTGGAGGTGACCATGCTGCTGGTCGGCGCGGCGTTGATCGCCCCGCTCGCCTTCCGGGCGGCCTCGAACAGCCCCGCGCGGAAGGGGCTGCTCATAGCGGGCCTGGGTGCGGGAGTGATCGCCCTGGGTACCACCAGGTTCCCGGACGCGACGCCCGAGGAGTGGGGCCGCACCATCTTCGAGACGGGGATGTGGATGCTGCATCTGTTCGGCGGAGCCGTCTGGTTGGGCGGGCTGGCCGGACTCGCACTGCTGGCCGTTCCCGGTGCCCTCCCGCCCGCCGAACGCGCCGCCTTCTGGTCGCCCACGATCCGACGTTTCTCGGTCGCCGCCATGAGCTGCGTCACCGCGATCACCCTGTCCGGGCTTTTCCTGTACTGGGAGCATGTCGACGGCCCCTCGCAGCTGTTCACGACGATGTACGGCCGCGTCCTGGGCGTGAAGATCCTCATTTTCGGAACCCTGCTCCTGCTCGGTGCCTTCAACCAGTTCTGGCTGCACCCGCGGATCGACGCCCTGCGGGCCGCGGGCGACGAGCGGCCGCTGCGCACCATCCTCGTGCGTCAGTTCCCCGCGGTGGTCACCGTCGAGACCCTGCTCGCGATGTCACTGCTCTTCGTCGCCCCCTTCCTGCACGGCTCCGCTCGCAACCAGGCGTTCCAGGCCGAGACGGCCAAGCACTCCGCGACCGCGATCTCACCGGAGGACCTGCCCAGGCTGCCCGACAAGGTGGTCAGCGCCTCCACTTGGGTACTCGGCAGCACCGAGACCATCGTCCTCATCGCCTTGATGATCGGCGGATACTGGTACTCCGGAGTGCTGGCCCGTCGTCGCACCGCCGCGGTTCCTGCGCGGAATCCCGCGACGGGCGATCTCGTCGAGGCGTGACCACCGGCGGTTCGTCGGATCTCGTGCGGCCGGACGACGCACCGCGACGGTGGGGTGGGGATTGTCCATCCCGGCTTCGGCCGCCCAGAGGGTCCCTGGACCGGCGGCGTTCCCTGTCCGGGTACGCCGCCGGCCCCCGGGCCGCGCTGACGGCCCGTCCGAAAGCCGGGCTTCCGCCGTGGTGCCCTATTCGCCGTGTGCTCGCAGATGTTCGAGCAGGAGGCCGTTCAGTGTCCCGGGCGCTTCTTCGGGGATCCAGTGGCTGACGTCGTGGAGCGTCTCGAACCGGTACGGTCCGCTGACCCACTGCCCGGTCGTCTGTGAGGCCGCCGGGCCGAACGCGGCGTCCTTCGTGCTCCAGACGTACAGCGTGGGCACATCGACGAGGCCGATCGTGCCGTCGGGCCGACCCGCTCGGTACCAGTTCAGCGCCGCGGTGAGCGCGCCGGGCCGCGAGAGGTGCCGCACGTACGCATCGACACTGGCCCGCGGGACCTTTCCGGCGTAGAGGCTACGAAGCTGCCGGGCGTCGTCGGCGAGCATCTGCTCCTCGGTCGAGGGCGTCTCACGCCAGTCGGTCATGTAGTGGGATCGCGCGCGCTGGTCCTGGTCGGTGCGCAGGGCGCCGGCCAGGGCGCCGGGGTGTGGGGTCGAGACAACGGCGAGGGTACGGACGCGCCCCGGGTGGGCGTCCGCGGTCCACCATGCCACCGCGCCTCCCCAGTCGTGGCCGACCAGGTCGAACGTTGCCCAGCCCAGTTCCTCCGTGATCGCGACGACATCGTCGACCAGGGCACCGATGCGGTAGTCCTCGGGCCGGTCGGGGCGGACACCGGGGGAGTAGCCACGTTGGTCGGGTGCCACGACACGGTAGCCGCGCGCGGCCAACGCGGCGATCTGCTGGTGCCACGCCAGCCCTGTCTGGGGGAAACCGTGCAGCAGCAGTACCGGGCGGCCCTCGGACGGTCCCGCCGCGATGGCGTCGAACACGCCCGCAGCAGTGGGGATACTCAGCTTGGTCACAGTCCATTCCTCCATACCGACTGGTTGGTCAGCCTTCAGGTCACGGCAGCGGATTGTCAAGATCGAAGGCGAATGGTCGGCTCGCGAGGTGAGCATGGCTCCGCCCCTTCCCTTTCCCGCCCCCCCGTCAGCTCCCAAGTGCGGTGTTGCTAGCGGTCGTCGGGGGCATAGAGCCCGTTCGCGGGGTCAGACGCCGGACGGGGACGGCGGTGATCTCTACAGGCGGGGGAGAGGGAAACTGGCGGGAACGCACGAGTAGTTGGCGTCCAGTGGGCTTCGGGCGTGATCGCAGTCGTGCGGGCGATCTGGCCGAGGAGCCGTGCCCGGTGCCATGATCGATCTCCATGGGGACTGTGGTCGCGTTGTGCCGGTATCCGGTGAAGTCCATGCTCGGAGAGTCGTTGCTGTCCGCGGCCGTCACCCACGCGGGGCTCGTCGGGGACAGGACCTATGCCGTCCTCGACGGCACCGGAGCGATCGGGAGCGTCAAGCACCCGCGTAAATGGGGGCAACTGCTGCGGTGCCGCGGCCGGTCGACCGACGACAGCGCCGTCGAGGTCGAACTGCCCGACGGCGTGGTCCTCCCCGTCGGAGACCCCGAACTGGACGTACGGCTGTCCAAGCTGCTGGGCCGCCACGTGTTCGTCTCGGCAGGTGCTCCGGCGGACAGCACGCTGGAGCGCGCCGTGCCCTCGTACGAAGGCGGCGTCCCGGACGCGGTGCGGGCGACGGCTCGCGTGGACGGTACGGGGGAGGAGATCACTGTCGGGAACGTGGCCGCGGGGACGTTCTTCGACTTCGGCAGGGTGCACCTCGTCACGACGTCCGCCCTGGCGGGACTCCGGGCCAGATATCCCGACAGCGATTTCGATCCGCGCCGCTTCCGACCGAACCTGGTCGTCGACACGGGCGGACGACAGGATTTCGTGGAGGACACCTGGGTGGACCGGCGAGTACGCGTGGGCGAGGCACTGTTCCGCGTGGTGGTGCCCACGCCCCGCTGTGTGGTTCCCACCCTCGGCCATGACGAACTGGCAGCCGACCCTGGCGTCATGCGCGCGATCGCCCGCGAACACCGGACACCCGTCCTCGGTCTGGGCAGGCTCGCGTGCCTCGGGGTGTACCTGGACGTCCTGGAGCCGGGCACGATCCGGCTGGGTGACACGATCGCGCGGCAGGACGGACCGTGACGCAAGCCCCCGGCCCCTCGTTCCGGGCTCTCGCCCCGCGCCCGGCCGGCAGAGCCGTGCGGAAGCGATGACGGGGGTACCGACTCAGGGTTCAGGCAGCCCGACCCAGGGAGTCGGCGAAGAAGGCGGCGAGTCTGTCGACGGCGGGGTCGACGTACTGCTTCCTGTCGTAGAGGTCCACGTGGCCGGCGCCTTCGATCCAGTGAATCTCCTTGGGTCCGATGGCCCGCTGGAACGCTTCGACGCTCATCCACGCGGTGACGGCGCGAGTCCCGACGATCATGAGCAGTGGACGTCGGCCGATCAGCGGCACCGGGGCGAAGGCGTCGAACGTGGCCATCCGGTCGATGCTTGACCAGGTGAGGAAGCTCGCGGAGCGGACATGCCTGGCGCGAGGGGTGAGGTAGTACGCGAAGCCCTCGGCGCCGTGTTCTCCGCCGAGCGCCCGGGCTTGTTCGGCGGTGTCGGGGAAAAGGGCCAGGACCGGCGGCTCCTCACCCCGGGCCTCGGTGGTGCGTGCCCGCGCGGCCGCGCCCAGCAGGTCCTGGAACACGGCCGGATCCTGGGCTCCGTCGGCGCCCAGGCGGAACTGGCGGGAGATGTCGACGGCGCTGACCGTCCCGACGGCCTTGATGCGGTGATCACTCGCGGCGGCGGGGAGTACGTAACCGCCGGAGGCGCAGATGCCCAGAGCACCGATACGTTCGGCGTCGACCTCGCCGCGCGAGGTGAGGAAGGAGACGGCGGCCTTCAGATCCTCGACGCGGTGGGACGGGTCCTCCAGACCGCGGGGCTCGCCACCGCTCTCGCCCTGGTAGGCCGCGTCGAAGGCGATCGTGACGAAGCCCTTCTCCGCCAGACGCCGTGCGTACAGGCCCGCGGTCTGCTCCTTCACGCCACTGCCGGGGTGGCCGACGACGATCGCCGGACGGGGACCCTCCGCCGGAGATTCGGGGGTGTAGAGATCGCCGACGAGCGGAATGCCGGCGCTGTCGAAGGCAACGGTGGTCTTGGCCACGGGAATCTCCGTTTCGCTGTCTCAGGGGGAGGCGCGCTCATGTGGTCGGCTCCCAGCCCGGCTTCGTCCCGGGCACGCCTCCACCCTGGGTGCGGCCCCAGATACGCAAAAGAGACAAGTCCTTGCCCGGGAAAAAACCTGCCCCCTCATCCCGGCGGTGCCCGCGTGACAATGGAGAGCATGTCTCCGGTATCTGATCCCCGCGGACTCGGTGCCTTCCTCAAAGCACGCCGAGCGCAGCTGGCACCCCAAGCGTGCGGCCTGCCCGCCACGGACTCCCCTCGCAAGGTCACTGGGCTGCGCCGTGAGGAGGTCGCCCAGCTCGCGGCGATCAGTGTCGACTACTACACGCGATTGGAGCAGGGCCGTGTCCGGGCGTCCGCATCGGTGCTCGTCACCCTGACCCGGGCGCTGCGCCTGGACGACGACCAGCAGAGGTACCTGTACGAACTCGCCGGCAGGACGGACGCACGGCCGCGTCGACGGCGGTCCGCGCAGTACGTGCGGCCCGCCGTGCGACGGCTGCTCGACCAGCTCACCGGAGCCCCAGCCGTCGTCCTCGGCAAACGCCTGGACATCCTGGCCTGGAACCCCGCCGCCGTGGCCTTGTACACGGACTTCTCGTCGATGCCGTCAGCCCGACGCAACTACGTGTATCTGTTGTTCATGGACCCGATCGTCCGTGGCATGCACCGGGAGTGGGAGCAGGACGCCCGCGACGCCGTCGCCGCGCTGCGCATGGAGGCCGCGGGGGACCCTGACGATCCGGAACTCGCCCGGCTCGTGGGCGAGTTGTCGGCCCAGGACACCGACTTCCGTTCCTGGTGGGCCGAGCACCGTGTGGTCAGCTCCAGTTACGGCACCAAGAACTACCGGCATGCGCGGGTGGGAGATCTCAGGCTGGACTGCGACACGTGGAGCAGCCCCGACGGCTCGGGACAGCGGCTCATGGTCCTGACCGCCGAGCCCGGCAGCCCGTCGTACGACGCTCTGCGCATCCTCGCCTCAGGGACGGCCGAACAGTCGAGCCGGTACCAGGGGGAGGGCCGGACCTCGGACGGAGCCGGCCCGCGCGCCGTGTGAGGGGTCGCGTACGACGTGCTGGCCGTGCCACGCGACTCGATGCTCCGTGCGGGTGAGGGACCCGGCGATCGACAACGATGCTCCAAGCCCTACCGCGTCGTTCTTCAGCGTTCGGCTACTTGCTGTGCACGATCTGGATCAGGTTGCCGCAGGTGTCGTCGAGAACCGCGGTGGTGACCGGGCCCATCTCCAGCGGCTCCTGGGTGAAAAACACACCGAGCGCGCGCAGCCGGTTGAACTCGGCCTGTACGTCGTCGACGGCGAAAGAGGTGGCCGGGATGCCGTCCTGGACCAGCGCCGTCTTGTACGGCTGCACCGCGGGATGACCGGAGGGCTCGAGCAGCAGTTCCGTCCCCTCCGGGTCCTCGGGTGAGACCACGGTCAGCCACCGGTCCTCGCCCAGTGGGACATCGTGCTTCTTCACGAACCCCAGTACGTCGGTATAGAAACGCAGGGCCTTCTCCTGGTCATCGACGAAGACACTGGACAGGTGGATCTTCATGGGTCGCTCTCCGGTGCGTCGGGCCTGAGCCACCGTGTCACGATGCGCTCGAGGGGTTCGGTGTTCAGATCGTGGAACTTGTAGCGGCCCTGGCGCCGCGAAACGACCAGGCCCGCGGATTCGAGTACGGCCAGGTGCTGGCTGATCGCCTGGCGGGACATCCCCAGGCCGTGCTTCGTCAGCAGTCGAGTGCATATTTCGAACAGGGTCTGCCCGTCCCGTTCCACCAGCTCGTCGAGGATGCGCCGACGGGTGGGGTCGGCGAGCGCCTTGAACACATCGTCCGCCATGGCCGACACCATAGGCAAGTGTTTCCTTGCCTATCAAGTCGGATGCCATGACATTGACTGTTAGAAGAGAGACGGCCAGGGACCCGTCCGTGTCCGAAGACCGGGACGCTCACCCCGGCGCTGCCGGAAGTGCGCTCGGACGCTCGGTTTCGCCGCCCGGCAGCCCCGGTGGAGCGGGTCACGAGAGGTCCGCAGTGCCTCGTGACCCGCTGCGTCCTGAGCGGGTCGGTCAGCCGAAGGCCTTGACCGCCTGGTAGTAGGTCCACGCGGTGCCGTCGCATGCCGTCTTCGTGGCGCCGCCGTAGTTGACGCACACGCGCTTGAGGTCCTCGTAAAGGGCGCTGTCGAGGCGGGACTTGTTGGTGGAGAAGGTGCCCGCGGCCTTGTAGTTGCGGTATCCGAAGTCGTGCCGCGCGCAGGAGGTGGCGAACGGGAAGCCGAAGGGGTTGTCGGGAGAGGTGGAGCAGTAGTCCGTCGACCAGTCGAACTGGTAGGACGCGTAGGCGGCTTGGTTCGATCGGGCCGCCGCCCAGGTGTTGTAGCTGGACGCGCTGGTCTGGGTCCAGCTCGACAGGACCTGCGCCTTGTCGGCGGGGACGGCGGCCTGTGCGGTGCCCGCGGTGCCGATGAGAGCGACCAGGGACAGGCTGGACGCGGTGAGAGCGGTGGCGAGTCTTCGGCGCATTCCACACCTCCATGTAACTGCCGCCCGCCAGTCGGGCCGCAGGTGCATGACAACAAGAATCGGTACGGCGGGCGCGCTTGCATAGATCTTGGTGGTTCAACGTGAAATGAATTCTGGTGCGCGTGCGGGGAGTTGTGTTTCGACGTCCGCGCGGGTGAGGGCACGGCGTCGGAATGGGGCAGCCGCTGTTCGAGGCGAGGGTGCCCGACGTGGTTCGCGACCGCGGCGGGCCAGGTAGTCCGTGGACGTAGTCGCGTGGGGTGCCGTGCTGTCGCGCACGTGTCTCCTTACGTGTCTGCCGCACGTGTCTCCGTACGTGTCTGCCGCAGGTGTGCGACGGCGCGCGGGTCCTGATCAGGCGGTCGTCTCCGGAGCGTTAGCATGCGTGCCATGTCGGACGCACTGCCTGGCCTGGAACCGTTCACCCCGCATACCGAGCCCGCGGCGCTCGAGGATCTCCGCACCCGGCTGCGTGCGACACGCTGGCCGGACGAGCCCGAAGACGCCGGGTGGGCTCTCGGGACAGACATCGCCTACCTCCGTGAACTCGTCGCCTACTGGGCGGACGGGTTCGACTGGGCGGCGCAGGAGGCCGCGCTCGCACAGCTGCCCCGCCATCGCATCCGGCTCGCCGGCCTGGGGATCCACCTCGTGCACGCCCGTGCCGTCGCGCCGACCGGCTCCGTCCTGCCGCTCGTCCTCAGTCACGGTTGGCCGGACTCCTTCTGGCGCTACACGAAGGTCGTCCCGCTCCTCACCGATCCCGGCGCGCACGGCGGCGACCCGGCCGACGCGTTCGACGTGGTCGTGCCCGACATGCCCGGCTACGGCTACTCCGACCGGCCCACCGGCCCGCCCCTCAACTCCATCGCCGTAGCCGGCCTGTGGGCCGAACTCATGAGCGCCCTCGGCTACGCGCGGTTCGGCGCGGCGGGCGGCGACGTCGGCAGCCATGTGAGCCGCTACCTCGCACTCGACCACCCGGACCGGGTTGTCGCCGTCCACCGGATGGACGGGGGCCTGCCCGTCTTCACCGGCGACCCGGCCGAGCTCGCCCCGGAGGAGCGCGCGTGGTTCGACGACGTCGCGGCCTGGGGCGCTAGCGAGGGTGCCTACGGTGCCATGCACCGCACGAAGCCCCAGACCGCCGCCGTCGGGCTCACCGACTCACCGGCCGGGCTCGCCGCATGGATCGTCGAGAAGCTCCGGGCGTGGAGCGACTGCGGCGGCGACATCGAGCGGAGCTTCACGAAGGACGAGATCCTCACGAACGCCACGCTCTACTGGCTTACGGGGACGATCGGTTCGTCGATGCGCATGTACCACGCGAACGCCGCGATCCCGCCCGCGCAGCTCGCCCGCCGGGTCGAGGTGCCGTCCGGCTTCTCGCTGTTCCGCGGCGACATCGTCCGCCCGCCGCGGGCCTGGCTCGAACGCACGGCGAACGTCGCGTACTTCAACGAACCCGCGCGCGGCGGGCACTTCGCGCCGTTCGAGGAACCCGAACTGTACGCGGAGGAACTGCGGGCGTTCTTCCGCCCCTACCGTGCGCCAGCGCTGGGCTGAGGGCGCCGTCGCCCTGGCGCGGCGGCTGACCGAGAGCCTCGTAACGCCCGCATGAATAGATCGAGTCGGGGGACGGTGGAAGCTCCCGGCTCCTCCGCCACGCGGGTCATCGACCGGCCGAAGAGGATTGTTCCCGTGGCCGCGGATCCGTTGCCGTGGTGTCTGGTCCGGCGGCGGGGATCCGGCTGTGGATGTCCTGGAACAGGTTCCGCATCGCCATGCGGAAGATCTCGGCCTGGTGATCACCGAGGAACGAGGTGTGCCCGAAGACCTCGAGGACGACGAGGCCGTGCAGGTGTCCCCATGCGCTCATGATCAGCGCTGTCGCGGGGGGCGGCAGATCCCGCCGACCGGTGGGCGGCAGCTGGTCCAGGTACGCCACGAGCGCAGCCGAGAGACCAGGGGCGTCGGCGGCGGCGAGTTGTGCGGTGGTGTACTCGCCGAACAGCTCGCGTTCGAAGATCGCGCTCATCCGCCGCATGGCTTGGGTGGTCGGGCCCTCGACGGGAGCCGCGTAGTACCGCAGCGGGGTTCCGTAGAGGAGTTGGAACCGCTCGGGGTGGGTGACGGCCCAGCGGCGGTACCCCTCGGCCGCGACGAGGACGCGCTCCTGGGACGAGTCGTCCGTGGCGGCGTCGACCGCGGTCTGCACCGCTTCGGTCAAGGCGTCGTAGGCCTTGGCGATGAGCGCCGTGACGAGGTCGTCCCGGCTCGGGAAGTAGTGGTAGAGCGCCTGCACGGTCATCCCCAGACTGCGGGCGATCGCGCGCAGCGACAGGGCCGCCGGACCGTGTTCGGCGATATGGCGCTCAGCCGCGTCCAGGATCTCCTGGACGGCCGCCGCCCGCCGGCGCCGGCGCAGGGAGAGCGGGGCGGTTGCGTGTTCGTCAGTGGGCATGCGCCGACCGTACGACGGCAACTCCAGCCGCGCACCGTGAAGTTGCGGACTGTGAGGAAAATCTGACACTGCCAAATCTTCCGCCGTTTCACTAGCGTCGTGTCGGCGACGAGGTGCGTCATCGCATCCGCCCGGTCGGGACGAACAGGCTTTACGGAGGCCCGGGTCGGGATCCCCTTGGGACGCAGGTCGCTTGATCCAGTCCTCCCGCAATGGACGCAAAGGAGATCGTGCGTGTTTGAACGCATAGCCGAACTGGTGATTCGCCGGTCCCGGCTCGTACTGGTCGTCGCCGTAGTGGCTGTGGCCCTCATGGGAGCCGCCGGAGCCGGCGCCTTCGGCAAGTTGCTGGGGGGCGGCTACGACGATCCGACCTCCTCGTCCAGCCGTGCCGCGGAGGTCATCGACAAGAAGTTCGGCGGGGAGACGAACCTGGTCCTGCTGGTCCGTGCGTCCGAGGGGCGTGTCGACGCCCCGGCGGCCCGGCGCAGCGGCCTGGCCCTGGTGGCCGACCTCAAGAGGGAACGGAACCTGGGTAACGTGGTCTCGTACTGGGACACGGCCAGTGCCGATCTCCGTTCCGAGGACGGCCACGAAGCCCTGGTGCTCGCCCATGTGAAGGGCGACGGCACGGAGCGGGACGAGAACGCCAAGAGCGTCATCGACGCCTACGCCGGACCCTACGAGGACGCACTCACGATCCGGGCCGGTGGCGGCGCCGCCGTGACGAGCGAGATGGGGAAGCAGTCCGGCGAGGATCTCGTCCTGGCCGAGTCCATCGCCGTACCGCTCACCCTCGTACTGCTCCTGGTCGTCTTCGGCAGCGTGGTCGCGGCTCTGCTGCCGCTGGCCATCGGAACCATCGCCATCACGGGCACGTTCGCGGAGCTCTTCGTCCTCGGCGGCGTCACCGAAGTCTCCGTCTTCGCGGTCAACCTGACCACCGCACTGGGTCTCGGCCTCGGCATCGACTACGCCCTGCTGATGGTCAGCCGATTCCGGGAACAGCTCGCGGCAGGGGCGAGCGTGGACGACGCCGTCCGGCGCACAGTGACCACCGCGGGCCGGACGATCGCGTTCTCCGCCGCGACCGTGGCCGCCGCGCTCGGGGCGCTCCTGGTGTTCCCGCAGTACTTCCTGCGCTCGTTCGGCTATGCCGGGGTCGGTGTCGTCGCCATCGCGGCCGGCAGCACCCTGTTCGTCATGCCGGCCCTGTTCGTCGTCCTGGGCCACCGCGTCAACAGCGGGCGACTGCCATGGGCGAAGACCCGGCACACCGACACCCGCGTGCCGCTGTGGGGACGGTTGGCCCGCACCGTCATGCGGCGCCCGGCGCTCACCGCGCTGCCCGTCCTCGCGGTACTGCTGCTGGCGGCGAGCCCCCTGCTGGGGATCTCCTTCGGGACGCCCGACGAACGCGTGCTGCCCGAGGACGCCCACAGCCGCCAGGTAGCGTCGGCACTACGGCAGAACTTCAACGGCACCGACGACGCCGCCCTCCACGTCGTCATCGACAAGCCCCTGGACAAGGCCCCCCTGCTTTCGTACGCGGTCGCACTTTCCGCACTCGAAGGCGTCGTCCACGTGGAGACCAGCACAGGCACCTACGCCCACGGACGCTCCACAGCGACCGGCCCCGGCAGCGCCGCGCTCGGCCGCCCCGGCGCGCAGCAGATCAACGTGGTGAGCACCCTGGCACCGAAGTCGGCGCAGGCACAGCGCCTGGTCGACGAGGTGCGGGCGGTCACCCCGCCCGCCGGGTCGCGACCTCTGGTCGGCGGAACCGACGCCGTACTGGTCGACGCCAAGGACTCCATCGCCGGCAGGCTCCCGCTCGCGGTGACTCTGGTCGTCCTCACCACCTTCCTCCTGCTGTTCCTGTTCACCGGCAGCGTCGTGCAACCCCTGCGCGCGCTGGTCCTCAACATGCTCAGCCTGGGAGCGACCCTCGGCGTCATGACCTGGATCTTCCAGGACGGCCACCTCTCCTCGCTGCTGGGCTTCACCGCGCAGCCGATGGAGGTGTCGATGACGGTGCTGATGTTCTGCATCGCCTTCGGCCTCTCGATGGACTACGAGGTGTTCGTCACCAGCCGGATCAAGGAACTCCACGAGTCGGGCGAGGACAACGAGTCCGCCGTGGCCAACGGCCTCGGGCGCACGGGACGCATCGTCAGCGCCGCGGCCTGCCTGCTCGCGGTGAGCTTCTTCGCGTTCGGGACGGCCAAGCTCAGCTTCATGCAGATGTTCGGACTGGGCAGCGGACTGGCCGTCCTCATCGACGCCGTCGCCGTACGCGGCATCCTCGTACCCGCCGCGATGCGCCTGCTCGGCCGCTCGGCGTGGTACGCGCCCCGCTTCCTGCGGAGACTCCACGGACGGTACGGCCTCAGCGAAGGCGGCGCCGAGCCCGCGGCAGTGGGGGAGCCCGCGGCCAAGTCCCCGTACGCGTAGAGATCGCCGGACGTCCGATCACGCCGGACCGCGCCTCACCGTCTGCCCGCCTCCCTGCCGGAGGCGGGCACGGTCGCGACGGAAAGACGGAGACGCTGGTCCGACCGACGCCTGCCTCACCGGGGTTGGCAGCCTGTCGCGTTGCGGTGCTCAGCGAGCGAACTTCTCGATGGCGTCCTGTGTGACGGGGGTGAAGAAGTTGACCAGGTTGCCGTCGGGGTCACGGAACAGGAGCGCGC
The DNA here is from genome assembly GCF_042887295.1 of Streptomyces sp. NPDC057950. Classification (NCBI taxonomy): domain Bacteria; kingdom Bacillati; phylum Actinomycetota; class Actinomycetes; order Kitasatosporales; family Streptomycetaceae; genus Streptomyces; species Streptomyces sp. NPDC057950. The sequence goes on from NZ_JBHVPP010000046.1 coordinate 20,514, forward strand.
GGTTTCCCCAGGGCATCGTGGTGGGCTCGTTGACGAAGTCCGTCACGAAGTCGGTCAGGTTCTTGTGCGTACGGTCCACGTCGTCGACGAGGAATTCGATGATGACGCTGTGGTTGTCGGCCGGGCGGGCCGAGCCGGGCGCGAACAGGGGGACCGTACGGGTGCTGCCGATCGCGAGAGTGGCGGAGGCCGTCCTGATCTCGGCGAAGTCCTCGTTGGACCAGGCGGCAGATACTCCGGTGGCGCGCTCGTAGAAGTCGACGAGGCGGGCGACGCCGCCCGTGATGATGCGGACAGAGACGAAGTTCATGGACGTACTCCTGGTCGGTCGGTGGGTCTTACTGGTCGCAGGCTACGACCGATACCGGACGGAACCCGCCCGGTATGAATGGGAGACTTCTGGACATGCCTCGACCCATTGCCCGTGTACTCACCCTGTTGGAGCTCCTGCAGTCGGGCGGTATCCGGACGGCCGCCGAACTCGCCGAGCGGGTCGGCGTGGACGAACGGACCGTACGTCGCTACGTCGACCACCTAATCGACCTCGACGTACCCGTCGAGTCGGTGCGTGGCCGTTACGGCGGCTACCGGCTGGCCACCGGTTACCGCATGCCTCCGCTCATGCTGAGCGACGACGAGGCGCTCGCCGTGCTCCTGGGACTGGTCGCGGGAGGGCGAGCCGGCCTGACGACGGCCATGGGCACGGCGAGCGAGACAGCGGCGGCCAAGATCCGGCGGGTGCTGCCGGAACGGCTGCGCCGCAGACTCGATGCCGTATCCGGATCCCTTACCTTCACCGCCCCGCCCGGCGAGGCCGTCGCCGCGGAATCCACGGTCCTGCTCTCGATCACCGACGCGGTGCGTCATCACCAGCCGATCACCATCCGGTACACCGCCGCCGACGGTCGGCGCAGCGAACGCACGCTGCACCCGTACGGAGTCGTCGCCCATTCGGGCAAGTGGTATCTGACGGCTGCGGATCTCACCGCGGACGACGACCGGACGTTCCGGCTCGACCGCATCACCGATGTCAGGGCCCTGCCCGGCACGTTCGAACCGCCCGCCGGACTCGACCCGGCGAAGCGCGTCCTGACAGGGCTCGCCACGGCTCCGTACAGGCATGAGGTGACGCTGCGAGTCCAGGGGACGGCCGAGGAGATCCACACCCGCCTTCCCGCCGGCGTCGCGATCGTGGAGGAGGGGCCGCCCGAGGGCGGCGCATACCCGGTGACCGAGTCCTGGTCCCGCGTCGACCTGCGTGTGGACCGGCTCGACTGGCTCCCCGCCGTGCTCGCGTCGCTGGACCGGCCGTTCGTCATCGACCGCCCCGACGAACTCCGCGGCCTCGTCGAAGCGTTCGCGGAACGCCTGACGAACTCGGCCCGGCGGGCGCCCGGGCAGGCATGACGGATGCGGATCGGTGGATCGTGATGGCCGTGCTGTAGCGGCTCTGTTGCAGCGCTGCGGTTCACCGGTCCCTTTGGTGGGCGGCCGCGTTCCGGTCGGCGCGCGACACCACTGCTTACCCGGCGGGACAGGCCGCGGTCCGGCACCGGGCCTTGTGTCGTGCAGCTGCGGTCAGCTGAGCGGCTCGCCACCGTCGATGTGCACTGTCTCGCCGGTCAGAAAAGTACTGGTCATCGCGAACAGCACCGCGTCGGCGACGTCGTCGGTGGTGCCGATGCGCCGGGCCGGGTTACGGGCGCGGATGCCGGCGAAGTACTCCGCCTTGCCTTCCTCCCCGAAACCGTCCCAGGCGCCGGTGTCGATCACCCCCGGCGAGATGGCGTTCACGCGGACAGGGGCCAGCTCCAAGGCGAGGGAACGGGCCAGGACTTCGGCGGCGCCGTTGGTGATGGCCACGGCCAGGGTGCCTACCGCGATCTTCGCCGCGGCGACACCGGAGAAGAGGGTGAACGACCCGGACTTGGGCATGCGCGGGGCCAGGTGTTTGGCCAGCATGAGCGGGCCGATGACCTTGGTGTCGAAGGAGAGTCTCACCGCGTCGCGGTCCAGGTCGGCGACGCGGCCGCGTGCCCGAGCGGAGGCGGTGGAGACCACGTGGTCGACGGTGCCGAGTCGTTCGCCGAGGGCGGCGATGGAAGCTTCGTCGGTGAGGTCTACGGTCTCGGTCGTGATTCCGGGCTCGCCCGCGTAGGCGTCGGCGAGAGCCTTTTGGTCGCGGCCGGCGGCTACGACATCGGCTCCCGCGTCGCGAGCAGCGATGACGATGGCGCGGGCGATACCCCCGGCCCGCCCGACCACCAGCGCGGTCTTTCCCTTGAGGGGTCCGGTCATGGCGCTGGCCTTTCGGGGAGGGGGCGGATGTGGGTGGGGAACGGTCTTGAGGTGGCGGTCTTGAGGTGACGGGCTTGAGGTGACGGTCTTGTGAGCGGCGGTCTTTAGAGCGGCGGTCTTATGAGGGACGGTTTTGAGAGCGACCGCTTTGAGGGCGACCGTTTTGAGGTGGCATCCGGACGGACGCTTTGTTTCCGAAGGTGAGTGTCTTCAGGGAGCCCTCCGTGTCGGCGATGACACTCGACTGTGCGAAGGCGGGCGTGCTGCCACGGGATTTTGGCGGCCACTTCCTTCGGGAGTCGAACATCAAGCATATAACCTTCCAGGAGTAAATGAGGGGTTAGGTTGCGTGGTGTGGTGCTGTGCTGTGCTCGCCACTGTCGGCCGGGTGGCTTGACTGTGCCTGAGGGTTCCGCTCCAGCGTGTGGTCGGTGGTCGGTGGTCGGTGGTCGGTGGTCACATCCGCCAGCGGGTGGCGGTCGGGGGTGTGGTTCGTGACTGTGGGCGGTGGGCGGCAGGCGGCGGGCCGTGGGCGGCGGATGGTGGGCGAATGGCGGATGTGGAGTTTCCTGTTCATCCCACCGTTGAGCTCGGGTTCGCGGCGGCGAGCGTGAGCAGGGGGAGGGGAGACGGCGGAGTGTGTTGAGGCTGGCGTTCGTTTGGCGCTCACATGGCCCCGGCGGTCTGCGGTCAGGATCGATGGCCTGAGTCGTGGTGTGGGGTGAAGCGGGTGTGGGCCGCTGGACTGACTGCGGGTTCCTCGACCGGGCCACTGTTTCGCTGATGCGCGCCAAGGTGTCCTGGGTTGGCTGGTTTCGCTGGTGAGGCGGTTGGTCGTGGTTGCTGCGCAGGCGATGGGAAGGAGCTGGCGGTTGGCGAGATGCCGGCTGGGCGTCGCTCTGTTGGCTTTCGTGCGTTGTGCTACCTCGGCGACCGGCAGTGCGCCGAGGCCTTGATCGGGCGGTAGGTCGAGTGCACTGGTCGGCGGGGTTGTTGGGGCATTGAGGGGGGTGTGGTGCTGGGTGGGTGGCGTGTGTTGGGTGTCGGCTTGGCTGTGTCTGGCTGTGGGGTGGGTTAGGGCTGTGGGTCGGGTTGGGGTTGGGGTTGGGGGTGGGTGGGGGTGGTGGTGATGTGGGCGGTGAAGACGGTGGTGTTGTTTTGGTGTGCGGTGATGTGGGTGGTGCGGGTGCCGGT
>NZ_JBHVPP010000047.1:0-21905 GCF_042887295.1 Streptomyces sp. NPDC057950
GAGACGCCCGTGAACAACGGATGTGTCAGAACCGAACGATCCACCATGCCTCTCACCAGCAGAGCATGCCCACCCGCTATCACGCACCAACTCGTTAGACCCCAGATTCCGACCAGCCGCGTCCCGGGGTCGTCCGAGGCGACGCATCCCAGGACCAGCCTGAGCGACGCCTCGGGCCAGGCGGAGAACAGGTCGAGGACATCGAACTCCAGCGTGTCCCCGTCGTCGTTGCGATCACTGACCCTCGCACGCAGCAGGGCGGGCAGGGCCGCCGCACCGCAGGCGCCCGCCAGGACATGGGCAATCCAGTCCCGCGCGAATGAGTCGTCCGCGTCAACGTGAAGGGGCGAGTCGACGCTCAAGTTCTTGTCGCAGGAACGCCGCCGCCGGTGTCCGCAGTCGTTCCACCAGGGGCTCCAACCGGCGGTGTGCTCCGGGCCCGCGCTCGGTGTTCGTGGCAAGCCGCGCGTCCAACTCGCTCAACGCACGGCGCAGTGCCGCGCGCTCCGTCGCCCCGCTCCCTGGCACACCATTCCCCATCATGCCGCTCACCCTACGAGGGTGAGGTGTCACTACCCCAACATCGCGCGCGGCAGCCTACAACCGCCGTAACCTCAGCCGTTAAAGATCTCTATCTTTTCGTATCGAGTGGCCAGACCTCGGATCCCGGAGAAGCGTGACCAGGCAAACCACCGACTCCACCGAGGGTCGGCCGGCGGCCGACCACCAATGTTCGACCGCGAGAAGTACAAGGCCAGGCACAAGGTGGAACGTCGGATCGGCTTGATGAAACAGGCGGCCTGCGGCCAGCCGGGCCGCATCGGCACCGGCGTGACCGCCCGGGCCTGCAGCAGCGAGGCGTCCACCGACTTCATCGTCGGCCGCAGCACCGCCGCGGCGTCCTGGTCGCGATGTCGACCAGACCGGTCATCTCGACCCGGTCCACCACCCCGTTCTCCAGCCGGACCATCACATCGAACGACGTGGAGTCGATCTCCATCAAGTCGCCCGGCCGACAGACCACCACGTCCTCGAAGACGCGGTCGGGTTGGTTGGCCAGCGTGCGTCGGGTCCGGGCCAACCCAGTCGTGTGGCGCCCGGCGTCCAACCGGTCGAATAGGTGGTTGAATGTGGCGCGCGAGGGCATCACGACCAGCGGGGCGTCCAGCCTGGCAACCGCTTACCCGACCTTCTCGAAGTAGTAGCTGACAGTGTGCGTCGACCGGTCGGCGGCTTCGCCCATCAGCTGCCCAGCACTCCCACCACCCGCGGGTCGACCTGCCTCGCCGCCTGCCGGCGCGGAGCCGCGAGCACCCCTTGCTGCTGGTAACGGCGTCGACGCCAGCGAACCGTGTGCGGACTGATCCGACGACCCGTCTCTGCGCTCAGTTCGACGGCCTTCGCCGCCTCGCGCTGCGTGAGCGTCTGCGTCGCCGGGTCGAACTCGGCCTTCGGAACGGCCCCGGCCTGGGCATCCGGCGGCAGGCCGATCAGCACCTCAGCCATGTGGCGGTGCCACCACAGGGTCCTCTCGGCTTGCTCCGCAGCCACCCCGTCCAGCAAACCGGCGGGCAAACCAGGCGCTGGCCCACCGGAGCCGGCCACCTCGAAGCCCTCCAAGGTCATCAGCCTGGGAAGGTGCATCGCGCTGATCCGGCCCAGTTGGTCGACCAGCCGGACGAGAACCCCGGACAGGCCGACGACGGTGTGCAGTTGGCCGTCGAACCGGACCCGGTCACCCGGCCGCGCCAACGCCTGACGCCTCAGCGCACTCACGCTGACCACACGATCGTGCCGCGCCGGAACGGGCTGTCCACGTCGATGCGCAACCGGTGGCGCCAGAGCAGGTGGTAGAGCCCAAGCAGCACTGCCAGACGGTCGCCGACCTACTCGGCCCCGGCGAACGACCCGTCGGGGCCCTGAACACCTCCAGAAGCCGGGATGCGGCCGGCTCCAGCAGGTCGCGCGGATGCCGGTAGCCCGCCAGCCACTTCACGTTCGCGAACAGCACGGAGTCGATCCCACCGACCCTGCGGAAATGCCAGCCGGCCAGCTCGCAGGCCCGCGCAGTCGCCGCGAACGCCTCCGCGTCGGCCGACTCGATCGGGCCGTCTGGGCGGACATCCACCACAACGGCGCCGCCGTCTGCGAGGTGCTTGTTTGGCTAGGACGTGACCTTGCAGGAGGGCAGGCTCGTGGAAGCGGAGCCGTTGGCTTCGTGCATCTCGACGTACATGTAGTACGTGTGGTTTTCCGGCAGGTCGCCGGTGGCCCAACCGGAGTAGGTGCCCTTCCCCTGTGTGCTGGCGGTTCGCCCGAGGCCTCCGGTGCCGAGGTGGGCAACTACGTAGTAGCCGTCGCTGCGGGGGTCCACAGCTTCCATCTTGTCCCCGTTCGCAACGAACTCAGCAAGGCCGACGTAGTGGTTGTCCTGGTCGTAGACAACGCTCTCGTAATCTCCGGCGATCGGCAATTCGCACTTCTGATGGAAGACCGTCACCGCAGCAGTCCCAGCGCTCGCGCTGCCAGACCCCGTTGCCAGACCCGCCGAGGCCAACACGAACGCTGCCCCGCAAAGAACTGCACGCCGCATCCTGTATGCCATGGTGTCTCCCCCTGTTGCCGGTGACCCGACCTCCCAAGGACGGGCATCTCCCGGTTTGAACCTGAATGGTGTCCCTGGGCAACGATCCTATATTGCGGTATCGCGCGAAGTTGATATTGGTATCAGCCATCCCGGCGTTCTGGTGTCTCAAAACAGGCAGGTACTGACGCAACCCTCTCAGGGATGCGATATCGGTGCCGAGCGGCGGAATTCAGTGAGTGAAGACCGGCTCGGGCGACGGCAGCCACTCCCCGCCTGATCAGCCCGTAGACCCACGAGTCGGAGACATCGCCGTTGGCGACGCAGTCCTCGCGCAACGTCCCCTCACGCACGAAGCCGAGCTTCTCCAGCACGCGGGCAGAAGCCACATTGCGCGTATCAGCCTCGGCTTGGACACGATTCAGGTCCAACGTGTCGAACGCCCACCCCAGCAGAGCGCGCGCCTCCTCCGTCGCGTAACCGTGACCCCACGCTGCATCGTCGTAGCAGTAGCCGAGTGACACGCTGCGGTACTCCGGGTTCCACCTGTTCAGGGTGCACCAGCCTATGAACGCCCCGTCGGAGACACGATCCACGACTACTGACGTTGTCGGCGTGGTGTCGTCGTGGTGAGGCAGGTTTCGGCGAGGCATCCGTCGATGAGGTTGCTGCGGTATTGGATCTGGCGGAGACCGTGTCGGAGCGTGCTGATGAGGTCGTCTGGGTCGGTGAAGGCGGGTGTTGACCTGGCTGCTGCGGCGCAGGAGTGACCAGATGCCCTCGACGGGGTTGAGGTCCGGTGCGTAGGCCGGGAGGAAGTAGCAGGTGATCCAGTCGTGGATGTCGATGAACTCCCGCAGTCGGCGGTCTTTGTGGACGTTGAGGTTGTCCCACACGAGCACAATGGGTGCGCCGAGCTGCCGGTGGGCGGCGATGAGCAGGTCGCGATAGTCGGTCCAGGTGAAACTGCGCCTGCCGCCCCGCTTGTGATCGACGTGTCGTTTGGGCCGGTAGATCAGCCGCGAGCGTTCACCCTGCTTGTAGCAGGCCGGAGCAGCGAGGGAGAAGCGGCGCTGGGAGCGCCCTCGCACCCGGATGACGGGCGTGTGTCCGCGCCGGGCCCAGGTCCGTGCGGTGGGCGGCGTCATCGAGAAGCCGGCCTCGTCTTCGAAGCTCAGCCAGGCATCGAGCGCCGCCACGGACCTTCCACCTGCGGCCAGGTCTCCTTCACCCAGCCCGCCACGGCCTCCTCGTCACGCTCGATCGCTCGCCGGACCGGCACCTGGTGGCTGAAGCCATGCCGGTGCAGCATCCGCGCGATCGCCGACAGTGTCATGCTCTTGTGGAACCGGCGCCCGATCAGCGTTCTGATCCGCGCCAGTGTCCACGTCTGGTCCGGCCGGCCATGTGCGACCGGTCCCTTCGCCAGCTCCTGCTCGAGCACGGCGAACAGGGCCTCACTCAGCTTGGGCCGTGACACGGGCCCGGCAGACCGCAGCCACTCGGAGCCGGTGTCGTGCCAGGACCGGCGCCAGCGCTGCACCGAGCGCACACTCACCCGTAAGTCGTTGGCGACCTGGACGTTGGACGCACCCGCAGCGAATCGCTCCGCGGCTCCAGCCGGATCCGCTCGCGAAACGCCTGCCGTTCAGGCGTCAGCCCACCACCCTGCGGATATCTCACACAACCGGCATACCGCGACGATCACACCTCGCCAGCCCCCAACGACATGACGCCGCGAAGGTCAGTAGACGCGCGCGCTCCTCGATGCGAACTATGGGCACCGTAGTTGCTGACGTCTCCCGGGCATGCCTGGCGGGTACTTAGGGGCGGTAGTGGTCGCGACGGTGGCTGTACTGCGCTGCTGTACAGCCACCCCGGACGACGGCCCCTGCGCGAGCATGCCGCCAACCTGCGGCCAGGAATTACGGCCCCTTCGTCGAACCGGATGCACTGCTGGGAAGCTCATCATCATGGTTGTCGGCTATGAGTTCGGCGAGGGTGAAGTGAGCCTCGTAGTTCGACCACCGGCTTTCGACGCGCACGACGTAGCTGCGATCGGACACGCGGAAGACCCGTCTTCTCTCACGGCGGCGCCCTGCTTCGGTGAGGGCCCCTGCAACGGTGTCGATCTTCCGCAGCATCTCGGCAAGGGCTTGGGCTTCGGTCCCTTCCAGTTCCTTGATGATGTTGTACCGGAAGGCTTCCGCCTCACCGTCAGCCTTCACAATGGCCCATCGGGGCATGGTGTTCTCCAGTCCGTCAGACGACATGACCCGCGAAGTCACGTAGCCCTGTCGCGCAGTGGGCCCGAATCCGGCTTCGGGCCCGATGATCTTGGCGCGGGGAGAGTATCGAACAGGGAATGGCTGGATACCTGTCTTCTGGATCTTTACAGGGTGCGGTCCTCAACCCGCATGCTCTGCCAACCCCCTGCGAACAGGCTGGTGGGGCGTCGGGGAAGTCCAGGCGGCGGTGTGCGCAGTGCCGGGAGGCGCCGCCCGTAGATGCCAGCCTGACCGAAGCTTCCTGGTGACAGTTGCCGGACCTGTGTCGTCGGCGTTCTTCGTCGCCCGCCACTCCGCGTTCAAGAGCTCCTTCTACGGGCTCTACTTCGCCGGCTCGCGCCTCGCTGGGCAGAGTTTCGCCCTCGCCGACGACCCGGTGACGTACTACAGGATCAAGGCGAACGCGACGACCAGGGCGTTTGAGGCGGCATGGCCGAACGGTCCGCTCGCAGCGGCGATGTCGGCCCTGATCGCCGGTGACGTCTACAAGGACCTGGCCGAGGTACGCAACGTCCTGGCCCACCGGATCGCGCCAGGGTTCGAGCACAGGCTGACGCTCGGGGCGGTGGAAAAGGAGTACGAACTCGCGTGGAGGGGACAGTCCCTCGCGACACTGATCCCCACGACGCTGCACACCGCGGAGGAAGCGCTCGCCTCCCTCTGGCAGGCGGCAGCCGACTTTTTCGCGCCACAGCCCGCCTGAGGCGTCGGACGCGCCACGCCTGGAGCTGGGTTCGGTACGGCGCCGGTATGTCGCCTGATGTCTCAGTTCGGAACCGAAAATGGCGATCATCCGCCCGCTGCTCAGCGGGCTGGCGACCATACGTCGCATGACACGATCACGGACCCGCCGGCCAGCCGCCGTCTATGCCGTCCTGCAGGCCGTGACCGTGATGCTGGCGCTGTGGCTGTCCAAGCACTTCCAGGTGGCGCGGCTGGGCGCCACGCTCGTCGCCCTGGCCCCCACCCTGCCGGGCGCCTACCTGGCCTGGGCCGCCTACCGTGACGACCGCCGCGAGGCTGCGGCGGACACCGACGCGAAGGTGAAAACGCTGGCCGCCGTTGTGGCCGCGGCCGAGACCCGGCAGCGTGCCCAGCTGATCGGACCCGGCGCCCATCGCATCGACGTCGCCTTCCACCAGCGCACCGAGCCCGCCAACAACGCGACCGGCGCAGCGGCCCACGGCCGCCTCACCGACATCGTGTCCTATTACCAGAACCTGCGCCCCGCCCGCCTGGTCATCACCGGTGAACCGGGCGCGGGCAAGACCCTGTTCGCCCTGGACCTCATCCTCGGACTGCTGACCCACCCCGGCCGCACCGACACCGACCCCGTCCCGGTCCGCTTCTCCCTGGCCGGCTGGAACACCGAGCAACCTCTTCAGGGATGGCTCGCCGACCAGGTCCATCAGCAGTTCCGGGACCAGGGCATCGCCCTCGCCGACGCCACCACGCTGGTGGACGGATACCGCGTCCTGCCGGTCCTGGACGGCCTGGACGAGATGGACACCGACGCCACTCCGGCCGGCCGCCGCCGTGCCGCGCGCGCCCTGGAGCAAGTCAACGCCTACCAGGACCCCACCGGCATCGCCCCGGTCGTCCTCACGTGCCGCACCACCCAGTACGAGGACCTGGCCGGCCTGGACCTGCGGATGCGTGAGGCCGCCCGCATCCAACTCGACGACGTCCGCCCCGGCCAGGCCACCGCGTACCTCACCGCCCGCAGCACCAGCCCGGCCCGCTGGCAGCCGGTCATCGACACGTTCACGACCGCACCCGCCGGCACACTGGCCCGCTCCCTCGCCACCCCCTGGCGCCTCAACCTGGCCGCCACCGCCTACGAAGAACGCCACCCTGACACCCTGGCCTACCTCCGCGAACCGGACCACCTGCTCACCCTGGCCTCCCCCAGTGCGGTCCGCGACCACCTCCTCGCCCGCTACCTCACCGCGGCCGCCCACCAGCACCCCACCCGCCCCAACCGGTACCGCCCCGACCAGACCCACCGCTGGCTCGCCGCGCTCGCCGCCCACCTCGCCACCACCGCACCGGCATCCACCGCCAGCAGCACCGACATCGTCCTCCACCAGCTGTGGCCCATGGCCGGCCCCCGCCGCGTCCGCACCGCCGACACCCTGCTCACCGCCCTCCTCACGCTCACCCTCACCACCCTGGCCCTGTCCCAGGTCTCCATCGGTTCCTCACCTGGCCAACTGGGCGGCGCCTCAACGGTTGTGTTGCTCGTCCTGGGAACTGTCTGGCGAGCCAGTCGTCCTCGCGTCCCAGAACCTCTAACGTTCCAGTTCCAGCGACTGCGCAGCCCAACCCACCGCCGCCAGCTCGCCCGGGATGGCGCACTCGCGTTCACGGTTGTGTTCGGGTTCGCGTTCGGGTTCGGGGTCGGGTTCGCAGGCGGGACTGCAAACGTGCTCGTGATCGGGCTCGTGATCGGGCTCGGAGCCGGGCTCATGCCCGGGCTCATCGAATTCCTCGAAGATGCTTCGCCGACGGACCCGCGTCATCCGGTGCGCGACGATCTCGCCTTCGGGCTCTCGATCGTCTTCGTGATCGGGCTCGCAGGCGGGCTCGGACTCGGGCTCCCAGGCGTGCTCTCGTTTGGGTTCGGAGTCGGGCTCGCGGGCGGGCTCGCGTTCGGGCTGTACTGGCTCGCTGGGGCTGGCCGCCGCTACCTGGTCTTCCTGTGCTGTGTCCGGGGCCGACTGCCCTGGCGTCTCGGCACCTTCCTGAACTGGGCCTACGAAACAGGACTCCTGCGGATCTCCGGCGTCGCCTACCAGTTCCGCCACCGAGAACTCCAGGACTGGCTCACCGCACACCCCACTCCCTGACAACCGCCCCCACCGGCTGCCTGTACACGTACCCCCGCAACGGCCATCCCGGAGCCCCGGACACCACACCGTCAACGATGCCGAACTCGTGGTAGAGGTCTGCGCCGACGTCGCCCGCCATCCCGGCGCAGAAACTTCGAGGACCAGTCGGCAGCCTGTGTACAACGCACGGGGTGCGAGCAGGACCTTCCCGTCCTCAACCGGCCGGGGACACCACCCTGTTCCGGGCTGCTTCCAGTACAGAGAGCCAGGAGGCGACGTCCGGCTTGCGTCGCAGGAGAGCTCTGCGATCCCGCTCGGTCATACCTCCCCACACCCCGAACTCGACACGCTCATCCAGCGCTTCGGCAAGACACTCAACGCGCACCGGACACCCCGCACAGACCACCTTGGCCTGCCGCTGACGTGCACTGTCCGCGAACAAGCCGTCCGCATCGGAACTGCCGCACGCGGCCCTCTCCAGCCACTCGGACCTCGCACTCATCACAACTTCCCCCTCAACAGGCCATCCCACCCCACGGCTCCGAAGAAATGCCGACCCAGCGCATCTCCCGGCTGCATGGACCTCGACACCCCACGCTTTCCCCGAAACAGCCAGGTCACCGCATGTCCAGTGAACGAGGCATGCCTGTGGCCCTTGAAGCCTCGGCCTCTGTGTCGCCGTCCGTGCGGAGAGGCGCAGGAGTCAGCAGCGGGCCCGCCTCAGCGTCACGAGTCGCCCTGGTGTGCCGATCAGACCGAGCGCAACCTGAGCTGCAACGGAAGCCCCCTGCAACGGCAGGGTGGCGACTAGGGTCTGTTTCAGAAGTAGATCAAGCGGCGAGTATGGAGTCACCTGAACCGTAAGCTGCACTCGCATGAAGGACCTTGGTAGTCAAATCGCATACTGGGACGGTGTCGGCGCCACGAAGACGTTCACCCATCCGGTGAATCTCAGCTGGCTGGCGGGGGTGCGTGCGAACGCTCGGGTCCTGGACTACGGCTGCGGATACGGCCGTGTCATGGCGGAGCTGAGCGAGCGCGGGTTCTCTGATGTGTCCGGGGTGGACCTGTCTCCAACGCTGGTCGAGCGGGGCCGCCAGTTGCGTCCCGACCTGCGCTTCGAAGTCCTGGAGTCTCCTCCGGACCTGACGTACGCGTCAGCGAGCTTCGATGTCGTCCTGCTGTTCGCGGTGCTGACATGCGTCCCGGAAGCGACGGCTCAGCGGGCTCTGATTGCTGAACTGTGCCGTGTCCTGGCGCCCGGCGGGCTGCTCTACGTCAGCGACTTGGTCCTGCAGGCCGACGAACGAAATCACAGCCGTTACGCCGCCCATGCCCAGCAGTTCGGCACAACGCACGGGGTCTTCACCACGGACGACGGTGCGGTGTGCCGGCACCACGACATCGCAGAGCTGCGCGCCCTGCTGTCGGACTTCGACTTGGTGGACGAGCACCGGATCGAGGTCGCCACGATGAACGGACATCGTTCCCAGGCGGTGCAGTTGCTGGGCTGCAAGCGGTAAGGATCACAGCCACTCATTGATGACCGCGATGGTGACGGTGGCCTCGTAGCGGACAGCGAGCTTGTCATACCTCGTGGCCACCGCTCTGTGGCGCTTGAGGCGGTCGATCCCGCACTCGACCGCGTGGCGCTCGCGGTAGTTGGCCTTGTCGAACTTCGGCGAACGGCCGCCGCGGGTGCCCAGTTTCTTGCGGTTGCGGATCAATCGCCACGCCGACGACCGACGCCTACGCGCCGTCGTCGACAGGGCGAACGTTGCCTGATGCGGCGCTGGGTTGGCGCGGGCGTACTCTTGATCACCATCCTGAGGGGGTCTACGTGGCAGCGACGGGGATACAGAGGGCTGGCCGAGCCGGTGGCGCACTGATGCTGGTGTCTGCGACCATCCTCCTGACAGGTTGCGGCGACGGCCGCGGCAATCCGCCCTCGAGGCCGAAGGCGGGGCCCGTGATCCGCACCTGTGTGACCTCGTCGGGCGGTCTGCGGGCTGACCTGAACGGTGACGGTACGGCCGACGAGGTCTCGCCCGCCTCCGCCTCCCGCGCCGGTACCGACTCCGGGCTCCGCATCACCTTCGGCGCGACTCACGGACCCGACACCTCGGTGACTCCCGAGCAACTGGTCGGCGACCGGGGTGACCACCCGGTGACCGTGTCGGCGGCGGTAGCGGACTTCGACCGGGACGGCTGGCTGGACCTGTTCATCGCCGCCACCGGGAAGACATGGGGCGACGACCCTATAGATCCAGCCGTCTCCGAACTGCGCCTCGGCCCGTTCTCGGCCCACGGACGTGGACAGAGCGACCATCACGTCGACCTGAGCGAACCGCGCGCCGCAGGCGTCGCCGACTACAACCACGACCGGTACCCGGATCTCGCCGCCTACGTGTACGACGGGGACGGGCAGCATTCCGTGAGGGCCCGCCTCGGTGGTCCGAAGGGCCTCGAAGGCAAGCCGACCGCCTCCGACCTGCCGTACACGAGCGGGGCCCAGCAAGGCGATGTGCCCACCCCGGACTCCATGCCGGCCCCCAGCCTGCGGACGTTCTACCCGTCGTGCGAGGACAAAGGCAAAGGCTGACGGCGACGCGTGTGGCCCCGCACCCGGCCGACGATCTCTCCATCGAACCCGGGGCGGTTCACTCTGGCCCTCACGGACAGTTCTGGCCAGGCGCGGGAGCGGAGCAGCACCGGCAGTCTGTCGCACGGGAAAACAGATGCGCCGTTCGTGGCTCCAGGCAAACCCGCCTCCAAGCGCTGGAAGACCGCTCCTCTCGAGAACTGCGGCGCGAGCTGATCTTCAGGCGTCCACCCGAACTGAACGGCTCCCACCAGCTCGAGACGCCCGGCACCCGCGACGTCTCCCGGCAGGCCAGCACCCTTCTTGCCAGGCTGAGCACCCAGACCCTCGACGATCTGCATGACGGTGCCGCGAGTTGCTGGACCGTACAGAGAAGCGGGCACGCGAGCTGGCCTGATACGGCAGGCAGCCCCACCCCCGCTTCGGGCGCGCGACTCTGTTCGTTGAAGGTTCACATTTCGTCACGGTTTCATCACTACACCTCCACAGCTCTTACAAAATTCTCACCTGCACCGTTACGTTCATCCCTCACGGATCTTCCCTGGGGGGACACATGTCGCAGGATCAGCCGCCGCCGTCCGGGCCCGCCTGGGGCCAGGTACCGCCGCCGCCTTCGATGCCGCCGCAGCCGGCCAGCGGCCCGAAGTGGGCGCGGAAGCGGATCGTCATCCCGGCCGCCCTGGTCATCCTGTTCATCGGGGTCGGTATCGGCTCCTCCGGCAACGACCAGAAGAACACCGCGTCTTCGAAGCCGGCGCCGCGCGTCACCGTCACCGCGACCGCCGCAGGCGGCAAGGCCACCAGCACCCCGGCGTCAGGCGTCACCACGTCAGCGTCAAAGGACGACAAGGCCCCTGCGGCCGGGCGTAAGGCGGTGCCCACCTTCGTTGGCATGGGACTGCAGTCCGCGCAGGATGCGGCGCAGGAGCAGGGCTTCTACTCGCTGAGGTCGCACGACTCGCTCGGCCGGGACCGTATGCAGATCCTCGACCGCGACTGGAAGGTCTGCTCGCAGAACGTGAAGGCCGGCGCGGCGGCCGGCACCGGCACGACACTGGACTTCGGTTCGGTGAAGCTCACCGAGACATGCCCGTCGAGGGACGTGACGGCGCCGTCCACAGCGGGCGGGAAGATTCCGGACTTCACGGGGAAGTCCGTGAAGGCGGCGCGGGCCGCGCTCGACCCGGGCACGTCCTTCACGGTCAAGGACGCTTCCGACGCGAGGCGTTGGATCCTGGTCGAGAGCAACTGGAAGGTGTGCACGCAGTCGCCGGCCGCCGGTACTGCTCTCAAGGGGCAGCCTGTGACGCTCGGCGCTGTCAAGTTCGAGGAGACCTGCCCGTAACGGCGAGCCACATCTCAAGCCTAACCCCGGAGGGAATCACGCGCGTTCGCACGACTGCGGCTACGGCCGCCCTGCTTCTGGCCGCTCTGACCGCATGCGGCGGGGGTGGCGGCGACAGTCAGGCTGGAGGGGCCACCAAGGCTGTCTCGTCGAAGCCTGCCAAGAAGAGCAACGTTGACTGCGCTGACGAGAATCTGAGCCAGGCCGACTGGATCGACTACTGCTCGAAGGATGGTCAGGCGTCGGAACCGTCCGTCGTCGGTGCTGCCGACGGTCGCGGTGTAGCCGAAGCGGGCGCGGGTCTCGACCGTGATGCCACCGGTGGCGGCGGCCTGGCGGCGCCTGCGCCTGCGCCTGCGCCTGCGCAACAGCAACCGCATTCTGGCGCAGAGCATTTGTTCTTCAGCTCCTGTATCCCTGGGCGAGAGGGTTCGCTGGTCCCTTCTGCGTAACCCTGAGCTGTGGAAATTCGCTGGTCGAAACCGGGCCCGTAAGGGATGCTGCACGCGTGATCGAGCGAGAAGCCGCCGTTCGGGCAGTCGAGGAGCAGCTGGAGCGCGACTATCAGCAGTGGCGGGCTGTGAGCGCGGACGCGGTGAGGATGGCTGTGGTCCGTGTCGAGGAGCACGAGCTGGTGTGGATCGTCTCCTGGCAGTCCGAGGACTTCGTACGCACCCGGAACTCGAAGTACGCGCTGATTGGCAATGGGCCGTATCTGGTCGACCGCGTCGACGGGGGACTGCACCAGATCGGCGTCGTCTCCGCGAGAACCGGGGAGTGGGAGGCCGACTACCGGACTCGGATACGCGGGCAGCCAGTGCGCACTGCCGTGGACGATCTACACGATGCGCTCCGCGGGATCGCCGCTACGCGCGGACGGATGCACGCTGTGCTGACACTGCGCCAGAGGCTGCCTGTGCTCTCGCCCGCCGAAGCCCTCGAGTACGTGACCGCATTGCTGGAGGGTGATGCACCCGCCCGCCTCGTGGCCGTCGCCACCAGGAAGCTCGTGGTCCCTCTCAACCCGGTACTTGCGGTGGAGACCATTCCGAGTGGAGGGGTGATCCGAGCCGGTCAGAGACCCGGGGAATGACTGGAAAGCCAGTCGCCATGCCGATCGCGCATCCGGTCTCGTTCCTCGGACGTGGCGAGAAAGATGTCGGGGCCACCGTCGTAGGGGTGGTGGATGCGCTGCATGCGGGTGTCAGTGATGAGAAGCCCCGCCACCTGTCGTCGCGGATTTTCGGAGCAAGTCGTCGATGCAGCCGCGGCGCCATGGTCGGCGAGTGGCGAAAAGGTGGCAGTACGTGCGGAACTCACGGTCGGGATTGAGGCGGGCTGGCGCAGTCCGACACCGTCTTGTGGGCCGGCCTCGCGTTGTCGTGGCACGGGAGAACCGGGCTGCTGCCGATTGTCGGGAGGCGGGCCGGTCACGCGGCGAGCCGGTGTCCGGTCGGGGCCGGGACCATGACGGTGTCGAGGCTGGGCGCGATGCCCATTTCGCAGGGATCACAGTGGCCCTGGGTGAGCAGCGGTACTGGCGCAACAGCCGCGTCAGCACCCTGCCCGACTACAGCGTCCGCACCAGCCGGACCGGGATTCTCGCCACATCGGGGCCGGCCACCGGCGCACCGCCCGGCCAGCGGTCGGCCGCTTTACGCGATGGGTCTGATCAGGCGGCGAGTAGTTTGTGCAGGCGCTCGGCCGGGGTTTCCCAGCCGAGCGTCTTGCGCGGGCGGTTGTTGAGTTCGGCAGACCCGGCCGTCCCCACGAACGATCTCCTGCACCCGTAACTCACCCACCACCCACCCGCGTGCCGCCCCCTCAGACCAAGGACCGCCCCACCGGCGGCGCCCTCGCTCCCGGGTCCACACCCCTCCCCCACCCCCGCAGACCACTCCAAGCGAACGTCACACACACCCACATGACGGTTGGTAAAATCCGTCACCCTCACACGCCAGAACGCCGGATGGGCAACTTCGCTGCCGAAGTCAGCGAGGACAGGCGTGCCCCTCCGCCCGGTGCCCCATCCACACCGCCACGTCGCACACCCGCAACGCACTCACCGTCTCCGGCACCCCCGCGACCTGGCGCAGCTCCAGCAGTTGGCGGTGCAAAGCAGCGTCGTCCTCACGCAGCGCAGTGTGGAGGGCGAGCCAGAAGGACGACGGCCGGCCGACGGCACAGCGGACGACGCGGTCATAGACCGGGAGCAGCCGCGGGCGCTTGCGGGCCAGAAGCTTGCCCGCGATCACCCATCCGACATCGGGCTGGTCGCGCAGGAGATGCCAGGCATGGTCCGCCGGCGAACCGTCGGCCACGACATCCGCGTCGGCGTCGACCATGTTGATGTCCCTGGGTATGGCGTGCAGCAGACCGGACAGCCGTGTGCCGAGAGGGCCCTCCAGAATGTCCAGCGCGACAGGCGCCGGAACGGTCACCGACAAGGTCTGCACCGCGACCAGGTTCTCCGCCGTGATCCGATCGGCGATCTCCGGCCGGTCTCCCCCACCCGCCAGATGCTCGAACCGGTTGCCTGTGAACGTCGCCTTACTGGGTGGCATGCCGATGCCGAAGTAGCCCCGCAGGTCGCCGACAACGCGCTCGGAACTCAGCAGGACACGCAATCGCTGCCCCAACGGCGACAACGCCTCATCAGAAACACCGGGCGCCGTGGTAGCAGAAGCCATGAGAACTCCGTCTTTCGTCGAGATCGTGAGCGGGTGAGCGGCGCCAGAAGGCCCTGCCCGGTAAGCATGCGGAGACCCGGTCGGTGGGTCGCCCGTGGGCACCGACCATCAGGTGGTGAGGGAACTCCGGCCGGAACACTCTGCTGAGGCTGATCGTCTCGCTCCCGGATCCGCCCACTGTCACGCCCCGCGTGGTCGGCGTGGACGAATATGCCCAGCCCAGGGGAAGGATCTACGGAACTGTGCTTGTCGACATCGAGACACGTCGCCCGATCGACCTCCTTCGAGCCCAGGGCGGCTCGCGCCTCCTCGGCGGAGCAGGCGGTGCGCGACGGGGTCTTTCAGCGGCCCGAACCGTGTACGACCACGACAGTGTCCCTCTGCGTGATGCAGGACATGCGCCGTTCCCGACTCTCGGCGCCCCTGATCGCGCACCGCTACCCGTCGGCCGGTCAGGGATTGGCCAGTCCCAGGGATTGGAAGGCGCCGTCGATTTCCAGATCGATCAGCCGCTGCGCCTCCAGGGACTGGTTGTCGAACATGCCGGTGAGTTCAAGACTCACGATCCCGTGTACCCGCGACCAGATCAGGATGGCGGCGCAGGCGACGGGCGGCGTAACATCCGGGCGCTGCTGGTCCTGGGACCATAGCCGCAACTGCCCGTCCAGTGCTCGGTCACCGCTGGTGGTGCTGGCACGCATGGTGTTCTGGGCGACCACCAACATGTCGATGAGCAGCGCCATCGCCTGATCCAGCGGGGTCCGCGTGGTGACGTCGCTGGGCAAGTCTGCTTCCCGCTCGCCGAACAGCATTCCATAACGCCGCCGGTACCGCAGGGCCCAGTCACGGTATGCGTTGACCAGCAGACTCACCCGCGCGCGTGGCGCCCGCCTGCTGCTTTCCACAGCCTGAATCATCGCCGCCGCGAGCTGCTCGTAGGCCAGCGTTACCAGGTGCGCCGCCAGCGCGTCGCGCGACGGGAAGTAGCGGTAGACCGCCGGGGCGGACATGGCCATGTCCCGAGCTACCGCCGCGACAGACAAGCCATGAATGCCGTCCGCGTCGATGATCGCGAACGAAGCGTCCTCGATCTCCTGGAGCGTCTGGACCCGCAATCGCTCGCGCCTGCCCATGGTCTGCGCTTTGTTAGTCATCATCACATCGTAATGGACCATAGAAACTCTACAGCAACGTTGTTTCGCAACGGCTCGTAACACGTTGATCGGATCCGGGGTCGCATCCGGCTGCCATGCCGGTGATGCGGGCCGTCAGGCATCGTCTCGGCCTCGGCCCGTGGAGCGTCTCGGGTTCGACTCAGGTGGCGGCCCCGGCCTTGATCTGTCCCGCTCCCGCCCGCCGACACCGCTCGCGTCGGTTCACCTCATGATCGGCCGTCATGGGCCGCCTTGCTTTCAGTTACTGATTGACGCAGCATGACGATGACATGCATAGTTACGACCATTAACCGAGTGACGAACAGTCGCAGAAATCATGAGGGGTTGGCCATGTCCGAGATGACCGCAGCCGCCGAAGCAACCGTGACTGCCACCGAAGTGGTGCTGCCGGGCAAGGTCGCGCCGTCCGGCCTGCGACTGGTCCAGCGCACACTGCCAGCCCCCGCCGCAGGCAAGGCTCTGGTGGGCGTCGAGGCGACCGCCGTATCCTTCGCCGAGAGTGCGATGCGCCGTGGCCGCTATTACGGCCAGCCCGCCTTCCCGTTCGTGCCCGGCTATGACCTTGTCGGCATCGTCAAGGCTGTCGGCCCCGGAGTTGACCGTGCACTCCTCGGCCGGCGAGTAGCGGCGCTGACCAAGACCGGCGGCTGGAGCACCGCCGTCCTGCTGACCGCCGCCGACCTGGTGGAGGTGCCCGACGGGATCAGTGCCGACGAGGCGGAGACACTGATCGTCAACGGGCTGACCGCTTATCAGATGATTCACCGCAGCGCGAGGGTACAAGCCGGGCAGACCATCCTCGTGACCGGCGTCAGCGGCGGCGTGGGCACGATCCTGACTCAGCTCGCCCAGCACGTAGGCGCCCGCGTGATCGGCACTGCCCACCCGCGCCATCACGAAGCGCTCCGCGCGCTGGGAGTGAAGCCGATCGACTACAGGGATCCCGATCTGGCCACCCGCGTCCGGAACCTGGCCCCCGCCGGCGTGGACGCCGTGTTCGACCACCTCGGCGGCGCCAGCGTCACCCTCTCGTACGGAATGCTCAACCGCACCGGCACGCTGGTCTCCTACAGCATCGCGGCAGCGCTCGACGACACCAGGCACGTGCTGCTCGACTTCCTGCCACTGCTGGCCAAACTGGCATTCTGGAACTACCTGCCCACGCGCAGGCACGCGAGTTTCTACGACGTCTGGGCGGGCTTCGGCAAGCCGGACTCGGCCAAGCGCGAGGCATTCCGGGCCCGGATGCGCACCGACCTCACACACGTCTTCGACCTGCTGCGCGACGGCCGGCTCACCGCGAAGATCGCCGCCCGATTCCCGCTGAGCGAGGCAGCCGCGGCCATGGAGCTATCGGAATCCTCCGGCCGCACCAACCTCGGCAAAATCATCCTCGCGCCCTGACCTTCGCACCACGGAGCTGCGATGGAGGGCGCTTTACGCGGCTGCTCTGCCGAGGTGGTGCCCAGACCGCTTCAGACCGGAGAGATCTTCGGTAATGCCGTCAGCGAGACGTTCAACAGTGTCCTGACATATCGCCCTTGAAACCTCTTCGCCACGAAGAGTACGACTCGCACCGCCCCTGACGGGCGAAGGGCCTGCGCAGGGCACTGTGCCTCCTGCAACTCAATGGGCCTACCTCATTTCACCGTAAAGAATAGGAAGGGAGATCAGCACGACCATGTCCTCCACCACGACCACCCCGGCTACTTCGCCCCGAGTCATCGCGCATTGGGCCGGCCCCGCGCTCATCGCCGCAGCCCTTGTCAGCCTGGTCGCAGAAGCGATCGTCGCCAGCGCATGGGACCGGCGTCCTTACAGCTATATCGAGGACTACGTCAATTTTCTCGGCAGCCCCTACGCCGGCGAATTCCGCGGCGTCCTCATCTCCTCTCCGCTGTGGTGGTTGATGAGCATCGCCTGGATCGTCGCCGGAACACTCGTCGCCGCCGCGAGCATCGCCCTCAGCCGCCGACTCACCGGCTGGAGACAACAGACGATCCGGTCCCTCGGCGTGGCGCAGGGGATCGCCCTCATCCTGTTCGCGGTGTTCCCGCTCGGCCCCGCGCGCTTCGACGACGGGACCCTTCCGCTCTACCTGCTCGGAGCGTTCCTCTCAATCATCGCCGGGAACGCCCTCGCTATAGTCACCGGCCTCTCCAGCGAATCCCTCGGGCTCCCTCGCTGGCTCTCGATTGTCAGCATCACCCTCGGCGCCACCGGGCTGCTCAACATCCCTCTCACCTACGGATGGGTGCCCACCGGACTGGCCGAACGTATCTCCCTCTACAGCTACCTCCTTTGGGCTGTGATCACCGGCCTCACCCTCATCCGGTCCGCCGCAGGCAAAGCCCACACTCAGCAGTGAGCGCCCCATACGACCGTTCACGAGCAGGGTCGCAGACCGGCGCAGGCTGATGGGACTGTTCCGTCCGCCGGCCGAACCGGCGAGTGAATCCCGGCACCTGCTCGGCGAAAGTCCTGCGCGGACAGGACCGACATCAGGACCTCGTTCTGGGAGAGCACGGACCGCAAGCCATCGAGTTACTCAACGAGCGGGAGTCGACCAAGCATCCGTACTCCGTATCACGAACAGCCGCTCGCACAACGCGACGGCCCCAAGCAGGCGCCCCAGCCCGAGGGGCGGGCAAAGTCAGGACCGCGCGGTCCGGAACGCGAGATACCGGCTGAAGGCTTCATGGCTGTCGGGGGTGAAGGCCCACTCCAGCAGGGCCGAGTGAAGCTCCGACTCGGTCAGCCAGCCATGCCAGGCGACCTCATCAGGATCGGCGACCACCGTGTCCGGCACCACGACTTCGTGCACGCCGAGCCAGTGAGGGCTCAGACCGCTGCGGTTGAGGAACGTGAACAGCAAGCGCGGCAGCACACGAATGCCCAGCTCTTCGGCCAGCTCCCGCGCGGCGGCCTGTTCATAGGACTCACCGACATCCACGGCGCCACCGACCATGACCTCGTAGAGCCCGGGGAAGCGCGACAGACGCTCCGACCGCCGGTGGACGAGGATCTGTCCACGCTCGTCACGACACACCGTCACGGCAACCTGGTGCAGCCAACCCTCCCGGATGGCCTGCCGGCGGCTGACCACCACCCCCAGCACACGATCTTGATCGTCGACACGCTCCACCAGCTCATCCACGACGCACACCCTGGCAGAGCCCACCGACAACGCCCCTTCCCGGCGACCCGCGGAACCGGACCAAGAACATCTGCGCAAGGAAGCCGGACGAGGATGAAGACAGTTGTTCCGCAAATACGACACCTATCGCACTCAGGCTCACGACGACCAGCCGTCCGCGTCCCTCGGTGAAGTGAATCGGCCCCGCCCTTCCCCTGAGAGGAAGCCGCTGGTGAGACACGTTTCTGCCCGGATAACCATGTCGAGGACGACGGTGTCCAGGTCGGCGAGGACAGTGCGCGCCCACACCTCAAGGCCGGCGACCTGCTCGCGGCGGCCGCAGCCGGGTAGACGGGTCCTTCCGTGGTGCTGCGCGGGACCCGGCCTCGGTCCGGCTTTCGCCTCCCTGACGGCCTCCATGGGAGCCAAAGCCCACTACCGACGTGCCGCTCCTGGACACCAGGCGCTCGCCGACCTCGGGCTGAACTGGGCCTAAAAACAGCGGAGTTCGCGCGAGAGGATACCGTGCGCAGCCGCGAACGGGGGCGAAGCAGCTGCGCATGGTCAGGGGCGCCCTGTGCTGTGCAGTGCGTAGCGGGGCACCCATCGGCATCGTGACACGGGCTATGAGGCGGTGCCGCGCTGGGCGTGGCGGCTCCCGGCTGGCCGGGATGCCCGCGGGACGCACCCTTCCCCCCTCAGGTGTAGGAATCCCCTCATACGCCGCCCTGCTGGGATGGAGTTCCATATTGCGCCACATCCCAGCGCCGGAAACCGGAGATTCACATGAAGCACGTCTTACGCCTCGGCATCTGCGCAGCCGCAGTACTCGCCCCCGCCTTTGCCACCGCATCCGGGTCCCAGGCCGTCGCCGCACCCACGGCAGTCAACGCCGACTTCACCTGCCAGAGCCTGGACTTCGTGGACAAGCCGTTCATACCGCCCGTGGCGTTCGGAACCAACTACACCGGTGTCATATCCGGGACGACCTCGCAGACCATCACCGACGGCACGCACACGTACAGCTGTGGCTACTACGAGTTCGCGCGCGCGAGCCTTCTCGTCGGTGTCGATTGCTGGTAACGCCGAAGGCCTGCCGACCCTGGCACACACGTGTCCGCCAGGGCCGATCGCCACAAGCACGGGTGACCGCAGATGCACTCCGCCGAAACCGGGAGAGCGCACCGGACCTGCGGCGACGCGGCGCTGCGCCGGTACACCGAACGCGAGGAGCACGCCCGGGTGCCGTACGAGCACCGCGAAGGCGCCGCCGCAGGGTCCGTCAGCGAGCTGACGGATGCTCATGCAGGATCGAGGCTAGAGCTCGGTGTGCCAGTCCGTTGAGGGAGGGACCTGCGAGGGGTTTCCGATGGCGAACCAGAGGCGTGAAGTCACCTGCGAACTGTTACTTACCGTTCCGGCGTGGGGACCGACATAGTAAGGTCCCGGGTTCCGGCCAGCCCACAGGTCGTCGGCGTAGCGTGAGAGCTGTTCCCAGCTGGTCTCGAGCTCCTGCTGTGTGGCGGGCAACCCTGCGTAGTGGGTATTGGCGTTGGCCATGATGGCCGACATCACCCCGTACACGTCAAAGAAGCGAGCAGCCTCAGAGGTGTACTGGATCATGAGCAGTAGCGAGCGCGCGGTACTGGAGCTGTTATCGCCGTACTGCAGTTGCCACGCGGAATTCCACAGGTCGTTGAAGGATATGGGCATCGCATCTCGACCACGTCCCGCGGCACCTGACAGGCTCCCGTAGTTCCCGCCGAAAGACAGGCTGTGAATTTGCCCCGCCGGTGGGAGAAGGCCCGCATCCGCACTTCGCGAGAGATTATTCATCGTGTCGCGGAGGTCGTAGTCGTTGAACGCGTAGGTGTCGTTGTAGTGGTTGGTGAAACCAACCAGATACATATTGCGAGGCGTGAACCAGAGGCGCAGTGAGTCAGTGGGCGAGAGATTCAGATCCATCCGGATCAGCGTGGCTCCATCACCCGCCGTCTGCGTTACCCCAACGCCGTTCCTCCAATAGTGGCCCGCCGCATTTTGGAAGCTTGTGAGCAGTCCCAGGTACTGGCTCTGCGGGTAGGTACCGGTGCCCGCATTGTCCACGGAGCGGAGATTCATGTAGACGTGCGCGATGCGGCCGCTCGGAGTGTCGGCTTTTGCTGCGCCCGTCCCCGCGAAGAGCGCTGCAGCAGCCGTAATGAGGACTACGAGCATGGCCACGAATTTAGTCGGCCGACTACGGTCGAAAGCTAGAAGTTGTGCTCGGTTGTGAAACATGTGATTCCTGGTCGAAGGGTTTTGGCGCGGGACTGCTCTTAAGCGTATTCCTGTTTCGCCTTTGCTCATAACTGTCCCGTTCGCGTCGACCCTATCACTATCCAAGACGGATAATTATGACCGAATTCCTCCTACCTATTAGATAGAGACTCTCACCCGGGCCGGGGCCCTTGCAGCGCCGTACCGTTTCCAAAAAGGAGACGCTTCCGCAAGCCAGCGGGTGGTTGATTCCTAGTGCGGTCTGTCCCCGCTGGCTTTGCGGAGCCGGCGCAGTTCGGCGCCCAGACGGCGCTTCGTTCAACAGGATCCCGAGCCATGCCGACATCGAACTGGAACTGGGAAGGCACTACCAGCGGCGCTTCCTGAACAGCGGATACTGCCGAAGAAGAGTCACAACCCATCCGGTCCGCCCTGTAGCCCGACCTTGATCGACAACGCGCGCCTCAGGGCGGCCAAGTTGAGCAAGCAGCGCCGCGCGGAACTCGATGCCCTCGGCATGCGCTGGTAGCGCCGCTGACCGGCCGGTCAGCGGTTGTGGCAGGCACTGTCTGTCGGAGCGCGGAGGCCACCGGCCGACGCGCAGCCCCACCCCGTCGGGGCCCTACACCAGACCCGCCCATACGGTCTGACCAGCCGTTTCCATCCCCCCTTGACAGAAGCCCGCGCAACAACAGCGTCCGCACCGGCCAGACCGGAATTCTCGCCATGTCGTGGCCGGCCGCTGGACGCCGCACCGCTTGGCGGGCGACTGGGAGCCGGCTTCCACGACCGCGGGCTTGCCCGGGTGCGAGAAAGCCGTGCGCGGCCTGCGCTCGGGGGTGGTGGCCGCGCAGGGCGTCGGGTGTCCCGGTGCGGTGCGTACCGGGACACCCATCGGCATCGTGATACCGGCCCGCAGTGCATGCGGCGCTGGGTGGGGCGACCGGATGACGGGCGGTCTCGGCCCGGGGGCCGTGCGCAGGCCTCCAGAGCGG
>NZ_JBHVPP010000048.1:0-20050 GCF_042887295.1 Streptomyces sp. NPDC057950
CCATGAACGCCTTCGACCTGGCCTTCGACGGCCGCCTCACCGCAGGCCAACTCTAGCCACACCAAACCCAGTTACACCGCTCGCTTTACAGACCCACTCGTAGTAGTGCGTCGCGCAGGCATGCCGCAGAAGATGCGGATGGAGCCCGGACACCGGGCCGGTGAGATACCGGTCGGAGGCCCTGCCCACGGCCTTGCGGAAGGTCGAAGGCGTCACTGCTGGAGCCACCTTCACGTTGAGCTTCGCGACGTTGTCCGGCAGCCGCTCCGAGGGCCACACCGGCGCCAGAGGGTGTTCCGGGTTGTCGCAGAACGAGCCGCGCGCCTCCTCGACATACCACTACAGCAGCTCTCGACCTGCGGCGAACAGCCTCCCGAGGACGCGGCCCGGAACGGCGGGCCCCCTTGCCCATGACCTCGAACCGGCCGAACGACCCGTACTCCCAGTGCAGGTTGCTCATCGTCATCCCGCACAACTCCGAGGCACGCACCCCGGAGACGTACGCCAGTTTCGCCATCGCGTAGTCGCGGCAGGCCACCGCGAGCTTTCTGCTGTTTGGCAGATTCGCACGCCAGGCTGCGAAGAACCTACGTACCGCACGGGCCGACGGCGGTATCCGCTGGGTGTAGTCGCCGCGGTGCGCCGGCCGGTTGAACGGCTCGACGGGCGACTCGACCACCGCACCGAAGCGCCGGAACACCTCCCCGCCATAGCGTTGTTCCGGAAACGCGTAGTAGTGATCGATCCGCGTCATCTTCTGGCGCACCGTAGAACCCGCGCACTTGCCAGGCCCGGCGAAGTACTGGTCCACGTGCCGCGACGTGATCCGCCACGGCGGCAGGCGGTAGTAGTCGCAGACCTCGACGACGGGCCGGATCAGGTTCTCCAGCGTGGAGGACGCTAGCCCCGCCACATCGCGAGACCACTGGTACTCCGCCAACGTGTCGATGAAGAACCGCTCCTCGTCTTGCGGCAAACTACCGGCCACAGACCAACGGCGAGGTCGAACGCTTCAAGCGCACCCTGCTTGACGAATGGGCCTACCAACGGCCCTACACCTCAAACGACGAACGGACAGCGGCCCTGACAGACTTCCTCCACACCTATAACCACCACTGCTGCCACACCGCACTCGGAGGCCAGCCCCCGATCACCCGCATCAACAACGCTGCGGGTCAATACACCTAGCCCCGAGGGGGGGAGTCTAAATCTAACGGCCCTGTCTCACATTCGGTGGTGACGGAGCGTGCGGCTATCCGAGGAGGATGCGGTGGCGGGGCAGGGTGAAGCCTGCTCGTCCGTGCATCTGGCGTGTGATCCGTTTGGTCTTGGTGTTGACGCCCTCGGTGGGGCCGTTGCTGTACGGAAGCGTGAAGGCGGCGTTTACGGCTTCACGGTCTCGTTCCAGACCTCGAGTTGCATGCAGGTGGGGCAGGTCAGCGCCGCGGGCCTGGGTGGCCCATCGCGTGAGCGCGTCGGCGTTGTCCGTGCGCGGCGTCAGGAGCGGGGCGAAGCCCCTGATGCCGGCTGCCAGTTGAGTCATCTCGGGGCAGGCGGCGGTGAGCTTGGCCAGGAGTTCGTGCTGCTCGGCCTTGAGGTTGTCGGGCCTGGTCAGCAGCATCCGGGCGAGCCTGCGCGGGGAGACGTGGCTGCGGTCGGCGTCCGCGCGGCCCTGGTTGATGTACTTGTGCAAGAGGTTCAGGCAGCCCGTGAAGCCGAGGGCTTTGATCTCTTCGAGCAGGTGCTTGACGGGGACGCCGGGATCCTCGGCCCGGCGTTTGCGCAGGTGCTCGCGGTAGGGGTCGACGAGGCTGGCGCGGTACTTGGGGACGCGGAGCATCCGCTCGGGCCGATCGGCGCGGGCATAGCGTTTGACGGTGTTAAGGGCCAGTTCCAGGCGGCGGGCGCATTCGAGCAGGCCCACGCCCTGGTCGAGCAGACCGTGGACCTGGTGCCAGCGCTCCAGGGTGGTCTGGCCGCGGGGTCCGTCATAGATAGGCGCGTCCAGTACGGTGGCCCAGCAGGTGTTGTGCGCCTTGACCTCGCTCAAGGCGGCTTCGCACAGGTTGTGCCACAGATGCCACCGATCACCGACCTGCGTCGCACGGGGCAGGGCGCGACGGAGGGCCTCGGCGTAGGTCGCGGAGCCGTCCCGGCACACGATCTCGATGTCCGGATGCTCGCGCAGCCACGCTTCCAAGGTGTCGGCCGTCCGGTCGGGCAGTACGTCGATCCGTTCGTGGGTCTCGGCGTCGATCACGATGGTGGCATAGCGGTGCCGCCGGCGCAGGGCGAAGTCGTCGACGCCGATCACGCGGGGCGTCCGCCCGGTGGGCAACGGGATCCGCAGCAGGGCGCGCAGAGCCGTGTGGCGCGAGACGCCCGCCGCGAGTATCGCCAGCGAACGTGCCCCCACCCGGCCCGCCAACTCCTTGACCACCGCCTTGACTTGCCTGGTCAGGCGGGTGGTGCGTCGCTGGTATCGGTCCAGGACTCCGGGCACCTCCTCGCGGAAGGTATGTCGGCAGCCGCCGGTGGGGCACACCAGACGTCGCACCCGCACGCGGACCACCACCCGCCGTCCGTCGACCGGCACGTCAGCCACGGACCGCCAGTGATAGCCGTGCACCCGCCCCGACGACGCCCCGCACACCGGACAGACCGCAGTGTTCTGCGGAGTCCGTGCCCGCACCACGACTCGCTCGCCCTCGTCGACCACATCCTCGATGACCAGTGGGAACAGTCCTGAAAACACCGTCTGCACAGACATGTTGACATCCTTCACATGGATACCAACTACACCTCGCCACTCTGCGTCACCACCGAATATGAGACAGGGCCGTTAAATGACACACCCCCGAGGGGCCGGTGTCCCTGCTCCTGGGTATGGTGCTGGCCTGCAAGACCGACCTTCTGGGTGTTGGACCGCGCGCTCATCGCCCGTGCCTAACAGGGCGGGGGCGTGGTCTCTGTGGTCTTCGGCGCGCCATGTTTCCTGTATCTGCTGGTGCGGACGCGGCGTTGAGCCGACTTTCGCGTTCTGCGGCGAGTTCGGGCAAAGGTGTCGAAGTGGTGAACCCGTTGCCGTTTCCCGTGCGAAATGGGCTGGGCACGTGCTGAGCAGATGATCTAGGGTCTGGCTGTTCTTCGGGAGGGGATGGCGCATGGTGCGTGGGGGGCGGTGGGCTGTGCTGTGCGTGGCCACAGTGCTGGTGCTGGCGGGGTGCGGGCACCGGTCGGCTGAGGCCAGACCGGCGTTCGGGAGCGCGAGGAAGTTGCCGGAGAGGCTCGGCAAGGACGGCACGACCATCGTGGTGGGTGATCCGGATGCGAGGGTGACCGTGCATCTGTATGAGGATCCGCGTTGTCCGGTCTGCGAGAAGTTCGAGACCACGGGTGGTTCCCCGCAGTTGCGGGAAGCGATGCTGGCCCGCCGGGCGACAACCGAATACACCTTGGCCTCCTTCCTGGACGACAGGCTCGGTGGCAGCGGCTCCAGGAAGGCGGTCAACGCACTGCGGGCAGCGCTGGAGGAGGACAAATTCGTGGAGTACCACGAGGTGCTCTATGCCAACCAGCCCGAGGAGAGCGTTGATGGGTTCACCGACGCCCGTCTGCTGGAACTGGCCGGCCAGGTAAAGGGGCTGCGAGGTGCGGCGTTCGACGCGGCCGTCAAGAGCATGAAGTACCGCTCCTTCGTCACCACTTCCGAGAAGGCGTACGAGCGGGCCGGGGGTGCGCAGGACCCGGAGGGGCCGGGAACGCCCACCGCTGTGATCAACGACAAGCGGATCCCGGCGGAATACAACGGCCTGCTCTTCGACAGCGATACCTTCGCCGATCTCCTCCGGGAGATCCACGCCAAGCCCGAGGACTGGGAACAGACCGTCCTTTGAACATGCGGCAATTCCTTCGTGGGTCCCCGTCGACCGCCGCCACCGCGCTCGTCGTCCAGGTCGACGGCAAGGGCATCGTGATGCGGCCCGAGGCGCTGCGGCCCGCGACGCTCATGGCGCACCTGAACGGCCAGCGAGCGCTTCGCACGAGGCTGGCTCCGGGCGAGAAGCCGCACCGCAAGCGGATGGCCACGCTGGCCTGCGTGTTCGACGCCGATCCAGCTGCGCGACGGCCGCACGATGTGATCGCCCCACCCGAGGGCCGCAGCACCGATCGAACACCGCGGCCAGGGCCCAAAGCCCACCGCAATGGCTGACCAGCTCCCTGATCCACCCGCCCGAGCACGTGATCGCGGCAGCGTTCGACCAGGCCCATGCCCGTGATCGGCATCATCTGCGTGACTGGGTGGTGCTGGTCGACGGAGCCCGCCACCAGCTCGAGTTGATCCAGACCGAAGCCGACCGGCGCGAGGCCAAAGTGCACATCCTGCTGGACTTCGTCCACGTGGCCGAGTACGTCTGGGGCGCGGCGCACTGCTTCCACAAGCCCGGCGTCCCCGAGGCCGAAGCCTGGGTCGCCGGCCACCTCACCACGATCCTCCACGGCCAGGCCGCACGCGCTGCGACCGAGATCGCCGCCCAAGCGGATCAGACAGGGCTGCACGGAACCCGGCGCGAGGGCGCCGACGCCTGCGTCCGCTACCTCACCGGCCACCTCGACCACCTCCGCTACGACACTGCGCTCGCCGCGGGCTGGCCGATCGCCACCGGCCCGATTGAGGGCGCCGAAGCCGTACTCAAGCTCCGCGCTCTCATCGACAACGGCGACTTCGACAACTACTGGGCGTTGCACCTCGCCCGCGAGCACGACCGGGTCTATCCCACCCCCGATCAGCACAACTACGAACTCAGGGCCTGACATGAGGCTGAGCGGACGGGCCGGCCCGCCAAAGTAGTCAATACCCGTCCCACCTGCAGGGCTCCCGAGGCACTTCCGCCTTCGAACGCACCTTCAGATGGGCCTGTCAGGCCGATAACGTGTGGTCGTGACGGACCATTCGTATGACGCGGCCGACATCGAGGTGCTCGAGTTCGATGCTGCCGTCCGCAAACGCCCGAGTATGTACTTCGGGGTGGGACCTGGAAATCCGAAGCTGCCAGCCAACTTGCTATGCGCGGTGGGGCGCCATGTCCTTCATCCAGCGACAAACGTTGCCGGGGACCACACACTGCGCGGTCTCCTCGCGATCACCAGCGACAACAGCTTCACGGTATCCATGGACCAGCCTCACGCCTGGGTGGACTCCGATGCTCCCGTCCTCGGATACTTCGGCTCCCTCCTTGGGCCCGAGTGGTGGCTATTGGCCACTGCTGCCGCGCTGTCCGGGCGGATGACCGTTGAGATGTGGTGCGCAGGGCGCGGGTTGCGCCAAGTCCACACCGGCATCCGGCCTCTCACCGCTCCCCAAGCGTTCCATCCACCGCAAGGCAGCGGCACGAGGGTGAGCATCACCTTCGACCCGGCGTATGTCGGGCCGCACTTCGTTCTCCCCACGGAACTTGAGGACCTCGACCTCCACGGTCCGCACTGCTCGGAGCCAGCAGGCTCCGGCCACGTCCTGTTCAGGGACGTCCGCCGCGGACGAGCAGTACAGGAAGTCTTGCACCGCTGACTCAACCGCCTAATCAGGGACGTCCCTCAAGGAGAACTACACCCGGCTCAGATTGCGGACCTTCTGCTGCCTGGTGTCGGGGTGAAGGTCGACCAGTTGGTGCTGACGGATACCGCGGCCCGGGTCGCGGTGCGATCACGGGCAGCGTCGGCGGCCTGTTCCGGATGCGGGCAGAGATCTTCGAAGGTGCACTGCTGCTACCAGCGGACGCTGGCGGATAGACCGGTCGCCGGGCCGGCGCGTAAGAATCGAACTGCGAGCGCGCCGACTCGTGTGCGGGAACGAGGACTGTGCCCGTCGGACGTTCGCCGAACAGATACCGGCCCTGACCCGTCGCCACGCACGCCGCACAGAGACTCTCACCGCCCACGTCACGGACGTGGCCCTGTTCCTGGGCGGCCGACCTGGCTCCCGCCTGTTCCAGAGGATGGCCATCGACACCTGCAAGGACACTCTGCTCCGGCTCATCCGGGCACTTCCGCTCCCCTCATCGGGACTGATGCCGCATCTCGGTGTCGACGAGTTCGCCGTTCGACGAGGACGGACCTACGCGACGATCCTCATCGACATGACAACCCACCGTCCCATCGACGTCCTGGCCGACCGGGCCGCGGCCACCTTCGCGTCCTGGCTGCGGGATCACCCTGAGGTCCGGATCATCTGCCGCGACAGGGCTGGCTCCTTCCGCGACGGAGCCCAGGCCGGTGCTCCTCAGGCCAGACAGGTCGCAGATGCCTGGCACCTCCTGAACAACCTGGCGCAAGCAGTCGAGCGCGTCATCGGGCGGCACCGCGCCGACCTGCGAGAACCCCTCACCACCCACGACGGCCCGACCGACGACGACCCGAGGCCTGAAGGCCACGGCCGCACCGAGCTGGACATCCACGGACGCCCACGACCTCTGGTCGCCCGCACTCGCGAACGCCACCAGCAGATCCACGAACGCATCGCCCGGGGTGACAGCCTTCGCGCTATCGCACGCGATCTTCAGCTCAGCCGCGGCACGGTCAACCGCTTCGCACGCGCCGAAGAAGTCGACGAACTCCTCGTCGCAGCCGTCAACCGGCCCACTCTGATCGACGACTACCGCATCTACCTGCACCATCGCTGGCTGGAAGGCTGCACGAATGCTTCCGCGCTCGCCAGGGAGATCCAGCGACTGGGCTACCGGGGTGACGTCAACACGGTCCGCCGGCACCTCAAGCCCTACCGCGTCGGTGCGATCCCGGCCACCACACCCTCGCCTCGCCTGACCGTCCGCAGGGTCACGGACTGGATCATGCGTCGGCCCGAGCACCTCACAGACCTCGAGCGAAAGAGGCTCGAGGAACTCTGCGAGCGAAATCGCGTGCTGGAGACGACCATCGAGTACGCCCGCCGCCTGGCACTCATGGTCCGCGAACGCCGCAACGAGCACCTGGCCCTCGACGTCTGGATCGCCGACGTCCGCCTTGACGGTCAACGCGAACTCCGGACCCTGGCCAACGGCATGCGACGCGACCGCGCGGCCATCCAGGCAGCCCTGACCACGACCTACACCTCCGGGGCCGTCGAAGGCAACGTCACCAGGATCAAGCTGCTGAAGAGACAAATGTATGGCCGCGCGAACTTCGATCTCCTACGGCGCCGCATCCTGCTCTCACCATGATCAAGAAGCTACCCACCCCCAAAACAGCGACAGAGCCAATTTCCGTGATCGCGTGGCTGTGAGTGACACCGGCTGGGTAGGCAGCGAGGGCTTTCCGTATACGCGTGCTGCCCGGGTGTCGACCGAGAGTTGCTGACGAACGAGTCTCAGTCAGCAAGGTCTCTCGCTTCGTAGCTGGCCAGCCCCAGGGTAAGCAGGGGCGGCACCAGTTCGGTCAAATACCAGGCCATGTCCGTGAGGGCTGGTGCTCCAGAGAGGCTCCGCCGGTCGATCGTCGGGATGAAGGAACAGCGCGATCGGCCAGCGTGAAAAAGTAGTTGGCCACCGGTTTCCGCATTTGGGTGATAGATGCAGACACCGACGTGGTGGTCGACGTTGGCCGGTGAATCAACCAGGGCCAGGACCTCAGCTGCCTGGTCGGTTGAAGTCGACTGCCAGTCGAACAGGTCGTCGTTGTTGACCACGTAGGAGATACCAAGCGGTTCCTGCAGCGACCACCCCTCACCGGCCAGAGCTCGCACCACGGCGTGTACGGTGACGGCTCGTGCGAACACGAGATCGATGTCGGCGGTCCTAGACATTCGCGCTCCTGCGGTGGGGTTCATCGTTATTCGGAAGCGTTTCACGTCATGGAGCGAGGAGCACTGCGATCGATGCCGGCGGCGAGGGTGCGGAGGCCGGGCAGGTCATCTTGGCGGACTGCGTCGAGCACTCGGGCAGCCGTTGACCCTGTCGCTCGGTGAGATTCTGGGCGAGGGAGCGGACATGTCCGGCGAGGGCTTCCAGTTCGGGACAGGGGGCCATGACGGCCTTGAGTCGGAGCTGATCGACCTCGGAGAGGGAGTCGGGGTGGCGCAGGATCCAGCCAGCGACGGTGCGGGGCGAGGGCCGGGGGGTGCCCCTATGTGTTTGGTCAAGGTCCAAGGCCAGTAGGTTCGTGCGGTCGAGGGCGGGCTGAGCCGGAGGGGTGTGCATGAGTGATAGCCAGGTCACGATCAAGCTCACGAGTGACGAGGCCCTGGTGCTGTCGCAATGGCTGGAGAGGCTCCAGATGACGGACCTCAGCCGCGTTGTCGACGATCCGGCGGTGTGGGCGCCGATCCATCGGATCGCCGGAGCGCTGGACAAGGCGCTTCCTGAGCTGTTCGCGCCTGACTATGACCAGCGGCTTGAGGCCGCTCGTCAGCGGCTTCGGCCGGAGGACTGACCGAGCGGTCTGGACTCTTCAGCTGGCCGCAGCTGGTTGGGGCTCGTAGACGGTTCCGTCGCGGAGCATCGCGAAGAGGACGCTATCTGCTGGCTCCAGTCGACCCCTTCGATGTGGGCGGGGGAGGGCAGAGCCTTGAGCAGGGCCTTGGGGACTTGTCCCGTGCCGGTGCCCAGGTCCAGCAGTGTCGGATCGGGAAGGTCGCGGAGGGTGTCGGCCAGCAGCTCGGCCGCTTCTGCCGGCACGCCGGGCCGGTAGCGGTCGTACCCGGCGGCGGCCGCGGCGAACAGTTCTGCCTGCTCTGCGGGCAGCGCGGGGAAGGGATCTTCGGGATAGCTCACGGGGCGGATCCTTCATCGATCGGGCGGAGGGCGGGAAGCAGCCAGGACAGGCGGCCGCATGCCGATACGGCCTGCTGGTTGTCGTCCGGCTCGAAGAGGAGGCGGTAGCGGCTGGGGCTGCCGGCCGCACGCCACCGGGCGGACAGGTCCTGGAGTTCCTTCCAGATGTCGCGTGGTGCCTGGGTGGTGACGTCCCATCGGCTGTGGCTCACCGGGTGGACACGCAGCCACGAGTCGCAGCCGGGTGCGCCGATCGCCAGATGTTTGGCGTCGAAGTCCCGCACCAGGCCGCCGAGGAGATGGTCGGCGGCCAGCCACAGGCCGCGGTCTGTGTCCGCCGGCGGCGCTAGCATTCTTCGCTGGGTCCAGGTGCCCGGATCGGTGGCGATGCGGTGACGGAACTCCGCGCTGAGCCCGATCCGTTCCATGCCGTGCCCGGCCCGGTGGCGAACTCCACGGCCCGCAGCTCCGCCTGGACCTTCCCGTCGGCGGTGCGCTCCACGACGGCAAGGCCGGGCCACGATGGGGACGCGCTACTGACGTGCGCCAGCAACGTGCCGCCCGGCGCGAGCTGTTCGACGAGGGCCGCCGGTACGCGCTTCACCGTGTACGACACGAAGATGCGGTCGAACTTCCGTCCTGGGACGCCCTGTTCGCCTGAACCGCACACCACCTGCGGCGCGAAGCCGAGATCGGCCAGGCGGCCGGCGGCCGCGGCGGTGAGGTGCTCGTCCCGGTCGAGGGTCGCCACGCCCCGGTCGCCGCAGACCTGGCAGGCCACCGCGGCGGTCACCCCCGCGCCCGTCCCGACGTCCAGCACCCGAAGCCCCGGGCGCAGATCCAGCTCCTCCAGCATCCAGGCTCATCACGGTCGACGTCGACGTGATCGAGGCCCCCGACCGCGTCTCGCGCGCCCGGCCCAGCAGCGGCTCCCCGTCGTGCTGGATGAGCACACTGCCCCCGCCGTACAGGAGCCCGAGCAGCTCGGAGCGGTCCTGCGGCGCCGACCAGTCCAGCAGATCCCACCGTGGCGGCTCCTCGCCCGGGCCGCTGCGGCGGACGTACGCCTGCAGCATCAGTACTTCACGGGGAAGCGCGAGGAGGGCGTCGCGGATCAGGCCCGGTGCGAGAACCCCTTCTTCCTCAAGGCGGGCGACCATCGCCGCCCGGGCGGCCTTCCCCTGGGATACGTCGTCGGCAGGCCGACGCGGCAGAGGAGGGACACTTGGTGCAGCGGGGTCGGACAGCACGGCGCCCTCGGGGGGATCAAACGGTTCGAAAGCCGCAGAGGGCAAAGGTTCTGCCGCGTTCTGCAGCTCGTTCACGGGGCATCGCCCCCGTGCGAGCGATCGAGCCAGGCATCTTCAGGCTGCGTGGCCGCGGGCACCTCCGGTGGCGCCGTCCGTGGCGCGGGCGGCGACTGCACGGGCGGGGCGGCTGGGCCGGGCCGCGTCGGTGGGTCCGGCATCTGCCGCAGCGCGCGCAGCGGGGAGTTGGTGAAGACGAGCAGAGGCGCGAGCAGCAGGAAGGTACCGGCGGTCAGAGCGGGTCGCACCCCGAGCCACGTTCCCAGCCCGCCGGCGAGCAGCGCGGCCACGGGGCGGGCACCGGACGTCAGCCAGGTGCTCACGGCCTGCATCCGCGCCTGCATGCCTCGTGTGGTCATGATTTGACGGATCGACCGCTGGGTGGTGCCCGCGGCCCCGGCGCAGGCCAGCTGCACGACCAGCGCCGCCACGATGGTGATCTGCCAGCGGGGGCCGGGGGAGGCGAGCAGCAGCGGGATCTGGGCCAGCGGGGTGATTGCCAGCGCGGTCGTCATCATTGGCCCCGGGCCGTATCGGCGGGCGAGCGCGAGGGCGGCCAGCGCACCGGCGGCCGCGCCCAGGGTGCCCAGGCCGAGGACGACGCCGAAGGCGGTCGCGCTCATCTCCAGAGTCCTCAGCAGGTAGAGCGCCGGGGGGCTCGGCCGCGTGCCGTCGGATCAGGTCACCAAGGCCGGGGCTCAGGGGCAGCCGGTCCAGCATGTCGGGGGCGAACCACTGCAGGAGGATACCTTCGTGCAGGTCCGCCGTGTCGGGGTGCCCGCTCCACTGGGCCGTGTAGACCTGGATCGGCACCGCGAGCCCGTCGACGCTCGTCGCCTCCTCCACCGCGTAGGGCGTCAGGCCCACAGGGTCGAGGCCGGGGGTCTCCTCGGCGAGCTCCCGCCGCAAGGTCTCCTCCAGGCACCGGTCACCCAGTTCGCGGCCGCCCCCCAGGAGGGCGAACACCCCGGGCTCCCAGATGCCTTCACGCATATCCCTCAGATGCCACAGATAGCGGCCGGCGCCGTTGTATTTACCGACCATGGACGTGACCGGGTCGGCTCTGAGCTGGGGTGTTGTGTTGCCCATCCACACGTGACGTGGTGGGCTGCCAGCGAGGGCCGATTCGAGATCTGCAGCGTGGCCTCCTGGTGAAGTCGGCCCGGGCGCGGTACCAGTCTTTTGACCGGCCGCTTTCTTGTGCCGAGTTTGCGGGCCGGCCCGCGCAGGGTCGATCTGGCGATAGCGTGATCCTCATGACGCCTGAAGACGAGGCCTTGGTCGGCGGGATGGCGAACGCGGGGGCGGTCTTCCGCCGGGGGGAGTTGGTGGAGCGACCGGCACCGCGTAACGCGGGTGCCCTGCATGCCCATCTCCTTGCGCTGAAGGAGCACGGCTTCGACGCGGCGCCGGGCCCTGTCGGTCTCACCGCAGATGGCCGTGAGCAGCTGACTTTCATCCCTGGCGACGTGGCTCTGCCACCGTTCCCGGACTGGGCGATGACGAGCTCTGCCCTCGAATCCGTGGGGAGTTTGCTGCGGCGCCTGCATGAGACCAGCGCGGTCGTCGCGGTCGACACCCGTGCCGAGTGGCCCCCGGACCTTGCCGACCCGGAGGGAGGAACGATGTTGTGCCACAACGATGTGTGCCCGGAAAACGTCGTCTTCCGCGACGGTCGTGCCGCGGCCGTGATCGACTTCGACTTGGCGGCTCCGGGCCGTGCCCTCTGGGACATCGCCATGACTGCCCGCTATTGGGTGCCCATGCTCGATCCCGGGTCTGCGGCCGCTCTCTATCCCCCCGGGCTGGATGCGGCCGCACGACTGCGGATTCTTGCCGACAGCTACGGCCTCTCGGCGGGGAACCGCGCAGAGTTACCCGGCGTCATCGAGCAGGCCACGGAGGTCTGCCGGGCCTTCGTCGCCCGCCGCGTGGCCGGCGGAGACCCTGTCTTTCTCCAGGCGTTGGCCGAGCGTGGTGGATGGGAACGCTGGGACCGCATGCAGACCTGGCTGGTGGACCACCGCAAGACGTTCACGGCTGCCCTGCTGAACTGACCGGCCCGGACGTTCGTGGACAGACTCACCGGCCGTTCTTGGTGCCGTGTCGTCCCCGGTGGCCCATGAGAAACGACCCCGTCGCACTCGTCGAGGAACGCTTCCAGTTGCCTAATGACCGACGCGAGGGCGTGGATCGTCCGGCGGTCGAGAGTGACTGCGGCGGAACCAGGGGCGGGGTGCATGAGGGTTCCTGTTCCAGGAGTTGGACCTCGAGGTCCGCGATGCGTTTGTCGGCGAAGCGGAGGTTGGAGCGGGCACCTTCGAGTCGTTCTTGGAGCCTGCGGTGTTCCTGTGTGAGCTGGTTGATCCGGTGTTTGAGGGTGGTGTTCTCGGTGGTGAGAGCCTGCACCGACTCGCCGGGGACCATCTGGTCGAAGTCGCGCAGTTCACCCATGAGTTCACCGATGCGCTGCCGCTGAGTGCGTACCTCCTTCTGGGCTCGGGCCAGCTCCGCCCCGGCGTTGAGTGCGCGCTCGCGCCAGGTGGCCTCAACGCGATCGTGTTCGTGCTGGTTCCTCTGGTCGTGGCGGCTGCGGCTGTCGGCGACCGCGTTCTTCACGAGGACGCGGGCGCCGGCGTTCTCGTAGAGGAACGTGGCGGAGACGCCCGCGCGCTGAGCGATCGCCTTGACAGTGAGACGTCCGCGCTCGCGGCGTAGGTGGCGGATCGCAGTTTCTACCCAAGCGAGCTTCTCCTCACTTTGGCGCTTCCGAGCGGCGATGGCGGCCTCGGGGACGGTGGGCCTCATGCTGCCGTCCAGTCCGTCGTGCGGGTGTGTCAATTTAACGGCTGATCTTGGTTGTTGATGGTCAGTTGTTGCTCGGGGTCAGGCGTCCCTCGAAGGCGATCTGGAACGCGTTGAGGGGCGCTTTCCAGCGCATGGTCCACCGCCTGCGGCCCTTCCCGGTCGGGTCCAGGCTCATCAGCGCCATGTAGATGCACTTGAGGGCGGCGGCCTCGTTGGGGAAGTGCCCGCGGGCGCGAACAGCTCGGCGGATGCGTGCGTTGACGCTCTCGATCGCGTTCGTGCTGCAGATGACCTTGCGGATCTCGACGTCGAAGGAGAGGAAGGGCACGAACTCGGCCCAGGCGTGCGACCACAGCTTCACAATCGCCGGATACTTCGCGCCCCACGCCTCCTGGAACTCCAGGAAGCGTTCCGTGGCTGCGTCCTCGCCGGGTGCGGTGCAGACGGGCTTGAGAGCCTTGGCGACCCTGTCCCAGTCCTGACGGGCGCCTCAGCATGCCGACCACGCTGAAGAGCGCCGCCAGCGGATACGTCCAGGACACCAGCTACACCAAGCTGAGCGGCATCGGACAGGTCACCCTCGGAGTGTCCTCCGCGGACACCGCGAAGTGGCTGCAGATCAGCAACACCTTCGAGGACGGCACTCGCCGCCTGAAGCGCGAACTCGTGTCCTGGAAGGCAGTTGCCCGTTCGATCTCCGCAGCGGGGATCCCGTGCTCGGTCAACGCGTCGCGGTGTCGCCGGATGTCCTGCCGACGAACACGGATGCCCTCCGTCTCAATAAGCCGCTGAGCCATGCGGCTCAGGCCGGCAGGCGCGACCGGGATGGGCGATACGGGCTGGTCAACCATTAGCGCTGCTCGCCGTCACCGGTGTGGAGCACGGCCGACGCAATCTCCCGCACGCGCTCCAGGCCGATGCCTGTGCGCTGCTCGATGGCGAGGGGGTGGTCGGTGGGCTCCAGCTCGACGAAGGGGCGCTCGCCGATTGGGCGGGTATGGACACGCGTCTTCAGGTTGAGTGTCGGCGTCGGGTACACCGGAAGATCGGTGGTGAGCCAGCCGAAGTAGGGCTCTTCGGCCTCGCGACCGGGCCTGTCCCACAGGTCTGAGGCCCGGGAGAAGCTCTCTCGGCTGAGCGAGACCCAGACACCCCAGGAGAAGACCTCGTCACTGTCGATGACCGGTACTTCGATCAGGCCCTTGACGAAGTAGTGCTGAGCGCGGACCACGCACTGGTCCGTAGAGAGCAAGCAGTCGTCAGCGTCGGTGAAGGCCGGATCCCACACGGCGGGGGCCTCGGCCGTGTAGTTCATCGGCAGCTCAGGGTGGTGGGCCCCGCAGCACGCGCAGGTGAACCCCAAATCACTGGTCATGGGCCTGGAGCCTAGCGACGGACTCCAGCCGTATCCGAAGGGGGCTTGCTCGGCACAACTCCGCGCGGTGGTTGACGCCCACTGGGGCGGGAGTGTGTC
The DNA here is from genome assembly GCF_042887295.1 of Streptomyces sp. NPDC057950. Classification (NCBI taxonomy): domain Bacteria; kingdom Bacillati; phylum Actinomycetota; class Actinomycetes; order Kitasatosporales; family Streptomycetaceae; genus Streptomyces; species Streptomyces sp. NPDC057950. The sequence continues at coordinate 14,355 of NZ_JBHVPP010000048.1, forward strand.
CGCCATCGCCTGCGCACCACCACACGGATTCCTGCCGCACGCTGTGGACTCCAAGGTCATGCCGGGGGCACACTGGCCAGACCTGCCAGGTCCGCTCCAGCAGGCTCTCCTGGATCAGGATCGCCAGGCTGGTCAGTGCGATGGTGGGGTCGTCGCACATGTTCGGCAGGATGGGGCCGCCCCAGTTGAGCCGTTGTCCGTCGGCGAGGTGGACGCCGGCTCCCGCCGGGAAGCAGTCCTCCAGAATCTCGATCTCCGGTTCGCCCTCGATGCCACGTGTGGGCAGATCGCGGGCCACGACACGCAGTGCGGCGCGCAACGTCTCCAACCGCTCGGGAGCGAGATCAAAGGCGGGATCGAAACCCGCGTCGTCCAGGATGCGCCGGGCCAGGGCGGTCATCTGCTCCCGCGGTACCTCGGCCGGGTTCCGCTCGACGACCTCGCCGATGGCATCGGTGCACGGGAGCCAGTCGAGGAGTTCACAGGAGGGAGCGACGGTTCCCTGGGTCGAGGCGGTCGTGGCGCAGGCCGACATAGACCCTTCGCATCAACTGTTCAGTATCCGCTTCGTGCCCAGCCATGGTGTTGCTCACCGGCCTAGTATCCCGACGCGGCACGGTTCCCCACCCCATGGTTTTCCGGATGACGCCTGACTCGCTCACTGGCGGAACTATGGCCTCACTCCTTGAGTGCCGCCGTCATTCAAAGGGAACCGAGCCTTCAGGCCCTCGACGTGGTGGGGCTGGTGAGCAGGGCGCGTAGGGGTGCGGTGTGGGGTGTGTCGGCGATGGCGTGGTCGATGGCGTCGTCCATGCCTTTCTCCCACGCCTCGGGCAGGACGAGTCCGGGCCGGCTCGACCAGGCGATGTCGGGTTTGGTGTCTCCGGATGCGGTGAGATGGAGGTGGATCAGGCCGGCGAGTGCGTCGAAGAGTTTGGGCCGGATGAAGTTGCGGGCTGAGGCTCCGGTCAGCCGTGCGGCCTGGTGCGGCTTGGGCATGCGGTCGGCGATTTCCATCCACAGCAATCCGCGGTCGAAGGCGTCGAGGACCTCTTCCAGGGAGGGCAACTCCTTGCCGGTCTGTGTGTCGGTGGAGGACGTTCGGTGGGCGGACGAGCTGTTGTTTGCTTCTTGCACCGTGGAGCGGAGCGCTCTGGCGGTGGCGATGCGTAGCGGCTGGGACCAGGTTTCGGCGTCTGCTGTCGCGCGGGCCATGACGAGGTCGTCCCAGCTCATGCGCCGCCATCGGGCTGTTTCTGTCGGCAGGGTGCGTGCTTCCAACGCGGTGAAGACCTGGTCGGAGTCGTGCAGCAGGGTCAGCGCGGCCGCCTCGGTGGTCGTGCCGTCGGGGTGTCCGTCGGTGGGCAGTTCCTCGATGAGGGCGATGCGTTCGTCTGTCGGCGGGTGCGAGTCGTAGGGGTGTGGCCGCGATGGGCGCTGGTGGGAGGAGAGAAGAGCGAGCTGTTCGCTGGTCCGGGCGGCCAGCATCCGGCGGAATCCAGCGTGCACCTCACCATGTGGCGGCAGTGCTTCCAGCACGCTGCCCATTGCGGGATACGTCTCGAGGTAGTGGGTGTGTGCGGCGGCGAGGATCGGAAGGGCGCGCAATGCGGCGGCTGTTGCGTCTCGGCCTGCGTGCTGGCCGGCCGTCTGGTCCGCGGCGAGTTCTTGGTGGCGGGCCACGGACTGCGAGGCACGGAGGAACATCCGTGCGTAGCCGACGTACAGGTTGCCGATGGTGCGGTGGAGCGGGGTGCTGCCTTGTGCGAAGACTTCCACGGTGTGCAGGAGTGCTTCCCGGCCTCGCATGGTGATGGCACCGAGGCGAGTGTCGAGGTTGGCGTAGTGTCCGAATTCGTGGGCGAGGACGGCACGTAGCTGGGGGACCGTGAGGCCGTCGAGGAGGGGGAGACCGATGAGCATGCGGCGTCGTCCGGGCAGCAGTCCCAGCAGGCGGCCCTGTTCGGCGACACCTGCGTTGGCCTCGGCGACCAGGTAGAGCTCGTCCGGGGGGCGTTGCCCGGTGACTTCCGCGGCCGCTTGTATCTGCGCCCAGAGTTCGGGCTGGTCGTGTGGTGTGACCGGCAGTGCGTGCGGGAGGGGGCTCAGGCGTCCGGCCTGTATGAAGGCGAAGAAGCCGCGCAGGATCGCGATCGCCAGCAGGACGCTGACGGTCAGGAGCGTGCCCTCGAACCAGGCGGCCCGAGCGCTGAACAGATGGGTGACCAGCAGCCAGTCGACCGCCGCGATGGCCGACAGCAGAACGATTCCCATCAGATAGAAGCCAACCAGCAGCGTGAACGCACGGACCGCGCGCAGCCGAAACGACATCAGAAATCCTCCCCACGGTGTTTGACCAGCCCGAACGGGCGAATGGCGTGCGCGGATAGTACCCCTGCAGATCAACTTCTGGCGCGGGAGCAGACGACGGCTCGAGACCTACCTCGGACTCGCAGCCGGCGCTCTCACCGCATTGGTTCGCTACGTTCAGCCAGGCGGACGAGGGCCCGCGCGGGCGACCGTGACCGTCCACCAGTCCGGTTGATCGGATATGCACCAAAAGACCTCAAGCTGCTGGCGGGTGAGTTCCTCCCCATGCCAGTGCACAGCCGCCCGCGCGATATCCGGCTCGGACGAGGACGAAGGACCCATGAGCCTGGATCCGCCCGGCACAGGACGCAACCGCTGGACCATGCGCTGGAAGGCTGCAGTCCAAGCCTTCGACGTCGCCTTCGACCGCCGGATCACCGCTGGCCGCTGCTGAACACAACTGACCGAGTTCCACCGTTCGCTAGGCCCTGTCTCACATTCGGTGGTGACGCAGAGTGGCATAGGTCGTTGATGTAAGCGTGGAGAGTCTCAACGAGCTGGTGGCGACGGTGTTTTCGGGGATATCCCCGCTGGTCGTCGAGGATGTGGTCGACGAGGGTGAGCGCGTGGTCGTGAGGGCACGGACCCCGGGATCGACCGCGGTCTGCCCGGCGTGCGGGGTGTTGTCGGGGCGGGTGCACGGCTATCACTGGCGGACGGTCGCCGACCTGCCGATCGACGGCCGGCGGGTCGTGGTGCGTGTCCGGGTTCGACGTCTGGTGTGTCCTACCCGCGGTTGCCACCACACCTTCCGCGAGCAACTGCCAGGGGTGCTGGAGCGATACCAGCGGCGCACGACCCGCCTGACCAGGCAGATCAAGGCCGTGGTCAAGGAGTTAGCGGGCCGTGCGGGATCGCGTCTGTTGGCGATGCTCGCGATGGGCCTGTCGCGTCACACGGCCCTGCGCACCTTGCTAGTGCCGCGTCAGGCAACGTTCGCCCTGTTCTGATGGCTGAGTTGTCGCCTGGTAACGTCGCTCTCTTCGGCTGGGTCAGCCTGCTGGAGCCTTGACGGGATGCATGGTGATTTCTGCAGGAGGCAATGCCCTTGCCGCTGCGACGGTGAGGGTCGCGAAGACCTTCGCCGGCATGACGGCCCAAGCGGACGAGACCGGCTGCGGCCGGTGCTTCGATGAGGGCGAGGTCGAGCTGCTGCGGACTCCCGGTGTCCCGCTCCCGACGGACCTTGTCCGCCGGGTCGCACAGAAAGATCCTTTCCACTGGGACGACCAGCCCGCGATCATCCGTCGGGTTCTGCCGCAGCTCGTCGTGGTGCTCGCCGAGGGCGAGGCCGAGTCCGATCTCATGGCCCGCGGACTGGCCGCGGCAGGCTGGTCACGGTGGCCCCGCGAGCAGGCTGGGGCAGTGGCCGGATTCCTGGACGCGTGGTGGACGCAGACCCTGCGGACGAAGTCGCCGCCCATTCCGGCGTGTGCAGTGTTCGAGAGCTGCGTGACCGCGAGTTCCTCGGTCACCCCGTGGCTTGCCCGCTGGGAGGCGGAGACGGGCCCTGTAGCCCGCCGTCATCTGGCTGACAGCCTCGGCTGGTGGCGGGAGGAGTTGACGTCCAACGACTCGCCTTTCACCTGGTGGTGGGGCACCGAGACGGCGGAGCGGGCTGCCTGGCATGAAGTGAAGCAGTGGCTGGCCGGTCAGGCCAGGGCAATGTGATGCGGGAAGGTTCAGGCCTGGCCGGCAGCCGTGAACGCCGACGCGGTCGGATTCAGGCGACGTTGGCTCTGGTCACGACCTTGCGGAGGCGCTGGTCGTCGGCGTGGCGGTTTCGCCAGATGATGTAGCGGCGGATCATGCTGCCCTGTTCCCTGTGGTCGGCATGGTCGGCATGGTCGGCATGGTCGGTGCCGTCGAGGGTGAAGTAGCGCAGGGCCGTGAACTGGGCCTCGATCCGGTTGAGCCAGAAGCTGTTGGTCGGGGTGTAGGCGATCTCGACGTTGTTCGCCGCCGCCCAGGTGCCGACCCGCTGGCACCTCTTCGTAGTCAGATGCGGGGAAAAGTTGTCGCAGACGATCGCGATGCGGACGCTGTCCGGGTGGAGGCTGCGCAGGTAGCGGCAGAACTCCAGGAACTGCGTCCGCTTCTTGACCGGTTTGATGTGGCCGTAGAGCTTGTCCCTGGCCAGGTCCAGGGCAGCGAACAGGTGCCGCACCCCGCCGCAGCGGTTGTAGGTCGCCCGCCGCCTGCGGCGTGGTTCACGGTCGGGGTCTTTGTGCTTGCCGCCGCGCTCGGCCCATTGCCGGCCCGGGTGGGGCATCAGGTTGAGCGGTTCGAACTCATCGAGACAGAAGATGACTTCAGGCTCGCCGTCCTCGGGATCTTCCAGGGCGGATTTGAACCGCGCGGGGGAAACATGGACCTGATTGAGCACGCCTCTGGCTATTCCACAGATTCTGGGTATGTGTCGACGACGAAGTACGAGAGAATCGCCAAGGGGCGAGGTGGAAACGTCTATCACATCGACGGAGTTGATGGCGCCGACGTGAATCACGAATGGCCAGACAATCCGTTCTCTAGCGAAAAGGAAATCGCCGTCCCCGGGCGCGTCGATCCGAGCCGCATCATCGGTGTGCGAATGCGCGATGGAACATGGATGGATAACCCGAACTACGCCCCTCGGGGGAAATGATGGAGACTCTACACCTCGCCGCTGCCAGCGAAGATGGTCGTGGGGAGTCACTTGTCCTTGAAGTCGATGATTCGGGTGAGCCAAGCATTAGGCTGATCCGAGCTGATCGGATTCCTGGCGTGTACGGCGGTAGTGATCTCTTCGAGTGTCTCAAGGGTGCGCGTCTCGCTCTTGAGGAAGAGGGATTTCTGATCTGCTGTCAGGGATCTCGTCCAACGGTCTTTCCTTCCGGAATGGGGCGACAGATGTCGAATGGCCGTCTTGCGTACCCATTGCGAAGGACGCCACCTTTGACCGACGCTGACCTGGTGGATATTTTTGCGCCAGCAGAGTTTGTCGAAGTGGGGACGGTGGAAATGCAACGGCAAGCGGTACTCGATTTCTTCAAATCTCCCCGGAAGTAACGCCAGCGGCCCCGCGGAAACCTCTTTTCGTGGGGCCGCTGGAGGGCTTGACGGCAGCGCTGACGGCAACGGCGGTGGACGGAGGAGCCCCGCACCGTGGTGACGGTGCGGGGCTCCTTGCTGCTCGGGTTGTTGGGGTTACTGGGCGGGCGCTGCGGCGAGGGGTGGGTCGTTGGGTCGGTCGGGTCTGTAAAGCGAGCGGTGTAACTGGGTTTGGTGTGGCTAGAGTTGGCCTGCGGTGAGGCGGCCGTCGAAGGCCAGGTCGAAGGCGTTCATGG
>NZ_JBHVPP010000049.1:0-19338 GCF_042887295.1 Streptomyces sp. NPDC057950
ACGCCAACGTCGCCCGAACACGCCTCACTTCATGTAAATTCACCACCCCAACATGCTCTTGATCAGCGCAAACCGAAAGACCTAACGGAGTCCTATTACGAGCTCGTGCACTGTAGGCGGTGAGACGTCGGGCCTGAGACATCCAGCGAACTGCCTGTCCAGGCGACACCGAGACCAGCCATAGAACTGGCGCATCACGGCCTCTCGGCGAGCCTGCAGCGCGCCTCGTCGGTGAGTGGGATACGGGCGGTGATGCGTTCGCCGACCGCCTCCCTCCGCGCCTCAAAACCGTAAGTGACAGCTACCACGATCTCCAGACCGTGCTGACCCGGCCGCCCGGGATTCGCCGGCCGCACCACCGGGAGCACCAGGTCGGTGTCCCCCACCGCCACCTCGATGACATCACCGTCGATCCGAAACCCCATCAACACGGGCCCCGGCGCAATATTGCCTTCGGCTTTCACAATCGGACTGGTAGCGTGCACGACGTCTGGGAGCTATGTGAGGGTTGAGGAGGTGGGTTGATGACCGTCGGGTTCGGCGCTGCCGCGCGCAGTGCTTCCGCTATCCCCGCCTTCAGGGCCCGGGGCTGACGCCGCGACCCTTCGTCCGTTCAGTTCTTCGGGTCCTTGATCTCTCTCGACAAGGAACCTTTCTCTCGCCATGAGCGACTCTTCGTTCGACCTGACGAAGTTTCAGAACCGTATTGCCGTGAGCAGTGCGCCACGCGCCGCGGCCTACCCGGCCGACTGGGTGCTCGAGAACCAGATGGGGCCCAACGCCCTGTGGCTCGTCGAGGAGCTGACTGCCGCGATGGACCTCCGTCCCGGCATGCGCGTCCTCGACCTCGGCTGCGGGCGCGCCCTGACGTCCGTATTCCTCGCCCGCGAGTACGGCGTCCACGTCACCGCCGCAGACCTGTGGATCGACCCGTCCGAGAACTGGGAGCGGATCCGCGCGGCCGGCGTCGAGGACTCGGTCGTCCCGTTGCGCGTCGACGCGCACGACCTGAAATTCGCCGAGGGGTACTTCGACGCGGTGGTGTGCGTCGACGCCTACGAGTACTTCGGCACGGACCACTGGTTCCTGCAGTCCCTGCTGCGGTTCGTCCGGCCTGGCGGGCAGATCGGCGTCGTCACGCCGGGTGTGACACACGAGCTGGACGGACGCGCGCCCGAGCACCTCGCGCCTTGGTGGGACTGGGAGTACAACGGCTTCCACACCCCGCAGTGGTGGTGCCGGCTGTGGGAATCCTCGGGGAAGGTGGACGTCGAGCGTGCGGACCTCCTTCCGGACGGCGCAGCGCACTGGCTCGCCTGGGAAGAGGCACTGCTGGAGACGGATCCCGCGGAGCGTACGGATGAGGTGGTCGCACTGCTGCGGGCGGATGCGGGGCAGACGCTGGGGTTCGCACGGGTCGTCGCCCGGAAGCCGGAAGAGACGGGCGACGGCGGTGGGCGGATCTCACTGCGGGCGTCGCCGGTGGTCGAACCCGGCGTGCTGGCCGAGCGGTTGACGCTGCCGCAGTATCCGCGCAGCGCGGCCTACGACCCGGCGTGGGTGATGGCCAACGTGATGGGACCGCATCCCCTTTGGCTGATGGAGTGGCTGACCCGGGCGATGCGGCTGGAGCCGGGGATGCGGGTGCTCGATCTCGGCTGCGGAACGGCTCTGACCTCGGTGTTCCTGGCTCGTGAGTTCGGCGTGCACGTCACTGCGGCCGACTTGTGGATTACCCCCGGGGACAACTGGCGACGGGTACGGGAAGCGGGCACCGGCGCCGGAACGGTGACGCCGCTCAGCGTCGAGGCACACGAACTCCCCTTCGCAGACGGCTACTTCGACGCAGTTGTGAGCGTGGACGCCTACCACTACTTCGGGACGGACGTCCGCTACCTGCCGACGCTGGCACGATGCGTGCGGCCCGGCGGGCAGATCGCCATGGCGGCACCGGGCACTCGGGTCGACCTCGACGCCGAGCCGGTGCCGGAGCATTTGTCGCCGTGGGCGGCCGACGCAGACTTCTGGACTTTCCGGACCCCCCAGTGGTGGCACCGGACCTGGGAGCGCAGCGCAATGGTCACGGTGGAGACCGCGGACGCCCTGGAAGACGGCTGGCGGGAGTGGTTGCTGTGGAATCGCACCTGCGCGGAGTTCGCCGACCCGGAGTGGACATCCGGCCCAGCCCGGAAGGACCCGATCGTCGCTGACACGGGGCGTGTACTGACCCTCATCAGAGTGGTGGCGTCCCGGGACTGAGCCCCCTACGCTGTGCGCGGCCAGTTCCGGGGCGTGGTGGCCGCGCACGGCTAGGTCTAATGCCGTTGCTTTACGGGTCTGGGTTGGGTGGTCGGGGTCGTTTGATGCGGATGGCTTGGATGCCAGCGCAGGTGGGTTGGGGCCAGGGTTCGTGCTCAGCCCGCTCGAGCCAGTAGTTGGACATCTTGCGCTTGACGACACGGGGGCTGGCTGCGAAGCCGTCTGGCGGGCAGGAGCCTTTCCAGCAGGTCTTCTTGGAGTACGTGCAGTGCTCGGACCAGGAGCTCAGGGGAAAACCGCCCGGGGTGACGGTCACACTGCGCCGGGCGGAGCGCAGGGTTTCGGTGAAAGGGGCACGATCCGGGCCGAGTTGGCGGGTGGCTGCGGTTCTCATCATCAGTTCCCGCAGCGCGTGGTGGACCAGCCGGCTTCGATCGGGGCAATGCCGCTGGCCGGGCAAGCACATCGGTGTCCGTATCGCCCGCAAGGGAGTCGAGTCCGGCGAACGGTCAGGGCGCCGACGACGCCAACTCCCACAACCCGTCCGGAACATTCCATCCCTACCGTCCACTCCCCATGACCAGTACGACTACCAGGCGCGGAGACCGGGGGTGTTGCGAGCGATGGGGCGGGCTGGGTACCGGTGAGGGCGACGACGGTCTCGTTGACGGCCATCTCATGCGGGGCACCCGAGCGGGCCGCACCGCGCGCGTTGCCGCCGATGTCAGCTGCCGGACGCCCGAAGACCTCGGCCGCGGCGGTGAGGCCGAGCGAGGTCAAGGCCCCACAGTTTCTGCCCGTCCCGGGCGCTGCCCTCGGAGAGCGTCAGGCCGTGCCTGGCCAGGTCCAGGCAAGCGTTGTGTACACCCTGGGATGGGCTGGTGGTTGACCGGTCAACGGCGAGAGGGCTGTGTAACACGGCGAGACTTCGAGAAGGTCCTGGGCGAACTGAGCGTGACAGGGCAGGTGGTGAACGGCTCCGGCACCGGACTCGCGGGTTACACAAAGACCAAAAGGACCTGCGTCGCGAGGTGCTGGAGACCGTCCAGCAGGGCACTGCGGGGGCTGCGCGAGGAGAACGGGGAGCAGCTCACCGCACTCGGACTCGAATGGGCGTGAGGGCTCGGTCGTTGTGGCGATGAGACCGCCACAGGGCTGGTTCACCGCTCAGGTGAACAGGACATTTTTGACGTCGATGGTGACGAGTTCGACGTCCCGGGACACCGTTCCGTCCTGTCCCCGCCGGAAGACCCGCCGCCGGGTCGGAACCATGATTCCATCGAACTCCTGTATTCGCTCGGGTAATGCGCGGCAGGCCCGGCGTTGATGACCTCGGGCGTGTAGTCGTGCCTGCGCAGGAGCCCGTTCGAGTCGAAGTAGAAGATCTGCACGGGGCAATGCGTCGCGATGTGGTCGGGGAAGGTGACCTTCAGGCGCTTCCACTCCTCCCCCTCCTCCGTGTGCGGGGAAAGTTCCGCGGCCTCGAATCCGGGCGAGGAGAAGATGAACGGAGACGTGAAGTACGTCCACATGGCATATCCGGCGAAGTAGGCGACGTGCAGATCGTCCCAGGGGCTGTGTACGTCGGCCGGGAACGACGCACGGGGGTCAAAGCGATCGGCCTTCACGTCACCGGCGGCGCTCTCCACGGCAACACGCTTCGCGGTGAAGGATGACCGCAGGTGGGGCGCTGTGAAGGGATAGTGGCTGGCATGCTGCCGGTGCAGGTCCAGGCGGACTGCCGCTTGACTCAGGATCCCCTCCTGACCCTTGAGCCGCCACAGCGAACCCCCGACCCGGAGATGCGCGGTGACCGAGGTGAACCGGTTGTACCGGTGCAGGCCGCCGTGCGCCTCGATGACGGTGGTGATGAGGTCACTCATGACATGTATCTCCCTGATCGTGTTCAGCCGGATGTGTACGTCGGCCGCATGGGCGCTGAGCAGCCAGGCGAACTCCGCGCTTCCAAGCACTTGCTCTTTTTCGGTGGCCAGGGCGGCGACGTCCGGCAACTGCCCGTCCGGGCCGCTCCTCAAAAGGGAGCGGATCAGAGCCGACTGACGGTGAGGTCGCCGGCGGTGTCGAGGCGGGCAGGGGTGAGCTCGAGGTGCGATGCCTCGGTGTCAGCGATCGCGCCCGGACCGGTGGGGCTGGTGCGGTGCCGCCGTCGGTCGTTGCACCAGGCGATCGCGCAGGCCGCCAGGTAGAGCAGGCTGATGGGGGTGGCGAGCAGCAGCATGCTGAGCGGGTCGGTGCTGGGGGTGGCGAGGGCGGCGAAGGCGGTGATGCCCATGAGCATGGCGCGCCACCAGCCGACCATCCTGCGTGCGCTGATCACGCCGGCGAGGTTCAGCAGCACGAGGAGGACGGGGAGTTCGAAGGACAGGCCGAAGACGAGGACCATGCGGGTGGCGAGGTCGAGGAAGTCGTCGACGGGCAGGAGGTTGGTGGCGTTGTCCGGGGTGAAGGAGATCAGCACCCGTGCCGTGGTCGGCAGACTCCAGTACGCCATGGCGGCGCCGGTCAGGAACAGCGGGATGCCGGCGCCGAGGAAGGCCAGGGTGTACTTCTTCTCGTGGCGGTGCAGTCCTGGTGCGAGGAATGCCCACAGCTGGTACAGCCACACCGGGCTGGCGGCGACGACGCCCACGGTGATCGACACTTTCAGTGCCAGGGTGAAGGGTGAGAGGAGTCCGTTGAGGGAGATCACCCCGCAGTGCCCCCCGGTGTCCGCGCCGGCCAGTCGGCCAGGGGCGCAGCCGGGCAGGGGGTCGATGAGGAACCCGATGAGCTGCTTGTAGAACAGGGCTGCGGCGACGGTGACGAGCAGGATGGCCCCGACGGCCTTGAGCAGGCGGTTGCGCAGCTCGCGCAGGTGCTGCCCCAGAGACATGTGTGCTTCGTCGTGGGCTGGTTGGGGCGTCATGGGCGGTCCCGGTTCCTTCGGTGCGGCACCGACCACGCGTGGGTCGGTCGGTGGCTTCGGCGTTTCAGCGCTGGGCGGAGGTTTCCGCCTCGGCCGCCGCTCTTGCCGTATGCCGGTTCTCGGACGCGGTCCGGAGGGCCGCGGCGGTGTACGCGGTCGATGGTTCGTCGGAGTCGTCCTTCTGCATGGCCTTGGTCTCGCTCTTGAGGATCCGCAGTGACTGCCCGAATGAACGGGCCATGTCGGGGAGCCGCTTGGCACCGAACAGGAGGACGACGACGAGGAGGATGAGGATGATCTCGGGTGCTCCGAGCCTGCCGAACATGGGTGTTTCCTTTCCGTAGGTCCATGGGCGCAGGAGCGGTACTCCTGCGCGCAGAGGCTTGCCGGCCACGGATGCGTGCGGCCGTGCCCTGCGTCGGGGGGGGACGTTGGTGTGCTGAGACGTTGGTGTGCTGGTTGGTGATTGGGCGGGCTGGCCCCGGCTGCGGGCCGGCACGGGACGGCCGGGCCCTGGGTCTGAGACGGCGCTTCTCCGTGCGCGCCAGGGGAGGTCCCGCGCCCGGGGCTTGCCAGGTGGCGCGCTTTGTCAGCGCCGGCGCCCGGTGGCTGTGGGAAGCGGTCCGTGGGTGGTGGCCTTTCCGAGGCCCTTCGAGGTGTCGGTCTCGGCGCTGTCGAGCGGTTCGTCCCCGAGGGTGAGGCCGGCGGTCAGGTGACCCGCGTCGAGGCCCTGGCCGCCGAGCAGGTTCTTGGCCAGGAGGGTCTTCGGATTGAGATCCTCGAGGGTCAGATCCTGGAACTCGGCGGGTAGTTCGTCGCGCATGCTCGCCTGGGCGCTCTGTGAGAGCTCCCGGAGTTTGCGCAGTGTCCGCAGGGTGTCGGACAGCATCCTGGGGAGCTTGTCGGGCCCGACCAGAATGACGGCGAGCACGACCAGTGTCACGACTTCGAGCGGGCCGATGTCGGAAAACATCCATGCCTCCCTTCGGGGATGGTGACGGCTCCGCCGCTCCTGGACAGCAGGCAAACCGTGGCGTTGCGTTCGTCCCGGTCCTGCTTGCCGGGGCACCCGCGGCCAGGGCGTCCTCGGTCGAGGGCTCCGGCCGTGGGATCAGCAGGGAGCGATGTGGGGGCTCTTCGGTGAGGGGCGCCGGCTGCTCGATGGCGGCGACGCTGCCGCACGGGCGAGCTCGTTCCGTCACGCCCGGGGCGTGCCCGGGCGTGACGGTTCGTCCGCTAGCGGGACGGGCCGGCGGCGCGGCGGTACGGGGCGAGGAAGTGCGTCAGTTCGTCGAGCAGTTTCCTGGGGTTCTGTTCGGCGACCCAGTGGCCGGCGCCGGGGATGACCACGCCCTGCACGTCGTCCGCGAGGGGCATCATCGCGTCCGCGACATGCGAGCCGTAGCCTTCCGATCCGCCGACCGCCAGGACCGGCATGGCCAGCTTGCTCTCCCCGCGCCCGGCGTTCTGGTCGAGGGTGGCGTCCCAAGCCCGGTAGAGGCCGAAGCTGCCCCGCAGGGCTTCGGGGTCGGAGAAGAGGCGGAAGTAGTACTGCCGCGCATACTCCGGCAGCTTCGGTCCGCCCTGAATGTCGAACTCGTAGCCGAAGAAGATCTCCTCCCGGCCCCTGACCAACCGCTCGGTCAGCTCGTGGTCGATCCGGTTGAAGGGGATGTGCCAGAGCCGGTTGTTGACAGGCTCGGGTTCGAACAGGAGCGGAGAGCCCTTGCGGGTCGGAGGACCGGGGACCTCCAGGAGAGCCACGCGGGCGACCCGCTCCGGATGGTCCGCCGCCAGCGCATAGCTGATGATCAGGCCGGTGTCGTGACCGGCCACGGCAAACCGCTCGTGCCCGAGCGCGCTCATCAGCGCCACCAGGTCATTGGCGAGAGTGCCGGAGTCGTACCCGCTCCTCGGCTTGTCGGTCAATCCGATGCCGCGCTGGTCGACGGCGACGACTGTGTGGCGCCGTGCCAGCTCCGGCATCACCATGCGCCAGGCGTACCAGTTCTCTGGCCACCCGTGTACCAGGAGCAGCGGTGGCCCCTCACCTCCGGTGACCACGTGCTGGCGGATCCCGTTGGCCCGGACGAACCGGCTGGTGAACGTCTTGGTGAATCCTGCCGGCAGGTGCGGCGCCGTGGCGACCGAGCCGAAGCCTTTCGGTATCCGCCTGGGCTCGCCGGCGACGGCAGGCGTCAGACCACCCGCCGCCAGCGAGATGCCCGCGGCAGCGGCGGAAGCGGCTGCGCCGCCGACGAAGGCGCGTCGTGAGAATCCGCGCCGCGGGGTGGCGCGGTGGGACGTGGGCTGGTCAGGGCCAAGGCCATCCTGGCCGGACGGCTCTGTGGGCGACATGCTCATGGGAGTGTTTTCTCTTTCCGATGGTCAGGGCATACAGCGCGCAAGCCGGAACAGAAAGGAGCACATGCTCCTAAATGCCGGGGCGTGACGGCTGGACGCGGAGGCAGCCGTTCGCGGTGTCACCACCGCGCCGAACGTCGCCGGCCGCGGGGAAGCTGAGGTGTCAGCGGCCAGGGAAGCGCTCAGTGATCTCCTGGAGCACCCAGCCGTTCCCGTCGGGATCGCTGAAGGTCAGGAAGGAGCCGTAGGAAGCGCGCTCGGGGTGCGCACCGGGGAGCCGCCCCTGACCTTCGAGGGTGTGGGTGAGTGTGCCGCTCTCGTGGCCGTGGTACAGCAGCCCGCCAGCGTCGTGGAACACCTCGCTCACCTCGATGCCGCGGCCGGTGAGTTCGGTGTGCGCCTCCTGGATGTCGGAGACGACGAGGTACAGCCCCTGGGCCGAGCCGGGGGCGGCGGAGGTCATCCCGGCGCCGAACATGATCGAGGTTCCGGAGCCGGGCGGCGTGAAGTGCACGGCCCGCCAGTCCTCGCTGACGGCCTTGTCGAGATCCAGGTGGAATCCCACCTGCTCGTAGAAGGCCTTGGCCCGGTCGATGTCGGTGACCGGCAGGACGATGAGTTCGAGCTTCATGTACATGTGAGGTCTCCCTCTTTCGGTGTGGGTGAACCCGCGCACCCGCGGGTGGCCGATTCCGCAGTCGGGGGGGCGGGGCGGCGTCGGGGTCCTTCTGCAGGTCTGGAGCGTGACGACGCCCCAGGGCCGCGACCCTGCCTGACGGGCCGTTGCCGTCTTCGGGGCAGTCGGGCAGTCGGGCAGTCGGGCAGTCGGGCAGTCGGGCAGTCGGGCAGTCGGGCAGTCGGGCAGTCGGGCAGTCGGGCAGTCGGGCAACGTCTCACTGGGTGTCGGCGGTGCGGTCCTCACCGGATGTCGTGAAGGAGTGGGCTCCGGCGTGGGCGTCGCGCTCGTGGAGATGGAATGCCGGGGTGCGGTCGACCATGAGGCTGAGCAGTTCCGGGCGGCTGTAGTGGCCGCGTGTGTCCGACAGGCGCTTGCGCCGGTCGATCAGCTCGAAGTCCAGGTCGGCGATGACCTCGCCCTCGCCGGACGTGAGCGGTTCGCCGATGACGCGGCCCTCGGGGTCGACGATGGCGGTGAAGAAGCCGCCGGACATCGCAGCGGCTGGGGCGCCGGTGTCCTCGGCGAGCTTCGCCTGCTGGTCCGCGTCCAGCCATGCGGTGGCGTTGACCACGAAGCAGGCCGACTCCAGTGCGTGCTGACGGATGTTGACCTCGATCTGCTCGGCGAACAGCTCGCCGCCGAAGGAGCCGGGGTACATCGCAGCGTGGATCTGCTCACCGTCGGCCATCAGCGCGTAGCGCGCCAGCGGCAGGTAGTGCTCCCAGCAGGCGAGCTGGCCGATCCGGCCGACGGCGCTGTCCACCGCGCGCAGTCCCGAAGCATCGCCCTGGCCCCAGACCATTCGCTCGTGGTAGGTCGGCGTGAGCTTGCGGCGGCGTTGGATCAGCGTGCCGTCCGCGTCGAAGAGCAGCTGGGTGTTGTAGAGGGAACCACCGTCACGCTCGTTGACGCCGATCGAGACGACCATGCCGGCCTCACGGGCGGCCGCGCCAATCGCTTCGGTCTCGGCGGACGGCACGGTCACCGCCTCCCCCATCAGCCGCAGGTGCTCCTTTGCCATGGAGTACGGCGGCTGCACGAAGGAGAAGTACGGGTAGTACGGGACGACGGTCTCGGGGAACACCGCGAACTGGACACCTTTCCGGCCCAGGTCGCGGATCTTCTCCACCACTTTCCCAACCGTGCCCGCACGGCTGTAGAGAACGGGGCTGATCTGCACAGCAGCTGCCTTGACGACGGTCATGGTGCGACTCCATCTCACAATGCCGGGTCGGCGCACACGGGGGCCTTTCGATGAGCCAAGCCTCAGCAGGCATGGGACGGCCTCTCCGAGACCTCTATGACCCGGGAGGCTGCTGGGCTGTGCGCCGACCACTTTCCGACTCTGATGCCGTGCCCCGCCCGTGGCGGGGTTTCGGCGCTTGAAGGACGTGGCGGCCTGGCCGTCTCACCTCCCATAAATAGGAGCATATGCTCGTATCTGGGGAAAGGCAAGACCCCGTCCGGCGCACCTCAGACCTCCACCCACCATCGGGGACACCTCCGGAAGGGCACCCTGACCGGGGCATCGCAGCCGCGCCAGGACTTCTGGTCAAGGATTCCGTCCCGCACGCCGGACCCTTCCGGGCCCCCCGCGCCACGCCTGCCTTCACGAGCTCCCGCAGCCAAGCTGCGTGGCGCGGTCGTAGCTCACTCAGCCCATGGATCGAAGCCGGTATCGAGGACAGCCTCAAGGAAGGCACGCATCCGGGCCGCATCCTCGGCACCGAACTTCTTCTCGAACTCCGCCTGCGCACTCTCCCAGAGCGGGAGCGCCGCCTTCATCCGGGCCACGCCGCCGGGCGTGATGGTCACTATCCGCGCACGGCGGTCAGTCGCCGACGGCTCAATGGTGACCAGCCCCTCACGCTCCAGCGGCTTGAGGTTGGACGCCATCGTCGTCCGGTCCATGGCGATCATGTCGGCGAGACGAGTGATCGTCATGCCTTCGTGAACGCTGAGCAGCTGCAGAGTACTGAACTGAGTCGCCCGGAGGCCCAGCGGAGCCAGGGCCCTGTCGTACGTCGCACCGAGGTACCGCGACGCCTTGCGCAGCGCCAGGTTGTTACACAGATCCGCCCTCGACATCGCAGCCGTCATGGCACCTCCAGAGACTTCCGCCCAGTATACGAGCACCTACTCTTAAGCAGACACGCGGCTGCCGGAGACGACGGGGCGCGCCCGCAGGCCGTCAGGAACGCGAGCCTGTCATCGCGGCCGGCCCGCTCTGCAAGCGTGGGGTCTACGCCGAGCGTGCGACGGGCAGCGGTTCCGGGACACTCCGGCAGTGGCGATCACTGTGTGGCTCGGTCGGGTGACCCACAGCGTGCATGCGTGCCTCAAACAGCCGCCCGCGCCGTGTGGCGGTGACGTCCGGGCACCGGTCCATCGAGACCGGAACCGACTCCTACCGCCTCGCCGACACTCGAGCCCGTGCCGAACACGCGGAAGCGGGCTGATCAACGGCTCCACCGCCTGGCCGGCAACCGCTGAAGGCCGGCCAGGCCGACGTCATCGGAGCGGGACAGGCCCTGCAGCCCGGGGATCAGCGTTCAGATGAGCTGCGATGCGCGTAATTGTCCGGGCGTTGTCCTCGAACAGATGCGCCTGCATGCCCGCCGCCTGCGCAGCCTCAACATTGACTGGGAGATCGTCGATGAACAGACAGCTCTCCGGCCGCACCTCCAGGCTGGCACATACGGCCTCGAAAGCACGCGGGTCCGGCTTCTCGATGCCGATCTCGTGCGAGTACACGATCTGCTCGACCAGTTCGTCGAAGTGGTACAGCGCCGTCTCCCGCTCTCGGGCGCCAACGAAGCTGTTGCTCAAGATGCCCAGCCTGCAGCTTCCTCGCAGCCCTTGCACATGAGCGATGAGTTCCTCGTTCGGCTTTCCCAGGTATTCCGCCCAGAGACCAGCCATGAAGCCCTCGACCTGAGGCGCGTCGAGCCCCAAGCGTGCTGCCACCTGCTCGTGAACCTCTCGTTCACTGATGCTCCCGACGCTGCCGGCCTGCCACACGTCGCGCAGCCGCTCACGCACGGTGCCGAGCGGCAACTCCATGCGCTCTTCCCACCGCTGCACCCACCCCGTTTCCGGCGTGATCTCCAGCACGCCACCGATATCGAGAATGACGCAGGTCGCCGTCATTCGAACTCCCCCTCTTCGTCCTGCCCTGCTGGCGAGCGCACACCGCTCGCTCGTGTGATCTACGAAGACACTGTCGCCCTTCCCTCTGGGGCAAGGTCAAGCGATCTTGAAACCCTGTTGCAGCCCTGTTGCGAGCCGCCGGCACGACTCGGCCGCATCGGCAGGTGCCTTCAAAACTCGTGACGAACCGCAGAGTCCTCGGCCGGACGATGACGTCAGAACTCGTCAACAAACGCTGCCGCAAGAAGGGCTCTGGTCCACTTACTGTGGAGTCGGCCCGCCTCCAGTAACTGCGGGCAACGTAAGGTTCCGACCTTCGATGCTTACGCCTGGGCGGACCATGTAGATGGTCGGTTCTCACTCAGCCGTGGACAGCCGTCTCTAGGGTGTGCAAGGAAGTCCACTGATCGTCCCGGAGGCGTCATGCCCTTGCAGATGAAGTTGAGCGCGATAACCCTCGATTGCCCGGATCCGCCGGCATTGGCGGCTTTCTATCAGCAGGCCACCGGTCTGGAGCTCCACCCCAAGTCGAACGCCGACTTCGCCGGTCTCGACTGTGAGGACGAAGTCTTCATCGGCTTTCAACGGGTCGATGGCTACCGGGCTCCGCTCTGGCCTGAACAGACCGTTCCTCAACAGCTTCACATGTGCTTCAGGGTCAAGCAGGACTTGGATCAGGTCGAAGCACGTTTGCTGGAGCTGGGTGCGGGCAAACCGGATCATCAGCCTCACAGCGCCAGAGCGCGCGTTCTCACCGATCCGGTTGGGCACCCCTTTTGCATTGTCGAGGAGGCTGACTGAGGAGTTCACGCAGCCTGTGGGTCCCAGAGCCATGCATGCCCACGGAAGAGCGGGGCTTACACCGCAGGCACAGTCGCGCACAGGTGACGCTCGGTCACCTAAGCAAGACTCGTTTGCGGAGGAGTTCGAATCTCGCGCGGCCGAACATCTGGCGCTTGAGCATCTTGATCCGGTTGACAGGGCCCTCCACGACACCTGAGTTCCAGGGCAGAGTGAGGCCGACGATGACAGCGTCGAGATCGCGTTCGAGGCGCTGGACGAAGTGGCGGAGGCTGGGCAGGTCGTCAGTAGAGGTGGCAGCTTCGATCCAGGTCGGCAGCTGGTCGCCCTGGAGGTGAGCGACCATGTGGCCGAAGGAACGCACGTGCTCGGAGAGTGCTGTCCGTTCCGGGCAGTTGGCCAGAGCTGCTTTGAGCTGGAGCCGGTCGCCTTCGGGCAGGGCGTCGGGGTGGGTGAGGAGCCAGCGCGTGACGGCACGGGCTGACGGCGGGCGACGGCAGACCGGTCCCCGCGGTTACGGAGGCGTCCGCGCCTACGTCAGCAGGGACCTTCGCGGCACGCCCGCCGCCCGCACCCATCGCATCATCCGCATCTGCGAGCGCCAGGCAGGCAGGGGGTCGATCGGACGACGCGTCTCGACGTCGACGCGCCTGAACTCCTGGCGGATCTTCCGCAGATCCCGATGCAGTCCAACCGCACGACGTCAGTCGCCAAAGCCGCTCACCCGCCGGTTCGGCCGGCGGACGGAACGGCTGCGATCGACGCTCATCTCAGTCGGCTTGGCACTCGCGGGCCGGGCCGGGGCTCGCATGACGGACGTCTTCGAGCTCGGCAGGCGACCTGCCCCAACTGCGGGAGTCGGTCAGGGCGAATACACGGCTCCTGTCTGCGGTTTCCCCATGATCTGCCACCGGTTCCGACGGGCGAGGTCCGGTCCGAGCAGACCAGCCCGGCCCGCTCTTGAGCGTCACCTTCGCCAGCCCGCTGCTGGACTGGATCAACTACACCGCCCTCTGCCACTCCGTCTGCGCGGCGGCCTGAAAAGGTTGAAGAGGCGTGCGAATTGAAACGTCCCACAGGCCTCAAGGTGAGCTGTCGTCCAGGCGGCGGCACTCAGCAGGCCGACCTCGAACGTTCCGGCGTCCAAGGCGGAGACCGCGGCCAACGGCATCGCGATCCCGGTGACGGACGCACCGAACTTGCCGGCGGACTCGCCGCACCACAGCAATCGGAAGTCGCGGTGTCGGCGCAGCAGGCCAATGCGCAGGCTCTGGCTCATGAGGTACCACGCTCGCCCTCTCACGAGCGGGGTGGGTGAAGGGCGTCGCCCCGCTCCGGGCGGCGGGCACGCCGAGGGTGCGTGCCGCCCGGGTCAGGGGACCGACGGCGATGCGTGCCGCCCGGGTCAGGGGACCGACGGGGTCAGCCGATCGAGGGGCGTCCACCGGCGACTTCGAGGACGACGCCGGTGATGTAACTGGCGCGCCGGGAGGCCAGGAAGACGACGGCCTCGGCGATCTCCTCGGGCTCGGCGATGCGGCGCAGGGCGGTCGTGTCGGCGATGGCCCGCAGCGAGTCGGCGTCCATGGCGTCGGTTCCCGGGGTGCGGGTGGGTCCGGGGGCGACGGCGTTGACGCGGATGCCCCGCTCGGCGAACTCGGCGGCCCACACGGCGGTGAGCTGCTCGAGCGCGGCCTTGGACGCGGCGTACATGCCGGCGCCCTTGGCGGGGACCGTGGCCGCGAGGGTACTGATGTTCACGATGGAGCCGCGGCCGCGCCGAGCCATGCCGGGGGCCAGGGCGCGGACGAGCACGTAGGGGGCCTTGGTGTTCAGATCCATGTGCAGGTCGAAGAGTTCCGTGGTCATCTCCGAAGTCGGCAGGAACTTGTAGACGCCTGCGTTGTTGACGAGTACGTCGACGTCTCCGGCCTCACGGGCCAGGCGCTCGACGTCGGCGGGGTCGCCGAGGTCTGCCTGGACGAAGCGGGCGGTCCCTCCGGCCTTCTCGATCTCGGCGACGACATCGGCTCCGCGGTCCTGGTCGCGGCCGTGGACGACGATTTCCGCGCCTTCGTCCGCGAGTTGGAGGGCCACGGCGCGGCCGATACCGGCGGTGGCGCCGGTGACGAGAGCGGTGAGTCCGGACATTCCCATGGTTCATTCCTTCGCGTGCTGTGAGCATGTTGCTGTCGGTGGGCCGCCGCGGTGGAGGCGGTGCCACTGCCACAGGGAGGAGCGGCGCTGGTGACTTACGCGGAGTCGAAGATCAGGGTGCCTGTACTTTAAAGTTCCCTTCATCTTTGAAGTTCCCTTCATCAGTGTCGTTGACGTTAACACGCACCAGCCGACTCCCCTTCCTGAGCGGTGGCGGCGAGGGCCTGGCCGCATTGATACCCGCCGGGATCCCTCACCCGGCGAAAGCGCGCCCGGCGTCGGCCGCGTCGCACGCCGACCGGTTCCGCGGGATCTCGGCCTGCCGTACCACCGCCTCCGGTGACGCGGCCAGGACCTGCGGTCGACCGCCGTTGACTGCCGTTGAGCCGGCCGTCGGGGAGGGGCCGCAGGCACGACACCCTCGGCGTCGTCGCCGCTCAGACACCGTCCGAGCTCTACCGCGCCGCGGCGCAGAGCGACGAAATGCTCGGCCGGCTCGCCCTCGGTGTCGACGGGTCGGCTCTCGTGGCCGGTACGCGGTGAGGCGCGGCGCGGACCC
This sequence comes from Streptomyces sp. NPDC057950, assembly GCF_042887295.1. Taxonomy (NCBI): domain Bacteria; kingdom Bacillati; phylum Actinomycetota; class Actinomycetes; order Kitasatosporales; family Streptomycetaceae; genus Streptomyces; species Streptomyces sp. NPDC057950. Next base: position 14,896 of record NZ_JBHVPP010000049.1, read on the forward strand.
TGTCCGTCGCAGGCGGGAGCTACTCCGACGTGCTGACGTCGAGCCCGGGAGCCAGGTCGGCCACCCGGTCGAGAAGCTCCACCAGTTGACCGTAATCGTGCTCGGACAGGGCCTCACGCAGGCCGTGTTCGACACGCTCGGAGAGGGACTTCGCGGCGACGGCCCGCTCCACGCCTGCCGGTGTGAGGGACACCAGCATGACCCGGCCGTGGTCCGGCGAGGCATGGCGCTCGACCAGTCCCTTGGCTTCGAGGTTCTTGACGATGCCGGTCATCGTCTGCGAGGTGACCATTCCCTCGCGGGACAGCTGGGTGCACGACTTCGCCACACCGCCGGTCAGGTAGCCCAGCACCTTGCACTGCGACTCCGTCAGGTCCAGGTTCCGCACCTCGTGGGCCTTGCGCGCCACGATGGACTGCTCGGCCCTCTTGAGGTGAAAGCCGAGCGTGCGCGGGGGAACCAACTGCGCGGACCGGGCGGCGGCCGATTCGCGGACCTTCTTCGACTGTGGCATCGCTGCCGGGCCTGCCTCTCCTGGAGCCGTTCACTAAATCATAACGCTTCACGAATGGAGGAACCTGTGTCGTATCAGGCTCCGGATCCGATATCCCGCGCGGAGTCCCGAGCCCGCCGAAGTCGGGCGTGAGCGGTGGTCGTTGGACCGTAGCGTCCTCGGTATGAGCGTCCTCGGCATGAGCGGCTTCGGCACACACCGGAGACGAGTCCACGACGAAGGCCTGTCCGCGCTCGTCCGTGGCGCCCCGCGGGACAGACGGCCGTGTCCTCCGCGTCTCCACACCAGGTGCGGTTCGACACGCCGGCGGCCCACACCGTGATCCGGGGCGACGCTCCACCGGTGTACTCGACAGCGGCAGGAGCGCGGCGAGGACGGCGGGATGTCCGACGTGCCGAAGAACCCGATGGTCAACGCCCGTGCTCGGCACCGGGGGTGTGGCGTGGCTTGTTGATCGCGGGCGTGCGGTCGCGTTCACTCGGTGCATGTGGTGACCAACGGTGATTCCCGCACGCCGCTGCCCCTGGGCGTAGCACTCGACCAGGCGTCCATTACACCGGTGCACCGGAGATTCTGGCTGGTGGCGGCCCTGGGGGTGATACTGGACGGGTTCGATTTCTTCATCATCGGCGTGGCCAATCCACTCATCGCCAAGGATCTGGGCGGCAGCACGACGGATCGGGGTCTGCTCTCGGCCGCGGCCATCGTGGGCGCCATGTTCGGAGCGGCGCTGCTGGGACCGCTGGGCGACCGTGTGGGGCGCAGCAAGATCTTCCGGGTCGATCTGTGGCTGTTCGTGATCTTCTCCCTGGCCTGCATGTTCGCCTGGGATCTATGGCCGTTGATCGCCTTCCGTTTCCTGCTCGGCATCGCGGTCGGGCTCGACTATCCCATCGCGGCCAGCTATCTGGCGGAGATCCTGCCGGCCCGCCAACGGGGCAGGTGGCTGGTGAGCGCCTTCAGTCTCCAGGCAGCGGGAATCATGATCGGCGCGGTCGTCGGTGTCGTCACCCTCACGGCGTGGCCCGAGATCGGCTCCTGGCGGATCATGCTCGGCTTCGGTGCTCTGCTGGCGCTGCTGATCATCTGGCTGCGCCGCACCATGCCCGAGAGCCCACGCTGGCTGGCTCAGCACGGCCGGGAAGAGGAAGCAACGGCGATCGCCGAGAGGATGACCGGCGTCGCCTGCCAGGTCACCGACAGGGACCGGGCACACCCACAGGCGCCGCGGGAAGGCTGGAACGCACTCCTGCAGCCCCAGCTGTTCAAACGCCCCTTGCTGAGGCTGACGGTGTTCACCTCGGTCCCCTGGTTCCCGATGGACATCGCCACCTACGGGGTCGGCATCTTCACGCCGACCCTGCTCGCCGGGCTGGCCCTGGCCGGCCCGAACGCGACGTTCCTGGCCGACGACATCTCCTCGACCGAAGGCACCGCGTTCCTGGATGTCTTCCTCGTCGTCGGCTTCGTGCTGGCCATCGTCTTCGTGGACCGGGTCGGGCGGATCCGACTGCAACTCGTGGGATTCGCCGTGATGACCATCGCCTTGTGCCTGCTGGCGGTCGCCGATCAGCTGCCCGGGGGCGGCAACACCCATCTGCCGCTGGTCTTCGTCGGGTTCGCGCTGTTCAACACGTTCATGAACCTGGGGCCGAACTCCACGACGTTCACCCTGCCCGCCGAGGTCTTCCCAGCCGACGTACGGGCCGCCGGGCACGGCTTCGCCGCCGGATTCGGAAAGCTGGGCGCGGCGCTGGGCACCTTCCTCTTCCCGATCCTGCTCGACTCCGCCGGTGCCTCCCCGCTTCTCTACGGAGCAGCGGCCACCAGCGCCCTCGCCTTCCTCGTCACCTGGACCCTCCGCATCGAGACCCGGGGCCGTTCGCTGGACGAACTCTCCGGCCTCGAAGCGGCCACCGTCTCCCCGCGCATCACCCCTCCGTGATCACGTCGCGCATGCGCGAGCCGATCGGCGGGCCGACGAGGACGATCCCTACGGGCCTTCCAAGGCTTTGCCGGCCGAAGCGCTCAGCCCCGGTCCCATGAAGCGGTAACGGTCGTCGTCACGCCTTGAACCTCACGCGATGTGAGGGTGCATCGTTGTTCCATGACCACTTCCGCCACCTGGAAGGTGGGCCGGCTCGCCGAGGCCAGCGGGCTGACCGTGCGTACGCTGCACCACTGGGACACCATCGGCCTGCTCAGCCCCTCACAACGCACCGCAGGAGGGCACCGGGAATACACCGAGGAAGACCTCGTCCGCCTGTATCAGGTGCTGGCGCTCCGCGATCTGGGGCTGACGCTGAACACCGTCGCGGCCTATCTCGACGCCGGGGTCGACCCCGTGGGGCTCGTACGTGACCACCTGGCAGGTGTGGAGGCATCCATCGCCACGCTCGGTGTCCTGCGAGAGCGGCTCGTGCGACTCGGTGACGCACTGTCCGCCGAAGAGACCGTGACGCCAACAGCTCTTCTCGACGCCCTGCGGGCCATCGGCGGCACCGGGCGCGGGAGCGAGCACACACTGGACCGCCATCTGGACGACGGTGGGATTCAGGTGCTGCGAAGTCGTGCCGCCGCCCTGGGACCCGCGAGGCACTACCTCCTCGAGGTCGAGTGGCCTGAGCTGTACCGCAGGGCCGAACGGCTTCGTACGGCTGGAATTCCCGCCACGGATGGGGAGGTACGTCGGCTGGTGGCCCGCATGGATGAGCTCAGCGCGTTCTTCTCCGGCGGTGACGCCGGTGTCTCCGCCGGTGTACGGGCTGCCTGGCATGACGATCCGGCCGCCATGTCCGGGGACGCCGATGCTCCGGTCGACGACTGGCGCGAGCTCTCCGACTACCTGAACCACGCTCGCCACACGCCCCGTTGACCGGCAAGTGCGGCGCGGCTGCGCTCCCGGAACGGCTGGTCCACTTGCCGGGGTGCCACCACCCGAGGGTTGATCCACCTGCCGGAGTGCCACCACCCGGGGTGCGCAGACATCCACAAACGCCGGTGCAGGGAAGGGAGTTGGGACCGAACGGCGGGCCCGTCGCCACCACGTCACCGAGCGAGACGGGGTCGCCTTCTCAGGGCCCGTTCGGCCTGCTCGTCGCGGACGTCGACGCGGACGTGACGTCTGCCTCCGCCGGTCGTACTCCGCGTCCGCGGCGGCGACGCTCCGTTCGCGGGAGGTCACCGTCTCTCGTGACCGCGGCCGAGGACCGAACCCTCGACCGCGGGGATCCGACTTGTACGCCATCGTGCGACGGAAGCCGCCGCATCTCCGGCCGGGAGCCGGCGGAACGCCCTGCTCACGGCGACGACCCCTCCGCGTCCGTGGTCGCCGGAATCGCTCCCTGCGTGCGCAGTTCGGCGACCTCGGCGGGGCCGAATCCCAGCTCGCCGAGGATCTCGTCGTTGTGCTCACCCAGGCCCGGGGCCCTTTTCGCCGGCGTCTTCGGTACGCCGCGGAGGTTGACCGGGCTGCTGATGGTCTCCGTCAGCCCCTCGACCCCCTCCAGCGGCACGACGATGTCGTTGGCGCGCAACTGCGGGTCCTGGGCGGTCTCCTCGGGCGTCTGGATGAGGCTGTAGGTGATACGTTCCCGGCCCAGGGCGTCCTTCCAGTAGTCGAAGGGCCGCGAGCGGAACTCGGTGTCGAGCAGTTCGCTCAGCGCGTCGGCGTTCTGGACGAAGCCCTCGAGGTTGGCGAATCGCGGATCCTCGAGCAGCTCGGGGTGTCCGACGGCTCGCGTCAGCCCCGGCCAGTGCGGGGGCGAGGCGACCAGCATGAACCACTCGCCGTCCGCGGTCCGGTAGGGGTTGATCAGCGGGTTCGCCGGCGCCTTCCGGTCGTGCAGCTCGAACGGTGTGCCGCCGGCGAGCGCGCCGGCCACGAGTGTTCCCGTGGCCCAGACGCCCGTGGCGAGCAGCGACGTTCC
>NZ_JBHVPP010000050.1:0-19222 GCF_042887295.1 Streptomyces sp. NPDC057950
GTTGGTGTGGTGGGTGGTGATGTAGGTGGGGGTGTGGTGTTCGGTGTAGCGGTGGAAGGTGGCGTGGAGGGTGGTGAGGTGGGTGGGGGTGGGGTGGGTGTGGGTGTGGGTGGCTTGGCGGGCGGCTTCGAGGAGGACCATGCCGGGGATGTGGTCGGTGGTGTGGTCGAAGAGGATGGGGTGGTGGGGGTTGGGGGTGAGTTGCCAGGTGTGGGGGGTGGGGGTGGGGGTGAGGACGAGGTCGAGGGGGAGGGTGCGGCCGTAGGGGGTGGGGTCGGTGGGGGGTGTGTGGGGGGTGGGGGGTTGGGGGGTGGGGTGGGTGGTGTGGGGTTGGCGGATGCGTTGGTAGGTGGTGGGGGTGAGGCAGGTGAATTGGCCGCCGCCGGTGGCGGTGGTGTGGCCGTTGCGGGTGATGTGGATGTGCATGGTGAAGTCGGCGAGGCGTTTGCCTTTGTAGCGGAGGGTGGTGCAGGTGGCGGTGAGGGTGAGGTCGGTGGGGGTGGGGCCGATGTGGAGGTGTTGGGGGTGGGTGGTGAGGTGGATGTTCCACATGAGGAAGTGGTGGTCGAGGGGGACGCCGAGTTCGGCGTGGGCGAGGTAGAGGCCGGTTTGGCGGATGGTTTCTGCGGCTTGGAGGGGGTCGTGGTGGGTGCCGTCGGGGGTGGTGTAGAAGGTGTGGGCGCGGGGCCATTGGGCGGTGAGGGTGTAGTGGTTGTCGCCGGTTTTTTCGCTGCCGGTGAGGAAGACCTCGGCGAGGCTTGAGCGGTGGACGTATTCGCGGGGGACGGTGGTGGTGAGGCGGGGCATGGGGGTGGGGGGTGGGGGTGGGGTGGTGGCTGTCCCGGGGGTGGGGGCGGGGGTGGTTTTGGGGGTGGGGTGGTTGTCCTGGTGGACGGTGAGCAGGGCCATGGGTGTCTCCGTTGCGCCGTTGGGTGGGCTGGGATCGACCGTGCAGGGTCATAAGATACGAACCTACCGGTTTTCTTTTCAAGGGTGGGCGGGGAATTTCGCGGTCGGTGGTCGGGTGTGGGGGTGGGTGGCCGGGGTGTGGGGGGTCCGGGGTCGGGGGGTGGGCGGGGTGGGGATCTTTCCGGGTAAACGGGGGGTTGTATTCCGTTCTGGTGGTGTCTTCCGTGGGTGCGGGGTGCTGTGCGAGGCTCGGTGGCGGGGGTGGTGGTGGGGGTCGGGCTCTCGCGGGTGGCGGGTTCGGGGGCTATGGTGAAACCGGCTGAGCGGTTTGGTTTGGGTGCTGTTTTGGGCGGGTCCGGACCTGCCCGGCCGGCGCCGTCACCGTCGCTGTCACCGGTACCGGCGCGAGCGCTGGCGTGAGCACTGGTACCGGCGTGAGCGCTGGCACCGGTATGGGCATGGGTGCGGGTGGTGTGAGGGTGTGGGCCGGTGCTGTGGGTGGCGGTGCTGGTGGGGGGTGCCGGGTGGGTCCGGTGCTGGTGGTGTGGGGTGTTGGGGGTGCCGGCCGGGGGTGGGCCGTGCGGGGGTCGGGGGTGGGGGTTGGGGGTTGGGGGTGGTGCGGGGTTTCGGGGCGGGTGGGTGGGGGCCGGTGTGTGGTGTCTGCGTCGTTCCTGGTGGGGGTGTGGGTGTGTGTTGGTGGTGTCCTCGTGGCGCGGTGCCGGGTGGTTGCGGCTGATGTGGTTGCGGGAGTTGCGGGTGCGGGCGGTAGGGGTGGTGGTGCTGGGGGCGTGTGGGGGTTGGTTGTCGGTGGGGTGGGGTGTGCTGTGTGGTGCTGTAGGTCGGCGTTTTGTGACGGTTTTTTGTTGTTGGTGGTTGTTCGTATTGCTGTGTTGGTTCGTGTCGTTGTGGTTTTTCCGGTGTTTTCACTGTCTGCGGGGAGGGTCTGATGGTGCGTCGGCTGGATGGGCGTGAGCAGGGTCGCGGTGAGCTGGACGGGCTGGACGGGCTGGACGGGCGGGGCGGGCTGGACGGGCGGGGCGGGGGTGAGGCGGCTGTGAGCGGGCCGGCCGGCCTGGCGGGGAGTGAGGGGGTCGGGCCGGTCGGGAGTGAGGCGGTTGTGGCTGGGCCGGTGGGGCCGGTCGGGGTTGAGGTGCCCGGGTTGGCTGGGTCGGTGGGGCTGGTCGGGGTGGAGACGGCCGGGCCGGTGGGGGCGGTCGGGGTGGAGGTGCCCGGGTTGGCTGGGTCGGTGGGGGCGGTCGGGGTGGAGACGGCCAGGTCGGTGGGGTTGGTTGGGGTGGGGGGTGGGGGGTGTCCGTTTGTGTTGGATGGGTTGGGGCGGGATGTGCAGGGGGAGGCGGCGGTGTTGCGGGGGCGGGGTGCGGTGTCGCGGGTGGTGTTGCCGGGTGGGGTGGGGGCGTGGGTGGTGACGGATGCGGGGGTGATGCGGGGGTTGTTGACGGATGGGCGGGTGTCGAAGGATGCGTATCGGCATTGGCCGGCGTGGCGGCGGGGGGAGGTGTCGGGGAGTTGGCCGTTGGCGGTGTGGGTGTCGGTGGAGAATTTGGTGACGTCGTACGGGGCGGAGCATCGGCGGTTGCGGGGGTTGATGGCGTCGGCGTTCACGGCGCGGCGGGTGGCGTTGTTGGGGCCGCGGGTGGAGGAGATCGCGGGGGGTCTGCTGGATGGGGTGGAGGAGGCGGCGGGGCGGGCTGGGGGTGGGGTGGTGGATGTGCGGGAGTTGTTCGCGTTGCCGTTGCCGGGGCGGGTGATGTTGGAGTTGTTCGGGATTCCGGAGGAGTTCCGGGGGCCGTTGCGGGAGATCATTGACGGGTTTTTCGATACGTCGGTGTCGTCGGTGGAGGCGCAGCGGAATTACCGGGCGTTGTATTCGACGATGGGGGAGTTGGTCGCGTTCAAGCGGCGTTGTCCGGGTGAGGATCTGACGAGTGCGCTGATCGCGGCGGGTGACGCGGGTGACGCGGGTGGCGCGGGTGCCGGTACGGGCGGTGCGGGTGCGGGTGGCGTGGGGGGTGGGGGGTTGAGTGAGAAGGAGTTGGTCGACAACTTGATCATGTTGTTGAGTGCGGGGTGTGAGCCGACGGTGAATCTGCTGGGCAATGCGGTGGCGTTGTTGCTGGGGGATCCGGGTCAGCTGGAGTTGGTGCGGTCGGGGCGGGTGTCGTGGGGGGATGTGGTGGAGGAGGCGGTGCGGGTGGAGGCGCCGGGGGCGAATGGGATTTTGCGGTATGCGGTGGAGGATGTGCGGGTGGGGGAGACGGTGATCGAGCGGGGGGATGCGCTGGTGATGTCGTTCGCGGCGGCGGGGCGGGATCGGGGGGTGCATGGGGAGGATGCGGATGTGTTCGATGTGACGCGGGAGACGCGGCGGGAGCATCTGTCGTTCGGTCATGGGGTGCATTACTGCCTGGGGGCGCCGTTGGCGCGGCTGGAGGCGGAGATCGCGTTGCGGGCGTTGTTCGGGCGTTTCCCGCGGATGCGGGCGGCGTTCGGGCCGGGGGAGTTGCCGCGTACGGAGTCGTTCATTTCGAACGGGCCGCGTGTGCTGCCGGTGGTGCCGGGTCCGGCGGCCGCTGCGGCTGTGTGAGCGGTCGGGGCTGCGGGACTGCGCCGGTCCGACGGGCCTGGCCTGCCGGGCGGGCCGGACGGCCTGGCCTGCCGGGCGGGCCGGACGGCCTGGCCTGCCGGGCGGGCCGGACGGCCTGGCCTGCCGGGCGGGGTGGGCCTGGTGGAGTTTGCCGGGCATGGTGGGTTGGCCGGGGTTCGGGTTGTGAGTGGGGCTGTTGTGTGTGGTGTGGGCCTGGTGGGGCAGCGTGTGGTCTGTCTGTCCGGGCCGGTGTGCGGTGTGCGTCGGGGTGTTGCGGGTGTGTCGGGCCGGGTGTCTTTCGTCTCGGGTGCTGGTTCAGCGTCGGGGCCGGTGGGGTGACGGTGGCCCGGGTGTGAGGGGTGCGGGCCGTGGCCGGGTGGTGGTCGGGGCCGGGGTCCGTCCTGGTCCGGGGGCGGCTGCGGGCGGCTGGGGGCCGTGGGGGTGCCGGCCTGTGCGGGCTGCTGCCGACTGCTGTTGTCGCTTTCGGCGGGGCCGCGTTGCGTGTGCTCTTGCGGTGTGTGTCCTGGGGTGCCCCTGGCTGTCCTCGGGCGGCGGACCCGTGGGTGCCGGGCAGGGCGCCGGCCGGGGGCACCGGCTGCAACCAGGCCTCACCTCACCTCACTTCGTCTCGCCTCGTCCTGCCTCTGTGCCGTCGGGGGCTGTCTTGTCTTGGGTTGTCTTGCTTCTTGGCTGTGGCGGCCGTGGTGGCTGTGGCGGGTGGGTTGGGGACTGTGGGTGGGGGAGTTCTCGGCCGGTGGGTGCTCGGGCCGTGCGGGTGTGGGTGTGGGTGGGGGCCGGGTGTGGTGGTGGCGGGGAGGTGCGGGGGTTTTCGTGCCGGGCCGGTGGGCTGGTGGGGGTGTGTGAACCGGGGCGGGGTGTCTTTCGGTCGTGGTGGCGTACGGCTGTGTCCGGGGGCCTGGAGGCCTGCTGCCGGGGGGAGTTGGTGATGTCGCCTTCGTGACGTTGTTGTGGTGACGTCGTGGTGGTCGTGGTCGTGGTCGTGGGGGTTCCTCTGCTGTGTGTGCCGGGGCGGTATGGCCGGCGCGCACGGAGGGCCGGCCGGGTTCGGGCCCGGGCCGGCGGGCGGTGCCTGCCGCCTTCCTTGTGCCGGGAGGGGGTGGCCTGTGTGGCCTGGTGGTTTTCCGTTCGGGGGTGGCGGTGCCGGGCACCGCTCCGGCAGGGCGGTCCGGTGTCCGGGAGGCGGTCTGTTCGGTGGTGTCCGCCGGGACGGACTTGTTCGCCCCAACCCCCGGCCCCAACCCCCAACCCCCGGCCCCAACCCCCGGCCCCAACCTCCGGCCCCGGCCCCCGGCCTGGGCGGCGGGTGGGTGCAGGGGTGTGGGTTGGGTGGTGTGGGTGGGGGCGGTGTCGGTCTCTTGTGGGGTTGTGTCGTGGTCTGGCTGTGTGGGCTGTTGGGTGGGGTTGGTGTGCGGTGGGGTGTGCGGGTGTGGTGGTTTGAGGGTGGGGCGGGGTGGGCGGGGACCGGTTGAATCCGGACTTCCGGTTGGGTGGGTGTGGGGGGTGGCGGGTGGGGGGTGGAGGTGTTGTCCGTCCCGGTGGGGGGCGGGTCGGGGCGGGGTGGTGCGGGGGTGGGCGGGGGCGGGGTTTTGAGCCGGGGCGGGGTGGTGGCGGGGGCGCCGCCCTTGTGAAAATACGGACTACCTGGTTTGGTTTGGAGTGGTTGCAAGGAAAACATCTTGCGATGGAGTGAGGAACGACCACTGGAGGGTTCGTGGTGCGGCAGGAGCGTGCGATTCGCACCCGGCGGGCGATTTTGAATGCGGCGGCGTCGGTTTTCGACGAGCGCGGGTATGAGGCCGCCACGATCGGTGAGGTGCTGACCCGGGCGGGTGTGACCAAGGGGGCCCTGTACTTCCATTTCCCCTCGAAGCAGGCGCTGGCGGAGGGGGTGCTGGCGGAGCAGTTCTCGGGTTTCACGCTGGCGCCCCGGGCGAGCAAGCTGCAGGAGCTGGTGGACATGGGGCTGTCGCTGGCGTACCGGATGCGCCGCAACCCGGTGGTGAGTGCCTCGGCGAGACTTTCGCTGGGCCAGGAGATGGGGGCCATCTTCGGCACCTGGACGATCACGACCTGGCTGGATGCGACGGAGAAGGTGCTGCGTGAGGCGCGGGAGCAGGGTGAACTGCTGCCGCATGTGGACCCGGCGGAGAGTGCGTGGGTGTTCTCGGCCGCGTGGACGGGTGTGCAGGTCTACTCCCACACGCTGGCGGGCCGGGAGGATCTGGAGCGGCGGGTGTCCGCGCTGTTCGAGCATCTGCTGCCGAGCATCGCGGTGCCCGCGGTGCTCGGGAAGCTGGTCACCGACCCGGCCCGGGCCGCCGAGGTCGCCGCCGAGGGCGAGCGGCTGGCCGCCGAGGCGGGGGAGCTGGGGGACCTGGACGAGGTCGCCGCTCCCGCCTGACACCGCACCCGCCCACCACCCCCGCAGCCCGCCCGCCCGTCCGCGGTCGCGCAGTCGCGGACGTGCAGGTCGAGGGGGCGGCGGGTGGGCGGGGTCCGGCTCCGGGCGGGTGCGAGCGGGCGTCGAGTGCCGCCGCGGAGCGTGGCGGCAGGCCGGCGCCCCCGTCCCCTGCGGCCTGCCTCGCGGCCCCTCGTCCGGCCCGCATCCCGTGCACCGCTCCGCGCACGGGTTCGTGCGTGCGGAGCGGCTCGGGCTGAGCGGCTCCGCGGGGTGGGCCGGGCGTCCGCCCGCGCGGTGTGCGGGTGCCGGGGGTGGTGGTGCGGGCTGTGGCCGGTTCTTCGGTCCGTGCGGTCCGTGTCCGTGGCCGGGCGGCCGTGATGGGGGCCGGGGGTCTGGGGTGCCGGGGCTGGTGGCGGGCCGGGCCGGTGTCTGCAGGCGGGGTGCGGGGAGCTCTCCTCGCAGTGAAACATACCGCGCGTGCGGTTTGATAGGGTGTGGCCTCGGAGTGCCCGGGGGTGTCCGCCGTGGCGGCGGGGCGGTGCGGGTCCGGGAGGAGGCGGGATGGTCAAGCAGGTTCGGGCGGCACGTACGCGTCAGGCCCTGGTCCGGGCGGCGGCCGAGGTGTTCGCCGATGACGGGTATGCCCTCGCCTCGCTGCCGGCGATCAGCCGGCGGGCCGGGGTGAGTACCGGGGCGCTGCATTTCCATTTCCCGAGCAAGGATCTGCTGGCCCGTGAGGTGGAGGCGGCGGCGACCGTCTCCCTGCAGCGGCTGGCCGCGCGGCGGGACGCGCCGCCGGGCAGGGTGCCGGGCGGCCCCGCCGGGGCGGGTGCGGGGCTGCAGTTGCTGGTGGATGTCAGCGGTGAACTGGTGCTGGGCCTGTCGTCCGACCCGGTGCTGCGGGCCGGGTTCGGGCTGGGCGGGGATCCCTCGCGCAAGAGCGGTGAGGGGCCGGGCCGGTGGTGGAGCGAGTGGGTGCACGCACTGCTGCGCGAGGCCCACGGCGCGGGCGAGCTGGCGGAGGGGGTCTCCCCGGAGGCGGCCGCGGTGGCCGTGGTCGCCGCCACCCTCGGGCTGGCCGGCCTCGCCTCCCGCCACCGCTTCCACCTCTCCCCGCATCTGGTGGAACAGTTCTGGGCCCTGCTGCTGCCCGGCCTCGCCGCACCCCCGCCCCGGCGGACGGCCCGGCCGGGCATACCCGCCGCCGACACCGGCCCCGCCCCCGCTGGCAGCCGGTCCCTCCCCGCCCCCGGTTCCTGACGTCCGGCAGCAGCCCGCCTCCCCGCGGCAGCCCGCTTTCCGGTGGCAGCCCGGCTCCCGGCGGTGGTCCGGCCTTCGGGCCGCGGTCCGGTTCTGCCGCCCGAAGGCCGGACCGCCGCCGGGGATCCGGCCTTGCTCCGGGGCGGGGGCTGCGCTCCCGCCCCGGGTAAACAGACCGCATGGTCGGGCAATGGAGAGGTCAAGTCGCGCGGGGTGCGATCCCGGAGGGCCGCTGTTCCGCCTGGCCGGGGCGTTGTGCGGCAAAAGTCGGGTTCCCTGGAGGGGGTCTCGAGTACCGGCGGAGAGAAAACACGACGACCGGTTTGAGATTGACATACCGTCCATGCTGTTTTTTACTCGGGTGTGCCGGGAAGCACGGGGACGGCAGTCGGTCCGCGGCCCGGTGGCAGGTCCCGGCAGCACGGGGCCGGCTGACGGGCCGGCAGGACGGCCCGCGGGCACACCTGAGGACCAGCAGACCGGCGGGCTTGCGGGCTTGCGGGCCTGAAGTTGCGGCGGTCTGGAGCCGGCGGGCCTGAGGGCCGGCCGGTGGACCGACGCAGCGGCGGCCACCAGGCCACCAGGCCGGTGGGTTGGTGTCCTGGTACGGGGTCCGGGTTCGGACCGGATGGTTGTGCGGCAGGGCGGCGGGGACGCGGTGGCTGGTGCGTGGTCCCGGGGTCTGGCAGATGGCGGCGAACGGACAGGGGAGACGGCGTGGACACCGACATACTCGGCACACTTGCTGTGCGGGAGAAGGGCATCTCGATCACCCCGACCGCTCCCAAGCCGCGGCAGGTGCTGGCGCTGCTGGTCCTGCATGCCGACCAGATGGTGCCGGTGGGCATGCTGAGCGAGGAGCTGTGGGGCGCGCAGCCGCCGCGCAGTGCACGGCCCACCCTGCAGACGTACATCCTGCAGCTGCGTGAGCTGATCACCGCGGCGCTGGAGAGGGATCCGGGCGGGCACCGCAGTGCCAAGGACGTGCTGCTGACCGTGCCGGGCGGGTATCTCCTCAAGAGCGGTGAGGGCAGCAGCGACGTGCGGGAGTTCGAGCGGCTGGCGGGGCTGGGCTACCGGGCGATGGACGGGGCGGATTTCCCCGGCGCGGCCCGGCACCTGCGGGCCGCGCTCGCGCTGTGGAGCGGGCCGCCGCTGGCCGACGTACAGGCGGGCCCGCACCTGGCCACCCAGGTCAAACGGCTGGAGGAGAGCCGGCTGTGCGCGCTGGACCAGCGCATCGAGGCCGATCTGCGCCTGGGCCGCCACCGTGAACTGCTCGCCGAGCTGACCGTGCTGGTCAGCCGGTATCCCACCCACGAGAGCCTGTGCGGGCAGTACATGCTGGCCCTGTACCGCTCCGGGCGCCGGGGCGAGGCCCTGGACGCCTACCAGCGGCTGCGGGCCACCCTGGTACGCGGTCTGGGCCTGGAACCCTCGGCGGCGCTGGGCAAGCTGCAGCGTTCCATCCTGATGGCCCGTCCGGACGGCTCACCCGCCACCACGACGGCCGGGGCCGCTCCCGCCGCTCCCGGCACGGGACCCGCCGGGAGCGGACGGCTCGCCGCCCCGGTCGGCTGACCCCCCCCGCACTCCCACCCCGGCCCCAACAGCATTCCCGCCCCGCCTTCATGGCCCCGACCCCGACCCCCGACCCCCGACCCCGACCCCCGACCCCGACCCCCGACCCCGACCCCGGCCTGGGCCCCGGCTTCCGGGGTGTGACTCTCGGGTCGCAGTTCTCGGGTCACCGGCCCCCAACTCACCGGCTCCGGGCGCTGGTTCCTCCTCACGGGGCCCCGGGTGCCGACGGGTGCCGACCAACCGTCCGGACCGAGCGGACCGAGCGGACCGTCCGGTGCGCCGAGCCGCGCCGAGCCGCGCCGGGCGGTCCGGGCGGTCAGGCACCGGGCGCGGCCCCCCGGGGCAGGGGCACTTGGCCGGGGCCCGTCGGGCTCGGCGCGCGGTGCGGGCCGCCGCCTCGGGGGCCGGATATGCCCGGCCGCGCCGGGCGTGCCGCGCGAAACCCGGTGGTGCCGTGCGAAACCCGGGTGGTGCCGTGCGAAGCCGCTCCCCGCCACCGGCCGCCGGCGCCCGCCGTGCCGGTGCCCGCTGGTGCCCGCCGTGCCGGTGCACGCTGGTGCCCGCCGTGCCGGTGCACGCCGGGGACATGCCGGTGCAGTCGTGCGGGTCGGTGGGATCGGTCGGGGCGGCGGGCTTGTCCGGGTCGGTCGGGCCGGCCGGTCGGGCCGGTCGGTCGGCGGGGTTGTCCGGGTCGGTGGGGTGGGCGGGGGTGTTCGGGTTCGGGGCGGTGTGCCGGTGGGGGAGCGGGGGCCGGTGTGGGCGCGAGGCGGGCTCGAGTGGGGTGGGGCAGGGTGGGGGCATCCGCGGGAGGAGGGGCTGGCATGTCGTCGCGCGTGCACGCCGGCGGGGACGCCGTGGAGGTGGCCGCTCCGGCCGGTGTGGTCTACGGGCTGCTGGCCGATGCCGTGCGCTGGCCGGTGTTCCTGCCCTCGTACGTGCACGTCGAGCGGCTGGACTTCGACGGTGTGCGCGAACGGCTGCTCGTGTGGGAGGTGGCCGAGGAGGCCGGTGCCCCGGGCGGCCACGTCCGGTCCCGGCACACCCGGCGGGTGCTGCGGCCGCAGGACCGCAGTGTCGTCTTCGAGGAGGAGGACCAGGCCCGTGCGGGCATGGTGACCTCGGGGGTGTGGACGGTACGCCCGGCGGGTGAGACCCGGTGCGTGCTGAGCCTGCGTCAGGAACGGGTGCTGCCCGTGCTGCTCGCCGCGGGCGACAGCCTCCTGCGCGGCGATGGCGCCGCCGACGTACGGCGCCGGCTCGGCCAGGTCCGTGGGGCGGCCGAGCGGTGGGAGGAACTCGACGAGCTGCTGCTGTCCTTCGAGGACCGGATCCGTGTCGAGGGCCCCGCCGAGCTGGTCTACGACTTCCTCTACCGCGTCGAGGACTGGCCGGAGCGGCTGCCGCACGTCGAGGGGACCCGGGTGCGCGAGGACACGCCGGGCATCCAGATGGTGCTGGTGGACACCTGCGCCGCGCAGGGCGCGGGGACCGTCACCACCCGGGCGGTACGGCTGTGTTTCCCGCACGCCGGGCGGATCGTCTACAAGGAGACGCGTCCGCCCCGCCTGCTCGCCGCCCACAGCGGCGAGTGGTCGCTGCTGCCGGACGCCTCCGGAGTGACGGTCGTCGCCGCCCACCGGGTGATGCTCCGGCAGGACGCCGTCGCCGGGGAACTCGGCGCGAACACCAGCCTCCTGGAGGCCCGCCGGCATGTGCACGGCTGGCTGTCCCGGGCCGACAGACAGGCACTGGGCCTGGCCAAGTGGCATGCGGAGAGCACCGTCCGCCGTCTGCGATGAACAGATGAACAGATGAACAGGAGGCCGCCCGTGGCCGTCACCCGTCCCGCCCCCCGCACCGTCCCCGCCGCCCTCCCCACCGGCCCCGGCCCCGGCCGCCGCGGTGGCGGTGTGGTGCCCGGGCCCCGCCGGGCCGTCGCGCACCGCTATGCCGCGCTGCCGCCGCCCCTGGAGGTGGCACTCGCCGCGCTGCGTCTGGAGGCCCTGCTCGGCGACCCCCGGGACGCCGCCAACCCCTACGGCCTGCCCGCCCTCACCACCTCCCTCACCACCACCGGCAGCGTCACCGGGGGTACGGGCGGTGCGGGCGGTGCGGGCAGTGCGGGCAGTGCGGGGGAGGGGCGGGCCGGGCTCCTGGCGGCGGCGGGACTTGGCCGGATACGGGCCGCCGACCAGCTGGTGCGTGCCCTGCGGCCGGTCCTGCGCCGGGACGTGGCCCTGGGACACGCGTGCGCCGCGGCCGCCGGGCTGTGCCCGGTGCCCGCCGCGCTGCTGGGCCCCGCGGCACTGCTGGCCGCCACCGGTACCGTGCTGCGGCAGGCCGCGCGGATCGTGGCCGGCCGCTGCCACGGCGAGCCGGCCCTGCGGCAGTGGCGGCCGGTGCTCGCCGCCGTCTTCGCCGACCTGCTGGCCTGCGAGAGCCTGACCAGCGTGGCGCTGCGCCGCCCGGCCGGTGCGGTGTCCGGCGCGCTGCTGCCCGCGGTGGCCGGCTATGTGGTGCCGACGGTGGTGGCCGACGTACTGGCCCAGCTCGACCTGGTCCTGACCGAATGCGGTCACGGGCCCGCCGGCCTGGAGGGCCGCATGCTGGCGAAACTGGCCGGCGACCTCCCCGCGGCCGGCGTGGACGCGGCAGCCGCCGGATCCTGGCAGACACACCTGGTACGGGCCCTGCCGGCCCTGGCCGAGAGCCCCGGCCCGCAGCACACCGCCCTCCCGGCCCTGTTCCGGCTCGCCGACCACGAACCCGACCCCGGCACCGCCTCCGGTCCGGGCCCCGGTTCCGCCGTCACCGCAGCCGCCCCCGGCACGAACCGGCAGCACGGGCACGACGGGCTGGACGGGCTGGACGGGCTGGACGGGCTGGACGGGCTGGACGGGCTGGACGGGCTGGACGGGCTGGACGGGCTGGACGGGCTGGACGGGTACGGGGGTGGGGGTGGGGACGGGGTGGTGCTGTCGGGGCTGTCGCGTGCCGCGGTCCGTCCGGCCGGCGGTGATCCGGACCGTGCCGCGCTGGCCGGTGTGGCCCGGCGGCTGCTGAGCGAGCAGCGCGCGCTGCGCCGTCCGTGCCGCGCGGCGGGTCTGGACGGTCCTGACGGTCCGGCCGTACGGGCGCTGGCGGACCGTCAGGCGCTGCTGTGGCTGGCCGCCGCCGTGCTCGGGGTCCAGGAGGGCGCCGACGGGGGGCGTGGTCTGTTCCTGGGCGGTCCGCACTGGGCGCTGCTGGCTCTGTCGGGTATCACCGAACGGCTCGGGGTGCCGCTGCCCGGCCCGGCCGCCGACCCGCGTGAACAGGTCTGGGCGGAGCTCGCCGGCCGGGTCCGGGGCGGCGTGGACTGCGACATCTACGCCACCCGGGTGCTGTGGTGAACACACACGGCCCGGCCGCCCCGGGCAGCAGCGGCCCCGCCCGCCCGCACCCCGCCCGCCCGCATCCCGCCCGCCCGCACCCCTTCCGCCCGGACGTCCCCGCCCCGGACGGCCCGGGTTCTGCCCCGGACAGGTCCGCTGCGCCCGGCCTGGACGGGCCCGCCCCGCAGGGGCCTGCCCCGCAGGGGCCTGCCCCGGGCGGCCCGGAGGGGGCCGCTCTGCCCGGCGTGCCGGGTGGCGGCGGCCCGGATCTGCCGGATCTGCAGGATCTGCCGGGCCGGGCGGGCCGGGCGGGCCGGGCGGGTGCGGGGGGCGGGGTGCTGCTCGGGCCGCCGCTGCACGTGGCCGGTCCCGAGGGTCCCTGGGAGGAGGTCCGCGACCAGCTGGCCGGCCGCGGTCACGTCCTGGTGCACACCACCTGGGGGCAGTGGCTGGCGTCCGCGCTGCTGGATCCGGGGCTGCGGGACCTGCTCGGCCGTGACTGGCCGCGCTACCGGCAGACGGCCGCGCCGGCCGGCCGGCTGCGTTTCGCCGCCTCGCGGATGGTCCTCAAGCACACCGCGGCCGCCGCCCTGCACCTGCCCGCGGACGCCCTCGACCTCGCCTACCGGCCCGGCGGCCGCCCCCATCTGCGGGGCCTGGCCGGCACCGAGGTGAGCCTGGCGCACACCGACGAGCTGATCGTGGTCGCCGTCTCGCGTACCGGGCCGATCGGGGTGGACGCCGAACCCCTCACCCGCCGGCCGTCCTTCGACCTGCTGCATTCCTACGTGTGCACCCCCGCCGAGGCCGCCGGACTCGCCGCGCTGCCCGAGGACGACCGCACGGCGCGGCTGCTGCACCTGTGGACGCTCAAGGAGGCCTACACCAAGGCACTCGGGCACGGCATGCGGCGCCGTTTCGCCGCGTTCGGCTTCAGCCGGGACGAGCAGGGCCGTACGGTCCTGGCCGACGAGCCGGCCGGCGCGCCGCGGTGGACTCTCGCCACCCACCTCGTCCACGACCGCTATCTGGTCAGCGCCGCCCACCGACCGCTGCTCCCGGTCGAGACCGCTTCGCGGCCCGCTCCACACCCGCTCGAGGAAACAGGCCTCCCACCTGCGGCGACGCTAGGCTGGCCGCTGCCGGGCAGCTCCGGCGCACAGCCGACATGACGAGAGGCGGGCGTCGTGAACCACCGTGCAGCCACCCCACCGCACACCGTCCCGCCCGCCCCCGCGCGGTCCTGTGCCGCCGGCGTCCGGCCGGGCGGCAGCTTTCGCCGCTGCCCGGCCGGACGCCGGCCGGGCACCACGACCACGGGTGTCCCCACGGTCCGCCCGGTCCGCCCGGCCCGCCCAGGTGGTCCTGCCGGGTGTGCCGGTGTGGTCCGGGCGGTGCGGTAGGGGGAGCGGGGAGCCGGTCCGCTGGTGTGCCGCGGGTGTGGTCCCTGGTTCCCGGGAGGGCGGATGAGCAGCCGGTACGCGCCGCGGGGCGCCGTTCTCGCCGTGGTCCACGAGCCGGGTGCGCCCGCGCCGGGGGGACCGTTCGTGCTGGAACTGTGCGGCCCGCTGGGCCCGGCGGACGCCGAGACGGTCGCCGCCCGTCTCGCGCAGCGCCACCGTGCCTTCGACGTCGTGCTGGACGGTCACCGGCCCGGCCGTCACATCCTGCGCCTGACCCCGCCCGCCGCCGTGCCGGGCGGCGTCCCGCTGCCCGCGGAACTGCTGGCCGACGTGCTGGCCCCGCCCCCGCCGGGCGGTGAGGTCCTCCCGGTCACCGGACACCAGCAGACCCTGCTGATCGCGGCCCTCGCCGCCGCCGGCGACCACGGCGACCACGGCGATCACGGCGATCACGGCGATCACGGCGATCACGGCGATCACGGCGATCACGGCGATCACGGCGATCACGGCGATCACGGCGATCACGGCGACCACGACGATCACGGCGACCACACGGACAGCACCAGCGGCGCGGACGGCACGGACGGCGCGGACGGCGTGCGGGGCGGGGACGGCGCGGACGGTGCGGACGGTGCGGGGGGCGGGGGCGGTCATCTGGAGCAGCTGTACTGGGACTGGTCGGGGCCGCTGGACGTGGCCCGGTTCGCCGCGGCCTGGCAGTCGGTCGTCGACCGGGAGTCGGTGCTGCGGGCCTGTTTCGACTGGGTCGCCTCGCCCCGTCTGGTGCTGCACGCCCGCGCCGATGCCGACATCGCCGTCCACTCCCGTACCGCCGTCACCTGGGCGCAGCTGCTGCGCAGCGACCGGGCGCGGGGTTTCGCACTGCACCGGCCGGGCCTGCTGCGTCTGACCCTTTTGCGGGGGGCGTCCTCGGCCGCCGCGCCGGCCCCGCCCCCGCGGGTGCTGCTGACCTACCATCCGGCGCTGCTGGACGAGCGGGGTGTGCACCTGCTGCTGCGCGAGTTCTACCGCGCCTATGCCGCGGGCGGTGTGCTGCCCGGCGGGGAACGCCGTCCCGACCTGCGTGACCACGCCCGCTGGCTGGCCGGCCAGAACACCGATGCCGCACGGCAGTTCTGGTCGCGGGCCGCGCCGCCGCGGCACGCCGCGACCCGTCCGGGCCGGCCGGGCGGGAAGACCGGGCAGCACGGGCCCGGACTCCTGCACACCCGGCTGCGGGCGGCCCAGACCTTCCGGCTGCGTTCCTGGGCGGCGCTGCGCGGCGTGGCGGAGAGCAGCGCCCTGCACCTGGTGTGGGCGCTGCTGCTGTACCGGGCGGCGGACGCGCGGGGCCCGCTGCCGGTGAGTTTCGGGGTGCAGCTGTCCGGCCGGGACATCGCGCTGCCGGGCGCCGCGGGCATCCCCGGCCCGCTGGACGGTCCGCTGCCGATGACCGTGACCGTCGACCCCGACGCGTCCCTCACCGGTCTGCTGCACCAGGTCCGTGACACGCTCCTGGACCTGGCCGCCTATCCGTGGGCCGGCACCGAGTCGATCCGCGCGTGGAGCGGCGGGGCCCCGTCCGCGTCCCGGGCCGGTCTGTTCACCGGCCCGTTCACCGACCCCTGCACCGACACCCTCGTGCGGTTCGAGGGCCCGCTCCCGCTGCCGCAGGCGCTGCGCGGTGAACTCGCCGCCCAGGGCATCGACGTGCGGAGCCCGCGCACCGCGGCCGGCGCCACCGGCCGGCCCCTGACCCTCACCGCCCGCCACGACACCGAGGGCGGTCTGGCCCTCAGCGCCGTCCACGACCGGGCCCGGCTGGCCGACGAGGACGCCGCCGCCCTGCACGCCCAGTGCGTGCGCCTGCTGCACGCGCTGCCCGGACACCGGGATGCCGCGGCCACCGCCGGGCAGCTGCTGGACGTGCTGGCGGGGGCCGCGGTCCCGCGCATGGCCCGCCCCGCCCCGCCCCCGCCGCGTCCCGCGCTGAGCGTGCTGCGGCCCGGACACCCCCACGCGGACGTGATCTGCCTGGTCGTCGTCCCCGGCGTGCCCGGGGGCAGTTACGACCTGTTCGTCCGCGGCCACCGGGGCCCGGAGCGGATCGTGGCCGTGCACGCCGAGGGCGCGCCCGGCGCGCCGCAGGCCGTGCTGCACCAGGCCCGGGGACCGGGCCGGCGGCTGGTGCTGTGCGGATGCGGTCCCGGCGGGCGGGCGGCCTACGAACTCGCCCAGCACCTGCCGTATGCCACCGGCCCCGCCGCGGCCGTGGTCATGACCGGTATCGGCGACGCCGCCGCCAGCGCGTCCGCCCTCGCCCGCGGCGTCCGCTCCGCCCTCACCCCGCCCCGCTGAATCCCTCCCCGAGTCCCGCCCCCGAGTCCCGGCCCGCCGCATCCTGCCCCGGAGCCCTGCCGAATCCTGCGCCGGGCCGCCCGCACCCGCACGTCCGGTGAGCACCCGGCGTGATCCGGGCAGGCGGCCGTCGTACGTCGGTACGCCCCACGCGCCGGTCAGCAGGCGGTCGGTGTTCTGGATCTGGAAGGTCTTCTTGCCGCCCGCCGGGAAGTCCGCGGTCCTCGTCGAGCAGTAGGCCCGGAAGTCGGCGTCGGCGAGGCCGACTTCCGGGCGAAGAGCGTCAGGTCGTACGCGGAGGACACCTGACCCTTGTGGTCGAACCCGTCGGGGCTGACCACGTGCGTGTCCAGGGCCTGCAGGTCGTCGGCCCTGGGCTGCATCCGGCAGGGCGCCAAGGCCCGTCCGGTGGGGACGCTGGTCGCGCCGCTCAGCGAGGGCGGCGCCAGGGCGACGCCCGCCGGGAAGTGGTTCGGGCAGGGCGTGGTTCGGGCGGGGTGCGGACGCTGCCGCGGTGGTGTCCCGGCGGCCACCTCCCCGCGGCGCTGCCGGGACAGCGCCGGGGCGGAGCGTCCCTGCCGTCGTTGCCCGCCGCCGGGCAGGCTCCGTCGAGCGTCGACCCGCGCGGCACGGATACGCCCGCCCCCTGTTCCCGTCGAGGAGTTGGAGAGGCGGGGTGGGCGCAGCGGGCGGTGCCGCTCCCGCGGCGGCCTCCGGACACGCGGGCGGCCCGGCCCGCTCTGATCCCGGGCCTGATGGGGGCCCGATGCGGGTTCGGTGCGGGCCGGATCCGGTGCCTGGCGGGGCGGGCGGGAGGTGGACGGCCCTGCCCCGGGCCCGGTGTGCCGGGCGGGAGTGCAGGCGCCCCCGCGCCCCGCGCCGGGCCCGGCCCGGCATCAGCTCCGGACCTGGCCCGGACCCGGCCCGGACCCGGCCCGGACCCGGCCCGGACCTGGCCCGGACCCGGCCCGGACCCGGCCCGGACCCGGCCCGGACCTGGCCCGGACCTGGCCCGGACCCGGCCCGGACCCGGCCCGGACCCGGCCCGGCGCCGGGCCGGGTCCGGGCAGGGTGACGGGGTGGTGGGGCCGGTCGGGGCCGGTTTCCTGTCGTGTCGTCACCGGCCGGGCCTTCGGGGGCCGCAGGGCCGGCCGGTGGCCGCCGCCGCGTGTGTCCTCGGCTCCCGGGGCCCGGCTCGGGCTCAGGCGGTGAACAGGTCGTAGGTGGAGCTGTGGCGCGGTCCGGCCAGGACGTCCAGCTGGGGGTCGACGGTGAGGACGGCCTGGTGCAGCCGTTGCAGCTGGGGGGAGGGTTCCACGCCCAGGTCCTCGATCAGCCGGACCCGCAGCCTGCGGTAGACCTCCAGGGCGGAGGCCTGCCGGCCGGAGCGGTAGAGCGCCACCATGGCCTGTGAGTGCAGCCCCTCGTGCTGGGGGTGACGGGCGGTCAGTTCGATGAGTTCGGCGATGAGTTCGGCGTGCCGGCCCAGCCGCAGGTCGGCGTCGATGCGCCGCTCCACGGTGACCAGCCGGCTCTCCTCCAGCCGGACCACCTCGATCTCCAGGACCGGCCCCAGGCGTACGTCGACCAGGGCGGGGCCCTCCCACAGTCCCAGGGCCTCGCGGAAGCGGGCGGCGGAGACCTCGTCGTCGCCGCTCTCGAACGCGGTCTGTCCCTCCCGCGTCAGACGGTCGTACTGGTGCACGTCGACGCTGTCGGGCGGGATCTGCAGCAGATAGCCGCCGTGCCGGGTGGCCAGTACCTCCTTGGCGCCGCCCGGTGCGCCGGGCCCCATCGCGGTGCCCAGCCGCCGGCGCAGCTGCAGGATGTAGGTCTGCAGGGTCGTCAGTGCGCTCTGCGGGGGCTGCGTCGCCCAGATCTCCTCCATGAGGGTCGGGACGGGCATCACCCGTCCGGGATACAACGCCAGCAGCGACAGGATCTGCCGCGGCTTGCCTGCGCTCGGAACGATGGATCCCCCGTTGACCTCGGCACTCAACGGACCCAGAACCTGAATCCTCACCGGTCTCCTCCGTATGTCGTCGAGCTCCTTGTCCCGTTCCTTTTGTGGCCAGAAATCCGCGCCGCCGCTCACGCTAGCCGCGGCCGTCCCTCCCCAGCGATTTCCTGGAGCCGTTCTCGAGCGGACTTCCAAGTCCGGTGTCCCACCCGCGGTCCGGGGCGCTGGAGGACGCTTGCAGCGCGGCTCGAATCGAACTCCTGATTCCGCCGTCACCGCACTCCAGACGGCTACCGTCGGCCATTTCCGCGCGCCCGCGCCACGGCCGGCGGCATCCGTAATCACCGCCGCGGGCGCCGTCAAGCCACCCCGTCCCCGCCCCGCCCCGCGCCCGCCGCGCACCGGGCCGCACGCCCCGCGCCCGCCCTCCCGGCCCGCCCCGCCGGGCACCTCCCGCGCACCCCGCACCCACGGCAACTGGCCGAAGCGTTTCCCCCACCCCAGCCCACCCCAGCCCACCCCAGCCCACCCCACCCCACCCCACCCCACCCCACTCCACTCCACCCCGGCCGCGTCCGGCCACCCCCACCCCACCGCCCGCCCCCCGCGCGCTCCGGCCGTCCGGCCCCTCCCCTCTCCTCCCCTCTCCTCTCCCGGGCCGGGTCGCACTGCCGTCCGGCGCCGCCGTTCCTCCGCCACCGGCGCGGGCGCTGTCGCTGTGGGCCTGGCCGCCGTGGCGTCGCGGGCGGCGGCGTGGAGCGCTCTTCGAGTGCAGTGAGAGCGGTTCTTGAGCGTGGTGACCGATGGTGTCCCCAAGGCTGAAGGAGGAGGGAGGAGGTATGGGCACCCCGGACCAGTACGAACCCGTCCTGCGCGTGGAACGCGGGCGGGCCGACGAAGAGGAACTGGCCGCACTCACCGTGGTGCTGCTCGCGCTCGGCGCGGGCGGCGCACCCGCCCGCCGGGGCAGGCCGGTCAACGGCTCCCGCTGGTGGAGGAGGCCCCGGGCCTACCGCGGCCCGCGCGGCTGGCAGTGACGGACCTCGCCCAGAAAGGGACCTGACATGGCAATGACCACTGCCCCCGCCCCCGTCGAGCCGGGGCCGACCGACATCCGCGGACGTGTGGCGGAACTGCACGCGATCCGTGAGGCGGCCCGGCTGGGCCCCAGCGAGAAGGCGACCGCCGCCCAGCACGCCAAGGGCAAGCTGACCGCCCGCGAACGCATCGCCCTGCTGCTGGACGAGAACAGCTTCCAGGAGGTCGAGCAGCTGCGCCGGCACCGGGCGACCGGGTTCGGCCTGGAGGCCAAGAAGCCGTACACGGACGGTGTGATCACCGGCTGGG
>NZ_JBHVPP010000051.1:0-13404 GCF_042887295.1 Streptomyces sp. NPDC057950
GACGCCCGTGAACAACGGATGTGTCAGAACCGAACGATCCACCATGCCTCTCACCAGCAGAGCATGCCCACCCGCTATCACGCACCAACTCGTTAATCGATTACGCTACAGTCCGGCCAGATCGATTCCATATCGCCGAAAACAGGCATTCGCACGACGACGCAACGGCCGCCGCCGGCGGAAGGTCAGACCGAAGCCCGGGCTACGAAATCCGCTTTGACACTCACCCTGCGCTGATGGGTCCGGCCGTCGATCTGCTCGAGCAGGAGATGGGCTGCAGCGCGTCCGACCGCACCGGCCGGATACCGGATGGTCGTCAGGCGGGGCCGGACGAGGGCGGCGAAGTCGATGTCGTCATGCCCCACCAGGGCCACGTCACCAGGAATGTCGAGACCGAGTCGCTCCGCCGTGTCCATAGCGCCGACTGCCGTGACGTCATTCACGCACAGTATTGCTTCGGGTGGACGCCGGGTCTGCATGAGGCGCTCGAAGCCTTTCGCTCCCGCCTCGCGTGTGTGCTCGCCATGGACGACGTGTTCCTCCGTAATGGACAGCCCCGCGGTGGCCGCATGCTGCCTGATACGTTTCAGCCTTGGATCCCCGCCAGTGGCATCGCGTGGTCCGGCGACGACACCTACGCGGCGGCGACCGGTGTCGGCCACATGTGTCAACGCAGCAGAGACAGCGTCGTCGGCGTCGGGTGTCACCAGGTCGACGTCTCCGAATGGTGTGTCGGCGCTGACGACGACGGGGATCGCGGCACCGCGGAACACGTCAAAGGCGTTGGCGGCCAGCCGGAACGGCGTCATGACGACACCTGCGACGCGCTGCTGCAGCGCCTCTTGGAGAAATGCCTGCTCTTCGTCGCGGCGCGCCTCGGTGTTGCAGACCACGACGTGGTATCCCCGGGCTCGTACCTCATTCTGAAGGGAGCGGGCAAGCAGAGCGTAGAAGGGATTCGCGATGTCTGGAACGATGAGAGCAATCATCAAGGATCTGCCGGTGCGCAGAGTGCGGGCAACAGGGTTGAGTGTGAAGCCGAGCCGGTCGATCGCGGCATGTACCGCCTGACGAGTTTCCTCCGTGACGGGACGCTTGCCGCTCAACACGTAAGAGACCGTGGCCGACGACACCCCCGCAGCCCGCGCAACATCACTCATGTTCACCCGCTGCCGCACCTCACACGCCCTTTCCTCGGGCATAACTCTACCGGCGCTCTCGATGGGCGGCAGTTGCCCAGAAGGGACATTCGCGGAGCCATTTACAGGACGTGTGAGTTGATCTGCAGGTCGTTGCCCCCTGTTCCGGACGACGCGTGCTGCAGGGAGCGTGAGACCCTGTTGGTCGTCCCTGGGAGTGTGCTCTTACTTAAAGATCGGCGTCCAAGGACAGGGCAGTCGTGCCCCGAATTGCCGCGTGTGGACCACACCGTAGGAATCGGCGGCCGTGTCATCGTCGCAGACGGCCGCCGGTTCCCCTGTGACGTTTGCGGGCGTACGCGCCTGAACATCAACGGCACGACTATCGAGATCGGCACCAGCTACCACCAGCTCGAGGACTGCCTCACGGGAGCAGCGGGTAGCGCAGTCCGCCTCGGCTAGCCCGACGACGGGGACGCCGAGCCACACGACTGTGTGCTTGCCGCCCAGGGCGCCAGGTCACTGGCGCATGTGCCGGCGCGGGTCAGTGCACCGACGCGGACAAGGAGACCACGGCCAAGGGCTCCTCCTCCGGCATATGCCGACTTTCAAGAAGGAGGCCGAACTGTGCGAAGACCCGCCAATTGGCCACCCCTGACGTCTACAGTGCTTTGATGTGACAGGTAATCGATTACGTATGCCCTGGGTCCTTCACCGCTCAGGCCTCCGCCGACTGACCGAGGGGACGCTGAAGGATCTTCGCTAGATCCGCGCCGCGTTGCGACGCTCAGAATTCAGGCCCGTCGGGGCTAGGGCCGCTGGTGCGGCGTCGAGGCCGACGACAGGCCAGAGCCTTCGACGGACGCAGCAGCTGGTTGACTTCTTGCCATCCCGGTTTGTGTTCCTTTGGGTGAGACCGGCCAACAAAGGCTGCGTAGGTGGGGCGTTCGGCGCTCCCGGATGGCAGTGCCTTGCTGGTGGCCGGCTAGGCCGTGCATGTGAGACAGGCGGTGTGCCAGCCTCGCTTGACCTGCGTGCCGATTTTGCTGAGCGAAGGTCCAACTGACGTACACGCAGTGGCGCGTGGGAGGCCTAATTTCACGGGCGCGCTACTCGGATGAAGGAGGAATCGTGCCGTCGCCCCCTCGCAGAGATCAAGACAGTAGGTACCATCAGCCTGCAGCACCGGAGCAGTTCAACTTTCCCCTCGCTCCGGGTCAGGAACCCCGAATCCGTGCGTCATCGGCCCCCAAGCCTTCCGGGCTCGTCCGCCCGTATGCGATGACCGGTGGCCGAACCCGGCCGAGCTACGAGCTCGCCATCGAGGCGCTGGTAAGCACAGCTGCCAGCCTCGCAAAGGTACGTGGTCAACCGCCAGAGTCGTATCGCATATGTGTCCTGTGCCAGGAGGTCAAGTCGATCGCGGAGATCTCTGCGCTCCTCTCTGTCCCTCTCGGCGTCACCCGAATCCTTGTAGGAGACCTGGCGCAGGCAGGGCTGGTCGTGGTGCACCAGACCCGGGGCGACGATGGTACGGGAGGACAGCCAAACGTAACTCTGCTAGAGAAGGTGCTCAGCGGACTTCGACGGCTCTAGTCGGACTCTGCTGCTGACCTTTTGCGTCGTGATACCAGGGCGCGCAAAGGATGGCTGCAGGGGTACAGCGGTGCCGCCACGCGTGCATGCACGCAGCAGAGCTCGTGTGGCTCGACGGGGCCGACATCGCGGCCCGGCCTGCGCGCAACGAGAGGCCGGAGAGGTATTGCCGCGGCGCACCCTCAGCCGCCAAGCGGTCCGCCAGCGTGTGTCGCTCCCTATCGCACAGTGCCCGGATTCTCTCTCCCCCGTGCATCCGCCGGGGCGTTGAACGATGAAGCGAGAGAGAGCGCCAATGGCCCCGTGAACTAGTGATCCACCGAAAGGGGAGATAGCTCCATGGTCGAAGTTGAGCGCACCTTCATTTTGGATCATCCCCTGCACTATGTCGTCAAGTCAGGTCAGTAGGCGATCGATCCCTTGGTGCTGAACTGGAATTGCACTATGAATCTGGTGCCGTCCTTGACGTCGGTGGCTGCCAGACTCCAGGTTCCGACCGTGATCTCGCGGTAGGCATTGCAGTAGGAGCTGCCGCTCGTGGGGTAGAAGCAGGTGCGCACGGGCACGAAGTCGAACCCGCCGCCGGCTGCGATGGACGGCTTGACGTTGATGTCGTTGCAGTTGGACGTGGCGTAGGCGTAACCGGATGCGGGCCACACGTATTCGTTCCCGTTGTCGACGGGATTGAAGCTCTTGGCAGTACCCAGGCATGTTGCTGCGCTGGCTGGCGCGGTGGTCATGGCAGTGAGCCCACCAGCCGCCAGAGTGGCGGCCGCCAGGGTTGCGAGGATCCGACGTGCTGACATGTGCGTTCCCCTCTCGATTCGTCTCCGGCGCACCCGTTCCCGCCGGCACCTCGAAGATCAGGGGCATTATGTCGTGGACACGATCGTTTGGAGAAGAGTTAGATTCAGCCGCTGTCGACGGGTCGGCTCTCGGAAGTCGGCGCGACTCCGGCGCTGCTCTTGCCGCAGGTGCAAGGCGCTACTGACGTTGTCGGCGTGGTGTCGTCGTGGTGAGGCAGGTTTCGGCGAGGCATCCGTCGATGAGGTTGCTGCGGTATTGGATCTGGCGGAGACCGTGTCGGAGCGTGCTGATGAGGTCGTCTGGGTCGGTGAAGGCGGTGTTGACCTGGCTGCTGCGGCGCAGGAGTGACCAGAGGGCCACTAGGGTTGACGGCGTCTCAGTCACTCGGCCACGCAGGTGAACTGGACGGGATCCAACGTTGCGCCTTGCGCATCGCCAGACATGCGTCGCGCTCAAGAGCCCCGGACGCCAATCCCACCGACCGGGCAGGACCACTCCCGCGACACCTGGCCGACGCATTCGGCGTGATCGCCAACCTGGAGAGCTAATGACCCTTCGGATTGGGCTCGCGGGGTGCCCCTATGACTTTGGGGCGAGGAGTGATCGGGGTTGGTGGTTGGCAGAACGTGCTGTCGCAGAGCATCGCGAAAAGTACGTCTGCGCGGCGACGGGATAGGGAGAGGAGGTCCTGGGTGAGGTGTTTGCCCTGGCTGACCCTCTTGTCGCAGTAGGCGCAGTAGGCGCAGTAGGCGCGGGAGGCCGGATCGGCCAACGCGGCGAACGCAGCTCGCTTGAGCTGCTTGTTCCTTCTCCGCATTGGCTATTCGCCGCGGATAGAGGATCCGGAGCTGCGGGTCGCCGGGGCGAGGCCGGCGGCGTAGGACGAGGTGAGCGGCGGACGGGGATGGTGCCGTCACCGCCGTCCATGAGGATGCGAACGCCGCCTCGATGCCCGATGCCTGGCATGGACATCAGGACCTTGGTAAGAGGCTGGGTGCTTCCGGTGTGCCGGGGAGTGGCCGGGTCTGCCGTCGGGCAGGGGGGGCGAAGGCAGGGGGGCGGCGGTGGAACGAACTGCGCTGCCGGGCCAGGGTGACGCCGGGCCGTGGAGGCACGGTCGGGGGCCCTGGCCCGGCGTCTCGGCTCTGGGGGGGGCGTGCGGGGCTGGGTCAGACGCGACCGGCAACCTGACCGGCACCACGGACACCGAGGGCAAGACGGTCACCTTCGGCTACGACACCTCGGCCCGCATCAACAAGATCACCACAGCCGAGGACCGCATCACTGCCTTCACCTACGACGACGTCAACCGCGTCACCTCCATGCTGCGAGCGACGGGGTTCAACGGTTCCGCCGACACGGGCCCGACATGGACCTACAGCTACAGCTCCCCGTCTGCCACGGCCGCGGGTACGACGACG
The DNA here is from genome assembly GCF_042887295.1 of Streptomyces sp. NPDC057950. Lineage (NCBI taxonomy): Bacteria > Bacillati > Actinomycetota > Actinomycetes > Kitasatosporales > Streptomycetaceae > Streptomyces > Streptomyces sp. NPDC057950. The sequence continues at coordinate 4,964 of NZ_JBHVPP010000051.1, forward strand.
GCCAAGGACCCCGAACTCCACTCCACCATGTACCAGCACGACGATGATGGACAGGTCACCGACGTCACCGACGCCAAGGGCCACAAGCGCTCCACGAAGTTCGACGCCAACCACAACATCGACACCGCCACCGACGCGATGGGCTCGGGCTCCACACCGGGCAACGTCGTCGACTACGGCTTCAACTCCCGCAACAACCTCGACACCGTGACCCAGCCCACCGGCGGCACCACCACGAACCACTGGCAGACCATCGCGGGCGGTGACGTCCCCAAGGACTCCACCAACGCGGATGGTGAGAAGACGGACTTCGGGTACGACACGGTCGGGAACACCACGTCGGTGGCCCAGACCGGCACCGGTGGCGGCAGCGTCACCTACACGTACAACAAGTCGACCCCGACCTGTGGCGGCTTCGAGGGCCAGCGCTGCAAGCAGCAGACGAAGATGTCCTCGACGAAGACGGTCACCACCGACTTCCACTACGACGCCACGGGCAACCTCTACACCGTCACCCCGCCCGCCCCGCTGGCCAAGACCACCTTACTGGTACCGGAGTGGCCGGATACCAGGACACCCCCAACAGGTGTCGAAGCCTCGTGGAGCCGACCGTAAGACCCGCGCCACCCACCCCCGCCGTAAGGCGGAGGCGGGGCGGGCAGGTGGCGCAACCCTGCCGCGGCGGCGGCAGACAGAAGCGAGAGACCGTACTCAAGCCGAAGCCCTCACGCTTTGGTGATGTGACGGACCTTCCGGGCCTCAATGTCCGGAATGCTGAGAGCCGCTGAGGCTCTGAGTAACGGATTGACAGGTCTCCGCAGGACTGGCAGCACAGGAATTGCGTGGTCACGCGCTCAGGGGGTAACGGATCTACCAGGAGATCCCGGAAGGGCCGTCGGCTGGAAGGGCTGCCACGTGGAACGCGCCGACTGGCTGCTCACCCCCGTTCAGCGGGGGAATCCCGCGTCGCGGGTGGACCGCCGTCATGCCGACGGTGCGGCGTGGTCCACGGGCAACGACGTCCGCCCCCTGGTACATGGGGCGGTGTACTTCGCCGAGCTGCTCGCGGCCGTGCGGGCGCAGCGGGCCGGCGACGTATTGATGTTCACGGACTGGCGGGGTGACCCTGACGAGCTGCTGGATGGTCCGGAGAGCGCTATCGGCGACGTGTTGTGCGACGCCGCACGCCGGGGTGTCGTCGTGAAGGGGCTGGTGTGGCGCTCGCACCTGGATCGGTTCCAGTTCAGCGAACAGGAGAACTATCACCTGGGGGAGGAGATCGAGGAGGCGGGAGGGGAGTGCCTGCTCGACATGCGGGTGCGGCCAGGTGGCTCGCACCATCAAAAGTTCGTGGTGCTGCGCCACCCGGGTCGGCCCGAGCGGGACGTCGCCTTCGTCGGCGGGATCGATCTGTGCCACAGCCGTCGGGACGATGCCGCCCATCAAGGTGACCCGCAGGCGCAACGCATCGCCGATGCCTACGGTTCCCGTCCGCCCTGGCATGACGTCCAGCTGGCGGTGCGCGGGCCCGCCGTGGGCGATGTCGAGGCCACGTTCCGTGAGCGGTGGACGGACCCGGCTCCGCTCAGTCGCAGCCCGCGCAGCCGACTGCGGGCGGCACTCCGGGGCGAGGACACCCAGGCGGATCCGCTCCCGGTACAGCAATCCGACCCGGGCCCCCGCGGTTCCCACACGGTCCAGATCCTGCGCACCTACCCGAACCGTCTCAGGGGCTATCCGTTCGCTCCTGACGGTGAACGCAGCATCGCCCGTGCCTACATGAAGTCCCTGCGGCGGGCACGCCGGCTGATCTACCTAGAGGACCAGTACTTGTGGTCAGAGAGTGCCGTCCAGCCGTTCGCTCAGGCTCTCGCAGATCATCCGGGCCTGCGGATGATCGCCGTCCTGCCGCCACTGCCGGACCAAGAAGGGCGGATCAGCACACCGATGAATCTGCTGGGCCGGATCCGCGCCCTGGAAGTCCTGCGACGGGCCGGCGGTGACCGGGTGGCCGTCTACAGCCTGGAGAATCACGCTGGGACGCCCGTGTACGTCCATGCCAAGGTCTGTGTCATCGACGATGTCTGGGCCTCGGTCGGTTCCGACAACGTCAACCGGCGCTCCTGGACCCACGATTCGGAACTCAGCTGCGCTGTCCTCGACGAGACCCGTGACCCCCGTGAACCGATGGACCCCGGCGGCCTGGGTGACGGCGCCCGCGTCTTCGCGCGCGAGCTGCGGTTGTCGTTGAATCTCGAACACCTTGACCGCGACGGGGACGGGGAAGCGGCTGCACTCTGCGACCCGGGCGGCGCCTTTGCGGCCTACGCCGACTCGGCCGCCGCTCTGGACGCGTGGCACGACGGCGGCCGTCACGGTCCACGACCGTCGGGACGGCTGCGCACCTATCACCCGCCGCATCTGTCCCGCATCACACGGGCCCTGACCGACCCGCTCTACCGGGTCGTCGCCGATCCGGACGGCCGACCGCGCTCCCTGCGTCGGCAGGGTGCCTACTGACAGTGTCCCGGAGGTGGACCAGGCAGGGTAGCCGGGCATCACGGCCTGTTCGCCGGTGGTGACATGGATGCGCAAGCCGCCGAGCTTCTCCGTCACGTCGGTGACCCGGTAGCCGGGCACGTCTACGTTGAGCTGCGCGTGCAGGCGTTCCAGCAGGGGATGCCACCCCGGTCCGACGGCACGCAGCCGCGCGGGGGTCTGAGCTCCGGCCGCAGCGGACCGGTTCCCTTGGTTGTCCATGCGGGAATCGTCCCTCATACGGTCGGTTCTTTGACGGAACGTGACCTCCAAGAGAGCGGTACGACAGGCCGACCCGGCCGAGTCAGCCCGCCCCGGAAGCCTGATGGCTGGCCAGCTTTCCGTTCACGGTGCCGACGAGATCTGCCAGGTACTGCTCGGCATCCTGGCGGGTTCGCGGGGCGAGGTCGACGAGCCCGCTGCGCAGCAGGCTTCCGACCCGCTCCACGAGCGGCTTGTCCTGCGGCTGCGCGTACCGGACCGTGGACTGTCGCCGCGACACGTCAGCGCGGCGACAAGACGTGCCGCGGAGACATGCAACGGATCGCTGTCCACGCTGAACAGCAGCGCCAGCCGGGGACCGTCGCCGGTCGTGACGGCGATGATGTCTGATGCCTGCAGGGTGATCACCTCTCTGCGTCGGAGCCGACCCCCGTCCCGCGGGCGGCTTGTGCCTGCAGCCTTCCGCGCAGTGAAGAACCGGCGGTGACTTCCCGCCGTGCTGCGGCGGCAGTTTCCGGCGCTCAGGTCCTAAAGCCCCCATCCAGCCAGGGCGGACGCCCTGATCCTGGACCACCGGACAGGCCTTAAGAATCCCTATCGGAATGCGGTTCGACCGAGGGCCGTGCGGTGGCCGGGTGGAGGCATGCCTCCCTGTAGCCGCCGTGCCGGACGCGGGGGCAGTGAGCCCAACCCCTCGGTGTTACGACCAGCCGCACAGGAACGCGATGGCTGCAGTCGGAAGAAGGCCGGCGCCTGATGACCGGGGTATCGGACACAGGCCGCACCGTGCTGCGAGGGCTTTCAGCTGTCGACCTGCCTTGACGAGCCGCGAAGAGGGCAAAAATCCGGCGACAGCGCCCCACTCGGTCAGCCACGCTTGATCCATGGCGGCATTCCTCTACGCCCGGTTGGCCACGGATCACGAATACGTGCAGCGAGTCAGACAGCAGCGCCCCAGTACCCTCCTGCCCGTCATCGGCGCTGCCTCAGCCCGATGGCACAGCGACACATGGTGGAACAGTCCATTCCGCAAGTACACGCCGTGGGCTCTCGCCGATGTGGCGCGCACCAGCATCGCCCACGGGAATGAGTACCGCGGGGACGGCAACTGCACCGAGAACGATCTGGTGGCCATGCTCGCCGCCTATGCGGCGCTGACCGATCCCATGATCCGTGACAGCGGCACCGCTGAATCCGTCGCCGGCTGGCTGCTGCGTACCTCGGGGGAACAGTTCACCCACCAGGAGCTCGGCTTTAACGATCTCGCTCGGACGGCTGCCCTGCTCGAGCAGACGTCGCCCGCTCACACCCCCAGATGCCTTGTCGACGGATGGGACGAAGAGCCTCGGCTGTCCCTTGTCCGACTACGTCGGCGTCACTCAGCTTCTGCAGGTAGCCGCGCTGCAGAACGAAGGCCGCTTCGATCCCGCATGGCTCAGCCACCGGGTCGTCACAATGACGCGGATGGTCTTGGCAACGACCCGGCCCCGGCCTATCAGGCGGCCTGACCGAAGCCGGCCGCCGCAGGGTCCTTCTCTCGCAGCGGAGTGAAGTCCACATCCGGCATCGGATCGTATGACCCGGGCTGGATACCCACTCCGCTCCCGGGGATCTTCGCCGCGGTGCAGCGGTTCTTTCATCCCTTGATCTTCGCAGGGAGTCCCGGCCTTCAGGCCGGGCGGGAATGCGATCCTCGGCCCAGAGGCGCGCAGCGCCGGAGTTTGCTGCGTCTCGGGGTGGCGGTCTGCGTCTACCCGGATGACGCTTCCCAAGCGATCGTCGAGGGCAAGGTCGACGAGCAACGCCTGCTCGATCCCGTCCTCGCTCTGCGCTGCGACTGACCTCAGGAGACTGGCAATGGGCGGAGGATGTGGCCCTGCCTGCCTCCGCGTCAACCAACGGTGATGACGCTCCTTGAAAAATCGGCCACCTCCTGCTCGGGGGTGACCCCGAACCTGCTCGATGGATCCCCCAGGCGGAAAGGTCATCGGCTGGGCGCGAGGCGCACTTCTGAAGTGGGCTTATTTCGTTTGCCGCGCAGTGTAACCGCCACATAGGGTCACCGCGTCCCTGGAGGTGAGGCCGTGACAACGTACGGCACGATCTTGATTCCTGTGCCGCTCGAACGGGCGGCCCCCGTCCTGCGCGCGGTCTGTGCAGCCGGCTACGCGACCCCCGCCGGGCCGAGATTCTGCCTTGCCCATCCGGACCGGTTCGTCGAGGAGAACGATGTCTTCACGCTCGCCGGGGTGATCAGCACCGAGTTGAGCGTCCCTGCGCTGGCGGCCTTTCAGTATGACGGTGACCGACTGGAGTTGGAGGCCTGGCGGGACGGAGTTCGCGCGCACCGCTACGACTCCTGGCCGGACCGGCACGATGCGAGCGACAATCGAGCACCCGTGGGCGCGGATCCCACTGCGTTCCTGGACTTCGCCACCGGGCCCGTGGACAGCCACCGCCTGGCCTCCGCGCTGGCGGACACCCCGATCGACGCGGAGGACATGGACGTCGACGGCGAACCGGGGTACGTCTGGGCCCAGGCCCTGCACTGGGATGTGATGCACGCGCTCAGTCACCCGGACCAGGTGATCCACCGCGCGCAGTGGGACTACGTCCACATGCGCGGCGCGCCGCAGGCGCTCGCGGAGGCGCTGGGCAGCACCGAACTCGTTGTCCTGGGCACGGCCTGTCGCCCGTTCTGAAGCCCCACCCGTGCTCTGGAAGGGTTCCACGAGGCGGCACGGCACATGGCGTCTGCCGGGAGTCTCGTCCCGCGCGCTCCACGAGCGGGCGGCCTCCTCCGACAACGCGCCCGGCGCTCGCTGAAACTTCCCACTTCGATGAGCAGCGAACCGTTTGGTGCGACGAGCGTATCTGGCCGTTTCCAAAATCGACGGCGACCACCTCGCGGTCCTGCCCCAGCTCCTGAAGCCCCATCAACCCGGACACACCGACTGAACGACGCCGCCCTGGCCGCCGGGCAGAGGACGGCTGGCCGTCGGGTGGGTGGCGGCAGGGATTGCCGACCTCGGCCAACTCCTCAGCGCAGCACGGGTGTTGGCGAGATGGCAGGAGTCGTGAAGGTCTTGAGGATGGCGCCGTTGAAGGTGAGGTGGTCGACGATGGCCGCACAGAGGCACGGGTCGGTGAAGGTCTTGGTCCAGACGGCGAACGACTCGTTGGAGGCGCTCTTCCCACTCGCCCTGTTCCACCGACTCCATCGCCTCCCCGGCCCAGCGCGTCCGCCCCGAGCCGGTCACGCGGCGCCTCGTAAATCTCCCGCTCCATCGCGTACAACCGGAATGCGGCGGAGTGACACCGCTGGTCACGCTACGCGACCGCGGGGAGTGCTGAGGGCACGAGGTGAGCGGGGAGTGCGGGGCGGTCGGGCCCTGAGCGGCGAACGCGCCGAAGAAGTCGAACAGTGAGACGCTCCCCCTGACCGCGTAGTCCCCCACCAGCTCCACAGGGCACTTCGCGATGCGGTTCAGCTCCATTCCGCGCGGCGCGCGGCTTGCCCGGCGGCTCACCGGGCAGCGGTTCGAGGCGTGGGGCATCCCCTACGACTGCGTTCCGCACCACACATGGGGGCTGATTGTGGTCGAGCTCGCCCCGGACCGCAGCCCCCGCAAGGCCGTGTGGTGGATGATCCGCCGCGAGGAGGACCTGCAGGACGACGTCTGACCGTAGGGCCCGGCTGGATATGCTGGGCGAGGCATCCCTTGGAGGACATCGTGAGCACACAGCCGGACCACGGCGCGGACCTTGTCTCGCGCCCCGAACGTACCCCTGACGCCGTCCGCGTGGCGCTCGCCCGGATCGCCCCTCACCGCCTTGACGAGATGGAAAAGCACAAGGAAGAAGCTCTCGCCGCCGCCATTCGGACCAGCAAGATCGGGCACCTTCAGCACTGGCTGACCCACTGGGCCGCTCAGGTGGAGATCGAGCGTCGGCCCGATCTCTCCGCACGCCGTAGCCGTGCTCTCGCCACGATTCACGGCACGGCCGGCAAGGACGACCCCGCATTCCGATCGGCCATGGCGGAGTTGCGTGCCGTCGAGGACGCGGCGACGCAGGCGGTGTCCGAGTGACGTGGAGGTGGGAGTACGACCCCAGCGAGGCGTACGTCATCGGCGAAGCACCGCCGGCGTTCGTCGCTGAGGTCGAGAAAAAGGCTGACGAGCTGGTGCGGGCTGCGGCGGCCTTCTACCTCGAAGGAGCACAGTACGAAGGGCTGGGCCCGAAGGGAGATACCGCACATGTCGACAGCGGATTCTTCGTCTACCTCGTCGTTCCCCGGCATGGATGCGTATACGTCCGCCAAGTGACCTGGATCTGATCCACCGGTCGGCCCCCGGCTCTTCGAAGTGGGGGCGATCTTCTGGCTCAGCCTCCGTCCTCAGCCCGGCGTCTTCCCGCTTGCCCTCGCCACTCTCTACTGACTCCACCGCCTTCCCGGCCGGGCGTGCCCGCCCCGAGTCGGTCACGCTGCGCGGCTCGTTGACCTCTTGCTCCGTCGCGCACAACCGCACACGGGGGAGTGTCACCGCTGGTCACGCTACGCGACCGTGGGGAGTGCTGAGGCCACGAACAGTAAGACCGCTCCCCCGGACCGCGTAGTCCACCCCACCAGCCCCGCAAAGCACTTCGCGGCGCGGTTCAGCTCCATCCCGCGCGGCGCGCGGCTCGCCCGGCGGCTCACCGGGCAGCGGTTCGACGCGGGGGCATCCCTACGACTGCCATCCGCACCACACGCTGACGCTGATCGTCGCCAACGCCGTCCGGCACGGCCGGGTCCCCGGGCGCGACTTCCGGCTCGCGTTGGCCTGCGACGCCTCGCCCCCTGTTCACATTGCAGGACATCTGAAGCGATCGCGGCCGCCAGTGCTGCACCCACGCTCGGAGCGTCGGAGGTAGGCGGGCAGGCTCTGTGCTACGCGGCCGCTTGGGGGGCCAGCACGGGTGTGTCAAACCTTATAGGCGGATAACGAAAAAGCGGCGGGCGGCGCCACAGCCGCCCGCCCTAACTTCTCAACGCAGGGAGATTCAACCGTGGGACAGCTTGGTCCATCTGCGGAACAGCAAGGTAAGTCGCGCATGTTCTACGTCTGGTCATCAATTGCTTCAGCAGTCCTAGTGATCGCTGGATTGGCACTCGCGATCATGGGAAACGCCGCAGGTTGGGTCCTGGTTGTCTTCGCTGCCGTTATGTGGACGGGACTCTTCCTCACTCTCAGGTATACGAAGCAAGCGCAGCCCTGAGCGGCATCGCGAGCAGGTCTCCTGGCCTCTCGTTACTGTCGCTACAGAATGATTCGCGGACGGGGACGTCGACCTCCATGACGACCGACTTCCCTGTCCGCCGGCATCGGGAGAGTCGGCGACCAGGTCGACAGCCGTCGGTGTCCGGATCCTGGCCCAGTCGACCGAGCCGCTGGCGCAGCCCTACCGCTTCGCGGGCAACTATCAGGACCCCACGGGCCTCTACCACACAGACCAACGGGCAGCTCCGTGTGCGGAAGAACCCGGTGGGATTCCCTCTTGGCCTGGCGGTCCAGGACGAGCAGAGACCGGCAGCTTGGGCGAGGGTCTGTACGCTCGCCGGTGTAACTGATGATCATGGAAGAGACATCAAGTGACTGACACCGTGACCGAGTCCGCGACCGCCGATGACCTGGCGG
>NZ_JBHVPP010000052.1:0-13244 GCF_042887295.1 Streptomyces sp. NPDC057950
CGCCGCTGGATCAGGCGTGGGCCGAGTATGGGAGCCGCTGCTCGATCCGAACGTAAGCGACGGCCTTGCGGCACACCGGCACGGCCCCTCGCGTGGGTGGGCGGCTGCGGGTGGGGGCTGCGGGTGGGGGGCTTCGTCGGCGTGGGTGTGTGTCTTCAGTGTGCTCGGAGTCGTTCGGTGTCTTCGGGGTGTCCGTGACCATGCGGTGTGGGTGCGTGTCTTCAGCCCGTCCGGCGTTTGAGGGCGAGCCCTTCGGGCGAGGGGGGTCCAGGGGGGGGCGGAGCCCCTTGGTGGGGGGCTGGGGGCGGAGTCCTCAGGTGGGGGATGGGGCGGGTAGGGGCGGCGGGGGCGAAGGAAGGGTTTTCGGGGGGCCGCCGTAGGCGCGACGCCCGGCCGGGGGAAACCCTCGGCTCCACACACCGGCGCCGGTGAGAATAGACGCGTGCGGTACAGGATCCTGGGAGTCGCCCAGGCACAGGACGAGCGGGGAGAACCGACCACGGTCGGCGGCCCCCGCGTCCGCGCCCTGCTCGCCTCCCTGGCCCGCCGCCCCGACCGCACCACACCCCCGGAAACCCTGATCGACGAGGTGTGGGCGGACGACCCCCCACTGGACGCGCCGGCGGCACTACAGGCCCTGGTGGGCCGCCTGCGCCGCACCCTCGGCAGGGACGCGGTCGTCTCGGAGCCCGGCGGCTACCGCCTGCGCGCCGCCAGGGACGACGTGGACCTGTTCGTCTTCGAGCGTCTGGTGCGCGAGGGTACGGCGGCCCTCGAACACGGCGACGCCCCCACCGCCGCCCGCACCCTGCGCGAGGCCCTCGCCCTGTGGCGCGGGCCGGCCCTCGCGGACCTCCCCGACCGCAGCGCCGCGACCCGCCCGGACGCACTCCGCCTGGAGGCGACGCGCACCCGTATCGAGGCGGACCTGCGACTGGGCCGCGCCCCCGACGTCGTACCGGAGTTGAAGGAGCTGACGACCGCCCACCCGTACGACGAGGCCCTGCGCGCCCTGCTTCTCCGGGCCCTGCGGGACGCGGGCCGCGGCGCGGACGCGCTGGCCGCGTACGAGGAGGTGCGCCGTGCCCTGCTGGACGGGCTGGGCACGGACCCTGGCCCGGAACTGCGCACCCTGCACGCGGAGTTGCTCGACCAGGAAGCCGGGCCCACGCCGGTGCCCTCCCGGCCGGAGCGGAACGGCAATATTCGTCCCCGTCTGAACTCGTTCGTCGGGAGGGAACCCGACCTCGGCGCCATCCGTTCCGATCTGCGCAGGGCACGCCTGGTCACGCTGACCGGACCGGGCGGTTCGGGAAAGACCCGCCTGGCCGAGGAAGCCGCCGCCGGGCTTCCGCAGGCGTGGCTGGTCGAGCTTGCCCCGCTCGACCGGCCCGAGGCCGTCCCGGGCGCCGTGGTCAGCGCCCTCGGTCTGCGCGAGACCGCGTTGATCAGCAACGAGACGGCGATCGGCCAGGACGACCCGCTCGCCCTGCTCGTCGAGTACTGCTCCGCGCGCGGCCTGCTCCTGATCCTTGACAACTGCGAACATGTCATCGGCGCCGCGGCCGGGCTCGCCGAAACCCTCCTGACCCACTGCCCGGGACTCACGATCCTCGCCACCAGCCGCGAACCCCTCGGTGTGCCCGGCGAGTTGGTGCGCCCGGTCGAGCCCCTCCCGCCCGATCCCGCGCGGCGCCTGTTCACGCAGCGTGCGGCGGCCGTGCGTCCCGGCGCCGATGCCGCCCTGCGCGACTCCACGGCGGTGGACGAGATCTGTCGGCGGCTCGACGGCCTGCCCCTGGCCATCGAGCTGGCCGCCGCACGCCTGCGCCTGCTGACACCACGGCAGATCGCCGACCGGCTCGACGACCGCTTCCGGCTCCTCACCTCCGGAAGCCGCACCGTGCTGCCCCGCCAGCAGACCCTGCGCGCCGTCGTCGACTGGTCCTGGGACCTGCTCGACGAGCGGGAGCGGACCGTGCTGCGCGAGGCGTCCGTCTTCGCGGGCGGCTGGGACCTCGCCGCCGCCGAGGCCGTGTGCACCGGCCCGGCCGCCCACCTCGTCGGCGCGCTCGTCGACAAGTCCCTCGTCGTCGCGACCCCGTACGACGCGGACGCCGACGGGAGCGGCGCCGACGGCACGGGCGGGGGCATGCGGTACCGGATGCTGGAGACCATTCACGAGTACGCGGCCGAGCGCGCCGCCGAGGCTCCCGAACTGCGCGCCGGGGCCGAGCGCCGCCACCGTACGTGGGCGCGAGGTCTCGCCGAGCAGGCCGAGCCGCTGCTGCGCTCCGCCGCCCAACTGCCCTGGATCCGGCGCCTGGAGACCGAACTCGACAACATCAGGGCGGCCCTCCACCGTTCCGTCGTCGCCGGCGCCGAGGAGGAGGCGGGCTCGCTCGTCCTCGCCATGGGATGGTTCTGGTGGCTGCGCAACTTCCGCCGCGAGGGCACCGACTGGACCGACCGCGTCCTGCGCCTGGGCGCGGCACTCGACGCGACCGGATCCGCGCACGGCGGGCACACGGCGTCCGACGCCGGCGGGTGCGCCGGACCCGCCGGACCCGTCGGGCTCGAGAGCTTCGACCCGGTGGACGCCTTCCTCGACGCCCCCGGCGGCGAGGAGTCCCATCCGCTGCACCGCCTGCGGATGCGGATACGGATGCTGCACCTGTTCATGCGGGTGGAGACCGATGCGCTGGACGAACAGGACCATCCCCGCGTCCGGGAGTACGTGGAACGGATCCGGGACGCCTTCGAGAAGGGCGGCCCGGACGCCGCGAGCATGCCCGGCATCGTCTGGCCGATGGCCGCCTTCTTCCTGAGCGGCTCGTACGACGTGCGTCCGGCGATGGAGAAGGCGGCCGCCAACTGCCGTGCGTACGGGGACGACTGGGCGATCGGTGTCACCCTGATGTTCCGTACGCACATGGCCGTCGACGCCCCGGGCGGTATGCCCGGCGTGGACGACGACCTCGCGGAGCTGCGTGTGCTCAGCCGGCGGGTGGGCGACCGCTGGATGCGCGCCCAGGTGTGCAGCGCCGCCGCCGAGGCGGCCATGGCGCGCGGACTCTTCGAAGAGGCGAGGGCCGAGTACGAGGAGGCACTGCGGCTCGCCTTCGAGGTCGGCGCGTACGCCGAGACGCCGTTCCTGCTGGCGCGGCTGGCCGAACTCGCCTACCGCGCCGGCGAGCGCGCCCGGATGCTGGCCGCCCTGGACGAGGCGGACGCGGCGGCCGAGCGCTACGGGGTGATGGACTCCCGCGCCTTCGTCCGGATGCTGCGCGCGCAGCTGGCCCTGGACGACGGCGAGACCGCCCTCGCGCGTGACATGTGGCAGAAGGCATGCGAGATGAGCCTGCGGGGCACCCCTCCGCCGCAGTTCACGGCGGCGCTGAACTGGGTCGAGGCGCTCATCACGGCCGCCGAGTCCGGTCCGGAGCGCGGGCTGCGGAAGATGGCCGACGCCCTGGGTGCGGCGGTGGCGGGGCGGTGCGCCGATGTGGTGACGGCGGGCCTCGTCGACAGCGCGGCGGACCTGCTGTCCGGGCTCGGCGACCATCCTCGCGCGACCCGTCTGTTCGCCGCGGGGGCACGGTGGCGCGGCGGTCATCCCCGCCCCGCTCTGGAGCGCGCCGCCGCCGAGCGTGGTGAGGCCGCCGCCCGCGCGGCCCTCGGCCCCGACTGTTACGCGTCGGAGCGCGCCAGGGGAGCGGACTTCACCGCGGACGACGCCCTGCGCGACCTCGCGGAGGCGGCGAAGGAGCACCCCGCCGAGAGTTCTTGACCACGGAGCCGACGGGGCCAGAGGGGCAGAAAGGGCCGGACAGGCCGACAGGGCCGGAGGGGCCGGTGCGGCTCCCGGTGCGGGTCACCGTGCCGTGGGGCTCACTGGCACTCGAACGTCGCTTCCGCCCAGTCCGCCAGCGCCACCGAGTCGAACGGCGTGCGCGGTTCGACGACGAGCCGGATCGTCTTCCGGCCGGTGAGATTCACCCGGACGGGGATCGTGCGGTCGCCGCCCCTGACCAGCGGCGACCGCCACAGGCGTGCTCCGTCGGCGTAGACGGAGAAGCTGACCCGGCCCAGGCCCATCGTCAGGTCGTCGACGCCGACCTGAGCCTCGTACGCCGAGCAGCTGCGGTTGAGGTCGATGGTGACGGAGGACGTGCCGTGGACGGTCACCCCGTGCGCGTACCGCTGGTCCGAGACCGACATCCCCCACCGCTGCCAGACCCAGCTGCTCTCGCCGAGCCGCATCTCGGGCCGGGTGTGGTCGCCGGTGATGCCGTAGCGCAGCTCGTTCCACCGGTAGAGGACCGGCGCGGGTGTCGGCGTCGGGCTGGGCGTCGGGTCCGGGGGTGGCGGCAGGGGCGGAGTGGGGCTGGGGGCTGGTTCCGGCTTCGCCTTCGTGGGGGCGGGGGACGGGTCGGGTGCGGGTTTCGGGGTGGGCTTTGGTGCCGGGACGGCGGCGCGGGCGGGCGCGGTGGCCGCCACCGGCTGCTGCGGCGCGGGCCTCTTCGACGGCGGGAGCGTCGGTGTCCGGGGCGGTGCTTCGACGGCGGGCGACGCGGCGGGCCTGGCCTCGGGTTTTTTGGCGCCGCTCTCGTTGCCGGCCAGGGCGAGTGCGACCGCGGCGGCGGCCACCGCGACGACGCCCGCCGCGATCCCGGCCTTGACCGGCGCCCCGAGCCCCTCGGAGACCGCCGCGCCGCCACCCGCGCCCGCTCCGCCGGAGCCGCCTGCCGCGGCGGCCGCTCCCGCCGCGCCCGCTCCGGCACCACCGGCGATGAGCGCGACGGCCTTCGCGTACCCGGCGACGCCGAACCAGCCGATGACCGCGACCGGCACGACCGCCGGGATACCGCTGGCGACCTCCTTGATCTGGCCCGCGGCGAGCCGGCACTTGGCGCACTCCTCCAGGTGCTTGCGCAGCCCGCGCTCGGCCCGGGTGCGCAGCCCGCCCCGGGCGTAGGCGCCGAGCCGGTCGGCGTAGCGCGCGCACTCCTCGTCCCGGGTGAGCGTGGCGCTCACATGCGCCTGGAGGTAGGCCTGCTTGAGGCCTTCGCGGGCGCGGCTGGCGAGGACACGGGTGCCGTTGGCGTCCAGTCCGAAGAGGGTGGCGACCTCGCTCGGTGACTCGTCCTCGACCTCCGTGTGCCACAGCACGGCCTGCCAGCGCTCCGGCAGCGAGCGGAACGCCTGCATGGCCATCGACTGCTCGGCCTCGTGCATCGCGCGCGCGTCCGCGCCGAGGTCGAGTGTGTCGCCGTCGCAGACCTCGGTACCGCGCACGGCCTGTGCGGCGAACAGCGCGAAATCGTCGACCAGTTGCTCCCGCCTCGCGGACTTCGTCCAGTTCGCGGCGACCCGGCGGACCGTCGTCAGCAGATAGGCGCGTACGGCGTGCTCGGGGCCGTGGCCGCCGCGCACCGCCTGGAGCATGCGGGCGAACACCTCGGCGGTCAGGTCGTCCGCGGTGTGCGCGTCCCGGCAGCAGGTACGGGCGTAACGGCGGACGGCCTCCGCGTGACGGCGGTACAGCGCCTCGTACGCCGTGTCGTCGCCCGCGCGCATGCGTCCGATCAGATCGGCGTCGGACGGCGGCAGTTCGACCGGGGGCGGCAGGACGCCGCTGACGTCCCGCGGATCGAAGCGGTCGCGTTGCGCCGGGACGCTGGGATCGCCGGGGGCACCCTGGGAGTTGCCGGAGGGGCCCGGGAGGTTCGGGACGCCGGAGGGCTTCGGGGGGCTGGAGGGGCCCAGGCTGTCTCCCGGGGGTCCGCCCTGACTGGGGACCTGCTGCGAGGGCAGGCCGCCCGCCTCCGCGCCGCCGTCACCGAGTGACTCGTCCCGCCCGTCAACGCTCATCGCGGAAAGCCCCCGCCTGCACACACTCGGACCCGAATACCGGGACAGAGTGCCACACGCTTCAGGGGTGGGACCGTCCCCCGCGGACCAACCACTCGTCCGTGGGGTTTTGCCGCACGACAGCACTACTGGTCACCCGTTTGGGGAATAGTCAATAACTGCATCCGGCCGGGGAGTTGTCGTTATGGGCGATATGTCTTGATGTGTTTTGTCGCCCATGCCGCCCGTGGAACGCGCGGCGCCCGCACCACCCGACGAGGCGGGCGGCACGGGCGGCGTGGGCGGTTCGGGTGCCACGGGGGGCGCGGATATGCGGGTGGTACGGATGTGCGGTGGTGCGGATACGCGGGTGGTGCGGATACGCGAGTGGTGCGAGCGCCGCTCGTGGCATGTGTCTACGGCGCGTGCTCTACGGCGTGCGTGTCGGAGCGCCCGCGTTCGGTGGTCCACCGCCGCGGGAAAAGCCGGCCGCTGCCGGAACGGTCGACTCCTGCCGGACCGGTCCGAGGCCGCTCACGCCGGACGCGAGCGCAGCCCCTCCAGCAGGATGTCCAGCAACCGGGCCGAGGCCGCGGCCTGCTGAGCGGCGTCCGGAAGCGAGGGCGCCGCCGTGGCGATCACCAGCAGTACGTCCGCCACGGTCACGTCCGCGCGCAGCTCGCCCGCCGCACGTGCCCGGTCCACCAGCCGGCCCACCACGTCGAGCAGCGCGGCCGCACCGGCGTCGTCGACCACGTTCTCGGGCGTGGGCCGCTGTTCGACGAGCCTGAGTTCGGCGCCGAGTTGGGAGCGCTGCTGCGGCACCCGTGCCTCGTCCGCGGCGGGCTCGTCCTCCGCGACACCGACACGCAGGATCTGCGGCGGCAGCAGCCGACCCGCGCCCGAGGCCACCGAGGTCCGCAGGAAGCGCGACAGCGCCGACCACGGTTCGTCCTCCTGACCGAGCGCCGTGCGTGCCTGGTCCGTCAGCCGGGAGGTCTCCTCCTCGGCTATCCGGCGCACCAGGACGTCCTTGCTCGGGAAGCGCCGGTACACCGTGCCGACACCGACCCGGGCGCGCCGCGCGACGTCCTCCATCGGCGCGCCGTACCCCAGCTCGCCGAAGACCTCGCGCGCCGCGCGCAGTACGTGTTCCAGATTGCGCTGTGCGTCCACGCGCAGCGGCGCCGTCCGTGATCCGTCTCCCGGACCACGGCCGTTGCCGCCCGCTGCCGCGCCGACCGTGCCACCGGACGCGATGGCAGGCGCGGAAGACCAATGAGAGTCCTGAATGTGCATAAGCGTTCCCCCGGTAATGACGTCTCCCCCCGGAGACTCCCCGCCATTGGAAGGCGGAGCGAGCGGAACAAGCCTGATTCCCGAACCCGCCGCGCGGACTCGTCCAGCACATCCCCCTACACCCCGTCGACACACGAACATAGTTGAGTGGGGGTCAATTCAGAAGGGGCAGGTTCCGCACGGAGCGCCCCCCGATCGGAGTACGGGTCGGATACCTCCCGGTTACGCCCCCTCCGCACCCCCCACCCGCCCACGCTGACCTGCGAATTTCCCTCGTACTCCGGCAAATCGGCCAACCCTCCGCGTTCACGGCGGCCGGTCACACAAATTGTCGAGGCTGTGGACAAACTCAAGAGCTGGGTGCGTCATGGGATGGTGAAGGAACCTGTGCGCATTCTCATCGTCGGCGGCGGCTACGTCGGGATGTACACCGCC
Source organism: Streptomyces sp. NPDC057950 (assembly GCF_042887295.1). Classification (NCBI taxonomy): domain Bacteria; kingdom Bacillati; phylum Actinomycetota; class Actinomycetes; order Kitasatosporales; family Streptomycetaceae; genus Streptomyces; species Streptomyces sp. NPDC057950. The sequence goes on from NZ_JBHVPP010000052.1 coordinate 7,588, forward strand.
CTCCGTCTCCAGCGGAAGTTGAAGGCGGAACTCAAGCGGGGTGAGGTCGAGCTGGTCGTCGTCTCGCCCGACCCCTACATGACGTATCAGCCGTTCCTTCCCGAAGCGGCCGCCGGCTCGATCTCCCCGCGCCATGTGGTCGTCCCGCTGCGCCGGGTCCTCGGCCAGTGCCGGATCGTCATCGGCGAAGCCCGCTCCATCGACCACGCCCGGCGCACCGCGACCCTCGGCACGCTCGCCACCGAGGAAGGCGGGGGCACGGAACAGCTCACCTACGACGAACTCGTCCTCGCCCCCGGTTCGATCTCGCGCGCCCTCCCGATCCCCGGTCTCGCCGACTTCGCCATCGGCTTCAAGACCGTCGAGGAGGCCATCGGCCTGCGCAACCACGTCATCGAGCAGATGGACATCGCCTCCTCCACCCGCGACCCCGCGATCCGCGACGCGGCCCTGACCTTCGTCTTCGTAGGAGGCGGATACGCGGGCGTCGAGGCACTCGGCGAACTCGAGGACATGGCCCGCTACACCGCGCGGTACTACCACAACATCGAACCCGAGGACATGAAGTGGATCCTCGTCGAGGCCTCCGACCGCATCCTCCCCGAGGTCGGCGAGGAGATGGGCACCTACACGATCACCCAGCTGCGCCGCCGCAACATCGACGTACGCCTCAAGACCCGCCTCGACTCCTGCGCGGACCGCATCGCCGTCCTCAGTGACGGCGCCCGCTTCCCCACCCGTACGGTCGTGTGGACCGCCGGGGTGAAGCCGCACCCGGTGCTCGCCGCGACCGACCTGCCGCGGAACGCGCGCGGCCGCCTCCGGTGCACGCCCCAGCTCACCGTCGAGGGCGCCCCGCACGCGTGGGCCGCGGGAGACGCCGCCGCCGTCCCCGACGTCACCGCCGTGGAGACCGGCGCGGAGACCGCGCCCAACGCCCAGCACGCGGTGCGCCAGGCCGGCGTCCTCGGGGACAACATCGCGCACTTCCTGCGCGGCGAACCACTCGAGACGTACTCCCACAAGTACGTCGGCTCGGTCGCGTCCCTGGGACTGCACAAGGGTGTCGCCCACGTCTACGGCCGGAAGCTGAAGGGCTATCCTGCCTGGTTCATGCACCGCGTCTACCACCTCAGCAGGGTCCCGACCTTCAACCGCAAGGCCCGCGTACTCGCCGAATGGACCTTGGCGGGAGTCTTCAAAAGGGAGATCGTGTCCCTCGGATCCCTCGAACACCCCCGAGCGGAGTTCGAACTCGCGGCCGGTGGAAAACATCCGATCGACCCGAAGCTCGACCCGAAGGGGTCGTCCTGACCGGACCCAGGAACTCCACCGATCAGGCAGGCGTCTGACGGATGTCGGTCCGGTCGGCCAGACTGGTCCACGACCCTGGGCGGCCCGACCGCCCGCTCTCCGCACCCACGAGGCTTCTTCCCAAGCGCCGCACCCCCAGGGGACGCACAGCCCTCGGCGACCGCGCCGCGGGCCGACCCCGACCGGATCCGGAGCCGACCGGAGACGACCACCACCAGGCAAGGATCACGAGGCAAGGATTCGGTGAATTTCACGCGCTGGAGCGCCCGGCTCCCCGGAACGCAGCGCCGCGCCGCAGCGCGGACCGAGCACATGGCCTCCCCGGACCGGCGAGGTGAAGGGGCCGTGCCCGCGGCCCGCGCCGAGCGGCTGACCGACGGCCGGCAGCCCGTCCCCGCCGTCGACGACCTCCCCGTACGCGAGGTCCTCGACCGCGTACCGGCCCTCGTCGCCCTCGTGCACGGCCCCGACCACCGCCTCGCCTACGTCAACGACGCCTACGCGGCCGCCTTCGGCGCCCGTCCTGTCGGCGAGCCCGCGGCCGAAGCGCTCCCCGAGCTCGAGGAGATCGGCCTGCTCCCGCTCCTCGACCAGGTCCTGCGCAGCGCCAAGCCCCGCACCGTCAAGTCCCGCAAGGCGCCCGGCGGCCGCTCGTACACCTTCACCTGCACGCCCGTCGACGCCACCCCGGACGGCCCCGACGGCGGCGTACTGATCTTCGCCACCGACGTCACCGACCACGCCGAGGCCGCCGAGCGGCTGCGCGCCAGTGAGCGCCGCCAGCGCGAGACCGCCGTCACCCTCCAGCGCTCCCTGCTCCCTCAGGAACTGGAGGAGCCCGACGACCTGCGTGTCGCCGCCACCTACCAGCCCGGCGGCACCGAGGCAGCGGTCGGCGGCGACTGGTACGACGTGATCACCCTCGGCGGCGGCCGTACAGCCCTGGTCATCGGCGACGTGATGGGACGGGGGGTGCGGGCCGCGGCCGTCATGGGCCAGCTGCGCACCGCCGTGCGCGCGTACGCACGCCTCGACCTGCCCCCGCACGAGGTGCTCCAGCTCCTCGACGGCCTGGCCACCGAGATCGACGCCAACCAGATCGCCACCTGCGCGTACGCCGTCCACGACCCCAACGAGGGCCGGCTCGTGTACGCGTCGGCGGGCCACCTCCCGATCCTCGTACGCGATGAGAACGGCACCGTGCTGCGGGCCGACGAACCCACCGGACCGCCCCTCGGCACCGGAGGCTGGATGCACGCGTCGGGCTCGGTCCCCCTGGGACCCGGCTCGACGGCCGTCCTCTACACCGACGGTCTGGTGGAGCGCCGCGACGAGGACCTCGACGAGGGCATCGCCGCCCTGGAGCGCGCCCTCGCCGGCGCCACCGGCACCCCCCAGGTCGTCTGCGACCGTCTCGTCCGCTCGGCGGGCGTCACCGCCGACCACGACGACGACGTGGCGGTCCTGGTCCTCCAGCACCCGGCCCGTACGGGCCCCGACGGCGAGCTCTTCCGCAACGCCGCGCTGGAACTGCTGGGCGGGGTGGAAGCCGCTCCGCGCGCGCGAGCCTTCGCCTCCGGCGTCCTGGCGAGCTGGCGCTTCCCTCCGGACCTGCACGACCTGGGCGTCCTCGCCACCAGCGAACTCGTCGCCAACTCCCTGCAGCACGGCACCCCGCCGATGCGGCTGCGGCTGCGCCGCACCGACCGCCGGTTGATCATCGAGGTCACCGACGGCGACGACCACCTTCCGCGCCGCCGCCGCGCCGAACCCGCCGACGAGGCCGGCCGGGGCATCGCGATCGTCGCCACGATCGCCTCCGGCTGGGGCTCCAGACGCACTCCCGGTGGCGGAAAAGCCGTGTGGTGCGAGTTCGCGCTCCCCCGCACCACCCCCTGAACCGCACCGCCCCCTGAACCGGACCCCCCGCCGGAAGTCCCACAGGACACACACAACCGGGGCCGCCACCACGGGAAGTGGTGACGGCCCCGGCTGCCCACCTCGTCGGTCAGGCGTTCGCGGCCACCGGCTCCGCCGTCGCCCCGCCCTGAGCGACCACCCTGCTCCTCGCCAGCCACGGCTGGTCCTGCACCGGACTGAGCTGCCGCCCGAGCCGCACCGCCAGGAACGTGATGCCCAGCGAGAACAGCAGGAACGTCACGACATAAGGACCGTGCAGCGAGGCGCCCATCGGCCCGCCCACCGCCGGACCGATGGCCAGCGCGAGCTGCTTCACCAGGGCGAAGGCTGAGTTGTACTGCCCCGCGAGACCCGCCGGTGCCAGATCGGCGACCAGCGGCGCGACGGTCGGCGACAGCATCGCCTCGCCGAGCCCGAAGAGCGCGTACGTCGAGACGAACGCGGCCGCCGCCATGGTCCGGCTGCCGTGCCCGAGGCCCGCGTACCCGGCCGCGAGCCAGGCCACCGCCCAGATGAGCCCCACCGCGGCGATCACCCGGGACCGCTTCCGGCGCTCGACGAGCTTCAGCACGGCGAACTGCGCCACCACGATCATCGCCGTGTTCGCCGCCATCGCCGTACCGAGCGCGGAGGTGGAGATCCCGGCCGCCTCGACGCCGTACGCGGAGAGCCCGGACTCGAACTGCCCGTAGCAGGCGAAGAACAGCACGAAGCCCAGCACGGACAGCTGCACCATGGCCCGGTTGCCGAGCAGTTGCTTCCAGGTGCCGCCCCTGGCCTGCGGTGCCTCGTGCCGGATCCGCGGCGCGCGCGGCACCCGCACCGTCGCCATGATCACGACGAGCACCAGGAACATCGCCGACTCGATCCCGAACAGCAGCGTGAACGAACCCGCCCGGGTCGTGTCGACGATGTGGCCGCCGATCAGACCACCGACCCCGAGCCCGAGGTTCTGCAGGAAGAACTGTGTGGCGAAGGCGCGCGAACGGGTGTCCGCGCTGGAGAAGTCCACGATCATCGTCGCCAGCGCCGGCTGCATCACGGCCTGCCCGGCACCGAGCGCGGCCGCCGACAGCACCACGGTCGTGGCACTGCTCGCGAGCCCCAGGCTCAGCGATCCGAGTGCGGCGGTGGCCAGGGCGGTGAGCAGGACCGGCAGCGGACCGCGCCGGACGATGGCGCGCCCGGCGAACGGCAGCACCACGAGCGCGGCCACGGCGAAGACGGCGAGCACGACGCCCGCCGTCATGGAGCCGAGTCCCCGCACCTGCGCCACATAGACATAGAGGAAGGGGACGGTAAAGCCGAGCCCGAACGCTCCGAGTGCGTTGCCTACGTGGATCCGGCGCATCGCTGCGCCCATCGCCCTGGTCACTTTCACCTGCCTTGGTCGCGAAGAAACAGGCCCGCGCCCCGGAAGGGTGCAAGCCTGAAGACTTCGAAGCTAAAGTTAGAGGTTGAACTCTACACCTAGAAGGACTTCAACGCCAAGCGAGCCATGCGATACTTCGGCCATGGCCGACACCCCCGGCGTCGGCGGCGAGCCGACGCTCGAAGAACAGATCGCCGCCTATCAGCGCGAGTTCCAGGACCTCGACCCCCAGGTCGAGAAGATCGTCTCGGCGCTCGGCCGTCTCAATCGCCGGATGAACGTCGCTTACGGCCGCCAGACCGCCAACCTCGGCATCAGCAACGCCGAGTGGGAGGTCCTCAAGGCCCTCGTGCTCTCCGGCGCCCCGTACCGCATGGGTCCGAGCGACCTGGCGAAGCGACTGGGGCTGACCCCGGCCGCGATGACCCACCGGATCGACCGCCTGGTCGCGGAGGGGCTCGTCACCAGGGACCGCGACGAGTCGAACCGGGTGCGGGTCATCGTGGAGCTGACGGGCGAGGGGCGTGAGAAGTGGCTGGAGGCCATGCGCCTGGCCACGGTCTTCGAGGAGGACCTCCTCCAGGACCTCTCCGCCGACGAGCGCGGTGTCCTGGGCGAGGTACTGACCCGTCTCCTCCGCCGCGTGGAGCACGCCCAGCCGGACGCCGGCGGACGGCTCACCGACCTCGATTAAAGATCTTGACAGGGATGGTTGACACGCCCCTGCCGGATCCGTAAGGTTCTTCGAGTTGCCACAGAGCCGTAACGGTTCTCCGGTAGCACCTCCGCCGCGCATGCGGCACCCAAACCACCAGCACGATCTCCCAGCCGGGGCGAATTCGGTGTGCCCGAATTCAATTCGAATGGGCTCGGCGGACCGATTAGGCCCTGCCGGGAGGATCCGCTAAAGTTTGGGATGTCGGAACGGCCCAACGGCCGGGAGGACAAGCCCCACTGACTGGGAATCAGGCCCGAAAGGATCTGATAGAGTCGGAACCGCCGGAAAGGGAAACGCGAGAGCGGAAACCTGGAAAGCGCCGAGGAAATCGGA
>NZ_JBHVPP010000054.1:0-1415 GCF_042887295.1 Streptomyces sp. NPDC057950
ACACAGTGGACGCGAGCAACTGAGGACAAGCCCTCGGCCTATTAGTACCGGTCACCTCCAGCGGTTACCCGCCTTCCAGATCCGGCCTATCAACCCAGTCGTCTACTGGGAGCCTTAACCCCTCAAAGGGGGTGGGAATACTCATCTCGAAGCAGGCTTCCCGCTTAGATGCTTTCAGCGGTTATCCCTCCCGAACGTAGCCAACCAGCCATGCCCTTGGCAGGACAACTGGCACACCAGAGGTTCGTCCGTCCCGGTCCTCTCGTACTAGGGACAGCCCTTCTCAATATTCCTACGCGCACAGCGGATAGGGACCGAACTGTCTCACGACGTTCTAAACCCAGCTCGCGTACCGCTTTAATGGGCGAACAGCCCAACCCTTGGGACCGACTCCAGCCCCAGGATGCGACGAGCCGACATCGAGGTGCCAAACCATCCCGTCGATATGGACTCTTGGGGAAGATCAGCCTGTTATCCCCGGGGTACCTTTTATCCGTTGAGCGACGGCGCTTCCACAAGCCACCGCCGGATCACTAGTCCCGACTTTCGTCCCTGCTCGACCCGTCGGTCTCACAGTCAAGCTCCCTTGTGCACTTACACTCAACACCTGATTACCAACCAGGCTGAGGGAACCTTTGGGCGCCTCCGTTACTCTTTAGGAGGCAACCGCCCCAGTTAAACTACCCATCAGACACTGTCCCTGATCCGGATCACGGACCCAGGTTAGACATCCAGCACGACCAGACTGGTATTTCAACGACGACTCCACCATGGCTGGCGCCATGACTTCAAAGTCTCCCAGCTATCCTACACAAGCCGAACCGAACACCAATATCAAACTGTAGTAAAGGTCCCGGGGTCTTTCCGTCCTGCTGCGCGAAACGAGCATCTTTACTCGTAGTGCAATTTCACCGGGCCTATGGTTGAGACAGTCGAGAAGTCGTTACGCCATTCGTGCAGGTCGGAACTTACCCGACAAGGAATTTCGCTACCTTAGGATGGTTATAGTTACCACCGCCGTTTACTGGCGCTTAAGTTCTCAGCTTCGCCACCCCGAAGAGTGACTAACCGGTCCCCTTAACGTTCCAGCACCGGGCAGGCGTCAGTCCGTATACATCGCCTTACGGCTTCGCACGGACCTGTGTTTTTAGTAAACAGTCGCTTCTCGCTGGTCTCTGCGGCCACCCCCAGCTCAGAGTGCAAGACTCATCACCGGTGATGGCCCCCCTTCTCCCGAAGTTACGGGGGCATTTTGCCGAGTTCCTTAACCATAGTTCACCCGAACGCCTCGGTATTCTCTACCTGACCACCTGAGTCGGTTTAGGGTACGGGCCGCCATGAAACTCGCTAGAGGCTTTTCTCGACAGCATAGGATCATCCACTTCACCACAATCGGCTCGGCATCAGGTCTCAGC
>NZ_JBHVPP010000054.1:1508-3416 GCF_042887295.1 Streptomyces sp. NPDC057950
ACGTGCCTACACCCTTACCCCGGGACAACCACCGCCCGGGATGGACTACCTTCCTGCGTCACCCCATCACTCACCTACTACAGGTCTGGTCCGTCGGCTCCACCACTCCCCTTTGCCCGAAGGCTCCGGGGCGGCTTCACGGACTTAGCATCGCCTGGTTCAATGTTTGACGCTTCACAGCGGGTACCGGAATATCAACCGGTTATCCATCGACTACGCCTGTCGGCCTCGCCTTAGGTCCCGACTTACCCTGGGCAGATCAGCTTGACCCAGGAACCCTTAGTCAATCGGCGCACACGTTTCTCACGTGTGTATCGCTACTCATGCCTGCATTCTCACTCGTGAACCGTCCACCACTGCCTTCCGGCGCGGCTTCACCCGGCACACGACGCTCCCCTACCCATCACAGCAGGCGTTGGCCCTATTGCTGCAATGACACGACTTCGGCGGTACGCTTGAGCCCCGCTACATTGTCGGCGCGGAATCACTAGACCAGTGAGCTATTACGCACTCTTTCAAGGGTGGCTGCTTCTAAGCCAACCTCCTGGTTGTCTGTGCGACTCCACATCCTTTCCCACTTAGCGTACGCTTAGGGGCCTTAGTCGATGCTCTGGGCTGTTTCCCTCTCGACCATGGAGCTTATCCCCCACAGTCTCACTGCCGCGCTCTCACTTACCGGCATTCGGAGTTTGGCTAAGGTCAGTAACCCGGTAGGGCCCATCGCCTATCCAGTGCTCTACCTCCGGCAAGAAACACACGACGCTGCACCTAAATGCATTTCGGGGAGAACCAGCTATCACGGAGTTTGATTGGCCTTTCACCCCTAACCACAGGTCATCCCCCAGGTTTTCAACCCTGGTGGGTTCGGTCCTCCACGACCTCTTACAGCCGCTTCAACCTGCCCATGGCTAGATCACTCCGCTTCGGGTCTTGAGCGCGCTACTAAATCGCCCTATTCGGACTCGCTTTCGCTACGGCTTCCCCACACGGGTTAACCTCGCAACACACCGCAAACTCGCAGGCTCATTCTTCAAAAGGCACGCAGTCACGACGCACTGAGTAAACTCAATGCGCGACGCTCCCACGGCTTGTAGGCACACGGTTTCAGGTACTATTTCACTCCGCTCCCGCGGTACTTTTCACCATTCCCTCACGGTACTATCCGCTATCGGTCACCAGGGAATATTTAGGCTTAGCGGGTGGTCCCGCCAGATTCACACGGGATTTCTCGGGCCCCGTGCTACTTGGGTGTTTCTCAAACGAGCCGTTGATGTTTCGACTACGGGGGTCTTACCCTCTACGCCGGACCTTTCGCATGTCCTTCGCCTACATCAACGGTTTCTGACTCGTCTCACGGCCGGCAGACCGTGAAAGAGAAATCCCACAACCCCACATGCGCAACCCCTGCCGGGTCTCACACGCATATGGTTTGGCCTCATCCAGTTTCGCTCGCCACTACTCCCGGAATCACGGTTGTTTTCTCTTCCTGCGGGTACTGAGATGTTTCACTTCCCCGCGTTCCCTCCACTTGCCCTATGTGTTCAGGCAAGGGTGACAGCCCATGACGACTGCCGGGTTTCCCCATTCGGAAACCCCCGGATCAAAGCCTGGTTGACGACTCCCCGGGGACTATCGTGGCCTCCCACGTCCTTCATCGGTTCCTGGTGCCAAGGCATCCACCGTGCGCCCTTAAAAACTTGGCCACAGATGCTCGCGTCCACTGTGCAGTTCTCAAACAACGACCAACCACCCATCACCCCCGGTTCACACCGGAGTTCACTGGGGCCGGCACTGAAGGCAGCCAACGATCGGCCGTACCTTCAGACACCCAACAGCGTGCCCGACACCCTCGCCACTCCGATCAGCTTTCCACGCCCCGAAGGACAGTACTCGCAGCCTGAGATGACA
>NZ_JBHVPP010000055.1:0-4491 GCF_042887295.1 Streptomyces sp. NPDC057950
CTACGAGCGCAAAGCCGAGCATTTCCTCGCCTTCACCAGCATCGCCTGCACCCTCATCTGCTACCGCAGACTCACCAAATGAGATGACTTCTAAGGCGCCCCTTCGCAAAGGGGCGCGGGGCGTACGGACTCAGACGAGCCGCTTACGACCCCAGAAGAAGAGGAACGCCACGACGCCGGCGGTCAGGGCGAACAGAATCGACGCCCCGAACCACTGCATGGCGTTCATCTGCGACATCGGGAGGTACTGCACCGCCCAGCCCACGACATCGGCCTTGTCCAGGCACACCTGCCGTGCCGCGTCGGTATGCGACCCCGAACAGGTGCTCCAGCCCACCAGATCCCCGCTGCCGGTGACAAACGACTGGTCGATTTCGTAGGCGCCGCGAGGGAGCGACGGGGACACGTTCTCGCCCGTGACACCCTTGTTCGTCGTGACCGTGACGACGTTGCCGAGCGACAGCAGGAAGTAGCCCCAGACGAGCTGGAGGACGACGGTGAAACCGAAGGTGACCACCATGGCCGTCAACGTGCGCCGCAGCACCGCACCGATCGCCACCCCGCAGAAGACGGAGAAGAGGGTGAGGGCGACAGGCACCGGGCCCGTCGTGTTGAACGCGGCGCCCGAGGTCCAGTCCATGATCGTGACCTCGGACTTGACGGGGTTCCACCACCAGCCGAACACCGCCGACATCACGCCCGTGCTCACCACGACCACCAGTCCTGCCAGCGCCAGCTTCGTGGCGAGCCAGCGGGTCCGGCTCATGGACTGGGCGGCGACCAGCTTGGCGGTGCCGTTCTCCAGGTCGCCCGCGATGAGCGGGGCGCCGAGGAAGACACCGAGCAGGACGGGTATGGCCTGGAGACCCGTGGAGACGAAGGAGAACGCGTCGTTGTACTGCTGCAACTTGCCGCCCGCCTCGTCGAGGCTCTTGCCGGGATAGCCGTAGCCGTCGAGGAAGTCGACCAGCTGGCCGCGCTGGTAGACGATCCAGGCCACGGAGAGCGCGGTGGCGGCGAGGATCGTCCAGAACGCGGTCCGGTGCTGGCGCCAGACCAGCCAGGTCATACCGCTGAGTCGGGGGCGCCGGTTGGCCTTGGTGGTGGTCGCGTTCAAGGTCCCGTCGGTGGTCCCGTTCATGGTCCCGTTCTTGCCGTCGCCCGTGGAGCTGCTCGAGGTGCGGGTGAAGGTGCTCATGCCGCCACCGCCCCGGTGCCGAACCCCTGGCCGTGGACCTGGGCGGTGGGGGTGATCAGCGGTGGTACGTCGGGTGAGCGGAGATAGGCGAGCAGGAGTTCCTCCATGGTCGGGGGGTTTATGTCCCAGGGGCCGGTGACCGGGCCCTCGGGGCGGATGAGCGCGGTGAACTGCCGTCCGCTGGTGCGGGACTCGACGAGGGTGTGCTGCCCGAGGGCCGGAGGCATACCGTCACCCTCCTTGGCGCCCGTGACCAGGGTGTGCACGGACATCAGCTCGTCCACGTCACCGGCGAGGCGCACTCCGCCGCCGGAGACGACGACGAGGTAGTCGCACACGTTCTCCAGTTCGGCGAGGACGTGGGTGGACATCAGCACGGTGGTTTCGCGCTCGGCGGCCTCGGCGAGGAGGGTGCCCATGATCTCGTGGCGCACGACCGGGTCGAGGTCCGACATCGGCTCGTCGAGCATCAGCAGGTCGGGGCGCTTTCCGAAGGCGAGGGCGATGGCGACGCGGGTGCGCTGGCCTCCGGAGAGCGTGCTGATCTTCGCGTCGAAAGGCACGTTGCCCGCGCAAATGATGTCCTCGGCGGCGCGCTGGTCCCAGCCGGGGTTCAGCTCCCGGCCCAGACGCAGGGTCTCCGCCACAGTGAAGCGGCGGAACAGGGGCTTCTCCTGGGCGAGGAACGCAGTGCGCCGACCGGACTCCACCGAGCCCGGAGCCTCACCGAACAGGCTGATCGAGCCGTTCGTCGGCTGCAGGACATGGGCCGCGATGCTCAGCAGCGTGGTCTTGCCCGCCCCGTTGGGTCCCACCAGACCGCAGATCCGTCCCGCCGGTAGCCGGAAGGAGCAGTCCCGCAACGCCCAGCCCCGCCGGTAGCGCATCCCCAGCCCGTACGCCTCGATCGCCGGTTCCCCCGCGTACATACCTTCACTCACCTGTGCTCCTAGTTGTCGTGGCCCCCGTCGCCGTGGACCGCGTTGCCGCCGCGTTCCCGGCGGCGTACTGCTTCTCCATCGCCGACGCGACCAGCGCGGCCACGTCCTCCTGCTCCAGACCGGCCCCGGCCGCCTTCGACATCCACGCCACCAGCTCCGCGTGCAGCGGCGAGTCGGTGCCCGTCTCGGGGCGGCCCAGCGTGCGGCGTACGAAGGTGCCCTGGCCCGGGCGCGGTTCAACCAGGCCCTCGCGCTCCAGCTCGCGGTACGCCTTGAGGGTGGTGTTCGGGTTGACCGTGCTGGTCGCGGCGACCTCCTTGGCGGTGGGCAGCCGGTCACCCGGCACGAGTACGCCCAGCCGGAGGGCCTGCTTGGTCTGCTGCACGATCTGCTGGAAGGCGGGGACCCCGCTCCGCCTGTCGATGCGGTACTCCACGATCACCACCACTATTCCACTACCTGATTAGTGGAATGATGATGGAGGGGTACGAGGGCGGTTGTCAAAGCCGACCGGGGACGAGGAGAAGCGGGTGGGAGATACCCTGACCGTCTTTGTTGGGACAACAGCCGACAGGGAACAAGGCACATCCAGCAAGAGACACCTGACGGTGGCCGGCCAGACACTGGCCCTCATGGCCCGGCTCGGCGCACGCTGCAGCGGAAGCGGACAGAACGACAACCCACGGGAGGACTCCACCGCCAGCGGGGGCAGCAGTGGCTGGCGCGACGAGGGCCACGACGACGATCAGGGCACCGCGCCGGGCAACCGGCTAATGACGTTCTACCTCGCCGAGCTGCTGCGCACCGCCTTGCGGCCACCGACCGGGGAGCCGCCCTCATGACTGTTCCGGCAGCTCCGTCAGCCGGTCGCACCGTTTCGCCGATCGGTCACGGCGCAGTGCGGCGCTGCGCCGTGACCAAGCTAGGCCTGGACCACGACGACACCGCCAAGTCCTACGGCTTCGTCCCTGCCGCGGTTCGCAGTCCTGCCCGCAAAACCCACGCCCACCAAAAGCCAAGGACGGCCAAAGAGTTGCCATCGTCTACCGCGACACGGCCGTCCCGACGTTCTCCAGCTCGTCGACCGTGACCAGCCCGCTCCAGCCCTGGGCGAGGTCCGTGTCCGGGTGGCCGTATCCGCGGCCCACCCGACCGACTGGCACGCCCGCTCCGGCTTCGCCCACCCCAAACAGTTCTCCGAGGCCACTCCGCACCTCGACGGCGCCAGCACGAGCGACCCCGTCGGTGCGGGATCGACCGGAGCCGGGACGGCCAGCGGGTCTGGCTGTACATGGCCGCCACCGGACGACCGACCGGCACCGCCGCCGAGTTCACCGTCGTGCACGCCGAACAGGCCGCCGACGACACCGGCCTTGACGTCGACGCCTCCCTCGACGTGCCCGCGCTCACCGTCGCCGAGGACGAGCCGCGCCGCCTGCTCCCCGGTGCCCTGAAGGGCACCGTGGTGCTCGCCGCGGGCGGAGCCGGGGCGGTCGGGCACGCGGTGATCCAGCTCGCCGATCGGCCGGCGCCACCGTGATCAGCACAGTCAGCGGCCCGGAGAAGGCCCGGCTGGCCACCGCCGCCGGGGCCCACCACGTGATCAACTAGCGCGAGGACGACCCGGCCGCCGAGATCCGCCAGGTCGCCCCGGACGGCGTCGGCATCGTCGCCGAAGTGGCGCTCTGCGCGAACCTCGCACTCGAGCTTGCCGCACTGCGGTCGCGCTGCACGATCTCGACCTACGCCAACGACGATGGAAAGCCGGTCGAAGTGAACGTGCTGCAGGCATCAGCGCCGCTGCGTTTCAGCGAAGGGCGCCGCAATCAGCAGGACAGCAGGCGACAGGACCGTCCGCTTTTCCCATGGGCCAGCGGCTCTGTCCCCCCTGTCCGGTACGACTCCCCCGCCGAGCTCAGCCGCATGCGAACACCTTCAATGGTCGTCACCATCGCCGGTTTGGCCAACCGGCGATCATGGTCTATGTTCGCCCGCCACCGCCGGGCTCCGGCCTCACCATCCCCGATGCGACCTCGATCAAGAGCCCACCCCGAAGGACCGAAATACAGCGTCACGCCGTCGGGGACGAGCACTAACACTCACCCCGTGAGGCACCCGAGGTTGCGGACGCCGTGCGCCACGAGGAAGTGCAGCGCGGTCAGCAGAGACCGTACCGCCCGTACCGCCCGTACCCTTCGTGGTGTCTACGGCGTCATAGCGGGCGCCAAACCACTGGAGGCAACACCCCGTGCTGATTGCTCAGCGTCCCTCGTTGACCGAAGAGGTCGTCGACGAATTCCGCTCCCGGTTCGTGATCGAGCCGCTGGAGCCGGGCTTCGGTTACACCCTCGG
>NZ_JBHVPP010000056.1:0-3364 GCF_042887295.1 Streptomyces sp. NPDC057950
CTTCATCTCTCGCACAGCACCATTTCCAGAAGCTGCCCTACTACCAACTCCCTTTCATGTTCAGGACACAAGACCACGAAGATCCACCTCGCCTGTGACGGCCAGGGACGACCACTGGGTCCGGCCGGCCACCAACAACGCCTCGGGCAGGACAGCACACACCGGCGCAACGACCGTGATGCCCGCCCCCGCCGACCTTGGCGGCGGGGAACCGCGAACGCCGGCCAACGCGTCGTACCCGGCGCTCCCCCTACCCCTCAGCCTCATCGCCGTGCGGGGCTCAGCAGTCCTTCCCCCGGTCCAAGGCGCACGCTCCGCAAGAGGGTGCGGCAACTCCGTTCATCTGCCGGGGGAAGCGTTACGGGCGCGGGCCGCACTGATCCCGGCCGCCCGCGGGCGGCCGGGATCAGAATCAGAAGCGGTGCGGCCTACTTGGGCTTGATCGCGTCCTTGGCCTTCTCCTTGGCCGCGCGCAGGTCGCCCTTGGACTCCTCGGCCTTTCCCTTGGCCTTCAGGGACTCGTTGCCGACCGCACCGCCGACGACCTTCTTTACCTTGCCCTTGGCCTGCTCACCCTTGGCTTGAGCCTTCTCGTCCGCAGCCACAACCACTCACTCCTGCCTCACTCGGAACTCAAGTACGCCCTCCGTGTAACCCCCGGGCGCCACTCTCAAACCGGAAGGGCTGCCGACAGGCTTCTCGCAGCTACGGGCGTTGTAAAAAATACATAAGATCCGCAGGGATGGAAGAGCGATCCGCAGGCACACACCCGCCCAGAAGCGGTGTCCGCCGGAGACGCTCCGGCGGACACCGCTTCTTGCCGCCCGGCCCAGGCCGCTGGACACACGCCTGGGCACACGTCAGGGGCCCTCACTCGCTGAACTCCCGCCCGGACTCATCGCCCGGGAGTGGTGCGTCCCGTCCGCGCAGGGGCGGAGGCGTCGGTGAGGTCCGCACCGGTGTCGGCGTCTCGCTCGGAGTGAGCCACGCCGTGCCAGTCCAGGCACATGACGGTCGCGTCGTCCTGCAGGTGACCGTGGCCGGCGTCGACGATCGCCGCGATAAGGGTCCTGGCGGCCTCGCGGGGATGCAGGTCCCGGGTGCGCACGATCAGATCCGACAGATCGAGGCCGCCCGCGTTGCGCTCCAGCATGCCGTCGGTCACCATCACCAGCCGGTCGCGCGGCTCCAGGTCCAGTGACTGGACCCGATAGAGGTGAGGGGTGTGGAAGCCGAACGGCATGTCGACTTTGGGAGTGATCTCCCCTACCTGTCCGTTCCGCATGCGCAGCGGCCAGGGGTGGCCGGCGTTGATGAACTCGCTCTTGCCGTCGATCAGGCTGATGCGCAGGAGCTGGCCGGTGACGTAGCCGTGGCGGCCGTGCTCGTGCACGGCCCGGTCGGCCTGGCGGGCCTGTTCGGCGAGATCCGCCCCGGCCCGCCGTGCCCTGCGCAGGGCGCCGACTGCAAGGGTGGCCAGCAGCGCGGCGTCGACATCATGGCCCATGGCGTCGGTGACGGAGAGCTGGACGGTGTCGCGGTCGATCACGTAGTCGAAGGTGTCACCGCCGACGTGGTCGGCCGGCTCCAGTGCCCCGGCCACCGCGAACTGCGCGGCTTCGCACGCCAGCGATGCCGGGAGCAGGCGGTGCTGGATCTCCGCGGCCAGGCTCAGCGGGCTGGTGCGGCGGCCCCACTGGTACACGTCGGTGAAGGACCGGTTCGCGATGACGATGTACGCCAGCGCGTGCGCGGTTTCACCGATCTCCCGCATCATCGCCGGGTCCGGCGCCGCGGGCAGGAACAGTTCGAGGAGTCCGATGGCGTCCCCGCGGTTGGTCACCGGGGCGACGATCCGCGCCGTGCCCTCGCCCCTGTCTTCCACGCTCGGCCGCTGGGTGCGGATCACGTCGTCGTACACGGTGCCCCGCAGCGCGATGCGGCGGGCGGGTTCATCCGTATCGACGCTGCCCGCCGTCCCCAGCCGTACCACCGAGCCGCCGGTGAAGTCGGTGATCAGGAACGACACCGACCCGGCTCCAAGATGCTCCCTGAGCATGCGCGCGACCACGTCGAGCGACTCCACCGGCGCAGCGGCCTCCGCCGCCTCCAACGTCCCTGCCAACGTCATCTCCCCGGAGCCGGTCCCGCCTCCGGGAAGACGAGCGGGCCGCCCGCTGCCCGACCCTCTTGCGGTCACATCGACTCCTTCACTGCTCGATGACGCTCAAGACTCCGCCCGGGACACGCGCGACAGCCTGCCCGGTCCGGTAGCGGACAGATCACACTGCACCACAGGACCTGGAACCCGGGCTCCCGCCGCGCCCGGCAGCTTCCCCGGGCCGTGCGCGCGCAGGACCCGTCCGCGCGTCCCGCGCTTCGGCGTGCCCCGCAGGCCGTCAGGTGGCCGCCAGGAGGATGGCGGTGTACCGCGTGGTGAAGGCGCTGAGGGTCAGGGCGTGGAAGACCTCGTGGAAGCCGAACCAGGCCGGTGACGGGTTGGGGCGCTTGAGTCCGTAGACGGCGGCGACCGCGGTGCCGCCGGTGCGCGCGAATTCGGGCAGGTTGAAGACGGCCACCCGGCCGAGCGGGATGTAGCACGGGGTGTACATCCGGCGCGGAGCCCTGATCCAAAGGATGCGGAAGGCGACGCCTGCCAGGGCGCCCGCCCGCACCAGGGCCAACAGCGCTCACTGCCGGGTTTCGGGGAGCGGCAGTACCGCCAGCGGGGTGTAGGTACCGGCGATGATCAGGAAGATGTTGGCGTGGTCCAAGCCGCCTCAGGACCGCCTCCCCGCGCGGGCCCCACGTTCCGCGGTGGTAGACGGCGCCGCTACCGAACAGCCGGCACGCGGAGACCGCGTACACCGCGCACGCCGCCGCTAGCGCAGCCGAACGCGAAACGGCGATCAGGACGATGCCGCCGCCCAGCGCGAGGGGGGACACACCGGCGTGAAGCCGGCCACGCATCCTCGGCTTCAGCGCAGCCCCCGCGCGCTCCACCCCACCTCCCCCGCATTGTGGTCCGTCTGCCCGGCAGCCGGCGGGACGGTTGTGCTTGACGGCGTATCAACGGTGGAGGTACGGGAGAGCGTGTCTGGCGTGGTGCCGGGGGGAGCTGGGACTGCCGTCCGTGGGCCGGCGGCTGCGATCTTCGGAGATCACGCACTCGTATTCTCGAAAGCGGTCGCAGACTGCTGCTCGGCGCGTCGTCCGGCTGCGGGTCAGGCGCCGGCCTTCTGCCGGGATGCGGTGCGGCGGTATTCGGCGTTGATGCGCTGGGCTTCTTCGAGTTGATCCTCGAGGATGATGATGCGGCAGGCGGCCTCGATGGGGGTTCCCTGGTCGACGAGTTCGCGGGCGC
>NZ_JBHVPP010000057.1:0-2869 GCF_042887295.1 Streptomyces sp. NPDC057950
ACTTGTAGAGCTCGCCCTCGCCGATGCCGGGCACGAACAGCTCCCAGACGCCCGTCGAGCCCAGCGACCGCATCGGATACCCCGTGCCGTCCCAGAAGTTGAAGGTGCCCGTGAGCCGGACGCCGCGCGCGTTCGGTGCCCATACCGTGAAGCGGGTGCCCGCCACGCCCTGGTGCGTCATCGGCTCGGCGCCCAGGGCCCGCCAGAGCTGTTCGTGACGGCCCTCGCCCAGCAGATGGAGGTCGAGCTCGCCGAGCGCGGGCAGGAAACGGTACGCGTCCTCGGTGTCCTGGACCGTCCCCTCGTACGACACGAGCAGCCGGTACGCGTCCGGGGCCGCGCGCAGCGGCAGGAGGGCCGAGAAGAAGCCGTCCCCGTCGTCGTGCAGCTCGGCCCGCAGGTCGTCCGTCACGACGGTCACGCCCAGGGCGTACGGCCGGAAGGCCAGGAAGGCCACTCCGCCCGGTACCGGATGGGCGCCCAGGACGCCGTGCGGATCATGGTGCGTACCGGAGAGCAGCCGCTCCCGGTCGTCCGGACCGAGACCGGCGAAGGCGGGCGCGCTGTCGGCGAGGGCGCGCGGACTTCCGTTCATGGAAGGGGAGTTGTCCGTGCCGTCGGAGGTGCTGCCGACGACGGCGGGAGAGTTGTCGGTGGGAGCCGGAGCGACACCGGCCGGTACCGGGATACCGCCGGCGGCCGGTCCGGGAGCCTTCTGGGAGGACTTCGCGCCCTTGTTCCGGGCGCCCTTGCTCCCGGTGGGCTTCTTGCCGGCGGACCTCTCGGGGGACTTGGCCGCCGGCTTCCCCTCGGCCGGTTTCCCGGCCGCCGTCTGCTGGGCCGCAGTCTTCTGGACCGCCGCCTTCTTGCCGGTGGCCGGCTTCTTGGCACCGTTCTTCTTCGGACTGTCGTCGGACGGGGGGCGGGGCGTCACGGGCAGGGCCTCCTCGGCGGGGTGAGCGGGAACGTCAGGGGGATGCGGCGAGCCGGCCCACCGCCGCCAGGGGCACCGGCAGCCAGTCTGGCCGGTGCCGGGCCTCGTAGAGGACTTCGTAGACCGCCTTGTCCGTCTCGTAGGCGCGCAGCAGGACGGGATCGGTCCGCGGGTCGCGTCCGGCGACCTCCGCGTAACCCGCGCAGTAGGCGGCCCGGCAGGTGTCGGCCCACTCGGACACGGCGGGGGCGGGGCCGGTGGTGGTCCGGGGATCCGAGCGGGCCGCGTAGTCGAAGGAGCGGAGCATCCCGGCGACGTCGCGCAGCGGCGGCTGCGGCATGCGGCGCTCGGCCAGTGGCTTCGACGGCTCGCCCTCGAAGTCTATGAGCGACCACTCTCCGGTGGGCGAACGCAGGCACTGGCCGAGGTGCAGATCGCCGTGGACACGCTGTGCGGTCCAGGTCTGCCCCCCGGCGGCCAGGTCCGCCAGCGCCTCGAAGGCGGTCCGCAGACCGGGAGCGTACGGCCGCAGCGCGGGTACCGCCTGGGCCGCCGCGGCCAGCCGCTCGGTCATGCCCTCGACCATCAGCTCCATCTGCACGTGCCCCAGAGTGGTCGTGGGCAGTGCGCGGGCGAGCGCCGTGTGCACCTCGGCGGTGGCGCGGCCCAGTGCCCGCGCCTCCTCGCCGAAGCCCTCGCCCTTGGCCAGTCCGTGCAGGGCCAGTTCCCAGCCGTTCGTGGCGCCCCGGACGAAGGGCTGCAGCACACCGAGGACGTATGTCTCCCCGGCTGCCGGATTCTGGGCGTCCCTGATGTCCGCCGTCATCCAGGCCGCGGGCGCCGGAACCCGCGGGCAGCCCTCCCGCGCGAGCATGCGCGGCAGTTCCAGATCGGGGTTGACGCCCGGCACGATGCGCCGCAACAGCTTGAGGATGAACGTATCTCCATAGACGAGGGAGGAGTTGGACTGCTCGGACGTCACCAGCCGGGGTGCCAGTCCGCCCCGGATCCGCTGACGCGGGTCGCGCTCGAAGCGCAGCCGGCCGATCCGGGACCGGGTGCGCAGCGCTTCGAGGAGCACGTCGGCGGGGCGGGGGTCGTGCAGCGCCTCGTAGACGGTGCGCCCGGCCAGCGGCCCTTCCTCGACATGACCGATCAGCGCGGGCGCGAGCCGCGGCGGCAGTGCCTCGCGCACGCCGATCAACAACTGGTAGCAGTCGCCCTGTTGAGCCGTGGCCCCCTGTGCCGGGGTGGCCGGCTGGTGGGCCCGTACCAGGAGGTGGAGGAGGCCCAGCTGACCGGACGTCGGCAGTAACTCGTCGGCCGTCACCAGGGAGAATCCGGTGACCGGACGTCCCTTGCCCGCGAACCAGCGCTGGCGTGGCAGCCACTCCCGCAGCAGCGGGTCGAGCGAAGCGAGCAGCTCGGGGCGTGCGACGGGTTCCGTGACAGGGTGCGTGGCGGCTTCCGACATGGCGTCGCGTCCTTTCCCCAGGGACCGGGGGACCGGAGACCCAAGGACCCAGGGACCCGGAGTCCGGGCGAGTCGGGGGTGTTACTGATGGGTGCCCAGGGCGGGACGGGGGAAACCGCCCCGCCCCGGTTCTACACGGCGTCCTTGCGGAGCCGGAACCAGTAGAAGCCGTGGCCTGCGAGGGTGAGCAGGTAGGGGAGTTCGCCGATGGCGGGGAAGCGGACTCCGCCGATGAGCTCGACGGGGTGCCGGTCGTTGAAGGCGCGCAGGTCGAGTTCGGTGGGCTGGGCGAAGCGGGAGAAGTTGTGCACGCACAGCACCAGGTCGTCCCCTTCGTCCCCTTCGTTCTCGGTTGAGGGGGCTTCGCGCAGGAAGGCGAGGACGGCGGGGTTGGAGGAGGGGAGTTCGGTGTAGGAGCCGAGGCCGAAGGCCTTGTTCTGTTTGCGGATCTCGATCATGCG
>NZ_JBHVPP010000058.1:0-2181 GCF_042887295.1 Streptomyces sp. NPDC057950
ACTTGTAGAGCTCGCCCTCGCCGATGCCGGGCACGAACAGCTCCCAGACGCCCGTCGAGCCCAGCGACCGCATCGGATACCCCGTGCCGTCCCAGTGCGAGAACGGTCCGCAGACCCTGACCCCCCGGGCGTTCGGGGCCCAGACGGTGAAGCGGGTACCGGTCACCCCCTGATGGGTCATGGGGTGGGCGCCCAACGCCCGCCAGAGTTCCTCGTGGCGGCCCTCGCCGATCAGATGCAGGTCCGTCTCACCCAACGCGGGCAGGAATCGGTAGGGGTCATGCACCTCGGACTCGCGGCCCGCGTAGGTCACCGACACCACGTACTCGGGGATCGTGTCGAGAGGCAGCACGGCGGCGAACAGGCCGTCGCCGAGGTCCGTCAGCGCGGTACGCCGCCCGCCGACCACCACGGCCACGGCCTCCGCGTACGGGCGCAGCACCCGGAACACGACACCGCCGGGCACCTCGTGGGCACCGAGCAGTGCGTGCGGATCGTGGTGGGCGCCCGACAGCAGGCGCGCGCGGTCCGCCGCCTCCAACGGGGCCACCGGCCCCGCGCCGACAGTGGTGGTGGAAACGGCCACGGCTTCATCCTCCTCGAGAGCGGACACGGAACAGGGCTGGTTCATCAGAGGCCTTCGGCGAGACGAGCGACCGCGGCCATCGGAACCGGCAGCCAGTCGGGCCGGTGCCGGGCCTCGTACAGCACCTCGTACACGGCCCGGTCCGTCTCGTACGCGCGCAGCAGTTCGGGCTCCTCGTGCGGGTCCCAGGCGGCCGCGGCGGCGTAACCGGCCCCGTACGCCTCCCGGCAGCGGTGCGCCCACTCCGGGTGCCAGGGGCGGCGGGAACGCGCGGCGTAGTCGAAGGAGCGCAGCATGCCCGCGACATCGCGGACGGGCGACTGCAGGCGCCGTCGTTCGGGGACCGGACGGGCCGGCTCGCCCTCGAAGTCGATGACGGACCACTGGCGCCCGGCCCTCAGCACCTGGCCGAGGTGGAGGTCGCCGTGGATCCGCTGGGACGGCCGCGCCGCGACGTCGAGTGACGCGAGGGCGTCGAATGCGGAGCGCAACCCGGGTACATAGCGGCTGAGTTGGGGTACCGCCTGGGCCGTGGCGTCGAGCCGCTCACTCATCGCGGCGGCGAGCCGTTCGTGCTGGAGAGGGCTCGGCGCGTCGACGGGGAAGGCCGTCGCCAGTGCCAGATGCACCTCGGCTGTGGCTCGTCCCAGGTCGTAGGCCTCCTCGGTGAACTCCTGTTCCGAGGCGAGTGACCTCAGTGCCAGGGTCCAGCCGTCGGCGGCGCCCGGCAGGAACGGCTGGAGCACCCCCAGCGTCGCCTCCCGGGGCTGCGAGGTGCCGAACCACGCCGCGGGGGCGGGTACCCGGGTGCAGCCCTGCCGGGCCAGCGCCCACGGCAGTTCCAGGTCCGGGTTGATGCCCGGCTGGACGCGGCGGAAGAACTTCAGGATGAAGGAGTCCCCGTACACGAGCGAGGAGTTCGACTGCTCGGCGTCGAGCAGCCGGGGAGCGAGGCCGGCCGGGACCGTCACGCGCGCGTCGCGCTCGAAGAGCAACGGCCCCGTTGCCCCCGGAGTACGCAGCCGCTCCAGGAGCAGCCCCGTCGCCCGCGGGTCGTGGAGCGCGTCGTAGACGCTCATGTCGGCCAGCGGTCCCGCGCTCGCCCGGCCGATGAAGGCATGGGCGAGCCGGGGCGGCAGGACCTTCCGCGCGCCGAGGAGGAGCTGATAGCAGTCGTCGGGCGGGGGAGTTCCGGATCCGCTGTGGGGGGTCGGGCCCAGATGTTCGGTGTGTACCAGGAGATGCAGGCATCCCGGATACAGCTCGGTCGACGACGCCACGCTCAGGCCGGTGACCGGGCGTCCCTTTCCCGCGAACCAGCGTTGCCGCGGCAGCCACTCCCGCAGCAGGTCACCGAGGGAGGTGAGCAGTGCGGCGGGGGCGTGGCGGCCCGGACGGTGCAACGCGGTCTTCGGCATGGCGACACGTCCTTTCAGAGGCAGGCGATCTCTGCCGGGTGATGGCTCAGGGCCGTTTGACGGTGCCCGGGGCGACCGCGCGGCGGAGCCGGAACCAGTAGAAGCCGTGGCCTGCGAGGGTGAGCAGGTAGGGGAGTTCGCCGATGGCGGGGAAGCGGACTCCGCCGATGAGCTCGA
>NZ_JBHVPP010000059.1:0-1952 GCF_042887295.1 Streptomyces sp. NPDC057950
CAGGCGAGGTGGATCTTCGTGGTCTTGTGTCCTGAACATGAAAGGGAGTTGGTAGTAGGGCAGCTTCTGGAAATGGTGCTGTGCGAGAGATGAAGGTAGGCCCTTCGGAGTCGCCCTGCGGGGGGAGGCTCCAAACCGCCTCATGCTGCGTTGGCTGAAGACCGTCGTGGTGAGCGATGAGGAAAAGGCGTCGTAAGAGGCGTCAGGTGGGGACTGGAAAGGTGAACGCAAGTGAATCGCTGCTGACGTGTCGAAAAAGATGAAGACGACATCGAAACCGGGATGTGACCACTATCCCGGGATGAGCCTGGCGGGCGCCCGTTTATTGGCCAGGTGGTGTCCGGCATGTAGGCGACGCGAGTCCAGTCTGCTGCTTTCGCATGGAACAGGAGAAGGCAGGTCCCGACACGCTCCGCCATGTTGCGGGGGAGAGGGAGTGCCCCAAGCGGCAGACACCGTGAGGGGTCGAGTACCGACGCGGGACCTGCTGGCGGACCGGCTCGTAGTAGCGAAGAAGCCTCTGTAATGGGGGTGGAGCGAAGGGGCCGGGTCGTTCGTGACTGTGTTGATCACATCAACCGGACTTTGTCCGGGAGGAGTGCGATGGACCAGTTGAAGTCTCAGATCAAGCCGTTTGACATTTCGAAGTGGGAAGTCAAGGAAGCGTGGGAGGAAGTCAGGGCGAACAAGGGCGCACCCGGAGTGGACGGGCAGAGCATCGAGGACTTCGAGAAGGACCTGAAGAGCAACCTGTACAAGGTCTGGAACCGAATGTCTTCGGGCTCGTACTTCCCTCCTCCGGTGCGCGCGGTGGAGATTCCCAAGCCGAATGGCGGCGGCACGAGAGTGTTCGGCATTCCCGCTGTCGCTGACCGTGTGGCCCAGACTGTGGTGGCCCGGCATCTCATGCGAAGGGTGGAGCCGCTTTTCCATCCCGACAGCTACGGATATCGGCCAGGACGGTCCGCCCTGGACGCAGTGGAAAGGTGCCGGGAGCGCTGCTGGAAGCGGGACTGGGTGGTGGAGTTCGACATCACCAAGTTCTTCGACAGTGTGCCCTGGGACCTGCTGGTCAAGGCGGTGGAAGCTCACACCGATGCCGTTTGGGTGAAATTGTATGTGCGGCGGTGGCTCCACGCGCCGCTCGCCATGCCCGACGGTTCACTGCTGGAACGGGAGCGCGGAACCCCGCAAGGGGCGCCGGTCTCTCCCGTGCTGGCGAACCTGTTCCTGCACTATGCGTTCGATACCTGGATGGCGCGGGAGTTCCCGAACATCTGGTTCGAACGGTATGCGGACGACGCGGTCCTGCACTGCGTCACCGAGCGTCAGGCCCGACAGGTACTGGCCGCACTCACGAACAGGATGGTTGAGGTCGGACTGCGACTGCATCCGGCCAAGACCCGGATCGTGTACTGCAAAGACGGCAAACGGCGTGGCTCCTTCGAGTACACGGTGTTCACCTTCCTCGGCTACACGTTCCGAGCCAGGCAGAACCAGGATCGATACGGCAAGTCGTTTCAGTCGTTCGATCCTGCTGTCAGCAGCGATGCCCTGAAGAAGATGGGACGGGAAGTGCGCTCCTGGCACTTGCACACCCGCTCCGACCTTTCCTTCAAGGAGCTTGCCCGCAGAATCAACCCTGTCGTGGCCGGCTGGATCAACTACTACGGCCGGTTCAGACCGTGGGAACTGAATCCCTTCTTGATGCGCATCAACGCCTACCTGGTGCGCTGGATCCGCCAGAAGTACAAGCGGCTCGCGGCTGAACGGAAAGCCATCGCGAAGATGCAGGAGATCGCTCGGCGCTACCCCCGCATGTTCGCGCACTGGCGCTGCACCGTCGCATCCGTGATGACCTGACGAACAGGACGACAAGAGCCGTGTAACGGGAGACTGTTACGCACGGTTCTGTGAGAGCCGGGAGGTGAGATTCCTCCCGGCTACTCGGC
>NZ_JBHVPP010000060.1:0-1946 GCF_042887295.1 Streptomyces sp. NPDC057950
CGACCTTGCCGATGCTGCCGTCGGTGGCCTCGACCTTGTAGCCGATCAGGTCGGTGCCCGCGGCGTGGCCGGTGGTCGGCTGGTAGCCCCAGATGCTGTCGCTCATAAAACGGCTCCTTCTTCGATATCTTTCGCTTCCCCGCCGTCAGGAAATGCGGGGTTGTACAGGCGTCATCGAATTCGGTGACGTTTTCTCGGAACGCCGGGTGCCCTGTGCCCCGGATGCTACACATCGAATCCGCCGCGACCTCGGGACGCGGCGGATCCGACGTTTTCCCTGTGGAAACTTTCCGGGTTTGGACGCCGGATACGGGGTGAGGCGTGAGAGGGGGGGCGAGTCCTTCGGTCGGGATCAGCGCTGTTCGCGTGCGCGGGGAAGCGTCCCGCGTTCGATGCGCGACCGAGGAAATGCCTCCGCGGCGCATCCGCGACAGGCGGGACATGGGTATACATCGACAACGACGATGTGGCTCTGTCGTCGCCCCCATGCCGAGGAGCAGCACGTCATGGCCCAAGCAACTCATCCCGACCCCTGTGCCGCCGACCCGCGCCTGGACGTCGCCCTAGCCCGGGACTGCGAGGAATGCCGTGGCTGGGGGACCGTCGTCACCCCGGATCCGGACGGCTGTCTCGTCCTGTGCCCGGCCTGCCAGCGACCGGCCGAGGGCTGATTGCGAGCGCCGTCGCCATGAAGGGAGACCGCGGCTCGTTCGATCCTTTTCATGGGCCCGTCACTCTCCTTGGACACGTCGTCGGATCCGTCGTTAATGCGTGCGGTATTGCCGTGCGTGCGAACGGGAGATAATGAGATGGGTATCTCTGATGAGGCGGCCGGGAAATCCAACGAGTATGTGGTCCCGCCGTGCGGCCCGACGGCGTCGGCTGAGCCGAGTGGGCCGAGTCCTGCCCGGCGGACCTCCGAGCCCGACAGCGGCCGACGGGCGCCCATGTCGTCGCGTGCGTGAACACTTTTCGCCGGGACGCGAATCCGGCGTGCCGGAAGGTGTGGTGTGCAGCAGCCTGGATACGCGGGCCGCAGGGCACGCACTCGCCCCGGAGGTCACACGCCATGGACGGTCAGGACAACGAGGAAGTCATGGGCGACGAGGTCTATCAGCCCGAGGGCCCCGAGGGGCGCGAGGACGAGGGCATCCTCGACCCGGAGGACACGCTCTACGACCGCGGGTCGGACCCGTACGACGAGGGCTGGTCGCCGCCCGAGCGCCCGCTGGGAGTGGAGCACCAGGGCACCACCGCACGGGAGCAGCGGGAGGGCGAGAGCCTGGATCAGCGGCTGGCGGAGGAGGTGGCGGACCCGGCTCTCGAGGAAATGGAGACTGACGACGGTCTCGGTGACCTCCCGGACGGTGAGGGCGAGCCGCTGGACGACGAGGTGGGGCAGGAGCGCGCGGGCCGACTCGTGGCACGGGACGGTGGCGCGCACGAGGACGCCGAGAAGGACATGTTCGCCGAGGACGTGGGCATCGACGGCGGCGCGGCCGCAGCCGAGGAGGCCGCCGTCCACCGCATCCCGGACGACGACACCGACGTCCTCTGACCCGCGTGACAGGAAGTCCGCACCTCGGCGCGGCGAAGTGCGTTCCCGCAGCGGTGCTCGGGGGCTCACCAGGGATCAGCTCTGCGAAGAGGCCAGGGAGAAGGGCGTCGAGGGACGCTCCACGATGGACAAACAGCAGCCGCGCGAGGCGCTGGGCCGCTGAGCGAGCGGCCCGCCACGCGCCGTCCGGGCGGAACCCCGCTTCGGCGTGCCCTGGTCGGCGGGCCGACGGATCATCACGGGAAGGGCACCGGTGAAGGGTTCCGAGGCCGCCCCGCACCTCCATGGATCGTGATCCACTTTCGGGTGATGGGTTGGTGGGGGGTGGGGTGGTGGGGTGTGGCGGGTTGGGGGTGGGGGCGGGTGTTGGCAAGGGGTGTGGGTGTGT
>NZ_JBHVPP010000061.1:0-1537 GCF_042887295.1 Streptomyces sp. NPDC057950
ACCGGTAAGGGGAACTCTTCCCGTGGAGCCGAGCGATGAATCTCCCCCAACCCCCTCACTTTTTGAGGGGGCTCCCTCGCCGGTTGGCGTCAAACAAACGGGGTTGTTTGAGTGCCCAGAGGGTTTGGGTCTTGTAAATCTATCAACTCCTTAAATTCTCGACCTGACGGTCTTGCGATTTACCGTTGACAGATGCCTATATTTATATTTTTTACCAACAAAAAGAGACATAAATAGTTATCATACATCTAGAGAGTACTCAATATTTAAATCTTATTCCGCTAGTGAAGACAGCTACTAGATATAACCTACATAGCAATAACAAAGACCGCCCATTATGTATCAGTGTATAAGGCGATCTTAACTGTATTCATGCTATATAACTATTCGCAAATTAACGACATTATTTCCAAAACTCCCACCATTTCTTCTTTGAAGCCTTAGCCACAGCAGCTTCAATCATAGCTTGGCGTTGATCCATAGAATTTCTCATCGACTCAATCAATTGACTATCTCTTTTATCTAATCTTTGTTCAATGTATTTTTGTTGCTGTTCTAATTGCTCCATGAGCATTTTATTAAACCCTTTTTGTTGTTCAAGTTGTTCCACTATATCGTCTAGCGTAGCGAGTTTATCAAGCTTATTCATTAAAGAATTATATTGCTCATCTGTTAGAGCGATTTTATCCTTTGAAGCCTTATCTATCAAGGTCGTATCGGGTGCCGCTTCGCCCCCGATATGGTTATCATTTTCTTCAGTTTTTAAGTCATTATATTTGGCAGCCAGCGTATTGGCAATATGGCCCAAAGATAAATTCCCTGTCTTTGAGAGGCCATTAAATTCTTTAAAGAGTAAAATATGTTTATCTAAAAACACTCGATGGCCGCTTTCATTTCTAAGAAACATATAGCCCGCTTTTTCCATGTACTGTGCATACTTACGTACCGTAGCGACCGATATACCTACAATCCCTGCTATTTGGCTACTTTGATATTCCTTCATATTGCCTCCTATACTCGCTACGCTAAGCAATACGGCGCAACGAATTAGTTTTCCTGCATTTTATTTAATATAAATATATCACTTTTATTGCCCTCTTCGTTTTGGGGTGTGAGGCTGGCTTTTAAAAATAGTGTATATACATTTTGAAATAGAATTGGATTTTAGGACAGTAGCTCTGGCGGTTCGGCAGGTATAATTGCTAGCACAAGCCGATCATGATTAACTTCGTTTTGGGTATGGTCGGCTTGGCGATATGCCCTCACCTGCCGAAATTTGAAATGCAAGGAGAAAAGAGTGGAGATTTTTTAAGTGACTTTCTTAAAAAATACTACTCGAACCTTGTATGGAAAATAGCCCTTATATTTATAGATAAGAGTAAAAAAAGGAGTAAAATAGCTAAAAACATTGGTATATCAGTAGTTTAAGAGGATTTTAATCGGTGTAATTTTTTATACTGTTTGGTGTAATTTTTTATACTGTTTGGTGTAATGAAAATAAACTGTTGAATTCAGGGTACACCATTTAGTATAATAT
>NZ_JBHVPP010000062.1:0-1384 GCF_042887295.1 Streptomyces sp. NPDC057950
GGGTCTGTACGCTCGCCGGTGTAACTGATGATCATGGAAGAGACATCAAGTGACTGACACCGTGACCGAGTCCGCGACCGCCGATGACCTGGCGGAACCGTCGCTGGAGAGTGCAGCGGTCGAGCAGAAGCTCATCGAGCAGGTCGTTGCGCAGGCCCGGAGCAAGGGTCTGCAGCTGACCGGCGAGGGCGGGCTGCTGCAGCAGCTGACCAAGACGGTTCTGGAGTCCGCCCTGGAGGGCGAGATCACCGACCATCTCGGCTATGACAAGCATGACCCGGCGGGCAAGGACGGCGGCAACTCCCGCAACGGCACCCGCTCCAAGACCGTGTTGACCGACATCGGGCCGGTCGAGATCGACGTCCCCCGCGACCGGGAGGGTTCTTTCGAGCCGGCCATCGTCAAGAAGCGGCAGCGCCGCCTGACCGGCGTCGACGAGATGGTCCTGTCGTTGTCCGCGAAGGGCCTCACCCACGGCGAGATCTCCTCGCACCTGGCCGAGGTCTACGGCGCCAGCGTGTCCAAGACGACCATCAGCACGATCACCGACAAGGTGATGGACGGCATGGCCGAATGGCAGAACCGTCCGCTCGACCGCGTCTACCCGGTCGTCTTCATTGACGCGATCAACGTCAAGATTCGCGATGGCCAAGTGGCGAACAGGCCGATCTATGTGGCCCTGGCGGTCACCGCCGAGGGGCACCGCGACATTCTCGGGCTGTGGGCCGGCGACGGCGGTGAGGGCGCGAAACACTGGCTGCGAGTACTCTCCGAGCTCAAGAACAGGGGCGTCGACGATGTCCTGATGCTGGTCTGTGACGGACTGAAGGGACTGCCGGATGCTGTCGGCGAGGTCTGGCCTCGAACTGTGGTGCAAACATGTGTAGTGCACCTCCTGCGGGCCTCATTCCGTTACGCGGCCCGACAGGACTGGGACAAGATCGCGAAGGCACTCAAGCCCGTCTATACCGCGCCGACCGAGGACGCGGCCACGACACGGTTCCTGGAATTCGCCGAGACCTGGGGCAAGAAATACCCGGCGATCGTCCGCCTCTGGGAGTCCAGCTGGGCGGAGTTCACGCCTTTCCTTCAGTTTGACGCGGAAATACGCCGCATTGTGTGCACGACCAACAGCATCGAGAGCGTCAACGCCCGCATCCGCAAGGCCGTCCGTGCCCGCGGGCACTTCCCCACGGAGCAGGCCGCCCTCAAGTGCGTCTATATGGCCGTCATGAGCCTCGACCCGACCGGCGCCGGCCGCAAACGCTGGACCATGCGCTGGAAAGGCGCCATGAACGCCTTCGACCTGGCCTTCGACGGCCGCCTCACCGCAGGCCAACTCTAGCCACACCAAACCCAGTTACACCGCTCGCTTTACAGACCC
>NZ_JBHVPP010000063.1:0-1134 GCF_042887295.1 Streptomyces sp. NPDC057950
CTATAATCAGCGACTACGGACTGGTGAATATTTGGCAAATGATTGATACAGTGTTCTATTTCTCCCAGTTCGACACGATGTCCACGTATCTTTACTTGACTATCTTTTCTTCCAAGGAAGTCTACATATCCTTCCTGACGCATCACACCATAATCACCTGTTTTGTACAGATACCCTAATCTATGGTTGATAAAGGCGGCCTTCGTCTTCTCTTCTTCATTGAGATAACCTACGGCGACTCCTTTTCCACCAATATGCAGTTCTCCTGGAACGCCTACCGGGCATTCTTCTCCACAATCATCCAGTACGTAAATTTGTTGATTTTTCAACGGATATCCATAAGGGATACTTTTCCACTCTGGCTTCACTTCTGTGATTGGGAAATAGATGGACCATATAGAGCCTTCCGTTGCTCCACCTAACCCGATCACTTGTGCTTTTGGCATTCTTGTTTTGATTTTCTCCGGCAAACCAAGAGAAATCCAGTCTCCACTTAGCATCACCATACGTAAGCGCTCTGCTGCAGATCTCCGCACTGTGTCTTGTTTTGTGCTTTCCAGATACATATCCATAATGGCCGGAACCGAATTCCATATCGTGATTTCTTCTTCGATCATGATCTGGTGAATGCTGGCCACATCTAAGAGATCGGGAATTAATACTAACTGGGCTCCACTAATGAGTGCTCCAAAAATATCATAGACAGATAAATCAAAGCTCATCGATGATAGGGCAATGATTTTATCTTCGCTGCCTACTTTGAATCTCTCATTAATATCTAATAGTGTATTCACTACTGCCTCATGGGTGATCACAACACCCTTAGGCTGTCCAGTACTTCCTGACGTATAGATAGCATAGGCTCTATCCTGCTGGCAGCCTTCTAGCGATTCCAAGGCACCATCGTTATAGGTGGAAAGGTTCTCTTTTTCATATAAATCCGGATGAATCATGAGCTTGATATCACTATGTTCCACGATATATTCTATTCTTTCCTCAGGATGTTCCGGGTTCACAGGAATATAAGCATGGCCGGCTTTTAAAATACCCACCGTATTTACAATGGTCTCGATTCGTCTCTCTGCCCAAACTCCAATATAAGAATTGTGCGCATAGTTTTGTTCTGCTAAATAG
>NZ_JBHVPP010000064.1:0-1017 GCF_042887295.1 Streptomyces sp. NPDC057950
ACGAGTTGGTGCGTGATAGCGGGTGGGCATGCTCTGCTGGTGAGAGGCATGGTGGATCGTTCGGTTCTGACACATCCGTTGTTCACGGGCGTCTCGAGGAGTCATCTGTCGTGCTTGGTGGCGGAGTTGGCCAGGCCGTGGGTAGTCGGGGTGGAGGGGCGCCGACACCAGGCCCGGGGCGGGGCGAGGAAGCGGGCTCCGGGTGCCGGTGCCCGGCATCAGTTGGTGTTCGTGGACCGGCTGGTAGCCACACTCATCCATCTGCGCCACGACCTGCCGCACGCCGTGCTGGCCCTGCTGTACGAGGTGGACCGCTCGACCGTGACCAGGGCGGTGGGTGAGGTGCGCCGACTGCTGGCAGGGCGGGGCTTCGCCGTTCCGGAACGGCCCGGTGTTCGGCTGCGGACGCTGGAGGATGTGTTTGCCTACGCCCAGGCCGAAGGTGTCCGGCTGCGGCTGGACGCCACTGAAGTCCAGGTCCGCCGCCCGGCCGCAGGCCGCGGCGGCCGGCGGGCCTTCGTGTCGGGCAAGAAGAAGCAGAACACTATGAAGGCCACCGTCATCGCCGACCATCAGGGCCGTACCTTGTGGACCGACGCCCTACGGCCCGGGCGGATGCACGACGCCACTGCCGCCCGTCTGGCCGGTATCAGCAGATGCTTCCATTCCTTCTACCAGGTCCAGGTCCTCCTCGACGACGGCTACCTCGGCCTGAGCAGAGACCATCGAGGCAAGGCTCTGACCCAGCCCCGCAAGCTACGACCAGGCGCGACACTCCCCTTCCTCGAACACAACGAACGCCAGCGGCACGAGCACTCCTCACAACGGATCACGGTCGAACACGCCCTCGCCGACCACAAACGCTGGAAACAACTCCAGCGCTGGACCCACCGCCGCGACCGTCTCCCCGACACCTACCAGGCCATCGCCACCTTGGTATCCGACCGCAGCATCACCACCTGACGGGCGCCATGAGCAGGACAAGCACGGCCCACGCGCTATCACGCACCAACTCGT
>NZ_JBHVPP010000065.1:0-1013 GCF_042887295.1 Streptomyces sp. NPDC057950
CCCGTGAACAACGGATGTGTCAGAACCGAACGATCCACCATGCCTCTCACCAGCAGAGCATGCCCACCCGCTATCACGCACCAACTCGTTAGACCGTGTCCTACATGGTCAGTTTGAGGAACCTTTTGTAGCAGCAGAGAGCGGCTGCCAGTCCGAGAAATGCCAGGTAGTTGCCCGGATTCCGCTCATAGCGGTGGTTGAGCCTGCGGTAGCCGGTCAGCCAGGACATGGTGCGTTCGATCACCCACCTGCGTCGGCCGAGCCGCTCGCTGGACTCGACGCCTTTGCGGGCGATCCGGACGCCAATGTGCTTGCCCCATAACCATCGCCGCAGGTGAGGAACGTCGTACGCTTTGTCGGCGTGGAGACGTTGGGGCTTGGACTCGGTCGCGTGGGATTCGTGTCCCATGTGGAAATGGGACAGCATCGGCTTCAGAGCGAGACTGTCGTGGGTGTTGGCCGCGGAGACTCCGACGCGTAGAGGCAGTCCGTTCGCATCCGACAGGACGTGCATCTTGGAACGGGCTTACCCCGGTCCACGGGGCTCGGACCTGCAAGTTCGCCCCTTTTTTAGCGCGGACATGAGCGGAGTCGAGGACGGCGCGAGACAGGTCGACCAGGTCCTGTCCGTCCAAAAGCTGGAGGACCCTCTGATGGAGTCGGCCCCAGACTCCGGCACGGGACCAGATGGCGAAGCGGCGGTGCACGGTCGACTTCGACGCTCCGAAGCAGGGTGGCAACGCCCGCCATGCACAGCCGCTGACCAATACGTAGATGACCGCGGCAAACACCGCCTCATCATCGATGTTCGCCGCCCCGCCGCCCTGCGGACGAACTCGGGCCGGCGGCAACAGCGGCTTCGCCAGCTCCCATAATCCGTCCGGAACAATCCATCCCCACCGCCCACTCCCCATACCTAGCACAACGCCAACTGACCATGTAGGACACGGTCTTACGAGTTGGTGCGTGATAGCGCGTGGGCCGTGCTTGTCCTGCTCATGGCGCCCGTCAGG